>CAYONX010000134.1:0-2043 GCA_964405425.1 uncultured Pirellulaceae bacterium | reverse complement strand
TATTTCTCATGAGAAGCAATTGAAGGATGTTGAACTGGAAACGGATCAGTTTCTTGCCGGTCTGGATGTTTTGAATGATGCGGGTCGTTTGGGGCCTTCGTTTTTACAACTGGGCCCAAGTTTCAATCCGTCCGGGATTACGCTGTTAAGGCAATATCTGGAAAGCTTGCCACAACAGTTTCCGTACGCTGTCGAAGTACGGCATCTCGATTTTTTCGAAGAGCCTGCTGAATCGGAATTGAATCAAATGCTTTCCGAATTGGGAGTCGACCGGGTGATATTTGATTCCCGACCGCTTTTCAGCAAAGCTCCTGATGACGAAATCGAGAAAGTCTCGCAGCAAAGAAAGCCCAAAAGCCCTGTTCGAAAATTTGTAACCGGAACACGCCCGCTGCTCAGACTAGTCGGCAGAAACAATCTGGATTTGGCTCGGCCTTGGGTCGAAGAATGGACGCAGCAAATCGCCGAGTGGGTTGAAGCCGGGCTTGAGCCGTACGTTTTTACTCATACGCCTGATGATCAATTCGCACCTGATTTTGCCGAGCTGTTCAATGATTGCCTGCAGGAAAAATTGAAAACTGATTCCGCATTGTCCTTTCGCGATGAACCAAGAATGGTGCAGCAGTCATTGTTTTAGATTTCGGTCATTTGTGTCGGCGCATAAAAAAAGGCCAATCAATTTGATCGGCCTTGTGTTTCAAATTCGTGGTCGAATTAACGACGACGACGAACCGCAATCAAACTTGCAGCAGCCAAAATCGCAATTGAGGATGGCTCTGGAATAGTTGTGCCGTTGATAGTGATGTTGTCGATTCCTTGAGGTTCAGTTCCCGAAGCAGTAACAAAACTTATTTGGATATCGAGTGTGCCTCCAGACTGACCGGCAAACAGTGTAGATGTAAAGGTATCGAAGTTTCCTGTTATTGAGTCGGCTTTGTCAAGCAAGCCAGCACCGGTAGCGCTGCCATCAATAAACAATTCAAGCGGATCGTTCAATGTTGTTGCGTTTCCATCCTCAAGTGGTCGATAAGTCTTTGAGATATCTTCGTCTGTAATTCCTTGAAAGATAGTTTGGAATCCTCCGCCATCCAGTTGAGCTTCAATTAGGAAGCCATCAGCTGACTCGAAATCGCCCATCGCTCCAATGTCGATTTGAATGTTAGTCAACGTCGTCGCGCTGGAAACATCGAACGACCAATTAGCAAACGTTACTCCAGGGCCAGAAGCACCGTCAGCGTCGTCTAATCCAAAGAACGCCGTCGTTGCAGTTGCACCAAGTCCGACGGTATCGTCCGCAAAAATGCCACCACCGCTGTTATCAACCGTTGTGTCATCCCAAAGTCCGAATGTTCCGCCAACGCCGCCACTGTTTACAGAGGAAACGATGCCGAATGCATCGCCGAATGCACCACCAGTTCCCGGGCCACCACCACCAGTTGGGTCATAGGTAAATACGTTGGTCGTGCCAGAAAGATTGACGGCACCGCCATCGAAATCTTCGAAGCCAATTACGTCTGCGTTAGCAGACGAAGTTAGAAGGGCCGCAACGACAAGAAGCGGCAGCGAAATTTTTTTCATTGACTCACCAAATTCAGACTCAGAGGTTGTTGTAAATCATGCTGCGCACCGCAGCCCCAAACTGCACACAGTCTAGCAAACAAAGTGATAGTTTGACGACCAATTAATGTATTGATTTATTAACAATCGGGCGATTTTTTTCCGCTGACTATTCATGGTCCCACTTGCGAATCCACGGATCAGACAGCTCAGTTTGAAGCTTGCGAAGCTTCGTTTTGTAATCTTCAAGAACCTCCAAAAACCCCGCCGTTAACGCCAGATTATTGGTCTCATCTGGGTCCTTAACGATGTCATATAATTCAAATTCTGGTCGACTGAGGTACTGGCCGATTGTCTTTTTCCCGTATTTGGCGCGAATGCCTTGTTGATAACTTGTTTGCCAACTGGAAGCTGCCCAGAGATCGGCAGCGAAGGGGAATTCCAATTTGTGGGCGATGTTCCAGATCAGCTTATACTTACGATCCC
>CAYONX010000133.1:0-2391 GCA_964405425.1 uncultured Pirellulaceae bacterium | reverse complement strand
TAATCTTGTCGTCACCAATATGAGCGATGTAACTTTTGCCCGCGTTGAGCGCATCCACTTTTTTCTGGTCAACGTCGAAGCCCAAACTGGCAAAGCCCGCGTTAAAAAACGCGTCGATCAGCGGCAAGCCGACGTATCCCAGGCCGACGACGCCTATCACCGCTGATTTGTCACTAACTTTCGCATCGAGTTCTTTTCGATATTCAGACATTTCCGTTTCCAATAACCAATCTTATTTGTTTTTACTTGATGACGCTGCTGAAAGCGCCTGATTGAAGACTTTACGATATATTTCCATCTGTGTAGTAACATCTGGGAACTTTGCAAGTTGCCGTGTTCCTTTATCGGTCAATTCTTGTTGAAGCTGACCGTCGCTCGCGATTTTCAGGATTTTTTTAGCCGATTCGGCTGCATTGTCCGGATCAACATAAAGCGCCGCATCGCCACAGATTTCCCGAGCAAACGGAAAATCACTTGCGACCACCGGCGTACGTGTGGCCATCGCCTCAAGGTAAGTAGCCGAAAATGTCTCTAAAACCGATGGCATGAAGCAAATGTGAGACTTGGCGTATAGGTCCAACCCACGTGTAACTGGAACTCTGCCAAAATTAACAATGTGCGAATCCACGTTTAAGGCCCTGGCATTTGACATCAGGTTTTTAGTTAACGGATTTTCTTCTGACAAGGTGATCCATATTTTAAAGTTTTCCTCACCTTGCTTTCTCAGCTCGTGGCACAGTTTCGGCAATACGTCGTGCCGTTTATGCGAGTACGCTCCCGAAAAATAAAAGATATTCAAAGGCTCGCCTTTATCACGCGGAGTCGGGCTTTCTGCGATTTCATACCAACTTGCCAATGCATTTGGAACGATGTACACATTCTCAGCCTTTGCTCCGAACCGGTCGACGATACCCTGTTTTCCAGTTTCAGTTTGATTGATGAATAACCTGGATCTTCGAAACCAAATCAATTTGTAAAGTGCTGATAGTTTCAGCCCCATACGATCGGAGAAACGGGGTACCGACCGGAATGCGACAGAACTGGAATGGGTAACCCATCCATCCGCCACGCCCATCAATTCTGGCCAGCGGTGTCTGATGTAGGACGGACCTGCAAATGTAAACACTAGGTCCGGTTTTGCATCATTCAAAGCATTTCGAATCTGTTTACGTACACTGAAGCTCTTCGCCGGTGAAATTGAAAACAATTTGGACTTTATATTTAAATCCATCTCTCGGTCTTCAATTTCTTTTTTCACACGCGAAGAAAGAAAAATCTCCCACTCGAACTCATTGAATGTGCCAGCAACGACATTATCAATGAACGAATAAATTCTCTGCAGCACTCCACCTTGATTTAGCGTCGTTGTGTTGAGCACGATTTTTGGTTTACCAGAATTCATTTTGACGCGACCGCCTTTCGAAAACCCTGCATCGCGTCACCATATGCCTGATATAGATGATTGATTGTATTACGAATATCAAATTTGATAGTCGCAGATTCGTACGCAGCATTTGCAAATTCTTTGCACAACACTTCGTTGCCAAGAAATTGCAACATCGATTCTGCAAGCAGATCGGCCCGTCGCGCATCCACAAGCAGCGCCGATTTTTCGTTCTCGACAACAGCTTGGACCGGCCCAATATTGGTCGCAACAATCGGCAATCGACAAAGCGCCGCTTCGATGAGCGCGTTGGGCAAGCCTTCCAACTCTGTCCCAAACAGAAACAAGTCCGATGCTCGAAGCAGGTCTACGACATCACTTCTGTGGCCAAGAAATCGAACCCGATCGCCTATCCCCAGTCGGGCGACTTGCTCTACATAAGGCAAACTATCTCCATCGCCAATGATCAAAAAAATCGCGTCGGGGTGCTCCTTCAAGACCATGTCAAAAGCGTCAATCATGTCGACGTGCCGCTTGGTATCAAGCATCCGCCCAACGGTTGCCACCACGGGACAATCTGAACCTAAACTATTCTGTCGACGAAACTGGTCGCGATCAAAATCCGAATCAAACTTGGCGATATCATGACCATTTGGAATTTCGCGCAGCCGGCGCGAGTCCACACCGATTTTATCTCGCCAGTACTCCAAAACCGTTGGGCTGTTACACACAATGGGATAACAACACCGGCCGATTCCATATTTCATCATTTGTTTTTGCAGTGGCAAATACATACCGACCCCACCGCTGGAGAACAGCATAGGCTTTTGCGACCGCAAGAGCACTCGACTGGCAATAGCATAGTATGCGACCGTCGGCAAAAAAACATGAATCAAATCCGCTTGCGATTCTTTGAGTTGTTTCGCAACTGACAACAAAAATCGCGGGCGGAATCCTTTCGGCGAATCCAAAAACTTCAGCTTAACATTCAACTCTTGAAGCTGGTT
>CAYONX010000132.1:0-2435 GCA_964405425.1 uncultured Pirellulaceae bacterium | reverse complement strand
GTATATTGACCAACCACCGACGCACGGAAATCGTCGTCAAACTCTTGATCTTTTGGCAATGGAATAATCGTTGCCTCAAAAGCTTGTCGGCAATTCGATTCAACAAAATAGAAGCCTGTTTTGTCGTCGGAATTGGCCAAAACGATAATCGAGGCTTTCTGATCAGGGTACCAGGAAATCGCCGCCAGAAATCCACGCACAGAACCAGAATGAAAAACACGTTGATTAGCATCGTTTAGATTCTCGATTTTCCAACCAATTCCATAGCTGCCATCTGGCCCTGGCTGCAACATCTGTTCCAAATGTGCTTTAGATTTTCGAAGTGCGGCGATAAATTTAACCATGTCGTTTGCATTGGAAACCAACCCTCCCATGCCTTGATATTGCAAGCCATAAAAGTCGCCATAGGGATGATCCAATGCCGAGCGATCGGCGCCAATAGTTGATTTACCGATCGATACGCTCAAGCCCTTGGGTGGCTTGTCACCAGTGAAGCACGAGCCGTTCATCTTAGCTGGACGAAGAACCAGCTCCTGCATCGCATCCTGGTAAGACTGATTTGTGCTCTTTGCGATGATCGCCGCGAGCAGCGCGTAGCCCTGGTTCCAGTATTCAAATCGTGTTCCCGGTTCCTGCCTCGGCCCACCTCTCAGATATGCCTTTGTGATTACCTCAACATCTTTTGAGTGCGGGCCATAGTTTGTACCCGGTATGCCGGATGTGTGTTGTAGCAAGTGTCGGATCGTGATGCCGTGGCAATTGTCAGGTACGTTTGGCAAATGCTTGGAAATTGAATCTTCGAGTGACAACTTTCCCTTGCGTTCCAAAATCATGACGGCAAGTGCGGTAACCGGTTTGGTCACCGAGCCTATTTCGAACAGAGTGTTTGAATCGATCGGAGTTTTTGCGCTGGCGTCTGCAAAACCAAAACTCTGGCTGGCGACAATGGTCCCGTTTTTCTCAGCCACCACGATGCCGCTGAAATTCTTCTCGGCGGCTTCTTCAGCAACCCTTGCGAACTGCTGTTCCAGCGAATCCTGACCGAAAAGAGCCTGAACCAAAACCAAGCTGCTGACGACCAAAGATGTCGAAATGCGTATTGAAAATTGAGTTTTCATTTTATTGGTTCTCGCGAATTAGTAACGTGCCATGATTGCGATTGGGCGTGTTGGTGATCGGCCTCATGCAAAGGCGCGAAGGCGCAAAGTGTTCGGCTGGTACTTTGCGCCTCGGCGTGAGATCGTTATTACTCTTTTTTGTCATCGCCAGTTTCCGGACCAGTGCAGTGAAATTGTTGCCCTGCGAACAACGACGTCGAAAACTACGCAGCACGGTTATTCGATGAAAATTTTTAGCTGCTGTCGTTTTTAGCATAGTGCGTCTCACAATTAGCACAAATGCAAAAAGCAAGGCCGTCCAACCGAAACCGGGGAACATCGAGCGAACCCACGTTTCCGTTATAGAAAATTCTCGCGTCAGCCATTGGTTGGAAGTGGAATCCCAACGCACAAACACTTCCCAGTCTGTAGAATGTCGTAAAAAGGATGTGAAAGCAAGTCCGGTTGCAAAATAGGCAACGGCCAACAGCAAAAGTCGGGATGTAAATTGAACCCTAGCAAAATTCGAGGCCTTGCGGAAAAACAAGCGAGATAATGTCAGCGATAACCGAGTCGCGACAAGTGATTTTCCATTTTCAAACCGCCTGAATTCGCGACGTCGGTTCATCGAATTGTTATCCGACGGATTCCGGCATCAAGTAGGGTCTACCAATCCCCGTTGATGTATTCTAACGTCGGGCAGATTGGATTTTAGCAAATTGACAGCACTGTTGAGATGTTCGCTGAATCTTTTCAGTTCGTCTGCTTTTGTTTTCGGTTCCATTCGGGTAGAGGCCTCGATACCAAAATATTCCTGATCCATGCACAGCACAATATCGGCGAGACCATCCAATTTTTTCAGGGAGTCAATTAAATCAGAGTCAACGGATACTGCAGGAATTGAAATCGCGGCAATGGCAATGTCCGAATTTGAGCCAGTCAGGAATGAGCCAATGTTGAATTCTGGCGAATTCCCAGTCAAAAATCTAAACTCGTCAATTTGGACGGTATAGCCAGTGTTCCGGTGAGCATTTTCAATCCTGGTTCTGGTTTCAGTGGTTCCGTCAGAAAGAGTAACCGTGTACGGCACTGGGATCTGGTAGACCACATTAGGAACAAGGTTTGGCACGGAGACAATTTTAGGTTTTCTCCATTGAAGGTGCGTGGCACCACCCGCTCGTTGAACGTTGCGTGCCGCAGTGTTGATGTTTGCCCGTTGGTTATACCGAAGCGCGAAAAAAATCGTCGCCACGGTGAATACAAGCAGGAAGATGCGAAGGCTAAACCTAATTTTCATGTCATTAGCATTTAAGCCGGATAACGGCAGCGATCACCGAG
>CAYONX010000131.1:0-2652 GCA_964405425.1 uncultured Pirellulaceae bacterium | reverse complement strand
TTGTTGGGTGAGGCGGTCGGTTGAGGATTTCCTGCCGTCCTTGGACGAGTCGGAACGTTGTTGGGTGGGACGTTGTTTCGCCGGTAGAAAGGATGAGGCAATTGGTGGTTACCACGGTATACCGGCGGCTGCCGATATCTATTTGGCTGATATGGGTTTGGTTGGTAACGGTTCGGCTGATATCGATTCGGCTGGTAACGGTAAGGTTGTTGAAAATTCCCCTGTGGAACCCGGTAGCGATTCGGCGGATAGTATCGGTTTTGTGCCGTTGCTATCGAGCAGCCTAAGACTACAAACGCCAGTAACAGGATTATGGATTTAGTTGGATTCGACATAGGACGCATTTTTGCAATCGAAGAAGGAATCGATCGGCGTTAAATTGCAACGATATTCTAGACATCGAACGGTAAGAGCCCTGACTTTAATTACTGTGTCGCCGATTTCAATCGCTGGCGGGCGACATGAGGCAATTATTCGGGGGCATTTTCTTGCCTAATCCTTTTCTTGCCTAATCCAAGGGCGGCTTTTCTGTTTTAGCATCATCCATTCCGGTAACTGGACGGTCTGGCACATCCATAAGTTTTCCAGATCGGGCGCGGTGGATAACGCCCAATGGCACTTACTTTACATTTGTTGTGTTCAAAAAAGCGAAAACCCTGACAGAACGATGCTTGGCCTGTTTAACGATTAGCCGGCAGGCGTCGGCGATTGGCCTTGAGTGGGAACACGGTCGCCTCCCGGCTTGTCGTTAAACTACTCACCAATCGAGATTCGTGCCTAAAGTAAGAAAAGTAAGTGCCATTGGGATGACGCCTTGCCGCTGACTGGATTGAGCAGTATGGATCTGAAGCTGCTGAAATCTGTGATTCAAGCATTTGTTGACCATCGTGGTTTGGATCGAGCAAATTTATAAAGTAATATTCTAGTTCACTGTGAGCGATATTTAGTAAGGACGTGCAATGGGATCATACAATCAACTCTTGATACTCTTTTTGTTGCCGGTGATTTTACCAGCCAATTCATTGTGTCTTGCCCAAGAGAAATCGGAAGACTCATACGGCATCTTTTCGAATCAGGATGAGTATTATCAATTCATGGGCAGCGTTAAACGCGAGGGTGCAAACAATCCAGAATTGATGTCGATGGTTCCTTTGCTTAACGATATTGTTCTCGGTCAACCCATTGGTTCAACAGGCAGAAAATACAACGCAACCGATAGCACGTTGGGATTGCTTGCCGATGAATCGGTTCGTAAGGAACTTGAGATCGTCGACCAGCAGTTTGAGGATCTGCAAAAGGCCAACGAGGAAATACAGCAGCGTGTTGCCCAGCAATTACGAGAACTTGACTTAACTGACATGAAAGCGGCTGCGAATCAGATTTTGGCGATTCGCGACCAGTCCGAAAAAGATCTGCAGTCGACGTTGTTGCCGCACCAAATGCAACGGCTGCGCCAGATCGTGGCTCAAAACCAGTTGCGGCGAAAGAGCTTCGTTGAATGGTTGACCAGTGAGCCATGGAAGACTCAGCTGGAAATTTCTGATGACCAGGCGATCAGCCTCAAGGAATCAGAAAAGCAAATCGAAGAAGATCTGCAGCGCGAAATTGCCGCGTTACGTGAAAAAGCCAGGAAGCAATTGTTGGGCAAGCTAAAGAACAAACAACAGCAACAAGTCGAGGAGTTGTTCGGAGACGATTTTCAATTCTCTGATCCTGAATCCAAAGAACGCACACGCAAGCTACGCGGCCGGAAGAAATAGTAGCCTGCGTTTGTCTAATCAAGTTCCACCAGCACCGGGCAATGATCGCTGTGATAAGCGTTTTGCAAATGCGTAGCGGACTGGATTCTGTGAACAAGATTGTCGCTGACACATTGGTAATCCAAACGCCAGCCCTTGTTTGATTCTCGAGCGTACTGAGTTACTCGCCACCAGGTATAACTGACTTCTTCTGGATGAAGATGGCGAAATGCGTCAACGAAACCGGTGTCCAGCCAATTTGAAAACCACTCGCGCTCGGCCGGCAGGAAACCGGACTTTGAGTGGTTTCGTTGCGGCGAGTGGATATCGATTTTCTGATGGGCGATATTAAAGTCGCCCAGTGCAATGATATTGGGGCGCTCTTCAAGCAGCCGTTCGACCCAGTGTTGAAAGTCGTCCAAAAATTGCATTTTGAATTGCTGTCGCGTTTCTCCCCGGCCGCCATTGGGAAAGTAGCTGTTGATGATCGTCAAGTCGCCGAAATCCGTTCGCAGGACACGGCCTTCATCGTCATATTTTTCTATCCCGATCCCTTTGTAGATCTTGCTGGGCTCGGTCTTACAAAACGTAGCGACCCCACTGTAGCCTTTTCGTTTCGCCGGGTGCCAGAAATGTCGGTAGCCAAGATTCTCCAACAGCAACGTTGGAGCAGAATCAGGTTGCGATTTTGTTTCCTGGATACAGACCACGTCAAAGTCATTTTCTTCAATCCAATCCAGCAGTCCATCGCGGAAGGCGGATCGAATTCCGTTGACGTTGTAGCTGACAATTTTCATCAAGATGTTTGAGTTGTGGGGCGAATGGCTGGGCGATTGGTTGATTGGCTGGCTGGCTGGCTGGCTGGCTGGGCGGGCCCGTTGCTGCAGGGTGGTTTGAGTGTAGGCCATAATAC
>CAYONX010000130.1:0-2978 GCA_964405425.1 uncultured Pirellulaceae bacterium | reverse complement strand
CTAGCGCCTTGCCGCTCACTACCATCGGCGGCTAGCGCCTGGCCGCTCACTAGAGTGAGCAGTTTTTGAGCTAGAACAAACACAACGACTCGTTCAATACTTTTGTTGTTTTGGCTTCAAAACGTCGACGACGATAGTTGTCAAAGCAATTGCAGAATCAATGAACAGAATCATTACGATCGTCGAAATATAGATGAACAACAGCCCGTACACCGTACACGCTGCGTATTCGGCTAGTCCGAATTTTGACGCGTCGATCCTGTTAAAAACTTGGCGCAGATAGGCAAGGTAAATAGCGAGCATGGCAATCAACATCATCGTTGTGCTCAGAGTGAATCTGCGGCCCGAATCTTGATTCATTCGAGAACAAATCACAATCAAAAATCCGCTCAACGATATGCCGCCCGCACCAACGGCCACCAAAGCCTCGACCAGTAAGATGCCAGTAGTACGGCTTAGGATGGAAGCCAGAAAAACTAAATAGATCGGCCCGCAAAAAAGGCTGATGAAATGAACAAATGGTTTCGGAACCGCGGCCACTATTTTCGCTTTAATTTAAAACATTGGTGAATTCGCTTGTTCCGAAAATCTTCCGGAACCGTTTGTTTGGAAATGTCGCGGACATCAAACAATCTCCCTACCCCATCATCCAACTTGAATTTACGAAAATTGGTTGAAAAGTAGACGACACCTGATTCGCTAATATGCTCGGCCAATTCGGCAAGCAATTCAAAATGGCTCGTTTGTACGTCCCAGACTTTATCTGTTCGTTTACTGTTGGAAAATGTTGGCGGATCAACAACCGCCAAATCAAACTTTTGTTCCGAGTTTCTGTTCTGCAAGAACGTTAAAGCATCGGCGCGGACGAAATTATGATGAATGCCTTCGAAACCATTCAATTGCATATTGTCTCTGGCCCAATCCAGATACGTGTTCGACCAATCGACGGTAGTGGTTGAAGCCGCTGCCCCCGCGGCAGCATAAACACTGAACGATCCGGTATAAGCAAACAGATTCAAGAAATGTTTCTCAGTCGATTCGTCGCGCACCATTTGCCTTGTGTGGCGATGGTCAAGGAATAGGCCTGTGTCGACATAGTCCTTCAGATTTACATAAAACTTAAGCCCCTGTTCGCCAACCGTCATTCGGTCACGCGATTGGTCGACTTTTTCATGTTGACTTCGGCCAGCTTGACGCAATCGTGTTTTCATCACGACCTTTTGAATCGGCGTGTCAAACGTCTTGGCAACGGTCTTCTTCATTAACTCCAGCCAGGCCGCATGACGACCGGGGTCACGATCGTGTGGGCGCTCGTATTCGGTTAAGTGATAGAAATCTTCGTAGCGATCAATCACAAATGGCAATTCTGGTATGTCGCGTTCATACAATCGGAAACACGAAATTCCCTTTTTGGCTGGCCAGCGACGAAAGTGCCGAGCTCGTTTTTTCAATCGTGCCGCCAACAATGTGGCCTGCTCCTGGTCTTTGTCTTTCAAACCACCAAACACAGGCTGCGGCTGAATTTGTTCGTGTTCTTCAGTAGCCACGTCAGCTTCATCCTGGTGGGCGACGGAATCGGGCCGCGGACCAAGGAATTGATAGTACATGCATTCAATTCGTCCGTTGTACAGCTTTCGCCGGCGGGTTGCTGATTTTTGTAGAATGGCTTCAAAACGAGGAATATTGGTAATGATGAAGTGTGACCAGGTGGGAAGTCTTTGCAATACCGATGGGAACGATTTGTACAGAGGAAACAGATCGCGTTGTTCGCCCATGCGTTCGCCATACGGCGGGTTGGTAATTAGGCAACCAAATTTGCGTTTGCTGCGAAGTTCGTCGAAAGATTTTTCCTGAAAATGAATGTCGGCTGCAACGCCCGCTGTTTCGGCGTTGCGTCGAGCAGCTTTCAATACTCGTTCGTCCACATCGGTTCCCAATATCTGCAATTCGACAGACTCGTTTTTGGTCGGCAAAAATGTTTGCCGATCGATCGATTCTGCTTGCGGCCATAAATCCCACAGAAACGCCCGCGACGCGCCCGGTGCGATACCGCGAGCAATCATGGCAGCTTCGATCAGGATCGTGCCGCTTCCGCAAAACGGATCTATCAGCGGTCGCGTTGGGTCCCAAACACTTAACATGACCATCGCTGCGGCCAGTGTCTCCTTGATGGGTGCTTCACCGAAAGCTGTTCGGTAGCCACGTTTGTGTAGACTTGCACCAGTTGTGTCGAGTGTGATTGTGGCAATGTCGTTCAATAGCGCGACATCGATTCGAAACTCTGGCCCGGTTTCAGGAAGTGTTGTGGTGTCGTACCCCGCTTGCAAAGACTCGACGATCGCCTTCTTTACAGTACGCTGGACAGCCGGAACGCTTGTCAATTGCGAATTTCGGCTGCGGCCGGTAACGGGAAAGCTGGCGTCTTTGGGTAGCCAGTCTTTGAAGTCAAAAGCTTTAACGGTTTCGAACAAAGCGTCAAAATTCGACGCGTCAAAAGATTGCAACTCGATCAAGACTCGATCTGCGGTTCGCAGCCATAGATTGGCTTTGCAGACATCATCCCAACCGCCGTCAAAGGCCACTCGCCCGGGAGTAGAAACTTTGGGTTGATAGCCAAGTTTTTCCAGTTCCCATTTAAGGGGCTTTTCCAAGCCAAAGGCGCACGCGGCTGTCAGTTTCAAAATTTCGTTCCGATAATGTGAGTATAAATTGGACTTCAATCAATCAGTTTGTCTTTACGATACGCAAAGATTCGTCACATCATAGTCTTCAACGCCACAATCGCTTTTCGTTGTTTCCAGATACATTGGAATTTTTTCGAATATCGACCCGTCCAACCAACATCGAAGCGCCCGGGTCTGGTTCGTGGGCCAGTGTGTCAGTGCCCCTTGTTTTCAAGGCTGCGACGCTGGATACCCAATAACTGGACGACTTAGAGTTTGTTTTAGTTCTCGAATTTTTGATTGGTGACGACAAGA
>CAYONX010000129.1:0-2980 GCA_964405425.1 uncultured Pirellulaceae bacterium | reverse complement strand
TGGTGGCTCCCGTTCTCGCTACATTCGAATTTACTACATTCTACGAATTAATTCGTTGACATCTACGTGTTAATTCGTAGAATGCTTGACAGCATCTGAATATTGACTGAACTCAAACAGCAGTAAGACCGAATTCATGGCCAGACCCAGCAGCCCCGGACCGACCGATCGCGAACTGGCGATCTTACAGGTCTTATGGGAATTCGGTGACTGCACCGTGCGTCAGATACAAGAAAAACTGCATAGTGGGCGCAATTCGAAGACCGGTTACACAACGACACTGAAGATCATGCAAATCATGCATGAAAAAGGGCTGCTCAAACGTGATGAGTCCGGGCATGCTCATGTTTATCGGGCTTCCGTCACACGAGATCGAACTCAGAAACAAATCGTTGGTCGAATGCTCGATCAAGTTTTTAACGGCTCAGCACAGCGATTGGTTTTGCATGCTTTGTCGGCCCGAAAATCAACGCCTGAAGAATTAGCTCAGATTCGTACGTTGCTTGATAAATTAGAAGGAGACGCGAAATGAATGCTTTCTTTGAATCCATCGCAAATGACTCCATTACCTATTCGATTGGAATGGCACTGGTTCATTTTTTGTGGCAAGCGACTTTGGTCGCGATCGTTTTTGCCGCCGTTCGGAAACTGCAGCGCCAGTATTCTTCGCAAACCCGATATCTGACTGCTTTGCTGGGTTTGCTTGTTCTAGTCGCCTTACCGTTGATGACATTCTTCGTCGTGAACCACAACAGCCAACTTGATCAGGCCTTTGTTTCTACAGTACCGCAAGGTTCCAACTTTTCCCAATCCGCAACGAGCGAATTTGTTTCGAATCCTGAAGTCGCAAGCGGGAATCACATAAATGACAATGGTACAGCTGTCACCCAACCATTCCCAGGCGATTCCGCTGCGGGCACTTATCTTTCTCCGCCACGTGCATCCTACTTGAATGCCAGCCTACCGTGGCTGGTTGTGTTGTGGAGTGCAGGCGTTGTGATTCTGGCTCTACAGCTAATGTTAGGACTCAATCGAATTCGTTCGTGGCGTCAATCGGCTACAGTCGTTTCATCGAAGACTATGATCAAAATCCGCGACCGTCTCTGTCAGCGAATGCATCTGAAAAGACCAGTACAGTTACTGGAATCGCTTCAAGCTGTCAGCCCAATTGTCATCAGCTGGGTTCGTCCGGCCATCCTCATTCCGGCAAATGTTGTCACAGGCCTGACACCGCGTGAATTGGAAACAATACTGGCTCATGAGTTGGCGCATATTCACCGGCACGACTATCTAGTCAATCTTGCCCAGGCAATTATTGAAACCATCTTGTTCTATCACCCGGCAGTTTGGTGGATGTCGAATTGCGTGCGTGAGGAACGAGAGCATTGTTGCGATGATATGGCGGTTGAAATCTGCGGAGATCGAAAAATTCTAGTTCACGCGCTCGCCAAACTGGAAGAATTCCGTTGCCACGATTTCCAAGTCGCTGTTGCCGCCAGCGACGGTTCCTTAATCAAACGAATGACGCGAATTTTGGACGGGCCCCAACCACGGCGGCATTCCGTTTGGCCGGCAGGACTCGTTGCGTTTGCTTCTGTCGTGTGCTTGGCCGTAACGTTACTGGTATCCACTGGAAATTCCGTTGCGATGGCCAATTCAACGGTTAGCAATTCGGGCGTTGGCGATGCCATCGCTAAGGATATAAGCGCCGAAGATCAACTGCAATCAGCAGTGTTTGCAACTATCGAAGAATCTCTTAACGCCAGTTTTAATCAAACACAGGAAATGAACGATCGACAAGAAACTAATAGCGTCAATCCAGATGAAAAAGCAAAGCAACAAAATTATGTCGCAGCGGCAAGCGGAGACCAAGACTGGGGACCGGCGCCCGAACAAGGAAACTTGCGTTTGCGATTAACATTAAAATCGAACGAGGTCAAAGAAGGTTTGCCCGTTCTGGCATCGCTAGAGCTCAAGAATTTTGGCAACGACGTAGAATCCTATAACTGGCAGGATTTTAGAACCAATGGACCACTGATAGTAAAAAATGTTGACGGCGATTATGACCAGTACATCGCTAGCCCATTTTCAACGCAGGGCAACTTACGACAACTGCAGCCTGGCGAATCTGTATTCATTTGGAAGGATTTTGACGTCGGCACTGCGTACTTGCTGGATCAGGGACAATACAGCGTTCAAGTCATTGGCTACGTTCCGCGTCGGGGCGACAAAACAATACCGGAGTCAAACATCCAAACGTTGAAAATTTCCAAAGGGCAACAAACTCCACGCAAACGGTTCATTAGGAGCTTGATAGCTCGTTCACCGAATTGGTGGAACGTGACATACAATTCTTATGGGATGTCTGCTTCCTATAATGCTTACGCCGACAAGCGGGCCAAGGATGTAGTGCCGAAAACGAAAGAACCAGGAGACACAACGAAAGCTGATGATCATTCTGCCGAAAAACCGGCAGCTGCCGGTGAAGTTGATTCCAGGCTACCGACGGAAAAAAGCCCGGATGGAAGCGATTTTGGTGACCTCAAGAAAACAGAAATATTGAAGATGTTGTCTCTAGCAAAAAAGCGTGTGTCGTTAGGCAAGATTGCACCACCACAAATTGGTTTCAAGTTCACCCCAGAGCCATTGCCGGCTGAAGATATTGGCAAGAATTTGACGCCGTTGGGAAACACTGAACTGGGATATTTATACGTGCGGTCAAACGAAAAAATTACTGAGTTGTGGCCGGATCATATTGCCAAAATTCGAGAAGCCGCCAAGAGCATCAAAAAGTAGCTTCCTGCGAATTATCAATCCAATAACGTGCTCAGCTACTTGTTACGGTAGCTTCAAAGGAAATAAGGTGTTTAAATCTGGTAGGCTCCAAAGATGGAGTCCTACGAGAGGTTGAAATGGGTCGAGCCCCGCGAGCTGATGTAGCTGGTGGCATCTATTATGTGTGATAAATCGGTCTGATCCA
>CAYONX010000128.1:0-3175 GCA_964405425.1 uncultured Pirellulaceae bacterium | reverse complement strand
ACCGCAAATCTACTTGCGACAAACAATTGAATTCAGTTATCAGCGCGATTGTTTTGTCGGCTGAATCTGGCAGAATGTTTGGTTTGACGGCTGAAAAGATTGATGGTTCGAATTCAAGGGACGAAGTCCGATGGCAGAAGGCAAGAAAACGATAACCCCAACCAAAAAAGGAATACTGGTTCGGATTCTGGATTTGATCGAATGGATGGGAAACAAGTTACCCGATCCAGCTGTTTTGTTTTTGATTGGATTGCTGGTTACCTGGGGAATGTCGGCGTGGATGTCCGAAATGACATTCACGGAAGTCAAGCCTGGCCAAACGACTCCAGTCAAAGTCACCAACATGCTGACGCCCGATAACTTCGCCGAATTTTTGACTTCGATGGTGGATGAATTCGCCCAGTTCCCTCCGCTTGGACTCGTACTGGTTGCTTTATTGGGTGTCGCGGTTGCCGAGCACTCTGGATTTATCAACGCCTGCTTGAAATCGCTGCTGGACATAGCACCGAAGTCTTTGCTGACACCAATGTTAATTCTTGTAGCGATCGTCAGTCACACAGCAGCGGATGCTGGTTATGTTTTAGTGATACCGATAGGGGGCGTCATGTTTTATGCCGCAGGTCGACATCCGCTGGCAGGCATTGCGTGCGCGTTCGCGGGAGTATCGGGCGGCTTCAGCGCCAATTTCATCGTCTCAGGACTGGACCCGCTTTTATCATCACTGACCCAAACCGGTGTCGATCTGGTCAATGAAGACTATATCGTTAACCCGCTTTGCAATATTCTTTTTACTTCCGTTTCTTGCATCTTCATTATTGCAGTCGGTTGGTTCATCACCGATCTAATCATTGAACCGAAACTCGCTGGTACCGAGATTGATGGCGATCCAAACGAAATCCCAAAGTTCGAAGAGCTAACGGCGCGTGATCGAACAGGAATGATTTTGGGCTTACTTTCCATTCTTGTCAGCTGCTCAATCGTTGGACTTTGGGCATTCCCAAAAGACTCTGCGTTGCGTGACGATTTTGGAACATTAACTGCGTACGT
The DNA here is from genome assembly GCA_964405425.1 of uncultured Pirellulaceae bacterium. Classification (GTDB taxonomy): domain Bacteria; phylum Planctomycetota; class Planctomycetia; order Pirellulales; family Pirellulaceae; genus Mariniblastus. Next base: position 2,128 of record CAYONX010000128.1, on the reverse strand, counting down.
CAACTTCGCTTCTGATTTTGGAATCCAGTTTGAACAAGACGACCACGCGAAGGTAAAATCCGTTTCTGGAAGTGCTGTCGATTCCGGGATTAAACCGGGAGACCAACTGGTTGAAGTACGTGAGACCGACGCCGAAGACGAATTGCAAACGCACACATTTGCTGACAAGTATGAATATCTGGCCTTTACACGAGACCGCAACAAAAGCAAAACAGCCGAATTTGTAATGTCCCGTGGTGACGTCGAATCAACTTACACATTGAACGGTCCGAAAACCTCGTTTCCCGGCGCTCCACTAATGAAAATGATCGTGCCGCTTATCTTTTTGATTTTCGTCGTCCCCGGTCTGGTTCACGGCTACATAGCCGGCAAGTACAAGAGTCACCGAGACGTCATCAAAGGCATGTCCAAGACGATGGAAACCATGGGCTATTACCTGGTACTCGTTTTCTTCGCCGCTTTGTTCATCGCCGCATTCAAGAATTCTGGCATCGGGGATTTGTTGGCACTCAAAGGAGCGAACTTCATTGAAAAAAGCGGGATGGAACCGTGGCAAACGATCATTTGCATGATCTTGCTGGCAGCCAGTGTCAACTTGCTGATAGGATCAGCATCTGCCAAATGGGCAATGCTCGCGCCGATCTTTGTACCGATGTTAATGTACGCTGAAATTTCTCCGGAATTGACACAGGCGGCTTATCGTATCGGCGATTCAACGACAAACATTATCACGCCGATGATGCCGTACTTTCCGCTTGTGGTCGTATTTTGCCAACGCTATGTGAAAGATTCCGGCATCGGTACCGTTGGCGCCATGATGCTACCGTATTCGATTGGATTCCTGATCACTTGGACGATCGTGTTGTTGGCCTACTGGTCGCTGGGACTTCCTTTGGGAGTGCCAATGGATGTGGGTTACGAATACTCGCTACCGGCAGCGGTCGAGGCGGCAGAGGCAGTTACGGCGGGTATCCAATGATCGTAGCTGAATCCGTTTCCAAATCGTTTGATGGCGGTAAGACGTTTGCCGCCAAAAATGTTTCGTTCACCGTCGAAACCGGAACGGTTCTTGCGCTTCTTGGCGGCAGTGGCAGCGGCAAGAGCACCGTCGTCAAAATCATTAATCGACTGATTGAACCAACCGCTGGCAAAGTGCTGGTTGGCGACGAAGACATCATGCAGCAGGATCCGGTACTGTTGCGTCGCAAGATTGGTTACGTGTTTCAAGCCATCGGATTGTTCCCGCACATGACGGTTGCCGAAAACGTTGGGATGGTCCCCAAGCTACTTGGCCAAAAGCCAGATGAGTACAAAGGCCGTGTTGATGAGCTGCTCGACATGGTGGAATTGCCCGCTTCCGAATTCGCTAACCGCTATCCACATCAAATGTCAGGCGGACAGCGACAGCGAGTCGGATTTGCACGAGCATTGGCGGGAGGTGCGAAGGTGATGCTGCTCGACGAACCGTTCGGCGCACTTGATCCAGTCACCCGCGACAGTTTGCAATCGGAATTCAAAAACATTCAGGAAAATCTGGGACTCACGGCATTGGTCGTTACGCACGACATGGCCGAGGCGTTATTACTTGCCGATCAGATTGCGGTAATGCTGGACGGCGAGGTGGTTCGCATTGGTACGCCTCGCGAATTATTAAAAGAACCAGGCAACGAGTACGTTGCGAAGCTGTTGTCGACTCCAAGACGGCATGGCGAATTAATGCGAACCTTAGAGGCAAGCTAAGCCCGTCGCAAACCGGGTTTGACATCTACAGGTCTTTGATTCGATAGTGAGAATCGACGACCGGCTGCCCAGTATAATTTGGACCCGCTTGATCATCGGCGCCCAGATACTCAAAAGGTGATGGCTTGTTTCCACCACTGTTACATGTAATCAATTTATGTTGCGTCGAAATATCGAAACCGGTTTCCCGCAACCATCGTGAAACTGCTCTACTGGTTTTTCGTCCGACGACCTTGATGTTTCCCATATCCAGGTTCGCTGCAAACCGACCTCGCTTCTTCAACCACGACCGAATACTTGCCAGCACGCCAAGCTTGTCACCCAGATAATGCAGTCCGTGCACGCAAGTGATCAAATCAAAGGGTTCGTCTGGTTCCCAATCGTTCAG
>CAYONX010000127.1:0-3516 GCA_964405425.1 uncultured Pirellulaceae bacterium | reverse complement strand
AGCATTACTGTAGTGATGGCTGTGAGATTGAAGTCAAATTCGGGCGGTATCGAATCGATGTGGTCGATGGTGAACGCCTGATCGAGATTCAACATTCAGGCTTATCATCGATTCGCAGCAAGATCCAAACGTTGATCAAATCGCACAAAGTAGATGTGGTTAAGCCGATCATTGCCCGGAAACGACTGGTCAAACTTTCGCGCAAGGGGGGCAAGGTTTTGAGCGAACGGATGAGTCCCAAACGAGGCGGATTTCTCGATCTGATGGATGAAATGTTGTACTTCACGCGTGTCTTCCCGCATCCCAATCTCAGGATCATTGTGCCGGAGGTTGAAATTACAGAGATTCGATATCCGGGGCATGGCCGTCGCCGGCGCAAGCGGGCAGGGGACTTTGTGGTTGCTGATCGAGTGATGGATCGATTGGTTGAATCGAAGACGTACGTGGCGGCTCAGGATCTGCATGGTGAATTACCGCAGCTGGAAGAACCGTTTGATACGGGCCAACTGGCGGAAGCGATGGGAATTCAGCGTTGGCAGGCTCAAAGAGTTGCGTACGTGCTGAAGCACACGGGCAGCATCAAGAATGTTGGAAAGAAGGGGAATTCTCTGATGTACAAAAAGACGCGGAAACGAAAATCAAAAGCCAGCACGAAAGCGGCCTAGTCCGGATATCGCATGGCTTGTGTAGGCCCGATGCCGCCAACGCCGAGGGATTTTATTGTGCTGTAATTTGGAATTGTCGGAGGCTGATGATCCTCCGATTTTCAAGCAAATGATTCTGCGGTTTATAAACAACAGGTGAAGGTCAGCAAAATTGCGACAAAGTGATTGTTTCGATTTTGATCCCACACTGGTAACCGTAGGCTTTATCGCCGAGAATCCTGAGTTGTTCGAAAAATTGAAATTCTATCAAAGCCGTAGTCCACCACTATGAATTCACAGCGCGAACTTGATAAAAGCGCCGTCGTCGATTTGCAGGGCAAACTCGATTATTCAGATTATTTGCGAATCGAAGAATTGGTCGGGTGTCAGCATCCGCTTTCTGATGAGCATGATGAAATGCTGTTTATTATTCAGCATCAGGTTTCTGAGCTGTGGATGAAGCTGGTCATTCATGAATTGCGAGCGGCAATGGATTACGTTCGTAAGGATGATTTAGAGCCATCGTTCAAAATTATTGCTCGAGTTAAACAGATAATTCGCCAGTTGTTCGAACAGTGGGCGGTGCTGGAAACACTGACTCCATCGGAATACGTAAAATTTCGACATGTGTTGGGGCCAGCAAGTGGGATGCAGAGCGTCCAGTATCGGACGATCGAATTTCTGCTTGGTAACAAAGATGCAAAGATGGTGCAGCCGTTTGCCCATAAGCCGGGTTTGCACAAAGGGATCAAGGCGGATTTGGAAGCGCCGAGTCTCTATGATGAATTCATTTTGTATCTGAGTCGAAAGGGTTTTGATGTTCCTTCAGATTACGAGAAAACGGATTTTTGCCAATTACATCAGGCGAACGAACAACTGACGGGCGTCTTTTTCAAAATCTACAGCGATCCCAGTAATTACTGGAGCGAATACGAGATGGCGGAAAAGTTGATCGACGTGGACGCCCAAATTGCTCAGTGGCGATTCCGCCACATGAAAACCGTTGAGCGGGTGATTGGGTTTAAGCGCGGGACCGGTGGAACGGCTGGTGTTCCGTGGCTGCAAAAAGTTGTTTTCGTGCGACTGTTTCCCGAGCTGTGGGATGTCAGGAATTTACTTGAGGAACCTAAATAGTTCTTCATCGTAGAAAAAAGTATCCGCCCTTCGAGAACTGATTGAAATGTCTGATCCGGCTAGTTATGTCTTGCTCAAGGATGGCGTAATAACCAAAGCGTCTAATCGATATGGTTACTACGGTTGTTTAGTGGGTTTTGCTGAGGGGCCAGCTTGCATCCAAGAAATGCTTGAAGCATGTAGCGATCAATTTCTGAGGGATGCATCTGCCGGATGTCTTGTAGATTTTGACCACCGGCACGCAATAGTTTACGGATCGGATTTTGAATCGCCAGAAAGTGAATTGGTACACGCTATTCGAAAAGGGCCTAGATGCTATCTGGATTTTATTCAACCGAGCTGGGAAGGGTGGAAGGTCGAATGGGGTGAACTAGACAGTTTCTATGTTTACATTCGAAAATATGAACGAGGAACGATGTACAGAAGCCTGGCTTCAGTTGCGTCAATTGCCAACAATCGTGATTTTGCTGCCGCCCGTAGTCACATTGGTCGAAAATCGATCGGCAATGAAGAGTTGGAAATAATTGAGGCGAATCCAAACGTGTTGGTTAGTTTTCGAGATTCGGATGATGGTAGATTTGCTACTCAGAGGATCCATTCTTATCCGGATAGTACAAGTAAATTGGCGAAGCCCGAAACCTTGGCAGGCCGCTTTGGAGTTAGTGCTTACAGTGGCCACATTACCAGGTGGATGGTTTTTGAATCTGCAGAGATTGATCGACTAGTTCAAGAATTTCAATTTGGCGGATCGCTAACTATCACTGCCGCCGACAACCTAACAGGCAGTTTGAAATTATCGGCATCCAGTAATTTTTTGTCGGTTTCGTTGCAGATTGAGTCAGGAAACGAACAGCTCGAAAATTTTGACTTTGAGTTTTTGAATCATTGCTATAGTTGGATAAGGCAATTTTTGGACGAAGGCGAGATTGCAAAACACGAACCATATCCTCATGAAAGGATTCCAGCACAGTTTCGGGTAACCGATGCGATAGAAGGTTACGAAATAAAACAATTTGAAAGTGAAGGGATTTTGAATTTCCGGCTACGAACCAAAACTGGCAGCCTTGAAAGGAAGTTCAAGCAAGGATGTAGACTATTAGATGAATTAGGGGCCGTGTTTGATCTGAATGTGGAGCTAACTCGGCGGTTGGATGGGCATGAAAAGCACGTGACAATTCTGAAAAATTGGGGCAAACAAAAAGTTGAACAGTTGACTCAATTGTCCGTCGAATTCGACAAGAAGTTGTATGCACCCCAGATTCGGCTGAATGACTACTTAGCGGACGATTACGCCAGCTTTACTGTTTGTCAGACAAGCAATGTGCTCTTTAATTTTGACAAGGGTGAATTTGCTCATCCGCAAATTTTAATAGACGTGGTGCATGCGGGTGAAGAGTCGTATTTGGAATATCGGACAAGACGAGGTCGAAAGGTATTGGAGTTGTTTTTAGAGCCATTCAATTTTGAATACGAGGTTTGGGATGGTGAATTCCATGAGCGTTGGTAGGCACTGCTAGCATTCGAACCAAAGGTACAGAACTTGGATTCCGTTGACGAAATACTTTGAAGCCGAACAAAAAAAGGCGACCATCAGGCCGCCAAATTTTTTTTGCGTGAAGCAAGCATTACGTGTTGGTTGTAGTTGTCGCTTTGATTCGTGATTCTCTTAGTCCGCGGCTGAGGATGTCGCGAAGTAGTGGCGAGTAATCTTCGAATTTGGTTTTGTCAGGCGCGCCGT
>CAYONX010000126.1:0-4324 GCA_964405425.1 uncultured Pirellulaceae bacterium | reverse complement strand
CATTAAAAAAGCCTCGGAAATTCCGAGGCTTTCTTTTATTCTGTAACTGCGAATCTTATTCGCCAATCTTGACTTCGATCTTGCGAGGCAGGACCTGTTCCGATTTCGGCAGCTCCACCTTCAAGATTCCGTGATTAAAATTTGCCGTGATTTTTTCGGCATCCAATTGCGTTGTAAATTTAAACGAACGGCGGAATGCTCCACCTCGACGCTCGGATCGCAAAACCTTCACGCCTTCGCCTTTCTCTTCAACGGTCTTTTCGCCAGAGATCACCAAGCTGCCGTCAGTCAATTCGACATTGACGTCATCGCCAGTTACTCCAGGCAATTCCAATTCAACCAGATACGACGCATCCGTTTCCGACACGTTCGCACGCGGAGCCCAGGTATTGGGGCTCTTCGGTCCTTCACCAAAAACAGTTTCGAAAAGGTTTTCGAAATCAGATGCCAAATCGTTCAATGTAGAATTTTCCATTCGTTGCTTCAAAATCATAAATCAACTCCTTGTTAAAAGAATTGGGGAATTTCCAGTTTAATGGCCCTTGCAAAACTTGATGACGATCTGTCACAAATTTTGCTGATGCCGAACTTCTCTTTACGCAAGGAGCGTGCCAAAGCCAATTCAATTGCGTTAAATAGCTTGGAATTCTACACTTACGACGATTCATTATTTCGTGCAGATTTTGCAAACCGGCGTATCTGCCACCGGAATCGCATTTTTTGTCAGGCAGGTGGCAGCCGAATTTATTGCCGTCGACTGGCCACAAGATAGAGAGGCAAAATCAGCCTTTGAATTCTTTGACAACAACCGAAGCGTTATGCCCACCGAATCCAAAGCTGTTGCTCATCGCAATCGAAGTGGGACGCTCTTTGGGAACATTCGGCGTGTAATCGAGATCGCAATCAGGATCAGGATTCTCCAAGTTAATCGTTGGCGGAATCGTGTTGTTGTGAATGGCTTTAATCGCAAGTATCAATTCAACGCCACCGCTGGCACCGAGCGAATGCCCGACCTGACTTTTGGTGCTGCTAATGCTGAGCTTTCGAGCATGTTCACCAAAAACCTGCTTAACCGCAAGCGTTTCCGCTTTGTCTCCCAGCGGAGTGCTGGTTCCATGAGCGTTAATGTAATCGACTTGTTCTGGATTGATTTGAGCATCGTCGAGTGCCAATTGCATCGCGCGCGAAGCGCCTCTTCCGCCTGCATCGGGTGAAGTAATATGGCCCGCATCACAAGTGGTGCCAAACCCAATCACTTCAGCCAAAATATTAGCCTGTCGAGCCTTTGCGTGCTCCAGCTCTTCAAAAATCACGACTCCGGCAGCTTCGCTAAGCACAAAACCATCGCGTTCCATATCAAACGGCCGACTTGCACGATGTGGCTCATCGTTTCTGAATGAAAGCGCCTTCATGTTTTGAAATGCGCTTAATGCAATTCTGGTAATTGCGGCTTCAGCACCGCCGGTCACCAACAAATCGCATTCGCCTTTGCGGATCAAGCCAAGCGCATCACCCATCGCATTGCCAGCACTTGCACACGCGGTAGCGATTGAATAATTCGGGCCTTGCAATCCATACTTGATCGCGATGTTCCCGCCGCCAGCATTAAGCATCAGCTTTGGAATCGTCATCGGCGAAACACGATCAGGACCTTTGGCGACCAATTTCCCAATCTGTTCAGAAATCGTAATCAATCCGCCAATACCCGACCCCAAAACGCAGCCATAGCGCCGAGTATCATCGTAGGACGCAAAGTCCAAACCGGATGACTCTACTGCATCTGCAGCCGAGACCATGGCAAACTGTGCAAACCGATCAATCTTCTTGGATTCTTTATGACCGATTTTGGAGGCTGCGTCAAAATCGTAGACATCACCTCCGATCTTTACTTTCAGATCGGAGTTGTCGACGAGTTTGATTTCGTGAATACCACTTTCGCCTGCCAGTATCCGCTGCCAACAGTCATCTACCTGTGAGCTCAACGAGGTAATTAAACCCCAGCCCGTGACGACGACTCGCCGATTCATGAAACTGCCTGATTTTGAAATAGGACTAGCTAATTGTTGTCTTCAATGTGTTTGACAGCTTCACCAACCGTCTGAATTTTTTCGGCAGCGTCATCAGGAATGCTAATGTCGAACTCTTCTTCAAGCTCCATCACCAATTCAACTGTATCCAATGAATCAGCACCCAAATCGTTAACGAAATTGGATTCCGATTTAATCTTGTCTTTATCTACACCAAGTTGCTCTGCAACGATGTCAATTACTCTTTGTTCGACCGACATCAATCGGCCTCCTTTTACTAAGTCACTAATAACTGATCAACAAATATCGTTTTTACGCGACGGGTTTAAGATAGAGGATTGGCATAAAACGGGTCAAGGCTTAATAGGCCCTGTCGACGGTAATATTCAATCCAATATTCTCCGATTAAACCGACTTAAGCGGTCATTCCTCCGTCAACCGTTAAAACCTGCCCAGTGATGTAACTTGCTGCCGGGCTTGCCAAAAACAAGACACAAGCGGCCACATCATCTGCTGTACCAATTCGCTTGGCCGGAATTCGCTTCTTGACCTCGTCAAGAATGGCGTCGCCAAGCGCCTGAGTCATATCACTTTCGATGAATCCGGGAGCAATCGCATTAACGGTCACTTTTCGCTTTGCCAATTCCTTGGCCAAACTGCGAGTCAAACCGATCATCCCGGCTTTGGAAGCTGAATAATTGGTTTGCCCTGGATTCCCAATCAAACCTGAAACACTCGAAATATTAATAATTCGCCCGTATCGCTGCTTCATCATGACTTTACTGGCAGCACGACAAAACAAAAACGTTCCGCGCAAATTGGTCGCGATCACATCGTCCCATTGTTCGTCGGTCATGATCGGCAGCAAAGTATCGCGAGTGATACCGGCATTGTTGACGACGATATCCAGCCGCCCCCAATTCTCGTTAATGTTCTCAATGATTTTGTCGACGCCTTCTGATTGGCTGACATCTGAAGGCATTGCTTCACCGTCACCGCCAGCGGCTTTGATTGCTTCAACGGTCGCGGCAAGTTTCTCGGCATTGCGAGCGATACAAGCGACTTTCGCGCCAGCTGCACCAAGGGCGATCGCCATTTGGCGTCCAAGTCCTTGCGAAGCACCGGTCACAACCGCTGTCTGCCCCGACAAGTCAATTTTCATACTGTCCAAACTCATTTTCAATTCCTAAATTCTTAATCCAGTGTTCCAACACAAGGAGTCTTTCTTGCGATTCGTTTCAGCAAACTTCTCAGGACTCGCCCTGGACCCACTTCATAAAATTTCTCAATTCCGTCATCCAACATTTTTTGCATTGAATCATGCCACAACACTGGCGAGCAAACCTGCTTCAACAACAGCGATTTCAATTCATCGGGTTGCGTATGTGCAGCGGCATCCACGTTCGAATAAACAGGAATTCTGGTAGGCATAAATTCAACTTCGTCTAAAGCGACGGACAATTTTTGGATTGCCGATTCCATAATGGCAGTATGAAAAGCACCTGCCACGGCAAGCGGAACCGTTTTCATCGCTCCAGCAGCTTCTGCTGCAGAGGCGACATTTGAACATGATGCCTGCTCGCCTGAAACCGCAATATTGCCCGGGCAAAGATAATTTGCCGGCTGCAACACTTCGCCTTCGACTCTGGCTTGATTGCAAACCGCTTCGACTTGCTCTCGATCCAACCCAAGCACACTAACCATCCCGCTGGGCGTCGCATCAGAAGCTTCCTGCATCGCTTGGCCACGTTTTTGCACCAGCCGCAACCCATCTTCAAAACCGATACCACCAGCAAAAGCAATCGCTGTGTACTCACCCAAACTCAATCCTGCCACCGCTGAGACGGAATCAACAACGTCCGGATGCTCGGCCTTCAACGATTCCAGCGCCGCCAAACTGCATACATATAACGCAGGCTGGCTAATGACCGTAGAATTCAGTTTTTCCTCAGGCCCATTGAAACAAATATCCATCAAATCGTAGCCAAGCACATCGGCTGCACGATCAAACAATTCTTTGGCCGCGGGCAAGCTTTCACACAAATCGCGACCCATCCCAACCGTCTGGGCTCCCTGACCGGGAAATAGAAACGCAGTCTTACTCAATGTTCAACCAACCTGTAATGGTTTCGCTCAAAACGCGAAATGGTAGAACTGCCAGCCCAAAGTGTCAACGTATCCAGACGCCGCGAACCACAAACGACTCGGTAGATTTCAAGCCGCACGGTCAATTGTCAGTAGTGAATTAAGGTCAATAAGGCAAATCCTGCTCAACCCAGTGAGCGGCAAGGCGCTAG
>CAYONX010000125.1:0-4434 GCA_964405425.1 uncultured Pirellulaceae bacterium | reverse complement strand
ACCAACGACCTCCTCGATGTCAACGAGGCGCTCTAGCCAACTGAGCTAATCGTCCAAATTTGAACTGATTTTAACCTCTTTCGTCCATTTGGATATCGGACTTTGCAGTTTTTTGGACCACCGTTCCATTCTTAACGGACAGGTTTTCCACGGGCCAGGTTCACACAGTGATTGCATTGGATGCTTCGATCTACCGCCGGCCAGGGATTGCAAAAGGGGGCCTTGAGAACCATGGACGCTCGTAAGTGCCGATTTTCCAAGTTTTTCTGGCCTTGGTGAACTGTCGTTCCGCAATCATTGTCCAAGATTTATACTGTTTTTTTCTGGGCCGCATTTGTGTCGCGGTCAGATATCCTGTTTTGAAAGATTCGAAAATCCATGACAAATGTAAAGTTGCCCGACGGAAGCGTCCGGGAGTACGACGGTGCGGTTACCGTCAAACAAGTTGCCAAGAGCATTGGCTCAAGACTGGCCAAGGATGCCTTGTGGGGGGAAGTCGATCAACAACCCGTAAATGTTGACTACGAAATTCCTGACGGCAGCAGCGTTGATCTGAAGATCATCACCAAAAAAGACCCCAACGCATTGCTGACCATGAGGCATTCATGCGCTCACGTGATGGCTCGTGCTGTGATGCGGCTGCGAAAAAATGTTCGCCTGGCCTACGGTCCCGCCGAAGAAAATCATTTCTATTACGATATCGAATCCGAAGAACCATTGACCGCAGGCGATTTCGAATCGATCGAATCGGAGATGAAGAAAATCGTCGAACTGGACGAACCTTTTGAGCGGATTGTTAGTCCTCGTGGTGAAGCGATTAAAATCTGCAGCGATATGAAACAGGACTTTAAGGTTGAACATATAGAAGAGCGACTTGCCGACGAAGAAACGGTTTCGTTTTATCAGCAAGGTGAATTTCTGGATCTGTGCGCCGGTCCGCATATCCCCAGCCCAAAATTTATTGGTGCGTTCAAGCTGCTTTCAATCGCCGGTGCTTACTGGAAGGGCGACCAGGACCGCGAGCAGCTTCAGCGCTTGTACGCGACTGCGTTTTTCAGCCAGGAAGATCTCGACGCGCATCTCGAGAAAGTGGAAGAAGCAAAAAAGCGTGACCATCGTTTGCTAGGCAAAAAGCTGGGGCTGTTCCATATCGATGATATGGTGGGGCAGGGCTTGATTCTTTGGACACCCAAAGGTGCGTTCGTTCGACAAACGCTGCAAGACTTTATCTCAAAGCATTTGACACAGCAGGGATACAACCAGGTATTCACGCCGCACATCGGCAAAATCGATCTGTACAAAACCAGCGGACACTTTCCGTATTACCAGGACAGTCAGTATCCGCCGCTGCTGCACAAAGATTATTTGAGCAGGATGGCGGACTGTGGATGCGATTGTGCGGAATTGGCAAACAACATGCGTGAAGGTGAAATCGAAGGCTATTTGCTCAAGCCGATGAATTGCCCGCACCACATCAAAATTTACGATTCGCAGCAGCGAAGTTATCGTGATTTGCCGATTCGCCTGGCTGAATTTGGAACCGTTTATCGATGGGAACAATCCGGCGAGATCGGTGGCTTGACGCGCGTACGTGGGTTTACTCAAGACGACGCGCATTTGTTTGTGACTCAAGAGCAACTTGCGGACGAAGTTGCCGGATGTTTGGATCTGGTGAAAATCATTTTTGCTGCGATGGGCATGGACGACTATCGCGTTCGAGTCGGTTTGCGAGACCCAGACAGTAGCAAATACGTCGGTGACCCAAAGAATTGGGATCTGGCGGAACAAGCTTGTCGCGACGCGGCAGCAAGTTTGGGCAAGGAGTTTGCGGAAGAGCCTGGTGAAGCGGCCTTTTATGGTCCCAAGATTGACTTCGTTGTCAAAGATTGCATTGGCCGCAGTTGGCAACTGGGAACTGTGCAAGTGGATTACAATTTGCCCGAACGATTCGATTTGTCGTATATCGGCAGCGATAACAAAGCTCACCGCCCGATCATGATTCACCGGGCACCGTTTGGCAGCATGGAGCGATTTATTGGTGTGTTGATCGAGCACTTCGGCGGTGAATTTCCACTGTGGTTGGCACCGGAACAGGCCAGGATTCTGACGGTCAGCCAAAAAGCAGAAGAATACGCACGGAATGTTCAGAAGCAGATGAAGGCTGAGGGGCTCAGGATCGAAGGCGATTATCGCAGTGAAAAACTGGGTGCCAAAATTGTTGAAGCTCGTAACGAAATGGTTCCCTACATGCTGATTATTGGGCCTCGCGATGCAGAATCTGGTACTGTCAGCGTCCGTCCACGAGTCGGTGATGATTTGGGAGCGATGCCAATTTCCGAGGCAATTGCCAAATTTACAAAAGAAGTTGACCAAAAGACGCTGCGAAGCGGTGCATAATCGCATGCCTGGCAGAAATGCGAGGTATATAAACTCGGAGAAATTTTTGCGGAAGATCGTTGATTGCTCGTGCAATTGGCATTTGAGTCCGCTTAAAATACGTTCGTCTTCAGCCTTGATACCCTGAGGCTATTTTCAGAACCCTGTTCATGTCCCAATGGAGGAATAAAAAATCGACCAAAAAAACAACCGAATCAATGACCAGATTCGAATCAGTCCCATACGTGTCATTGATGCCGACGGAGAACAGCTAGGAGTCATCCCAACTAAAGATGCGCTTGAGAAAGCACAGGAGCAGGGTTTGGACCTGGTCGAAGTCGCACCGGAAGCTAAACCGCCTGTTTGCCGAATCATGGATTTTGGCAAATTCAAATATGAAAAGAGCAAGCGGACTCAGAAAAACAGCAAACAACACCAATCGAAATTGAAAGAAATTCGATTGCGTCCAAAAACCGGTCAACATGATATCGATTTCAAAGTGAAGCAGGCGATCGGTTTCTTGAAGCACCGCGACAAAGTGCAGGTTACGGTAATGTTCCGTGGCCGCGAAATGGCTCACATCGAAGAGGGCCGAAAGGTCATGGAAGGTGTGATCGAACAGCTTGCCGAATTTGGCAAGGTCGAGAGTTCGCCAAACCAACAGTCGCGCAAAATGATGTGCACGATCGCGCCGCTGGCGGTCAAGTAACCAAACGTTTGGTCGGCGATGAACAACCAACGCGTCGACCAACCATTAGCCAAAGCGCATAAAGTGCATAAAAAAAGCCGCAACGTATTGTGTTGCGGCTGTTTTGGTTTTCTGATCCGACGATCCGACTAGCGGCAGGCTTCGAAACCGAAGTAGGCTCCGTGAAGTAGCAGGCTACCATTGGTGCGAACGTCGCGAATGGCTGGTTCTGCAGCGAAGTTGCTGAACTGGTCAGGTGCCAATGCAAGACCACTGACTCCGATGGCTCGGTAACCGATATTCAGGCGACTGCCCCGAGACATCAATCTCGATACTCCCAGATCAAATTCTCCCAGGAACGATACATCGTTCTTGGCATCCACAAAATCAAAGTCCGGGCCAGGCTGACCAACAGTCGCATAGACGCCATTGTCGCCGATGATGCCCTGTCGTACTCGGGCTCGATTGTTGAAAAGTCCCACTCTGGTGCCAGCGTTGAATGCGATTCGATCGGTTAGACAAACGTTGGCTCGGCTACCAACCTGATAACCCAAAAGCGTGTTTTGGACTTCGTTGCTCAGCGTCAGGTTCGTTGGTCCTGTCGCTGAAGCTATGTCCCAGCGGAAATCTTCGTCGAATTCAAACCAACGGAAGCCGTGTAAAAATTCGAAATTGCCGCATCGGCCGCCGGCCGTTCTGAAGCAACCACCGCGACGCAGCATGTTGAATTCGATATTGTGGATTTCGTTATCACGAGTGATCGTGCTGACTCCGCGATCGACAATGGTTTGCAAGTTTTCGCCAGTGGTTGGCCAGTAAGCATTTTGCAAGTCAGTCAGATAGGTCTGGTAACTTGCACCGCCGACAAGCGTTGCTGAACCCCCGTTGCTGAACAGTCCCCAATAGCGGGCTTCGAATCCATTCCCGTTTGAATTGCGGCTGCCAAGAAAGAATTCAAGACCACCAAGGGTATTGGTGTCGGCGTCAGTCGAACGCAATATATTGCCGGCAGGATCGCGAGTGATGAACAGGTCATCTTCAAAGTCTCGATTGAACACAAGTCCGTTGACTCCGAAGAATCGGTTTCGGCGAGAGCCGACTGCAGCGACCGCGACGGCAGGCGCGAAATTGGCAACAGGCGCGAAATTGGCAGCAGGTGCGAAGGTGGCGGCAGGTGCGAAGGTGGGTGCAGGTGCGAAAGTGGCACCTGGTGAATAAACCGGTGTATCAAATATGACGGGTCCATTTGCAAAGCCAGCGTCAGCACCAAAGGTGTTATTGGTAACAGGAGCTTGAACTGCTGGCGCTCGCACAGCAGGCCCTTGAATCGTGCCACCTTGAATTGTGCCACCTTGGATCGGTCCGCCTTG
>CAYONX010000124.1:0-4533 GCA_964405425.1 uncultured Pirellulaceae bacterium | reverse complement strand
ATTTATTGATGACCGATTTGTCGACGACCGATTGGTTGACGACCGATTGGTTGACGACCGGATGATAACCGAGCGTCGATTGGCTGATCGTGAGTTGCAGATTTCAGAAATCGAAAAACGAAAATTGGCACAACAAAATGAGAAGTTGCGACAATTGTTACTGGATGAAAAAATAAACAGCGATCGAGATAACGAAATTCTTCGTGACCGCCGACTTGCGGCATTAGTTCGCGACCGTGATCGAAGAGGGTACGACGATGACTATCGTTCGCCGTTTGACGATGATCGATTCGTTGATTTTCCGAAGCGTCGAAATTCGTATTCTGAACGCCGTGTTGATGATTACGATGATCCAATCATTGTTGGTGATACACGCCCGATTCAACAGCACGTTAGCGTGCCTGGCAAACGTTCGTCCATTGCGACACCGGCACCATCGGGTCGTCTTCCGGCATTTGCAATAGACGGGCCGATCGTCGATCAGCGTGATGTTGGTGCTCATTCCCGAACCAATCAAGCGTTATGGTTCATAATGCTGTGTAGTGTCGGTTTGAATTTTTATCTTTTTTGGATCGCACGTGGATTCTACGTTCGATACGAAGAATTGGCCGATGAAATTCGAGATTCGTTTACCGGATCATCAATTGGATAACCTGTTTGCCAGTTATGGTATGCTGGCAAAAATTCGATCTTTACATGACTGTTAAAGATCGGCAGAATACCGCTCTAAATTTTAAATTAATCGTCGGCAACGGAGTGCGGCGAAAAGTATCACGACGGCAAGGAGTGCTGAAAGTGAATGTTATGCGATGGATCGCGGTGACAGTAATTTGTCACGCAGTATTGGCAATTGGTTTTACTTCTGAAGCTGGCGCCCAAACCAAAGTTGCCTTGATTGATATTGGGCTCGTTTTTAAGAACCACCCGACGTTTGCAGCTGAGCTCTCTCAGTTGAAATCACAAGCGGAGCAGTTCAAAGGCGAATCTCAGCAATTACAGCAACAGCTACTGCAGAAAGCAGAAGGCTTGAGCGTCTACGAAAAAGAGTCAGAAGAGTATCGAGATCAGGAAGCTTTGTTGGCCAAAGAATCGGCGACATTAGAAGTCGAACAACGTGGCAAAATGCGAAACCTGCTCTCTCGCGAAGCTCAACTGCATTTCGATACCTATATCGAAATCTCAAACATCATTTCTGAATTCTGTGACGAACAAGGGATCCAATTGGTTCTTCGATTCAACAGCGAAGAAATGAATATGAAAGATCCTCGTACGATCATGCAAAAAGTAAACGGCGGCGTTGTGTACTATTCGCAAACGGCCAACATTACTGACAGCATCGTCAAACGGATCAGCCAGCGGCAAGCCATGTCTGGCGACAATGCCAATCGATAGTTCAAAGAAATTATTACAGGATTTGAGCATTGCCACGTAATCGTTTGCAAACCACGATCAACCGAACAGCCACCGTAGCCGGAAGAGGTTACTGGAGCGGCCGCGAGGTCCGACTGGAATTTACACCAGCTGCCGAAAATAACGGCGTTACCTTTGTCCGCACTGATTTGCCGGGCAAGCCCAAGATTCAAGCGAACGTTTTGAATCGCGTCAAAGGCCCACGCCGAACCACTTTGGTTACCGGTGGAACATGTGTCGAAATGGTCGAACATGTTTTGGCTGCATTGGCAGGACTGAAAATCGACAATTGCGAGATCCTTGTCAACGCGCCCGAGATGCCTGGTTGCGATGGTTCAAGTCTTCAGTTTGTCGAAGCTTTAATGGAAGCGGGGATTTGCACTCAAACGAGTCCGAAAACCGTCTGGTCCATTCGAGATGTGATTCGTGTTGGTAACGACCATAGTTGGATTCAATGCGAGCCAAGTCCGATGGGTAGCCTGGAATTAGGATACCAATTGAATTACTGGCAGCCTTCGATCGGTAAACAGGAATTTTCATGTGCGTTGACGCCGGATAGATTTCGCGACGAAATCGCCAGCGCCAGAACATTTATTTTACAGTCCGAAGCAAATTTGCTTCGGCAACAAGGTCTTGGGACTCACGTAACTTACGATGAAATCCTTGTCTTTGATGATACCTTTGGGCCAATCAGTAACGAATTGCGGTTCGCCAATGAATGTGCCCGCCACAAAGTGCTCGACATGATTGGCGATTTCGCACTTGTGGGTGCAGATATTGAAGGAAGATTTACTGCGTATCGCAGCGGGCATCATCTAAATGCTCAAATGGCGAACGCGCTTATTAATCACGCGGAGATCTACTCTGGATATTACGATCCAGTTCGAAAATCCGCATAGCCTCCTGGTGGAACCTCGTGGACATTATACCCATCACCAATCCGAAACCGGATCAACCACCCCAACCTCCTGAAATATCAAAACTTGCTGACGTTCATAGCGACGCTCAAATTGGCGACGATTGCGTCATTGGGCCTTTTTGCGTCGTTGGTCCCAACGTCAAACTTGGGCGCGGGACACTTCTGAAGAATAATGTTTCGTTACTTGGCCACGTCACAATGGGCCAATACAATCGCGTTTGCCCCGGTGCCGTGATTGGTGGCGAGCCGCAGGATATCAGTTATACCGGTTCACCAACGACCGTCTTGATTGGTGATCGAAATATCATTCGTGAAAATGTCACGATCAATCGGGCCAGCGAAAAAGAAGAAGGTGTAACGACGATCGGCAACGATTGTTACTTTATGGGTTGTTCGCATGTTGCCCACGATTGCATTATTGGCGACAAGGTTTTGCTGGGGCAAGGTTCAATGCTCGGCGGACACGTTCACGTTCATCATCACGCGACCATCTCGGGCTGCGTTACAGTGGTTCATTACGTTACCGTTGGCAGTTACATCTTTCTGGGCGGTTCCAGTCGGGCGCTGCAGGACATACCGCCATTTATGTTGAGCGATGGAAATCCAGCTCGCCCGCGTTGCATCAACATTGTCGGGCTTAAGCGAAACGATTTTCAAAAAGAAACCATCAATGCGGTGAATGAGTGTTTTCGATTGTTGTATCGATCAAGAGTCGGCTTGGACAATGCGATCGAAATTTTGACTAATAAAAACATGATGTTGCCCGAGATTGAATATTGCCTGGATTTTGTAAGAACCAGCCAGGGCGGAAGGCATGGTCGAGGCCGCGAAGGATTGAGAAAGGCAGCATGAGCGAATTACAAATTGGAATTGTTGGTGCAGGGCATCTGGGGAAAATTCACGCTAGATTAATTGGTCAGCTTGAAGGGGTGACATTGGTTTCGATCGCGGACCCCAGTCCTTTGATTCAGCGAGAATTAATTGAGTCGACCGACGTACCAGTGATCAGCGATTATCGCAAACTGGTTGGGGCGATCGACGCTGCAGTCATCGCGACGCCAACTCGAAGCCATTTTGAGATCGCTGAAGATTTGCTTTCGCAAGGCATCCATTGCCTTATCGAAAAACCGATTACGGATTGTCCCTATCAGGCTCGTCAGTTGGTTGAATTGGCGGCAGAGAAAAACCTGGTTTTGTCGGTCGGGCATGTCGAACAATTTAATCCGGCGATTCGATTTGCGATGGAGAAAGTCGGCACACCAAAATTTATTCAGGCGTGTCGGGCAAGCGGTTATACATACCGATCCACCGACATCGGTGTCGTGCATGATTTGATGATTCATGATATCGATTTGGTGAATTCATTTTTCCCTGGGACTTTGGTCAAAACCGCTGCCTGTGGTTTCAATGTGTTTGGCGACAAAGAAGATATGGCTCAAGCTCGTTTAGAATTCGATTGTGGCGGAGTCGCCAATCTAACGGCTTCTCGAAGCAGTTTTGAAGCTCAGCGCAGCCTGCAGATCTTTGGTACGGATGGGTTTGCGGCGGTCGATTTAGCGAACCACTCTGTCAAACACATTACATATCCTTCGTGGATGAAGCAGCGGGAATTTGATTTTTCGAAAGCGGATATGTCGCAGCGAGAATTTGTCAAAACGAATTTGTTCAGCGATATTCTGCCACTGGAATCGACGCAGCCCGAAAAGATCAACGCGATCCTGGCGGAGCAACAGGACTGGGTAAATTGTATTTTGAATGGATCGCAACTTCACAATAGCGGTGAATTGGCTGCCGAAGCTGTTCGAATTGCAGGCCAGGTGCTGGAGCGCATTGAGCAACATCAATGGTTTGTGGACTCGGCGGGTACGGATGTTGTTCCATTCAGTGCAGCTGTTTCTGATTCGGAAATTCCATCAGCACTTCGCTCTGAGACAGGCGTTCGAGCGGCGTAATGCATTCTCGAACAGCGTAGTGCAACCTAGCATCGTGATGCAATTCTATTGGCACTGGGCAAGCTTTTGATTTATCCCAATTTCGCAAATGCACGAAAATAAGCTGCGCCCCTTTTCTTCCTAAGTTTGTTGCACAAGTCTACCCCGATACGTGCGTCGGTCCGAACGGTAAAACCACAATGGGACGAATATCCACCGCCCCTCCGGGGCGATCTTCTAAACACCATCTTGTTTGCTCGCGGGGCGTGTTCA
>CAYONX010000123.1:0-4860 GCA_964405425.1 uncultured Pirellulaceae bacterium | reverse complement strand
GCTTCTCAAACAGAGCTTCTCAAACAGTGAAAGTAGCGCGAATCTACCAGTCGTTTCTGCCGTAACACGGTTGAACCAGTCGTGCTGCAATTCTCGCTGCAAGTCGCCTGGAGCAAGCAATTGAAAGCCCTTTGCCCAAAGAGTCGGCGTGCCTGATAAATCTTCAACGTATCGAATTGGCTCACTATGGCCGCCTCAAGCATCCCAGCCCAGCGCAAACGAATTGCCTAATTCCGCGTGGATTCGAAAAATGCAACAATGGGAAACTGGATTGGGGATTGGGGCACTGATCTCAGTGGAAATCGGTTGGAGAACACGATGAGACAATTTGTATGGGGTTGGTTAAGCGTATTTGTGTTGTGTTGGGTCGGCTTTGCATCCAGCAAGCTATGCGTCGCTCAAACGGCTCCACAAGTTATAACGCTGTCAAATGGAACCCAGTATGTCGGCCAGACTGCGACGGTGACTGCCTATTCGTCTGAACAACCCAACCCCTGGAACGCGCAACGAATCGCACTGGTCGACGACGGACTGCGACGGATCTTCTTCTTTCGCGAATCGGCACGCAACGTTTCACCTCTTGGTAACGATCACCCGTTAGCCAATCCGACAGAGTTCGAAATTTTTCAGAAGACTTACAACGGGACTTCCAGAGGCGGCGGCAAGTTGAGCTATGGGCCCTTCAATGAATTCGGACATCGTATCGTGCGATCCGAAAGTCGCGAAGGGAATTCCACTTTCGTTCAGGGTATCACTCGGATCACTCCCTATTACTGCGAAGTAAAAACACTGGCCAATTCCGATGGCAAGCGATTGCGGCAATGGACAATGCCGATCGCGACCAGTACGGTTTCTCCCGACGTTATTCGTAGCCTGCTGCAAGCAAAAATTCGTGATCGCAAGAATCCAACTGACTATCTTTCCATTGTCGATTTTTTTCGCGAAAGCCAGCAGTACCAGGCTGCGTTGAATGAACTCGCATTCGTCGCAGAAAAATTCCCTGACATGCAAGATGTGATCGAGGAACAGAAAACGAACATTCGACAGGCGCTCGCCCGGCAACGGATTCGCGAAGTCAACCGTCACATTGATACGGGGCAACCTGTTCTGGCATCCGAGCGACTACGTGCTTTTGATCGCGGTGGAATTGCTGCTGAGATACTTGCTGAAATGGCCAGCATCCAGACGCAACTTGAAAAAAACCGTGAGCGGGTGACCAACGTTGGCAATCAAATGAATACGATCATCGATCAGGCACTTGCAGATCCCGTTAAATCTCGCCTTGAAGACGAGCAAATTCCAATGCTCGAACGATTTCGAAGTGAATTGCAAGCGGATTTGAGTGTCGAAAACGTTAATCGCCTGGATGCGGTCGTCAGATTTCTGAACGATCCACAGATGAATGATTTGCAAAAAATTTCACTGGCGATCAGCGGCTGGTATCTTGGCAGCAACAATGCGACTGAAAATTTTGCCGTTTCACAATCATTCGATGCCGTGCGGCAATTGGTGCTGGAATACTTGTCAAAAGCTGATGGCGCACGTCGAGGCGAGATCATTGAAGAACTAAAGAAGTATGAAGGTGGCGAACCGGAATACCTTGCCCGGATGATTGCACAATTAAAACCGCCTCAAGCTCCGAATCTATTGGCTCAAGATCCATCAAAGCCGTTTGAATTTAAATTTGAACTGGATGGCCCGACCGCTGCAAAGGAAAAGTTGCAATTTCGATACGTCGTCCAATTGCCTACCGAATACAACCCGTATCGACGTTACCCATGTATCGTAACGCTTCCGGGGGACCAGAACCTGGATCGCCAAATGTTGATGTGGTGCGGCCGCTACAATGAGAAGCTTGGCTTCCATGTCGGTCAGGCTTTAAGAAACGGCTACATCGTAATTGGAATCGATTGGATGAAGCCCGGCCAGTTTGATTACGGTTACAGCGCGTTGGAACACCAGACGATCATGACGGCGTTTCGAAAAGCAGTTCAGCAATTTTCAATCGACACGGATCGAATATTTCTGACCGGACATGGGTTTGGAGCTGACGCAGCCTATGACATTGGCATTTCACACCCGGAACATTGGGCAGGGGTCGTTGGGGTTTCCGGCAAGATCGCAAAGTACCCTCAGTTTTATCGTGAAAACCGGCACTTTAAGTTGCCCGTTTACAGCGTCGTCGGCGAGAAGGATTACAATTCGATCAAGGCCAGCGAAGCGACTTGGAATCGCTGGCTGCCCAGTCGCCGTTTTGCTGATTGTACGGTTGTTGAATATAAAGGCCGCGGTAGTGAATTTTTCGTGGAAGAAATTGTAGAGATTTTTAAGTGGGCGGCCGGTCATCGAAGACGACTTCCAGATCGAACGAACTTGGAGTTCGAAACGGATGTTCGCAGGCCCTGGGATAATTATTTCTGGTTTTACGAGCTGCACGGAATTCCAGCGTCAAAAGTCGTTTGGCCAGAACTTTACGATGTGGGATACAAAAAAGGGTTCCCGTCGCCGGTTAAGATGCAGGTGAAATTGCAACAGCCGAATCGATTCCTGGTCAAACCCAGCAACCAGGGCGATTCAGCAACCATTTGGCTGTCACCGGAATTCGTCGATCTTTCGCAAAAGATTTCGATTGGTGGCAGTGGCCGTGGCAAGAAGTTCAACGATTTTGTCAAAGCGTCGCGAGAAGTGTTGCTCGAAGACGTCAGGCTGCGTGGGGACAGGCAGCATCCTTATTGGGCCAATCTGCATTGCAATGAAAGCAATCAATGGCTGCCAAACACCTTTCCAGAACGCTAAGCTGAATTTGGCCGACGGAATATCGCTCAGTGGTCCGTCAGATGTGACAGTCCACTTATTCGTTGGCAAAGATGGGTTCGTCGAAGTTGGCTGAAGATTCAGTATCGAAATTTTCCGAAACCGGAAAACAATCAGAGCCCAATCACGTTGGTCCTGGTGGACGCTGAGGGAAAAAGACGGCTTGTACCAGTGAACCAAGCAACACCAAGGCAAGAAAAATCCCAAGTTGGATTTTTGACTTCATCATTGGCAGGTTCATCGGTGAATTTACGCGATTGTTTCTATTGGTTGGAGCTCGAACTCGAGCCGGCAGATGTCGATCATCCGCCGCCGCCTCAGCCCGCTCCAGTGTCGTTACAACCAAGCAGCGGTAAAACCAGCGCCGCGACCAACAGGAGTCCAAAGATTTTTTTCATGACTTTAAGTATGGATGTTGAGACAAAATATTCAACAGTTAAGTCGTACAGAATTGTATCTGCTTACTGATAAATCAGATTTTAAACAAAAAACCGGGCGAATAACCACCCGGTTCGATCGTTCCAGTTCGTTTTGTTGACTTTAGAACATACCACCGCCGATGCCGCCACCACCGCCGCCTAAGCCACCACCGCCGCCGCCTAAGCCACCACCGGCTCCACCGGCTGTGTCAGCGTTGCCCAGTGAGTTGAAGTTTACAACTTCGGTAATCTGGCTGAAGAATGGTGAAGTGTTGACAAGAACGTGCAAACGGTCGGCTGTCGTAGCAGATGCGGACGTTTGTGCACCTTCAAAAAGCTGAGTGATTTCTGGTCGATAACCTGCTGAACGTGGCAGCAAGACGAAATCATCCAATTGTTCATCGTTAACAACGGCTCCACCCACGCCTTGTGGATCGCTGTCTTCTCTTGATCCGTAGTAATCCGCTGCGGCTTCACGCGAACGACCGGCTGCAAATTGTTTTGCCAGAGCATTGCGGCCAACGAACAACTCTTTTTCCGCCATGGTTTCAATCGCATGCGCTTCCAATGAAGACTTGCGGCGACCATCGTTCAAGGTAAACAGAACCATTGAGCCATTTTCAGCCAAATTGATTTGCCGTTGTTTGCTGATTTGTTTGTCGGTGCGGTAATGCTGGTATAGCGAAACCGTTACCTTGTTGGCTGTCACATCGCCCCAGACTTTGCGAACCGCAACGCGATAGTCGCCTGAGAATCCACGCGGCAGAACATAATATTCCGACAACTCGCCGGATGCATCCGGACCAGCCGAATAGGCGTCGCCCATCATGATTCCGCCAGCGCTTGTGCGCTGATTCTTGCGAGAGCAAATCGTTCCGCCCGGTTCTTCGACATACAGATCAATGTCTGCGTCTCCAGTCCAACTAACTTTGATAATGCAATCGCGATACAAAGCTTCGTCTCGTTCCTGCATGTATTGTTTCAATTCTTCGGTGCGGTTCTGTTTTTCAAGTTCTATTGCCAAGCCAGACGACGCTAAAATCGCACGCTTTACAACTTCGCGATGCGTTGGCCAGGCTTGATTGAAAATGCCAAGCGTTGCCCATTTTAAACCTTCAACATCGTTAACTTTGCGTGCCGCATCGAGCGCCATCACAAAAGCTTCGGGGTTGTTTGTTTCAAAGCCAACAACCTGCTTCAACAAGCTGATCGCTCGCCGTTCGAGGCCGCTGTCAATCATGTATTTGGCTGCAATCATCACATCGTTTTTGTCATACGACAGATCGACAGCAGACGACAAAGCTCTTGCGATTTCCTCTTCTGGTTTCTCACCGATTTGCAAAGCCAGAACAAGGGCTTCGTACATCCAGGGCCGAGTTTGACCGTGCTGGATAGCGCCCAGGATCAAACCCGTAGTCTGATCGGTTTCTTTGTTTTTCATTAACTGGCGAACTGTTTCTCGCACACGAGCTGGGGCTGGACGATTATTCTCAAAGTAATCACTCCAGGCATCTAGCTCTGTATCGCCACTTGGAATTTCGATGCTTGTAACTGCTTCAGGTTCTTCTGTGTCCAAACCGTCGACGACACAGAATACTCCGCCGCCGCCGCGACCACCGCCGCCGCC
>CAYONX010000122.1:0-5107 GCA_964405425.1 uncultured Pirellulaceae bacterium | reverse complement strand
CATCCGCCGCCGCATCCGCCGCCGTATCCACCGCCACCACAGTGACCACCACCGCATCCACCCCGACTACGGAACAAACGTGGCAACTGGAAGTTGATGTCAAGTGAAAGTGAAAATCCAGAACCACCGCTGTTGCAACATGTGTTACAACTTGGGGTGCTGTCACAGCATGACGTACCGCAGTCATTACAACAGCGGTTTGTCAGTCTGCTGAGCAAACCTTGCCCATATCCGTCGCCACACATCGCAAATGCGAGCACTAACGACGCGACCATCATATTGAGTTTCATCGAGACCCGTCTCCTTTCTAGGAATTTTGTCTTTTCAGCAATCAATCCGCTATCAACGCGGTCGACTAAACGGCCGCGCCATCAACCACGTTGTGGGCAGGTGATTTTCGCTTTCGAGAAAATCGCCCAATGGCGGTTGATGCTTGTGCACCAGACAAAATTCGATGAACGACTGACTTCGTTCGGACATTCCGTAGTCCGACACCTACGAACCCAGCCGTTTTTACAGGCTAAATCAGGGAATCAAAAGATTCCGCTTGGGGAAGGTATCGACGTGCATGCAGTCTTTTATTCAAACGATAAACTCAAAGTAACGTCGTGCTTCATGTAGTGAACGTACTAGTCGATCCGCAATTTAGAACTAGTGAAAATTTGAGGGTTAATCGGCTAAGCCTCGGAAATTCGCCAACTTTCGTGACGCAAACTGCAACCACTTTTAATATTCTTGCACATCACGTTCTTGAGCCGATACAACCAATTTAGGAAGAGATGTTTTCCGAAAAGCAAACACCAACGAAATAGCTTCGTTGTCCCATACAACCGGTACAATCAAAATAAATTTAGATTGATTTAATGAAACCGACACTCAAAGTAATCAAATAATTTCAAATGAACCGCAGCCCAAAAAGAACAACTGACCCAAGATGCGCAAATCTAACTTGCCATTGTCTGCTCGCCATCGTGACTTGCCTCTCGGTTGTCGTAGTCGGTTGCAACCAGGAAAGATACCAACCCGCTCAATGGCGATCGCGTCCAGATGCCAGCGGAAACACTCTGCCCAGCATGACTCTACCCGGAACAACCTTGCCAGGAACAACACTACCAGGGACTACGTTACCAGGCACCACATTACCCGGATGGCGTGGAACAACGCTGCCAGGCACCACGTTACCTGGCGCACGCTAGATTCGTCCGCTGCTTAGACCAAGACTATATAGACCAATACTGCTCAATCGAGATGCTGTTTTCCATTTTTCGTGAGCGACAAGGCGCTAGCCGGGTTCGTCACATCGCGTGCACCGGCGGCTACGCCCAATGCCGCTCACTGGATTGGGCAGTATAGCCCTATAGACATAGCTATTACGCCGAGGCAGCGCTGAAGTTTCACCAAGGCCGGCATTTTGCGACCGAGCCACAAAATAGACGCATTTGCAACAACAAGATCAAACCAATTACTTCGCCGCTTTTTTCTTGGTTGCTTTTTTCTTGGTTGCTTTTGCTTCATTTGCTTCTTTCGGCTCCTTCGGCTCTTCGATTTGCTCCTTGACTTTCATCACGAAGTGCGGCGGCTTACCGCTGTCAGTCAATTCCTTGGCGCGTTTTTCAGCGGCTTTTCGCTGATTGAATTCATAAAGTGCGACTCGTTTCATAGCGTGATTGAACACACCCCAGAAAACTTTCATCCGAATCTCAACCGGAGCTTTCTTTTTTCGCTTCTTCTTTTTCTTTTTTACCGGCGCTTCATCGCCATCGGCCTCAGCTGCCTTCTTCTTGGCAACCTTCTTCTTGGCAACCTTCTTTTTAGCAGCTTTTTTCTTTGCAGCCTTCTTCTTAGCCATTTGAATTCCGAACCGGCAATTTGTCGAGAAATTTACAATTGTTCAATTGAAGCGGAGATTTTATCAAGATAATGTCAATTTAAAACCCCCAGTAAAGGCGGCCCGCCAACGCTCGACTCCAAAAGTCTCCTTTTGAATTATCGAATTACCGAGTACTATACACGGCACATCAAGACTTAATTCATCGATCCCAAAGCACCCTCCCCCTTCACCATGCGTTTACTATCGATTTTGCTGTTTGCCCTCAGCATCTGCCTGCCTGGCACACTAACGGGACAATCACTAGAGTTACCGAACAATGGCTTTGAAAACGGATTAGACCATTGGTACGCCTTTATCGCGCCCCACTGCGACATCGAGCTGACTGACGATGCTTTCGAAGGAACCAGTGCCTGCAAAGTGACCGGGCGGCAGTATTTCTGGACCGGCATTGCCCGCGACATCAACGGCCTGATGGAGCAACATGCTGACTACAAGATTTCCATGCGGCTAAAATCCGGTTCCGATTTGCCTTCCATTCTCAAAGTCGAAATTCGCGTGGTCGATGATCGTGGCGATCGGTACGTGCAAATCGGCAGGGTTCATGTGGTTCCTGATCAATGGTCACATTTCGAAGGCGGATTCAGACTTCAAGTTAATGGTGAACTTGAAACTTTGGAATTGAAAGTCTTAGGCGAGCTCGGCAATACGGATGATTTTCTGGTGGACGATGTGGCGATTGAACGTCATCAATGGATCGATGCCGCAAACGAGCGAATTGAGAATCTTCGAAAATCTGATCTGAAAATTTCTCTTGCCGACGAATCAGGAAACTCTGTCCCCAATCACCCAGTCTCGATTGAGCAAATTCGCAATCAATTTGCCTTTGGCACGACCATCAACTATGCCGTCGTCGATGACGTGCAATTCCAGCAATTCCTAAGCGATCATTATGAATGGGGCACCGTTGAATGGCATACTCAATGGGTTCCCGTTGAAATGACACAGGGTGTTGAAGACTACTCGATTGTCGATGCAACGTATGATTTTTGCTCCCGGAATCAGATTCAGTTACGTGGACACGCGATCGCCTGGTCCTCACCGGTATTTGTCCCAGCCTGGCTGAATGATTTATCGCCTGCGGAAATTTCTGACGAGCTTGACGAGCGAATTGCTAATGTCGTTACTCGATATGATGGCAGGTTCGCATCCTGGGACGTGTGCAATGAAATGCTCAACCACAGCTTTTTCCAAGACCAATTGGGGCCGCAGATTCGCCCGCACATTTTTAACCGAGCCAGAGAATTTGACAGTGATATCCCGCTGTTCACCAATGAGTTTGATATCTTGACTTATCGCGAGCAAGAGCGAACCGACGCCTATAAATCCCTGATTCAACAACTACAGGCTGGTGGGGCAGACGTAGGTGGAATTGGAGTTCAGGGCCATTTCTTTGGAAATCTCTCGCCATTCAATATACAGCAGGCGATCGAAGAATTATCGGTTCTGAATCTCCCGATTTGGGTAAGTGAGTTTGATTCGTCTAATCCTGACAAAACTGAACTCGCAAACGACCTTGAAACTTTGTACCGCTACGCATTCAGCCGTCCGGAAATCGATGGCATCCTGATGTGGGGATTCTGGGCCGGCACGCATTGGCGAGGGTCTGATGCAGCCATCGTCGATTTGGATTGGGAATTGAACCCAGCTGGCGAGAAATATCTTGAACTTAGAGACGAATGGACAACCGAATTGGAAACGGATTTGGATGACCAGGCCGAAGTTGAATTCCGCGGATTTCATGGCCATTATCTGGCAACCGTTCCGGACCTCGACACCAATGAACCTACGTACCATCTATTCAGCCTGCAACCATCCGACGAATTGCAAACGGTAGAACTTATCGCCGCTGAGCCTGGCTCCCTTTCAATTTACGGCACCGACGAAAACGATACTTTTGAAATTTATTTGTCTGATCAAATAGCATCCATTTTGATCAATGGACAACCCGTTCCGATTCCAGAAGTAGAATTTGAAACGATCAAGTTTTGTGCTGCCGATGGCGAAGACCAGCTCACGATTCAAGGTTTCGAAAACAGCCCAACCTTATATCGCTTGCGAGTTGAACGCATGCATACTTCGACTTTCGAAATCCAATATGAATGCGTAGAGAAGGTTACGGTTCATTCCCGCCGCAGCGACGATTCTATAAATATCTATGATTCTCGATCCACTGACTTTTTCTTGTCGGAACCAGAATCGTCAACCATGTTCACGCCAGACGTCGAATTGTGCGCCTCAAATTTCGAGACCACCATCGGCAGATCGACACGCTCGTTAGATGATGTCGCATTATTGATCGATAACCCGGGCAACGACCAAGTCACCTGTAACGTCAATTTCTTGCGTTTACGAAATATTGATACTTTACAATTTCGTTTCGCCATTGGGTTCAGCATGAATTCGCTGGAATCAGAGAGTGATTCGGACACGGCGGTCATATACCCGCCGGCGAACTCAGAAAATCCGATCGAGCTGAGTCCCATGGGGATCGACGTCAACATCGCCGGACGGCAATATTACTTAACTCAGTTTAAAACTGCGTACATCAATGGTGAAGACGGAAACACCGACGTCGTAAATATCACCGATTCTTTGGACCAAAATGAATATGTGTTGATCCGCCCCAATATTGAATTAATCTTGTTCCGATTTGTGCATGGCAATTCTTTGGGTAATTACTACGCCAGAGGTTTTCGGAATTCGAACGTAACGTTCAGCAATTCAGGGCTGGATCGGGCCAGAGTTCAAGACACTAACGGAGACGACGTATTTACGGCCGACGGAACGTCTGCCCAATTCTTCGGCTCCGATTCAAGCGTACACGTCATCAATTCGCCCAACAAAATTTTTGCGGTGGGAGACCTGGGCGGAACGAATACAGCAAACGTAAGTTTACCTGAATTTCTGATCGACTTTATAGGCGACTGGGAATTCACTACGCCTAAATAGAATCTCTTTTTTCTTTTCGATATTGAGATCGAGCCCGAGCGTATTGCTCGCGATCCATTTCAATCACTGATGGTGAAGACGAGCCGGAACTTGTCAAATCAACTTCCGTTTTGGCGTCAAAGATCTTCTCCAGAAACGGACGGCACCACCCACACCCCGTCCCCGCGCCGTAACATTCGCTAAGTTGAGAATGCCGTACCGGTTTTTCCAAACGGATAAACTTTTCTATTTGCCGCTGCGTCACCCCAAAACACAAACAAATCTTGT
>CAYONX010000121.1:0-5139 GCA_964405425.1 uncultured Pirellulaceae bacterium | reverse complement strand
GCCTCGAACACGCCGAAAATGCCCCGCTGGAACCGCTTTTCACGTCCTTAATCGAGCGGTGGCAAGACTGAAGATCTTTGAAAAGCCTGAAGACTACGTGGCTTTTATGCATGTGCTGGATGAAACTTGCAAAATCGTTGAGCTTCCGATCTACAGCATGTGCTTGATGCCCAATCACTGGCATTTCGTTGTGCATCCAACGGACGATGGACAGGTGAGCGAATTTTTTCGTCGCTTAACAGTTACTCATACGATGCGGTGGCATGCTCACTACAAAACCAGCGGAACCGGACATCTATACCAAGGCCGCTTTAAGTCGTTTCCAGTTCAAGATGACAAACATCTGCTTTATGTGATGCGATATGTGGAACGCAATGCTTTACAAGCCAAACTGGTTAAAAAAGCAGAGGACTGGGAATGGGGGACGGCCTATTTACGTCGATTGCCTGAGCCAGACCGTCCGTCCTGGCTGAAGCTTCCTGAAGGCGTTCCCATTGCTCGCAACTGGCGATCATTGGTGAACAAACCGTTGACCGTCAAAGAGGCTGAGTCAATCCAGCGTTGCATTCACCGTGGAGCGCCCTATGGAAGCCTCGAATGGGCAACGCAAAGTGCCGCGAGGTTGGGGCTTGAATCGACGTTGCGGTCTCGTGGCAGGCCAAAAAAGAACTGCAGACCATAATTGCATTCACTTGGATGGGGAGCTACGCAAGGGTCAGCCTTGGCTTTCGGTTTTCAGGGTGCCAATACCGTCGACTAGCGTTGTTGCCGAAGTCGGCGCGCCGTGTTTACGCGTGCGGTAGTGGTTGAGTCCAGACTGCATCGTGGATCATACTCACGCCGCGCAAACCATCGCCAACTTCTATCGCGTAAGCATGCCAAGCTCGGAGGTTATGCCTTCTTTAAAAGGCGTGAAGCATGGCACCCAAATTGCTCGGTCATATCAAAGGGGCTAAACAGCTTTGGTCACATCGACGGTAGGCGTGTGCCACTTGTTATATCACTTGTTGAAAAAGTGAAGAGTCAAGGAATTATCACGTGCGTCATAAAACCTTGGTTTTTAAAATGCGGGTGACTGGATTCGAACCAGCACGGGATTATCTCCCACTAGGCCCTCAACCTAGCGCGTCTGCCAATTCCGCCACACCCGCTTTTGTGTACCAGACAGCAACTAGAATGATACCCAGTCGTCGATTCTCTGCAATACACGGCGGCATTTCGACCGTTTCGACGTGAATACTAAATTCTTAGTTCCTTACTAATTTCGGTACAGGAACAATCCAGTTTCATTATCAAATTCTTTCTGAATCTGATCGCAAAGTCGATTAACGGTAAGCTCCGATGCGGAAATCAATTGCTCAATCCGCTGCTTGACTTCGTCAGTCATCCCAATCGCAAGAATCTGGCCCGAGTACAACGTTCCGTCCAATTCATCCGGCTTCAAATCGAGAACCGTTGCAGCTTGAACGTCGATCAATGCCACTCCCTTTGTTGCATCGTAGCCGTCCAATTCGTATTCACCAGTAATCGGATCCAACTCCACCGTTGCAAACCAGTCCAGGCGGGCATCGAACATAGAAGATCGTTGTTTGACGACCGATACCAGTGGCGCGATCTGCTCCAGCGAAAACGGAGACTTGCACGCCGTATCAAACAGTGCCAAAATCGTTGCCGAACTTAACACGCTCGATTGCAGGTCGTCACCTATGACACGACCAGCAAAGGCGCGGATCTTCTGTTCCTGTGAAACGGACCAGCTCGAAAAGCTACCTTTTCGATAGCCAACGTTGCCAGAAATACTCCACCAATCAAACGGTACTTCGACCGCTGGCGATAAATGCTGCTGAATGCTGCGAAACCGTTGCCGATCCGCCTGAATCATATGGACCATGCAATCCAGCGTTTGAGTCAACTGATCACAAAATCCGCGATGACGGGCCGAACGACCCGTTTCGATATGATTCGACATATCTTCGATTTTCAGCTCGCCGAAAAACGTCGACTGATCGTCTTTCGCTCGATTCTGGCGGCTGAATCGTGATTCTTGAAAGCCAAGCGTCCAACCGGTCACAGATTCGAATTGCTCGAACAGATTTTCAATGAATGGAAGTTGGGAACTCAGGTCCGGTGAATCGTTTTGATTGTCGGTTCCTGTAAAAATTCGTAGCTCGCTTGTGCCGGCGATTTCGCTTGTCGTTTTCATGATTGGCTGATTTGATAGAGATTCATTCCAAGCATCCGTGACCACCCAGCAGACGAATCCTTTTTGCGACCGCTACAGGCGATATCGGTGTTCAGCCTTAGCTATCCTGAAAAGTTTGCCAGGATTAAAGCGAAATGTCGAAATCGCAGGCCCGGGTTTGCGGGTTAATCAGATAATTCATGTTCTGGTTGCCACGATGAAGCAGACGCTGCGAAATCGCGAAACCAGTTGAATGAACTGCGCAAACCACGGCGATTTCGTGGATTCAACAGCGAATTAACCCTTGTGGGCTTTGCGTCGCTTCATTAAACTTCTGGATTCTATCTGCGTCACAAAACGTGGCGTTTTCAGTATTTGAATCATCATTGGTGGCGGATTGTCGGCCACGTGGAGAATAAGGTGGCTGGGACCAAGACTTACGTAGCCAAAGTAGGCGACGTCGAACAGAAATGGTGGATTGCCGACGGCGAAGGCCAAATTGTCGGTCGTCTGGCATCTGAGATTGCCGTTGTTTTGATGGGCAAGCATCGACCGCAGTATACGCCCAATGTTGACACTGGCGATTTTGTTGTCGTTACCAACGTCGATAAAGTCGTAATGTCTGGAAACAAGTGGGACCAGAAAATGTACACTTGGTACACCGGTTACCCAGGGCTTCGCAGCGAAACGGCAGCCGCCCGATTTGCTCGCAAGCCAGAACAGATCATGCGTGATGCCGTTCGCCGGATGCTCCCAAAAAATCGCATCGGACGAAAAATGCTTGGCAAGTTGAAATTGTACGCCGGTGCCGATCATCCGCATCAAGCACAAGATCCAAAGCCTTTCAAAGGCCGTTAACTGAAGAAAACACCGTTAACTGAAGATCGTTAACTCGCAAAAGCGAAATTACTTAAAAGCCACAAAGCGAATCATAAACTTTTAATCGAGTAAGAATCTAAAAAATGGTAGCTGTAAAACGAGACCCGAATACTAACGAAGCGATGGGAACTGGCCGTCGCAAGTCATCTGTTGCCCGTGTTCGCATCAAAGAAGGTTCTGGCAAAATCGTCATCAACGGAAAGGAATTCAAAGAATACTTTCCGATCCCTGCTGACCAACGAGCCATTATCGATACGTTGAACGCTACCGGATGTCTTTCATCAGTCGATGTGCGGATTAGCGTTAGCGGCGGTGGCAACACTGGCCAATCCGGTGCCTGCAAGATGGGCATCGCTCGTGCACTGGCCAGCTACGACACAGAACACTTCACGGCACTGCGTGAAGGTGGCTTCCTGACTCGTGACTCGCGAATGAAAGAACGAAAGAAGTGCGGTTTGCACGGTGCTCGTCGTGGAACTCAGTTCTCCAAGCGTTAATTGCTTTTTTACGAATTCAAACAACAAAAAACGCTGCCCATTACGGCAGCGTTTTTTTTTGTTTATCGCGTCGCTCTTCTGTGTTCGCGTCATTGGGAAGGCAAAGGGTTCTAACCAACCGAACGAGTTCGACCGGTCAATCGGATTCCCTTAGGCCTCCCGTCGCGCCCCAACGGCCTACCCGCCAGTCAAAAGAACCACAAATGGCTCAACGTCTAATAGATTTACGACGCCGTCACAATTCACGTCAGCTTCCGGAACGAAACTCCCAAATGAGATAGCGTCAATAAATGGCCCTACGTCCAGTAAATTGATCACTGTGTCCTGATTGACATCACCTCTGATGACGTCGGAGGTCTGCAGGACCAACGCTTGCCGGCTGCCGCGAGGAACTACTGCTGCGACAAAAGAACCTTCAAAGCTGTTGGTAAACTCCGAAAAATCTGCGCATGAGCTGTTGAAGTTGACAATTTCGTTTGCGATTGCGACAACGAATTCATAATCTGTATTCGGGTCGAAATCAGCAACCTCGCCAGGATTGCCGTTAGCATCCAACGAGACCAAATCAATGGTAACGTCGCTGAGATCAAGCTGGCCGGTCACGTCGATGACGTCTGCCGTAAACCCAGGATTATCAACGACCGATTGAATCTCATGCCGTATCGTCGTGCCACCAGTGAAAACGGAATCGCTGTTGATGAAGCGAAGACTACCGATCGAAAGACCTGGCGATATGCTTGCCCCGTCAAAAGTCGAATCAACGGTAACCTGGCCGTTCCCTGTCAGCGTACCATCTTCAAAACTAAATGGTGCAAGGCCGCTAAATCGGGCGTTCGTACCAGACAGTGTGACTGTACCTGGCCCCGCGACCGTGGCTCCACCAGCCTGAATCTCGATATCGGTAAAACTGCCTGTCGAATCAGCCAGTATCGTACCCAAGTTGTTGACCGTTCCTTCAATGCCCAAATCTGAACCATTTAGCGCTCGCACGTCCGCATCGAGAGTTAACTCGAAATCGAATGGAGGTGTCGGTAGATTTCGAAGGAAAGCATTTTGGCTAACTGGTACAACAATTTGACCATCGTCAACACTGCGAATAATACCGTTACAAATGTCAGTCAAATTCCCAAGCTCGACAATGGAACCTGCCATTGCCACGATCTGACCATCCCGATTATTGATGATGTCGTTTTGAAATCGCAGGATCCCGCCGTTTGACGCTCGCATGAGCCCGTCAATCTCGGTACCAAAACCGTTATTGCCTAAATTCGAGTCACCATCAATGGTCAATCTAATGCCCGGTACATTGGCATCGACAATCGTGTCAACGCGGAAATCCAATGCCACTGTATTGGCGCCAATTTGGCCTTGCCCCTCAATCGTCTGATCATCCACCGTCAAAACACTATCGAGGCCTCTCAATCGAGCATTCTGACTGCCGGACAATGTAATCGTGCCACCACCGCTCAGTGTTGCTCCACCCGCCTGGATATCAATATCTGTAAGCGATCCTGCAGACGAATTGACTGAAATCGAACCGAGATTTTCAATCGCACCTTCGAAACCAAGATCAGATGCGTT
>CAYONX010000120.1:0-5656 GCA_964405425.1 uncultured Pirellulaceae bacterium | reverse complement strand
CTCGGTGATCACTGCCGTTATCCGGCTTGACTATTCCTATGGCTAGACCGAAATTCGGAATCCCTCATTCGTCAGGTGAAGTTTCTCGCCACGACTATGGCAACCTCTATTTTCACGAACCATCTGGAGATTCGGGTCGCCTCGTAATTGGGCCAACAGGTAACCAGGTTCAACTTCTTGAATCACTTGCTGAAACGTTTCAGCCTCAAGAATATTTTGTCTTATATATTCTCTTGGTTTCTCATTCTGGGAATAATCTTGGGCGTTATCAATCGCCGTTAATTCACAATTTCTACGCGCTTAAGAAATTCACCTCGACATTTCGACTGTTTTTTGAAAACGATGGAAGACACCACATATGGATTGCGTCACCAATCTCGCCTCAAACACTTGTTTACGACCAGCATGATGTAATATTCGCTTACGGCGACCTCGAAGCATATGAAGACGTATTGAAAAAGAACGACTACACTTGCAAAGACTTTTGGTTTCCTTCGCCGCACGCACATGGGTATGATCCAGCCAATGGCGATACTGAAGACGTGCTACTCGAATTCTTCGATTGGCAACATTTTGACCTACAACCCGGCGATGAGTGGGACTGATCGCGGGATAACAAAGGGATGTTGAGTGCTGAGCTGGTGAGATAACTGGTACCACATCGGACTGCATAAATGCTTTTTACTGGTTGGTTAGCCAGTTTCTAATCCAGGGGATGTTGGGAATTCCAACTTTGCCGTCGCGACGGCGGAGAAACCCGTGCGTCAATGATGCTACGAAACCGATGGCAGTTGACAACAGCATTGAGAACAGCATGCCAACGACGATATTTGCGGCGCGGTTGGGGCCATCGATCAACGCCAAGTAGGTTACGACGTTGGGTACCAGAGCGCCAATCGCAAACGCACGAAACCAGCCTCGTGCGCTAATCGCTGCAGTCACCAAGATTGCCGTGAATGCAACGAAGGAGACTACAAATGGAATCACAATTAATTCGGGAGCCGCGATTGCACCTAGAATCAACGCGATGAACGCTGTCGCGATCAAGATACTTCGAATGGAAAACTGAAACGTCAGTTTTCGGGGCGGCGCAGGGGCATTTGCAAAAGTCATCTCAGGGTTCGCTTGGCTCATTGGAATCTCCCAATTTGGTTCCGCCTCGCCAATGTCGCGACGAGACTTGTGCATAGTAAATTGCATCAATCGGGGTTTTTCGACGGCATTGATCCGATATTGGAAGAAAATGCCAATTAGATAAAAAATTTTCAAAATGAAGAGGTTTCGCAACCGCGGCCGCGATTGACCCGCAGTCCGACACTAACGTGTCGGGAAGCTAAAGGTGCACACAAGAAGAAGGCATTGATTCACAACTTAGTGTTTCTTTTCAGTGCTCAATTTTTCTTCAAACCACCATGCCCCTTTACAAAAGAAGCACCCTCAATCCATCGACTGAAGGTGCTTCTGCAACATTCATGTCATTCGAGTGTTTCGGATTTTCTATCGCATAGATATCGCCCCGATGTTTCGAATGGCGTTACTTACTATCCTCCACTCAATAGATCGACAAAAGGCCCAACGTCAAGCAGATCTACAGTATCGTCCTGATTGATGTCGGCCTTGGGGTTGAAGTTTGAGCTGGAAACGGCATCGACAAACGGCCCGACATCCAAAAGATCGACGGCGCCATCACAATTCACATCGCCAATCATGCCTCCGCCGGAATCAGGTGTAAAGTTCACATTGAGAGTGATTTCTCCTTGAGAAGCTTGTGCGCCACCTCCACCACCGTCGCCGTCAAACCCACCGACTCGAATCTCATAACACTGTCCTTGAACAGCCGGAAACGATACCTGGCTTTGAAATGTCCCATTGGAATCGTCGTTATTGACTACGGGTGTTAGATCGGCAAATTGACCGGAATTTGGAAACAGGTAGACGTGCAATTGCGTGTCATAAGTGCTATTGAACGTGTTGATCGTAAACGTGCCGTTTTGAGGTGCATCGATAAACCACCAAGCCGTCGCGCCAGTGTTCTGAATTTGCTGTTCGCTCGTTTGAATGGACGCACCGACATTGGTACCAGTTATAGAAACTGGAAAACTGTTGTTCGCAATTCCAACGCTGTCGATCCAATTATCATTGTCAGATCCATTGGATCCACCAACAAACACACCACCAGCAGCTTCAATCTGAGGGCGAAATACAGAGACCGCAGTATACCAGCTAACAGTGCCAAAGCTTACGAATGAAGATGTACCGCCACTGACGACTGCTACGATTACATGTTCTTCATCTCGAACAACCATGAACGGTCCGCCGCTGTCTCCTGGAGCTGATGAGCCTTCACCGACAGTTGGTGTCGCGCTACCAAGTGAATTGATACCAGCTGTGCCATTGTCAAAATCGATCGAGAAAACATTGGCACCGCTTGGTCCGCCACCCCCCGCCGGTTGGCCGTAAGCGTCTATCACGTTTTCGCATCCCCAGCGGAATCCGTTAGACATGCCAGATCCTGTACTGCCAACCCCTTGAGCACCAAACCCAACGATTCGGCACGTATCTCCAACCAGAGTATTCGTTTCAGCCAGCAGCCGCATAGGCGTAGCAACATTACCAGGCACGTTCGAATTTAAGCTCATGATCACAACATCTCCGCCGTCAAGCAGCGAACCGGGTCCGGCCGGCAGCGAAACAGCCTGCACCGTGGTTGTGAAGTTAGGTGATAAACTATTGGCGCCAAAAGTGATGAAGTCCCCGGGACTGTCTTCACAATGACGGGCACTGAGTAAAACATTGGGTGCGATCAGCGAGCCTGAACAGTTGCTGTTTGCAGTTCGGCAAGCAGAAGTAAACGGATCGGCGAATGCTTGTGCCCCGCCCGGTCCGACCGCATCGTTAATTACGATTGGCGAGTAGGGGAAGACTCCCTGTTCAGCTTTATTTCCACCCTGCTGCCATTGTGATAATACTTCACCAGTTGCAGCATCTACGGTCGTCATCAGATGGGTCGGTGAGCAAGGTGCATTGCTCGCCGGCAGCTCTGTCTCAATTTGCCAAGCGAGAATTCCTATGTTCTGCTTTCGGAACCACACCAGACGACTTTCTGAACCCAATGCCTTGATGTCTTTTAACACGGACTCGGCTACGCCAATCGCGTCCGTCGATTCAATTGCCGGTTTTTGATGCCCTACAACAAAGTTCTCGGTAGGATCGTCTTGGACAAAGCTGATTGCTCCCTGTTCATCAAGATGCACGATTATCCGGTTTCCAAGGATTTCAAGTCCGTCATAAAATTTTTGATATTCAACGGTTGTTTCCGTCGCCGATAACGGCAGCAAATTTGATTTTTCTTCGAACAAGTAGGCAGTCGACGTACGACTCCTTAAGTCGTCTACTAAAGGATCTTCGTCAGCTGCTACTTGGCGATTGACAGCCAAGGTTGCTAACAACAGTACAAAACCAAACAACAGGAAACGCTTCTTCGAAGCCCAATCCACATTGAAATTCATCACAAAACTCCCCAAACCTGTAAAATTATTGATAAGTATCCGCCTAAATGCATCGCTGCTGATCCAATGCGTATCCAGAGTCGAGCTTCGAAAACATTTCTCGACAAATGGCAACACTTGCACATGTGCGATACAAATTAATTACAAAACGAGACTGGGGTTCTCTCATCGGAATCTTCGTATTTGTTGAATTTTGTTTGAAAAACAGGAAATGCGGCTGAGTTGTTATTGCCTGCTGCTAACCATCATGAAGCAGTCTGCGATAATCCGTATCGATCGTTTATTGTCAGTCAGGCAACGAAAAAGTTAAGAAACTGGCTGACTCAACTGAGCTTGGAGCCGATGTCGCCAGACTTCGGGTGGACTGCCAGTGCTCCTGAACTCTGGCGACGCCAGCTACGAATAAGATGCTGCAATGGATGACCCACGTGGCTTATGCTTCGACTAATTTATTCTCTCTGGCGCACAGCGTTTGCCGTTGCGATAGCTCTTGAGCAAGTCGCTCATCGCTTTCACTTTTTTTGGATGTTGATCGTAAAGGTTCGACGATTGACGCGGATCTTCTCTTAGATTGAACAGCAATCCTGGAGCGTCATCGGGAAATTCGGTCAGGCCAAAATGATTCAAGTAGTGTGTTCTCTCTTTCTGTTCCGCTCCCGATGGCTTGGTGAAATAGACCCAATCACCCTGACGCAATGCATACGTTCTGCTCGTATTCTGAACCGTCGCGACTCGCAGCGGTTTCTCATAATCAGTTCCCGTGAGAACTGGCATAAAATTATAGCTGTCGATCGCTTCGTTTTTGCCTAGCGAATAGCCGGTGATGTTTGCAAACGTCGCGGCAAAATCAACCTGGCTGATCACTTCATCCGATTTCGAGCCAGCTTTGATCTTGCCAGGCCAACTCACGATAAAAGGGACCCGATGGCCACCCTCATACGTATCACGTTTGACGCCGCGAAACTTTCCGGAACTCCATTGATCGAAATTTTTCAACCGTTCAAACGCATGCGTCTCAGCACCATTGTCTGCCGTAAAAATAATCAGTGTGTTTTCGGCAACTCCTTTTTTCTCCAAAGCAGCGATCACCTTGCCGACCATAGCATCGGTCTCAATCACAAAATCGCCGTAGTATCCGGCTGATGATTTGCCGTGAAATTCCTTGTTGGGCACGATCGGGTAGTGTGGTGAGTTGAACGCGAGGTAGGCGAAAAAAGGCTTCTTCGCGTCTTGATCTCCAATCCAATCAACTGCCTTTTGGGTAATAGTCGGCAAAACGTCGTATGGGTTCCAGTCTTCGGCCATCGGCCCATTGCGAAACGTTCCGCCACCAGCAAGTGGTTTTGATTTCATCACCGGCTTGGTTGGGATAGTAAGAAAACGATCGTTCTCGATCCAACAGAAGGGTGGGAAATTGATTGTTCCATCGCCAAAGTAGTAATCGAAGCCTTGGTCAATCGGTCCAGCGGGAAATCGCTTTGTCCAGTCGTAAGAATCTGCCCGGGCTCTGTCCTTTTTAGTGACACCCAGTTTTCGAATTGCATCCCAGTCCCATCCGAGATGCCACTTCCCAAAGCAACCAGTTTGATAGCCCTGTTTTTTCAACATCCGAGCGATATTGAATTCGCCTTCTTTAAAAACGGTTGGTCCAAAAGCGGTTACGATGCCATGAAAGCGGCGCCAATGATGCTGGCCCGTTAGCAAGGCAAAGCGACTGGGAGTACAGATTCCTGAAGAGCTGTGCCCGTCACTGAAAGTCATACCCTGTCTGGCAATCTGATCAATGTTCGGAGTTTGAATCTTTGCGTCGGCGTCACCATAAGAAACGTCACCGACCCCCATGTCGTCGGCGTAAAGGATAACAATATTTGGCAGTGTTGGTTCCTCGGCAGTGGCCAACGAAGCGCCCAACAGCAGTAAAATAATTGCAATTTGAACATTCTTCATTCTGGCTACTTCTCCGATTACCTGATGCAACGATTGCGATTTTCGTTTAAATCGCAATGGAATTCAATTTGTCGAATTGTGACTTTGAAGAGAAAAAAGTTCCTAAGGCGGTGGTTTATCTGGAATAAGGCTCGGCGAACAAACCAGGGGAACACTAATTGGCACTAATCTTCACTAATGACAGGCTGGATGAATCGCTG
>CAYONX010000119.1:0-6102 GCA_964405425.1 uncultured Pirellulaceae bacterium | reverse complement strand
GCTGTGATTCAGAAAGTGGGTATTTGCCAAGGCGTTGGCCACTAAGTCGACGCAGCGGCTGAATTCCCAGCTGCCCGGTCACCCATCATATTGGGCCGGTCGACGCAGTCGGCTTGGGGCTGCTGCAGGATGTGTTGTTGGTATTTACGCCGCACTAACCATTGACTGAGCTTGGGAAACATCCAAGCCAACCAGGCTGAAAGGCGACCCGGCG
This sequence comes from uncultured Pirellulaceae bacterium, assembly GCA_964405425.1. Lineage (GTDB taxonomy): Bacteria > Planctomycetota > Planctomycetia > Pirellulales > Pirellulaceae > Mariniblastus. The sequence goes on along the minus strand of CAYONX010000119.1, from coordinate 5,888 downwards.
GCCCAATGAACATTACAGTACAGAAACAACGGGTGATGGCTGACCGAACCTGTTATCTTCTTGGGTGTCACCGTATGAACGGACTACGATCTTGGAACGTATTGATTCGACGCAATGAAACCAGAGAACGGCAATCGACTCAAGCTGCAAACTGCTGTCTCACGTGCGCGGATGATGCTCAAACAGAACCTGGAATGGTTGCCAGGTTTTGTGATGCTTCCGCAGTCCGAAAAATGCAACACGACTGAAGCTTCGGCAGCGGGGTGGTTTTACTTTGCCAACGATCGCAGCATTAAGGAAAAAAAGATTTCACGTGAAGACATTCGTGTAGCGGAATCAACGGTCAAGAAACTGGTGTATCGGTTTCCACGTGCCTTGCCCGAACTCGTGGCGAGCGTTGATGAATGGCAATCGCGAATGAATTATGTGCTTACGATCTGCAAGTCATGGGTCCACGACGGTCAAGCGCCAAAGTTTGAATGCGTACTTGAATCGGACGCAATGCCTCGCCGCTGGGTAAATCGCATGACAAGTGCGATGAAAGCGAATCCAAAGCTGACTCCGCTATTGCAGTCTTTGGGGTATCTTGAGCTAACAGGCTTGGAAACACCTTCAATCCGATCGATTCAATGGGTGGAAGAAAACGCATGGCCACTTTCCAAGCTTTGCTCGTCGAATCAGTGGGACTCCAAACAGTCAATTTCAATGCTATGTTTGATTTGGCGGGCAAGACTTCTGTTGTCGCCCGGGTTGCTGAACAACCTCGCCGAACTGTTCTCCAACACAAACGCGTATCACTGTCCAACAGCAAAAAAGGCCTTCCAGAGGATTGATGGCTACAAGGCTCAACTCAAAGCGATAAACAAGAAAAAGCAGCAACAGCACGAAACGAGTCAGGGACGAACTCCAAAAGCTCCAAGCGTGCGCCAGGTCATCGGCAAGAACGTCCATGATCTGTTCGTCCTCACACTTGGACTGAAACAAAAGCAGCAACAAAAAATATTTCAACTACTGGATTTGTGGCTGACTTCAGGATTTGTTTTGAGCATCGCAGATTTCAAGCAGCAATTAGACGCGTACGAAAAACGCTGGCTCCGATTACTCAATCAAGCTGAGACACAACAATTCCTGCCGCCGGTTTTTGATGAAACCTTAAGCATTTTGAAGACTGAAACTGATTCGTTGGAGCACAATTTCAAGCCTGTTATCGAAGCTATCAGCCAATTCTGCTCATGTTTAAAAAAGGTCTCGCCGAAGTATCACTTTCGCCAAATGCAGGATTTTCATTGGCACGCGATTCTCATCCAGCTGCCGGAAAACCTGCGCATTCGGATGTTCGTGCGCTGGTGCGACTATGCGGAACGCGACTTGACGCGTTGTGATGATCTCATTTTTACGCTCGGGCATTTGGCAACCTTGCTAAAGAAACACAAACCGTCCAAATCGTTGATTGCACATTGGGAATCGCTTTCGGGGGACTATGACGACGATTTTGTCACCAATGCCTGTGATAGTTTCCCGGATGACCGCAAAGTTCTGTCCGGCACGATTCGACTTCTGGGTCGAATAATGGCTCCTCACCCGGCCAATATTTCCACTAGTATCCTCGAGTCGATTTCCAGTTTTTTCGCCGGTGCGAAAGACATTGATGTAGCGGAAAGAATGTTACGGGAAATGGGAGGCGTTGAAGAACTGTATGTCGCAAGCGAAGAAGTTAAGTTGGCGATTTTGTTCTCCAGTTCCATTTCGGATTCGTGTGAGATATTGAAAGTCATTGCAGACAAATACGAATTCATGGAATCGTTGAAAGGCCTCGCTCCACTGGCGGAGCACCCTGGACTCAAATCCGCGATTGCGCAATTAGTCAGGAGCAAACAACTAGGTAAACTTGAGAATCTTCACTGGATATGTCTGGTTCTGAAACATTTTGGCTTCATCGACGAGTGCCTGAATCAGATGACAAATTCCTGTTCTTTCAATGAAAACTCTGATCATTCATGGATCGCGAATTACCCGGAAGCTTTTCAAGAACCATTGTCTCGACTCGCTAGCCATTCCAATTCGGCAGAAAAGATTGCCGATCGAATTCTAGGCAAGGACATTCCCAATCGCACCGCGCTGAAAAACGAAAAGAGATCCGTCGAATCCAAGCTGGCGGCGATCGCAGATCTGGACTCTGAACTTGCTGTACGGCTTGCCGGACGTTTGAACAACATCAACAGCTATCTGCACAAGGCAGACAACGTCTCACCACGCCGCGCAAAAAACCTGATTGATAAACTCGAAGCTCGAGTGCTGTACGAGATCGTCGACCAATTTGTCTGCAATGGCAGTGAAATTGCCAAGCAACATTTTCGAGGATCGCCCAATGCGGAAGTCGTCCTCGAAAAACTCTTGCAGCCAAAATACGGCCGCCTGCTCGCCGAAATTTTACAACTCACACCAGACAATCAAAAGCTCGGGTTGCGATTGCTGTTTGAATCCGAAGCTGGCACGACTGATTGCTTTAATTCCGAACCAGCAAATGTTCGGTTTCTGGAATCAATGGAAGCAGCAGGAGTGGAGCTTGTGCCTTGGGTTCAAAGTGAATCATGGGAAGAACAAACGAAAACGGGTCAGCCGTACACTCTCGAATTCACCAACGAAATATTCGATTATCTGTTAATGGGATTTCATTTTGATACATGCCTGTCGCCGGGTGAAACCAATTTCTTTTCTACAATCGCCAACGCCGTCGACATCAATAAAAAGGTCCTGTATGGCAAGACCGCTGATGGAAACGTGATTGGACGATGCCTATTCGTGCTCAATAACCGTTTCCGGATTTTGACCTTCCAAAGATACCAGCACGACGCATCATTTCAGTTTGACGACGCAGTAAACCGTTATGCGAAGGCTTTATCTGAAAAGATGAATACTAAATTGGGGTCGGAAGGCCCTGTCCAAAATCTGGTGGCATCCCAATGGTACGACGATGGCGCCGTCGCTGGAGAACCAGGTTATTTCAATGTCGGCGGCGACATCGACCGCGCAATTGAGGCAGCACGGCAGGGCGAAAAACTTAACGCCATTCTTGCTATGACTTCGCGATCAGAATTGGTTAGTCAGCTCAGACAAATACTGTACCTGGCCAGCAATACGAATTGTAAACAATTCAAACAAAACCTGCTGCACGAACTGGCGCTGGAACCCAAATTGAGTACGAGGCATCGAATTGAGTTAGCGACGTTTGCCAGTGAACAGGATTTGAAGCCCTTCATCAAACAGATCCTTGGTGGCCAGAAGACGAAGCCACTTTTTCGATTTTTAAAACAGGATTATTGCTGCGATTACTGTTCGCAATTTAATACCTGTGGATCGTATCAAAGCGTATTTGGAATGCTGCTCGAGTTAAACGCCTCCATTTGTTTGCGTGCCATTCGCTGCACCCGTCGATCAGCGATCTGTAGCGACGAAAAAGAGACCAACGAATGCCGTCGACGATTTCTGGCTCTCGCCCATCGTCGATTGGGGCGCACAGCTTTGGCAGACAGACTGTCAAAGGGGCAGTGATGTCGTCGCCAAGATCAGTGGTTATCGCTGTGATTCAGAAGCTTGATTCAGGAAGTGAGTATTCGCCACTAAGTCGACGCAGCGGCTGAATTCCCAGCTGCCCGGTCACCCATCATATTGGGCCGGTCGACGCAGTCGGCTTGGGGCTGCTGCAGGATGTGTTGTTGGTATTTACGCCGCACTAACCATTGACTGAGCTTGGGAAACATCCAAGCCAACCAGGCTGAAAGGCGACCCGGCGGCCCAATGAACGTTTTGCTCGTTCGATTTTGAACCATCACAAGTAATGCTCGAGCGGTTTTTTGAACCGGAAAAGTACGGACGAAAGATCGGTCCGGCTGGGGAATCTTTTTACCGCCAGCATCATAAATCTGCTTCGCTGGATCGTTCTCGGTAAAGCCGAGGTACGCCACACCAATATGGACGCCTTGCCCTTGCAACTCTCCTCGTAAAGATTGAGCCAGTGCCGTGATTGCCATTTTTGAAGCTGAATATGCTGAGTAACCTGGCAAGCCAAGCAGTCCCGCCAAACTGGAAACAAACACGATTTGACCTTCGCTACGACGGATCGCTGGCAAAGCCGCATTGGCCATATTGGCTGAACCAATCAGATTGACTCCAACTACTTTTTGAAACACCTCTGGATTCATGCCCTGCAATTCGCCCTGCATCGACAAACCAGCGTTGTTGATCAAAACATCCAATCGACCAAACCTTTGAATCGTTGCCGCAACCAACCGCTGGCAATCTTCAAATGAAGAAACATCGGCAGCAAAAGCAAAAACCGGACCCAGCCGAGAAAGTTGTTTTTGCGTTTTGGCAAGCTTGGCTGGGCTGCGCGAGTTGATCACCACTTGATAGCCAGCACGCAACAACTGCTCGGCAGTAGCTTTACCAATGCCCTGGCTGGAACCGGTGATGATCGCGACTTTGGAATTCATGACAGACCGAAAAAGGGAATATTACCTTCATTCCAGCATAAACAAAGCTGCACCAATTTGTTATCAATCACCGCCTCTAGCAACCATTTGTTTCGTACTCCAGCCTGCACAACCGACAAAACCGCACCATAATGAACCATAGTGCTTGTGCCATACGGGCAACACAATTTCTGTACGATCTAAACACTTCTTCAAGCAACCGATTCATGTCGCTCCGCTGGGAGCATGGTGATTGTGTTAGCCCTCGCAACCGCCGGCTTTTCACCCGTGGCCACATCAACTGCGCCTCGTTAAAATATCCCACATCCATTCGCTCTCGCCCTTTTAGACAGAGTTAGCATGAAGACCAGCCTGCGGATCTTCGTTGTTTCGTCACTTGCGTTGTTGCTGGCGATCATAATCGTGGTTGGTTGTTGGCGACCGGGGTTGATGCGAGGCCAACCGAACCATGGGCACCAACTCGGTGGTGATCTACTAACCGATCTTCCCGGCAATACGATTGAAGCATTCGAAATAGGAATTCGAGAACATGAGGCTTCGTCGCAATGGAAATATTCCGAATGCGATATTCGGGAAACCATTGATAATCGTCTAATCGTGTTTCACGATTGGGATCTTTCAGCTGTTCCCAATACTGAAATTAATCAAGCGGTGCTTGGCGAAACGGTGGGCGACCAACCTGTTAACACATTACCGCTTGAACAGCTACAAGCTCTCCAGTTACAAGGCGGAGCGCGAATTCCTACGCTCGAAGCGGTCTTGCAAACCGCGGTGCGAATCAAGCCTGCGAAACCGATTTTGCTTGAAATCAAACTGCTGCACTCAGATGAAGCACGCTTGCGTATACTTGATTTGGCGAAACAATATCGCGACCAGCACGATCTGGAAATTCATTTTTTAGCGTTTATCAGAAACATCAATCGCTCATTCGACGAGCCTCGGCAGTGGCTTGATCGATTTTCAGACGCCGGCTTTCGAGTCTATCAAGTCTATCGCCCTAAGACGCAAGAGTACGATCTTTGCAAAACCTGGGGCGATTAAGTTATTGGCTGGGTTATCAATTCCGACCGCTTGTTGTAACTGCTCGCGAATTCAATTTTTAATTGATCTTTACTACTGAATTGAAACACAGAGGCACAGAAATCACAGAGGAAACAACAGCAGATTTCTCAGTGTCCTCTGTGACTCTGTGTTTTTCTTCTCAGCAATTCCTTCAACATCTGCTTTCGATAACTCAAAACCATGTGACTTAACGTTTTTGCAGATGGGCGTGAGCACGTAGCCATGTGCGGCTAGGGGATTTACGAAACACAGAGGCACTGAGGTCACAGAGTAGACAACAGCAGATTTCTCAGTGTCCTCTGCTTTCGATAACTCAAAACCACATGACTTCAC
>CAYONX010000118.1:0-6173 GCA_964405425.1 uncultured Pirellulaceae bacterium | reverse complement strand
GATCAGCAGCCAATTTCGCCACTTCCGACGTCATCACTGCACCGGCGGTACCTTCGGGGTATTGGCTAAGCCGCAAGTAATCACGCCGTTCGTCGACCGGCAATCGCTGAAGAATATCCTGTAGCAGTTCATTCTCAAGATCCTGCAGAATATCCGCACGATCATCAGGCGCCATTTCGGCAACCATTTCAGCCAGTTCGGCTCTGTCCTGGCTCTCAAGTATTTCTTTTTGACGATCCAGCTCGAAATAGCTGAATATTTCGCCTCGGTTGAGGGATTCGGTGTGTCGAAGTACCGCCCAGGCTTCATCAGTCGTCAGGCCTTCCATGAATTCTGCTGTGCGAGCCGGGTGCAGCGCTTCGCAAAATCCGCGCAATTCCGAACCGTTGTTGGCGGCCAACAATTCTCGAAGTTCTGGTAAATAGAGCGTGTTGATCATGAATGCGAAATGCGGCAAATGCGACGGAGCACAGAAATTGACAGCGGTATAGTCTAGTTTCAGCTGCGACACTTCCAAAGGCGAAATCGCGATCAAGTTCAGGTTCTTTAAGCGACGTTTGATCCATCATATCGCACGTTTATCTCGGTAGAATAGTTGCTCTTCCTTGTTGACCAGAGAAATCCGATTGGCCGCTCTATTGGAAAGCCTTCCCCGCGTTGTTGCGCCCGGAACGAGCGCGTCCAGACGGCATCGCCGCCGCGCACCTTTGATTTGTGCGGGGAACAAAAAAAGGCATCGCCTTCTTCAAAGACGATGCCGATTGAATTTTCTTGGTGAATTCCAGCGTTCGAAATACATTTGAAGACTTCTAGCCGGCAATGAGCGTTTCGACAAACGGTTCCACGTCCAACAAGTCCAGTACCCCGTCGCAGTTCATGTCAGCCTCTTCGACGAAGCCACCGCCACCTGTCAGTGCGTCGACGAACGGAGCAACGTCCAACAATGAGACTTGATCGTCGTTATTCAAGTCGCCAAGAAGAACGCTTGGATTGCATCCGTCAATTAAGAGCTCGAAGGCATCGATGTCCGCACCTTCAAATTCAACCGTCGTATCAATGATTACGTTAGAGATCGCGAGGAATCGAAAACCTTGTGCTAACTCAATTATACCTGAAATGTCGAAATCGACTTCAAACGGCTCCGCTGCTGCTCCAGTGGGTGGGCCTGCAAAGCCAATTTCATAAAACGAGCCGAATACACCCGTGTCACTGCCAAGGAGAATGAATTCTTCCGATGCGTCATCCCAATCAACAAGATGAATGCGGATGTCGTTTCCAGGTCGATCAATAATGTCGTCTGGAAACTCCACGATGACATATCCAGGCGTGACCCCGTCCAAATCGTTGAAGTCTTTGACGAGTCCATCAGGAGGCCCCAAAACAAGATTTACATCTTGACCTGGTTCACTCGATTCGGTCACCGTTGACGCATAGCGACTTTCGTCAAATGGTGTTATCAGTACGGAACTAATCGCGTACACCGGATTCGCGATGGACGACGTGTTAGAACCTATTCTCATCCAGCCCATTGCCGACTGTGTGTAGCTGCCAACCCCGGCGATTGCGAGCTCTCCAAGTGGCCATGGGGATTGTAGGCCGTCGGCGTTAGTGCCCGTCCACACCTGGGCGATCGGGTTCGTCGGTGTCGCGCCATTTTCATGATTGTTGATCGGTTGGAAGATTGAGCCGTCCCAAAGGTCTGAGTTACCGGTCGCTATCATCGTCTCTTTGTCGATAGATTCGTCTACGATCAGAAAAACAGGCACGTCGGTGTGCTCAATGTTATCCGGATCTGTTTGCGTGTTGTCCCGAGCATTGATGGCCGCAGTTGAGGCGATCGCACGCCATTGTGCACCAAGAGCAGCAAGTTCAGGAATCGAGTTTGCGTTCGACTGAGCCAGATTGTTGTAGTCGTCAATCTCCGAAGAAGTTGCGTCGGTCGTGCTTGTTGTCACGAATACCAGCCGATACCTCGCTCCGGGCGCAAGGCTCGGCGGCACGACTTGAAGTTGCGCCATTGAGACGCTCAGCGACCAGAAAAAGATTAGAAACGATGTGGCGAATGTTACTTTCATTTTGACCCTGTCCTTGAACCTGAACTATGACGCCCGGACGACGTCTGTGGCCAGATATTAACAGAGATGGATCACACCAAACTAAGTTTCCGCTTTCTTTCCGCTGGCCAAATTTTTGGTGCAGCGGTCGCAGTGAATTTATTCCGGCGCGTTCAAATCGGTCCGCGGTACGTTTGATTTATCTTTGTGCGGAACCTTTGATTTGCCCGGTATCTTTGATTGCGTCAACTTCACCGTGAATGTTTAAACGCAATGACTAGGACATCCCATGTCGCGATTTAATCCCAGTAGTCAAGCATTTAAAGCTGATGATCGAAAAGCCCCGATCGAATTTGATCGGGGCTCTTTGTTGTCTTAAATTATGAAAAGTAGTTTGCCGTTGAGCTTCAGCAGAATTACTACGCATCCACCAAGTCATTTATCAGGTTGTACACAAAACTGGTTTTTTGTCCTGGGACGGACAGAAACAGATTGACTGGATTCAAGCCTTCGGCCCAAACACTGGCGAAGTCATCCACTGAATTGAAGGTTGCGAAAGGATCATCAGCAAATTCGCTGCCGGTTCGAAAAAACTCGCTACCATCGCCTGAGAGCGTAAAATTGTCCGGGTTGAACGGTGTTGTCGTCCAATCGCTAAACGTGCGAAATTGAGTAAACGTTCGAAAGTTCGACTGAGGTAATCTGGATGCAATTGCCTCATCACTTGCCCACACTCGGGCGATTTCGCGTATGATTTCAAAACTGACTGTTTCAAAAGTCGGTGCATCCGACTGGAAACTGCCAAACGTATAGGTTCTGACATTTCCATCGAACGAACTGAATCCGAGTCTGGGCGATGGTGCTAAAGAATCATCTTTTAAAACAACGATTGGTTCGTCCGTAAAAGGATCAGTTAACAATCGATTGTTTCCAGTACGAACAAAATCGTTTTCCGCAACCACGTGTAGCTGTTGGAAACCAAAGTCGACCAACTCCAGTTGTTCTTCAGTCCAAAAACTATTCGGCGCGGTACGAATTTTGATTTCAGCATCTTCTTCTGTAAAATCGAAGATTGAAGAATTAGTTTGAGTCAAGAATCGGTCCGATTCCTGGCCACCAAAAAGCAGATCGTTTCCGGTTCCGCCTACCAGCCCGTCCAACCCCGAACCACCAAAAACACCATCGTCTCCGCTTCCTGCGTACAGGTTGTCATTTCCACCACCGCCTTTGATTTCATCATCGCCCGATCCGCCGAAAATACGATCGTTATCGCTGTTGCCAGATAACAGATCGTTACCACCCAGGCCGTGAATAGTGTCCGCATCAGCTCCCCCAAAGACGGTGTCATCACCTGCACCTGCAAATATGTTGTCAATACCAAGCTCGCCGTGAATCTCGTCATTCCCTGCGCCTGCAAAAACCCTGTCGTTTCCCCCTCCAGCAAAGATCAAATCACTCCCAAAACCACCAACAATCAAGTCGCTGCCGCCGGCAAAAGAGCTTTCATTGTCTCCTTCTTCGTCTCCATAAATGATGTCGTTTTGATCGCCACCAAAGATTTCGTCCGCTCCGGAGTTGCCGACCAGTGTGTCCTGCTCTCGCCCTCCAAAGATTCTATCGCTGGCTCCTCCTCCAGAAATGTAGTCGTTCCCTCGACCTCCAAACAACTCATCGAATCCGGCATCGCCACTGAGCGTATCGTTGCCCGCCAGTCCCCGAATTTCATCGTTGCCGAATGAGCCAAAGATTTCATCGTCTCCCTGGCCACCGATCAACATGTCATTTCCAGGCCCACCGATGATGACATCGTTCCCGCCATTTCCAAAAATCAGGTTCGAGCCAAAGTCCTGCGGTGATGAGGTAAATGGAATTACTAGTCCTTCGATTTGGTCGTCACCTTTGCCACCACTTATTTCGTTGGCCCCTGAACCACCGACAATGAAATCGTCGCCGTCATTTCCGAAGATGAAATCGTCGCCGTCTTCTCCAAAAATTTGATCGATTCCAATACCGCCATCGATGTTGTCATTGCCTTCCCCTCCAGACAAGACATCGTCACCATTTCCGCCAAAAATTCTGTCGTCACCCGGTCCACCAATAATGTTGTCGTTGCCATCGCTACCGAATATGAAGAATTCGCCAAACCCGACTTCGATCATGTCATCTCCGAAGGATCCATCAACAGTCCCTCCGCCCTCGAAATCACTGATGAAATCGTCACCGTTAAAGCCCACGGAATAATCTTCGCCTCGCCCGGGGAAAATCCGATCGTTCCCATTACCACCGTTGATGTCATCATTGCCATCGCGGCCACGAAGCTCATCCTGACCGGCTGAACCGTTGATGATATCGTCGGCGAAACCGCCAATAATCACATCATCTCCGTCGCCGCCGAAAGCTGAATTTGGAACGCTGGTCGAATTGATGAACGTGTCATTTCCTTCGTTGCCCAGAAAAAAAACTCGCTCAACGGATGACAAGTCAAACGATTCAGTCACACCACCAACGACGGTTACGTCTAGTGAGTTTGGGGTTAGATTTTCGACCCGAACCGTATCGTTCTGCGATGTGCCTTGAATAGAGACGAATCCGCTGACTGGGAAAAACGAAATAGTTGCGGCAAGCAAGTTCCTTGGTTCAAGAACCTCATATTGCTTGAATTGGAAATTTCTTCGCAGTAGTTTTTGCATTGTTGAACCCATTTAAGAAGCCGAATCGATGAGCTATCTATTTTGAATAATAACAACCCGTTATTAACTATGCCAGCAAGATCGAAGCTGAAACTGCTCAATCAAGCGTTATTTCGATCGAGCAGTGACTGAGCCATACACTTCGCTGCGAATACGCACTTTGGAAACTCTATCCATGATCGAATCGGCAACCAAAAATAATCCAACCGCCAATCGATATTGCGCTCATTGGCATTCACTCTAACCGTCCACCACACCGCGATTTACGGAAGCTTCTGAGGTTGCCGTCCTCGCTTACTCAGTGGATATTTTGAGCCGGTTCATGTGAGTTCAAATGCCTGACAGTTGGCAAGTTGTTTTGGGGTAACTGTCGGTTGCAAAAATGTTTGCGTTTAAGAACACCCAATTGTTATACGAGACTCAATCAGGAAACTTGAACGTCAAGGCATTCTTTTTAATTCAATTGTTATAATTTCTAATTCTAACACCCCCCTGATGAACCGATACAAACCATGGAATAGGGGTTTCCCTAAATTCTCGTTTAAAAATCAATATCATTAATGGCGGAGCAAAAGGACATGGGTGTTAAAATTGTGGCTTGTATTTCGAGCCGTATCATCGCCGCAATGATAATAATCGTTGCAATCGTTACTCCTCCGCACGCACTGTATGGTCAGGATGTGCTCCAGCGAGTAAAGAATTTCCACAGAGATGTTAAACAAAAAATAGGACTCAAGGCTGCCGCGCCAACCACTGCGTGTGACAATGCAGTTGAGCAACTGGCCCTTGAAATTGACTGGCTTGAAAACTATCTGGATGAAAACGGCACGATCGTGGCCAAGCAACCTGACGTCTGGGGTGAATCACGATTAACCAAATTTCGCCGTGAAATTGAGGCGCAACTAGCTGCCCGAATCGGCAGTTTTCAGCTTCGAGACAACGCTCAAATCATTCGCTCCGATATCTCGGACCTGGCAACGGCATTGTCAATTGGCGCATCCGCCACGCCATCGCCATCAAACCAGAACAATTTTGCGTTTGGGACCGGAACAACGGGTCCGTTAGCCGCTAGCGTGACAACTGAGCAAGTACCTCCACCGGAAGGGTCGGATGCCCCGCCGACAACGGCAACCACTACGTCGCAAACGGTAACATTTGAAAACCTGGAACCAGTCAATCCACGAACAGTTTTTTCTGCGGCAAACAACTTGGAACCTGTGATCGAATTAGACCAGTTAAACCGCTACTTGAACCATCTATCACAGCTTCGCCGAATCAACGAAGGCGACGACACATCCGATGCGCCTGGGTATGCACTGAATCTGGTTCGCATCCCAGTTTCAGTTCTACCAGGTCGTGCGACTCGTCGCGGTTACGGTGGTGAGATCACAGTCACGGCGAATCCTTACAACAGCAAAACGTTACTGCC
>CAYONX010000117.1:0-6851 GCA_964405425.1 uncultured Pirellulaceae bacterium | reverse complement strand
GGGATATCGCCCAAACACGAAGAAAAGAGCGACTGTAGTTCACAAAGCGCTTACATTTGTTCCAGCCTGCGATTTGCATTATTGCTTCAAGGCAGTCGCAAGAAGTTTGATATTTTTGATCGAGCTATGCTGTGGCTCGAGTCCAAACTTGGTGAAAAACTTTCTGCCAACCTTCGAGTCACGCGAGTCGATGCGAATCCTCGCAACTACTTCCGGTAAACTCAATCAGTCGCAGCAATCGGTTGAATGCCAAACGTTTCCACCACGATCGCGTACAAGGCCGGGACAACGTACAAGGTCAAAGCGGTTGCCACAATCAGACCATAAATCATCAGCCACGCTAAACCTTCCCAAAGTGGTCCGCCGGAAAGTGCTAACGGAAACAAGCCGCCCACGGTGGTTGCAGTGGTTAAAAAGATCGGTAGCATGCGTTGCTTGCCAGCCGCCACCAGGCAGTCGCGAAACGCCGCTTGTGAAATTCCGGATATCGGACCGGACTCGTCATTGCCTTCTGCATTTTCAGCCCGCTGACTAATCAGGATGTCGGCAAATTCGATGAATATGACTCCTGTATTCAAGACAATTCCGAACAACGACAGTAGACCAAGCTGCGGCATGAAGCCGAGTGGATTGCCTGAAATCCATAAACCAAACAAGGCGCCCATGACCGCCAGTGGTAGCGTCGCCAGAATCAAAAGTGTCTTTGACCAACCGTTGTATTGCACAACCAAAATGAAGACGATCAAGACAAACGAAATCGCAAACGAAACAATCATCTGACTCATCGACTCCTGACTTTTCTCGTAGGAACCTCCGACTTCGATTTCGTACCCAGTGGGAAGTTCTTCAATGATCTGCTTCATCTCGGCTGAATTCATGATCGACAAAATCACATCATTTCCAGCAACGCCATTTTCCACATCGGCAACGACATCAATCGACCGATTCAGTTGTTTCCGTTTGATCTTTGTTGGCTCCCACGCCGGTCTGGCAGTTGCGATGGATTCCAACGGGACTTTTCCGTTGTGCCCTTCGACGAAAGCCGATTCAATTCCCGATAAATCTCGCCGATCGTCTGGCGTCAATCGAAAATAAACGGGGATCAAGTGCCCGCCTTCACGGAATTTTGATAACTCCAACCCGGTGTAGTACGCACTCAGCGTATTGGCGATGTCGTAATTGGTGACGCCAGCCAAATTCGCTCGTTCATTGTCGATGTCCAACTTGATTTGAAAGCCATCGTTGCCCCACGAATCGTGGACATCCCAGGTGTGTGGATGATTCTCGACCAGTTTTTTCACTCGATCCGCGACACCGCGCAAACGCTTGATGCTGGCAAAGCCCTCACCAGAAATTCGAATCAAAACAGGCTCTGACGGCGGCCCGAGTGACAAAGCCTTGGGAGAAATTCTGGCACCGGCAATTGCTTGAAGTTCCAATTGCTCGTCACCTTCTTCAGCGACTCGGCGTATGTCGTCGATAAAGCCAGCCGTTACGGCGCCGTCAGTCGTTCGAACAAGGACTTCGGCAATGTTGGAGCCGGGGGCCGGCGGGTCGATCGCTAATGCCCAGCGAGAACCGCCGCCGCCAACAATGGCTCGCATTGCGCGAAGTCTTTCGATCGATTGTCCGTCGGCGTTAACTGACGGGCTCAACGTGCGAATAATCGTCTCCAGTTTTGCGACCGCTTCGTCGGTGTGTTCGATGGTTGCGGTTTCCGGCAAGGCGACATTGATCACGAATTGATCACGCTGATCTTTGGGAAAGAATTCTGTACTGATCGGCAACAGAGCACTACCAATCAGTAACGCGATGCTGATTGCAACGACTAACCATTTTTGTTGAAGGGCAATTGCGGCTGTCCAGCCGTAAAATTTGAGAAAGAAATTCTCGCGCGACGCAGGGCGAACTGCCGCTTGCGAATTCGATTTTGATTTTGATTTTTTGCGAAACAGACTTGAACATGCCTGCGCTGCTTTAGTCATCAGCCATGGGATCGGGCCCGCTGGCGAATCGGCGTTTTTTGGTGCTCGGATAAATGCGGCAGCCAGGATGACACAAATCGACATCGCCAGTAACCAACTCAACATCAATGTTGTTGATAATGTAATGGGCAGACTGGAAATGTATTCCCCTTCTGGTCCTTCAAGAGCCAGCAGCATCGGGAAGAATGCCGCGACGGTGGTCAGTGTGCCGATCAGCATGGGCAGCATTAAAGTTTTTGCCGCTTCGATCGCCGCCTGCTTCGGGCCCATGTTGTCGATCAGATTGACGCGAGTTTGATCGCAAACCTGAACGGCGTTATCCACCAGTAAACCCAGTGAGATAATTATGGAGGCCAGTGTCACTTGTTCCAGCTGGACACCAAACAGGTGAATGGCAGCGACGGAAGACAACACAACAATTGGAATGTTGGCGGCCATGACCGTGGCTGTCCGGTAGCCGACGAGTAGAAATACTACGATCACCACAATCACAATCGCCGCAATCACGTTGTTGATAACATCTGACATCTTGTCTTTCACGTTATCCGATTGCTGCGAAACTGGCGTGACACCCAGGTCCGCAGGCAATGTTTGTTCAACGTCGGTCATCACGTTCAAGCGGTCCATGCAAGTTTCGCAAACTTCGATGATGCTTGAACCCGATCGCATGGTCACGCCCAGCAAGATCGCTGGATAGCTGGCTTCGTGGTCAGTGAAGCGACAAACGTACGAAGCTGGGTCAACGTAGGAGCGTTCGACAACCAGACCGAGATCGGACAAGCGAACTGGATTGATTGAATCGCCAGTCGCGACGGCACCGACCAGAATAGACTCAATTTCATTCACCGCATCAAATTCACCTTCGGCTTTAATATTGAACTTGCCGGTGTCGGTACTCACGCTGCCACCAGAGGCAACGATATTTCGACCGGCAACCAGCTGACGCAGCTGATCAATCGTCAAATCGACATTCGACCAGTTGGCCAGGTCGGACTCGATATAAATCGCCTCGTTGTTGACACCGTGTTTCTCAACTTTTGCCACACCAGGCAGCAATCGAAACTTGTCACGAATCTGATCAGCGTATTCTTCCAATTCGCGAGTTGTGTAGCGTACTTCCGGGCGGACTTCTGATTCACCTTCAAGTGGCTTTTGATACAGCGCTAATATCAGAACCGACATATCTCCGAAATCGTCATTGACGATGGGGCGAATGTTTCGAGCAGGCATCGGGACGAGTGCGACTTTGGCGCGAATCTTGTCCCAGGCGTTTTGGATATCGCTAACGGGAACACTGTTTTCGAGTTCGACGTAGATGATGGACAGGCCTTCCGTCGTCGTCGATTTCAATTCCTTGACTTCTTCAATCCCATCCAGCGTCGATTCCAGCTTGTCGGTAACCAGTTCTTCAACTTTGATTGCCGAAGCACCTGGCCATCGCGCCGCAACGACACAGCGGCGGATCGTGAATTCCGGATCCTCGCGACGCGGCATTGTCTGGTAAGTCCAAGCTCCCCAAAGCGTCACCAGAGCAACCAGTGTTATGACAACTGGCCGATATTTCATTGCCCATGCTGCGAGGTTCATTCACCGTCCTCCGAATACACAAGCCGAACTGGTTGTTCGTCTCGCAGAAAGTGAGTGCCCTTGGTCACAAAACGCTTGCCATCCAAATCCACGCCTGGGTCAACGGATTCAATGCGGACCAGCGACGAGATATGCGAATCTGTTTTCATAACTTTGATTTCGTTTGCCCGAACGACAGTTTCCGATGCACTTTCATCAATCAGGAACAAGACGTTTTTGCCATTTTGTCTTGCGATGGCATCCATCGGGACAAAGTAACCGGATTGCAGGTTGCTTTCGGATAGATCGACTTGAACGACGTCGCCGGGTCGAAGCAGCCATTGGCCTTTGCTTTTTTCAATGAACAATTCCGTTCCGTTCCAATCTTCTGGCTCTCCAACGCAAACTTGCAGCTTGCCTGCAATCAAATTGGTAGTCGGGTCAAACGACGTGTCCTGAAATTCAACTTCGTCAAACACCCAATTGCCAAGGAACGACAGATTTTTCTGTCGCGTCGTCACTCGCATTTTCTCAACTTGCAATATTCGATCTTCAGGTAGCGAATCATGGGCAGTCAGGTTATTGATCTTCCAGACAAATTCACCTTCGGCGTCTGTATGAATCGCTTCGATTGGAGCGTAGTGCTTGCCAGTCTCGGCGCCTTCGAAGAATTGAAAGTCCAAACGCCAGGTTTGCTCTGTCATAGCAATGTCCTGCTTTTCATCCAGCTCAGTCACCAATCGTTTGTTGGCAATCAAGATGGTAACCGTGAAGGTGCGCTGCTTCGGATCGGCGACAGAATCAATTTGATAGAGCATACCGTCGAGCTCCAGCGTCGACCCACTGGCTTGCTTAAGTAAGACACTCAGCCGTTGTCGGTCTTGCAGCTGGCGGGAAACGTCTGGTGAAACTTCCAACTCGACTTTGATCGGATCCATCATCTGCAGCACCGCGATCGGTTGTCCGGCTGCAACGATGCTGCCTGGTACCGCCAGCGTCTGTGAAATCTGGCCGCTGAATGATGAGTACAACGTGCCGTCTTCGACGCTACGCTCAGCTGCTCGCAATGCTTTTTTAGCTTTCAACAGATTCGATTGTCGAGATTCCTGATCTGTCCGTTTTGCTGCGAGCAGCGATTCGAGTTGCTTAATCTTCTCTTGCACTTCAGCGTAATTCGCTTCGTCTCGATCAACGTCTGATCCGGATGCGGCACCGATCTTGAATAATTTGACACTGCGGTCGTATTCTATCTTCGCTCGCTTTTGAACCGCTTCCGCTGCACGCATCTGAGATGGGATCGTATTTGCAATTTCGATTTCCACAGCCTCGATCGCGTTCTTCGCTCGGGCCACTTCCGCTTCCGCCGCTTCCTTTTGCAGATCATATCGTTCGGTGTCAATCTGAGCGATCGGAGTGCCTTCCATGATCAGCGTGCCATCGTCGTCACGAATACGGCCTTGGATGTCGCTGTTGTTTTCAACGATCCACTTGACGCTGCCCGCGACCTCGGCACCAACTTTTTCAGTTTTCCAGGATGCAACCACAGCGGGAACGAGGGCTCGTCCTGGTGGCGTTTGTTTTGACAAAACGGCCAGCTCAACTGGACGAGGTTTTTTGTCGGCGATTTTTTTCTCTTCAACTTCGCATCCACTGAAGGCAAATAGAATTACCCCCAGCAAGGTAAGGCGGTTGAATATTGGTATGAGCTTCATCGGGAATGGTCCATGATGGCAAGCTGTGACGGATAGTTAATTTAAACGGCTTGAATTGGTAATACCAAGCAGGCGTTCCGGATTTATTCGTATTGTTAGTCGCGTCGATTACACGACTTAGAAGGATTATCGAGTGTTTAAATGAAACTGTCCGGTTTTTAAGACCAAAATATCGTATTTTCGCCATCAATGACACGAATTCAACAATTTCATACGAGTTGTGTAATTCACTGGCTGGTTGTTTTTACAATGCTGGCGGGGTTTTGTGGTTGCCGGAGTGCGCGCGAAGCTTGCTGTCGTAAAAGGCCCTGTGCATTGGTTGGGGCTGCCTATCAAGATTCCGGTTCGACCTATGTCACGAATTCTCCGCTACTCGAAAATTGCTGGTGGCGTGAATTCAATGATCCAAAAATCAACTCGCTTGTCCAGCAGATAAAGTGTCAAAATCTGACGATCAAGGCAAGCTGCGCGCGGATTGACGAAGCCATTCATTTGCGAAATATGGCCGATTTGAAATTGGTGCAGTTTCGTCCTCCTCCGCCGGTGTTGCCGGGAATGTCGGCAGCTTGTCTTGCGGGCGTCCGAGTTTGCGAGTACTCCAAATCTCACCAACATGCGATCAATGAGTTGATCGCTAAAGCCATTGAATTGTACATCAACATCCGAGCGACCGATGAAAGATTGGAGCTCGCTAATTCAAATGTCTTGCTTCAGGAGCACAACCTTGAACTGGCTCAGGCGAAACTGGATGAAGGCCGCTCCAGCGAATTTGATTTGGCATTAGCGGTTTCGAATCTGGAAACGATTCGATCAGCTGTTCCGCAATTGGAGATGGCGCGCCGGCTTTATTCGAATGCACTTGCCGTGATCGCGGGGAAATTGCCAGGCGAGATTTGCGAAGTCATCGAACCACCCGGCTCGATCCCTGAGATCGTCAGGCCGCTTTCCATTGATACGCCGGGCACTTTGCTGAATTGTCGAGCTGATCTTGCAGCCGCTGCCGATCGTTATTCTGCGACTTGTTGTACAGCGGAAGATTTCACTACACGACTCTTGAGCCGATTCAATCCTGAGCTATTACAGCAGGCAGAATGTGCCAGACGAGCCAAATCGGAACAGGCGCTATTTGACTACCGAAACAAAATGCTGACGGCGCATCGTGAAGTTGAGGATGCGATTATCGAATTCATCAAGAAGTCTGAACAGCTTGAAATCGAGGCGAAGGTTGAAGCGGCCAATTTTGAAGCGGTTGAACTTGCATCGGCAGCCTTCGAAGCGGGTAGACTGGATTTTACTAAAGTGCTTGATTTGCAATCGAAATTGGCTTTGTCACGAAATCAGGCTGTCGAAACTCGCCGGGACGTGGCATTGGCGTTGGTTAAGACCTACCGTTCAATCGGTTATGCCAATTTGTGCGACGGTAAAGAATGTGTAGCTGAGTTGGCGCTGGAACCCATTCAGACACAGGAAGTGATCGTCGAAGCGGACTACCCTCCGTTTGAAGAAGAGGGCATATCCGAGCAACTTGAAGGCGAGATCCTAATTGAT
Organism: uncultured Pirellulaceae bacterium; assembly: GCA_964405425.1. Taxonomy (GTDB): domain Bacteria; phylum Planctomycetota; class Planctomycetia; order Pirellulales; family Pirellulaceae; genus Mariniblastus. The sequence goes on along the minus strand of CAYONX010000117.1, from coordinate 40 downwards.
TCTGAAATTGACAATCAATAGGTCCGTTTGCCGAACCTGA
>CAYONX010000116.1:0-7168 GCA_964405425.1 uncultured Pirellulaceae bacterium | reverse complement strand
GTTCGAAGCTCATCTGGATGCGTACGAAGGACTACCCATCAACTTTGATATTGGATTGGCCATAGCAGCAATCGACGCAGCCGAGGAGGAAGTCGCGAGAATTTTGGATATGCGAAATATTGAATTTATTCCAGGATCTATTAAGGCACAAACATGGATGGGCCCATATCACACATTTTTGTTGAACTCAGAAATAGAATCGACTTCCATCGTCGTTATTGATGAATTTACATACGACGCACCAAGCTCCGATTACGAGTTGGTAGACGAACAGCAGGACGCAGAAGACAATTAATTCGAGCCGTTCTTACCGACTTGCAGGCATATATATTTGCCTGCAAGTCATTTTTTTGTTTAGGTCTCCAACTCTACGCCTAAACTCTGACGCTGTGTAAGTCTGTGTAAGTAAAACCCGCTTGTGCAATGAATGGCTTGTTGCACGAAGCCGACAGCAAGCGCATGGCACCGGATTGCTATTGGCAAATAAGCGCTGGTTAAATGATTGTAAGAAGCTACAGATAAAGTTCCGCCTGCGTGGGAAAGAGCTTCAAATGTAAAGCAAACCGTAGCTTCAAACGGTCACCCTGCAACCGTCGTCAAACCGTTTGTTGCTTGCAACTCTTGAGCAAATTTCTTGCTCTGTCGGTATGCCCAGCCTATCGCGATTACCAGCAAAATTGCGGCGACATATTCTCCCTCGAATCCAAGAACAAGGCCTCCCCAGGAAAAGAGTCTTAACGCAATTCCCGCCAACATCATAAGCATCACTACGAATTCAAGCATGGTGCATTCGTTTGCCATCCCTTTGAAAATCGAGATCCCACTATACGTGTTGCGTAGCGAACGAAAACCGAGTGGTAGAAAGGCCAAGCAGCAACAGCTTGTCCAAACAGACATGATAAACAAGTTGGAGGCTCCAGGCTCCAACAACGATTCCCCGGGAGAATTCGGGTTGTAAGAAACAGGAAACACCGACTGTGATTTCAATTCAACCAATCGTTCTGCTGCGCTACCGTGCACGCTAAAGTTGAATTTGGGTTCTAGAAAGGTGACTTCGCGTGAACCAAAATATTCCACACCGTCGACTTGGTAGGTGTAGTTGAGCCACTTTTCATTTGGCTCTGCAGGTTCGACCAGGACCGCCTCAGCCACTGGCCACCATGTACTGGCGCACTGATCGAACCATAGCGGCGTCCCAAAAATTCCCAGGCCTAGAATCGCCGCCACACCGCATCCAAAGACGAAACTAGCCAGTATTCTAGATAAAACAATTTTTGGCGAAAACACGGTAGTGTGAAACGATGATTCAGGAACGCGGTCGCCCGCCCGCTGCTCAATACAAATCAGCCCTAAACCAATCACTCCCCAGGCAGCGAAAACTAGAAACATCATTTGCAGCTCAAACATCTCGAAAAAGTGTTCGGGGGCAAACCACCATACTAGATAATTTGGATAGTAAAGTGTGAGTAGAAACATCAACAGTAAACTAAAAGTCAGTTTCCGTGACACCGAACTCACCCAACAAAAGGATATACCGGCGACCAAACTGCAACTGGTGAACCAGCTCAGCCACCAGCCAATCATTTCAGGTCTTGCACTTGGCTTGAAAACGCCAGGGGCCATCGACAACATGCCGATTGCCATTAACAGACTACCTAGTATCAACCAGGCATCCAAAATGGTACGAAGCGTTAGAAACCGACGTTCGGACGATTCTTGATCGTGCGGTCTAACGTTTCGAGAAGAAGTGGAGCTGATGCCGGTCGCTGGTGACATTGAACTGGGTTTCGCAAAGAGTGATCAAAGCAGCAACAAACACAAAATACAGCTTTGTTGCATAGAATAACTTACGCTGTTCTTCGCCCCTTCATTCGCGATCTTATGAAAAACCGCCTGCCGATCACCGCCGGAGCTAAGCTCTTTCTCGAGCAATTCCAATTCGCACGTTTGGAACAATTATAAGGAGCCATTTCAAGGAGCGTTTCGAATCTGTCCCTGCCAATCCGCAGCTGATTTTGGCTCGCGCTCAATTCGTCTGGTTGGAGTAACGATCGATCAGCTGCAAAACTAAGAACCTTCTCCGAATGAGTCGATTGAGTGGATTCCCAGCTCTTCACTCAATCGCCATTCGCTTGGTCAATACAGGGGGGGGAGGGATTTTTGTTCAATTGTTCAATTAAAACGGAAGAAATCATTACAATAGCTTACCACACTATGCAAGGTTGGGGGTATTCTATAACTAATGTAACGCTTAAGCTGGCTGTGAGGGCGGGATACATGAATTCGAATTTATGAGTTTTAACAGGGAGCATCAACCATGAGATTGAGTCGTTGTGTTTGGGCCGGAGCCGCTTTAGGTGTCGTGTCCATGTTCGCAGGTTTTGCGAACGCAAATGAAATTTTTAGCGAAGACTTTGCTTCGAACGATGGTGCAGTAGGCAGCCTCGACGGAACTGCAGAAGATACGTCAGGCGCGATTTGGGCGGCCAATGGTTTTGCTACTGCCAATGGCATTTTAAATACAGGGCAATTTGAGGGTTCGGCCACACTCGCCACGACTCTGTTGGCGGACTATACGTACAGTGTTCAAATCGATGTTACAAGTGATTCCGATGATTGGTTTGGCGTTGGGTTTTCTGAAAATGGTTCAACCTCAGTTCTAAATCGTCCACAAGATCGCTTTGCCCAAAGTGGTGGCCGATCTTGGTTTCTTTACCGTCCAGAAGAAAGTCCCCTCAGTGATCAAGTCCAGATTTTTGGTGGAGCTAATACTGCAAATCCCATTGGGGATATCGACACCAATTATTCTGGTGCTCTGACGACAAGAACTCTTGAAGTCATATTGAACACAGATTCAGCAGGCTTTACTGCAGATTTTCTGATTGACGGCGTATCGCAAACGGCGGCGGGTGGTGCCGTAGGCGTGCCTGGCACTCTAGCTGATTTTGCCCATGTAGGTTTCACGTTTGAAGGTCCAGGCGGAGCAGCTGGTGGAGGGATCTCAGTTGCTAATTTCAGTTTTTCAGGTAAATCAAACGCTATTCCAGAGCCAAGCAGTTTGGCTTTGCTCGGTTTGGTTTCTGTAGCTGGATTGGCTCGACGACGAAGAAGCTAAGCTAATTTGTGAATGACAATATTCACATTGAATTGAATTCAGGTTACGCAGCAAATTGTTGCGTAACCTTTTTTTATTGAACAACGCCATCCAGATACCACAGGCGTGCTGTTTCGTCATTCCAATAGCATCAATAGCTCGACTCTGAGTTTGTTTTCCAACTTACAAGAGTCGTATCTTTTTTGTTGCCCGTTAGTCTGTGGTGGTTAGTGTCTATCCACGGCAATGCATTTATACTGATGACATGAATACAAATACAGTAACGATTAGTCGGTTGTGGCCTGTGTGTTTTTTGGTTTTGGCCATCCCAGGTCTTATCCATGCACAGGAATCTGAGCCGCCGAATACGCAAAAGCTGGAAATCCCGTTCACTCCGCCCACCGAGGCGCTTGAAGCCCTCAAGATGCCAACTGGATTCAAGGCGACTTTGTTTGCGCACGAACCCGATGTGATTCAGCCGATTGCGGTGACCTCGGATTCGCGAGGGCGATTGTGGATCGTCGAATGCCTGACCTACTCAGATCGCAAGCAGAACTTCGACCTGAAGCTGCACGATCGAGTCATCATACTGGAAGACATCGATCACGATGGCGTTTTTGATAAACGGACGGTTTTCTGGGACAAGGGCCAGAAGCTAACTGGTATCGAATTGGGCTTTGGTGGCGTCTGGTTGACCGCGGCTCCGAATTTGTTGTTTATTCCTGACGCCGACGGCGATGACGTTCCCGATGGACCACCGAAAGTCTTGATGGACGGATTCAATGCTGAAGAGATTCGACACAACATCGTCAACGGTTTGCGATGGGGACCAGACGGTTGGCTCTACGGCAGGCACGGGATTCAAGCGACCTCCTACGTCGGGCTGCCCGGTTCTGCGCCTTCTCAGCGGACCGCGATGAATTGTTCCATCTGGAGATATCATCCACAGTCCCATGAATTTCAGATCGTTGCCGAAGGAGGAACCAATCCATGGGGTTTTGACTTCGATGATCATGGTGAGATGTTCATGATCAACACAGTGATCGGGCACATGTTCCATGTCGTTCCCGGTGCACGATTCCGGCGAATGTACGGAACCCATTTCAATCCGCACACGTACCAGGTGATCGAGCAGGCAGCTGACCACTACCACTGGAATCGTTCAGAGCGTTGGTCAGATACCAAGACAAAAGGCATGTCTAACACTACCGATTCATTAGGTGGAGGACATGCTCATACCGGTTTGATGTGCTACCTGGGTGATAATTGGCCGGATCAGTATCGCAACAAATGGTTCACCGCGAATTTCCATGGCCGCCGAATTAACGTCGAAAGAGCCGAACGAGACGGTTGCGGTTACACCGCGCGCCATGAACCGGACATGATCAAGTCGGAAGACCCGTGGTTTCGCGGCATCGAGATGTCGTATGGCCCGGATGGTGGAGTGTATTTGCTGGACTGGTCAGACATCGGGGAATGCCACGAGAACGACGGAATCCATCGAACTTCCGGTCGCATTTTCAAGATCACTTATGGTGACGCAAAGCAGCCAACCGTCTTTGATCTGATGAAGTGGTCAGACTCGCAACTCGTCTCCAGCAATGCCATGGAAAACCAATGGTTTGTCCGACACGCTCGTCGAATTCTTCAAGAACGTGCCGTTGCCGGTGAGGATATGACGGCGGTGAAAACGTCGCTAAAAAAGTTTATCGAAACGCAGGCAACGCAATTCAATGAATCGCAGCCGTTTGATTCTCGCTCCATGCTTCGAGCGCTTTGGGCGTTGTATAGCGTGGGTGGAACGAGTGAGTCCTACCTGCTGGACTTGACTACGTTTGGAAACGAGCATGTTCGCGCGTGGGCAATTCGTTTGCTGGCTGAGGAGCCGGAGTTGTCGCCAGAAGCAAAGGCCCGATTATCAGAAATGGCAGCCAATGATTCTTCCGGCTTGGTCAGACTTTACATTGCCTCTGCTTTGAATCGATTCGAGTTCGAAACTGATTTTGAAATCTTCAAGACGTTACTAAACCATGAAGCAGACGGAAGCGACCGCACGCAACCATTCCTGATCTGGCACCGACTTGAGCCACATGTGATTCCTCATTGGGAACAAGCTCTTCAGCTGATGCTTGATTCAAAGATCTCCTTGGTTCGTGAAAACATTGCCAGGCGAATCGCTGCAGAGATAGACACGCGCCCGGAAATGACCGTCAAACTGGTGGAATTGTTGAATTGCGGGCGACCGGAAATCGTCTCGAACATCGCGCGAGGCATGAAGCTCGCTTTGGAAGGACGGACTAAAATCGAGAAGCCCGCTGGATGGGACAAGGTTTATGAACTGGCGACAAAGTCCAAGACCGATGACGTCCAGCATGCTGAACTGGTGTCGTCCAGCCTGGCTGACTTGAAGAAGTTAAACGTTCTTTTCGGGGACGGGGAAGGAATCGCTGAACTTCGCAAGATCGCGAAAAACAAGGATGTGAATGTCGAATCACGTCAGCGGGCGATCGGCGAGTATGCAGCGACTCGACCGGATGATCTGTTTGCGTTTCTGCGACCAATGGCGTCCAACAAAGCGTTGTCCAATGCAGTCATCAAGGCGATGGTCTACACTGATAATTCGAATGTTCCTCAGGTGATCATGAATCGTTTCAAGTATCTTGATCCAATTGGTAGACGAATCGCCGTCGATACGCTGACCTGTCGAAAAGAATGGGCGGATCGATTGCTTACGGCCGTTAGTACGGATCAGATTCCCAATAAGGAGATTACCGCTCTGCATGCTCGGCAGATAGCCAATTTCGAAGACGCTGCATTGACGGAAAAACTTGCCAAAGTCTGGGGCACGATTCGCCAATCAGACACCGCACTGCTGGAAGAAATGGAACGTGTTCGCGAGCTTTGTGCCGCGAACGAAAATCTGACAACGGCCAAAAGTTTTGCGCGATACCAGGTCGGAAAGAAACTGTTTGTCGAAAAGTGTGCAACTTGCCATGTGATGCATGGGCGCGGAGAAAACGTTGGCCCTGATTTGACTGGCGGCGACCGCAAGAATTTGAGCTACTTGCTCGAGAACATCATCGACCCCAATGCGGCCGTTGCAGCCCCCTATCGGGCGACGAAGTTTATCCTGGATGATGGTCGTTTCGTGACCGGAGTCGTTTTGCAGCAGACTCCTCAAGTCACTCGAATTCGTACGACGACAGAGGTCACGACAATTGAAACAAAGGAAATCGAAGACTCTAAATCAACGAAGCTTTCGTTTATGCCCGAAGCTCTTTTGAAGAATATGAGCGACGATGATATCCGAGCGTTGTTTCATTACCTTTCGTCGGATCAAAAATAGCCGCAAGCGGTAGAAGAAAGAAGTTGGTTTCGCCCAGCGAGAGCTCTTACGTCATGGCTGTATTACGACCGGTAAATTGGCACAAAAAAAGGTAAAGCGGTCACCTGCATTTTTTCAGGGACCGCTTTACCGTTCATAATTTTTGCTTGTTCTTTTTTGGCAGTATTAGCCACCAATCAGCAGGTCAACAAATGGGCCGACGTCCAGCAAGTCAACAAAGGTATCACCATTGATGTCACCCTTGGGATCGGATCCTCCAGACGTAATCAAATCTACAAATGGGCCGACGTCCAGCAAGTCAACAAAGCCATCGCAATTTACGTCGCCGACCAGCACTTTTCCTCCGTCAGCTGAAAATTCGAAATTGTCGACTGTGATGGCACCTGCTACACCACCCGGCGATTGTCCTTCCCATGTGAATCCGACATTGTCCAGGAAACTAACATCAGTCAACGGGATCAATCCATCTTCATCTTCAAACAGCGGCTGAAATCCGCTCGACTGCGAGACACCGTCGATCAGGAAGTCTGCAGTAAATCCAGTTGACGCAGTATCCAATATGACTGTCATCGTTCTTGTCATCAAAGGCCCTGAAAAATTGGTGTTAATATCTGGGATGACGTTTTCAGTACCGCCGGTGTTATCAGTGACGCCGTCAGGTATACCGCCACCGAAAATTTCAACCTGCATTACCAGTGGATCACTTGGACGCAGAAGAAACCAGGCTC
>CAYONX010000115.1:0-7399 GCA_964405425.1 uncultured Pirellulaceae bacterium | reverse complement strand
CGGATGTGTCGTCATGCGTCGAGAGATGAATTTCAAGGTTTTCCATCGAGTCTTGTGGTTTGGGCTTTCGAGTTGTGGCATTTCGGTCGGTAGATTTGAAAGTACTTCGGTGCGAACGAGCATGACTCGGATTTTGCGAGTCTTGATGGCACCGTCGAATTCGTTGGTTAGACAAAGCGTATAGCGGTGAGGCTCTACCTTGTGCCCAACGTCGCGGCGGATAAAACCGGCAGCGAATTTTTCAGATACCTCATTTAGAACTGCGTTCAAGTAGAACCAGTAGTCGTCTTTAGACAGCGGAATGACAGGGTTTTTTGAGGAAGTGCTGTTGGCAGCCGAAAGCAATCGGTTGACTGCAACTTTGTTCAAGAAAACATTGTCCGCCGACTCTTCCATCAGAGTACGAATTTGAAGCTTATTGTCGTTGATCGAATTCAGAGAAAAATTGATGCGTTCAAAGAATTCCTTTCTTTTCCAGCGCCCACGAGCCTTAATCCAGCCGAAAAGCCAACCGATCGCCATCAAGCTTGCACCGACGGCAACTTTGGCCCAATGTTCAAAGAGACCTTCGACTAATACTGCAAGGAATTCGTTCATGCGTTTGCTCCCTGGTTGAAGTCAATTGTTCTTTCAAAAGTACTTCGTCGGTAAACCTGGAATATCGAAAAAGAGTTGGGGATTTTTGTGGCGCAATAAAAAGCCCTGCGATTGCAGGGCCGTTTGTATCGGTTACAGGTTTACCCGCCGAAGCGCGGAAGTCGCAGATTTCGGCAGGTTTCGCGGATTTAATACCAGGCGGTATCGCCGGCGTCCAGTTGAGCGTCGACATGAGCCGCATGAACTTCCACGTATGTGTCACGGATCATTTGCTTCGCTTTTTCAGCATCAAGGAACCCGTCCGAAAAGCCAGCAACGTCGTGATCGATGGTTGCTTGTGCCGCGTAGATCAAGTGCTTGATCAAATCCGCTGGATCTTCGTCGCCGACTGCGAAACGAATCGTAGTTGGAGTCATGCCGGCGTCATGCAATGCGTCTTCGTTCAATTCGCTGTGCGTGGTTAATGATGGACAGCTGACGATTGTGTTGGATTGGCCAAGGCTGATCATGTGGCCGAAAGTTGGCGACAACATGTCGAAGAAACGCTGGAACGAATCTTTTGGAATGTCACCCATGTCGATGGTAAACAGCGGTGCAGGCAATCCAAGGTACATGAACCGTTTGCGGAATTCTGAATTCTCGTTGTTCTCGATCGCCGAACAGTGAACATTGATCTTTGGGTGCGAGTTCATGAATTTCGCGAGGATGCTGGTGGTGATGCATTTGCGAAGCATGCGGACCGTCAGCGTTCGCATTCCCTGCATGACTTCGAACGCGGCGTCGGCGTTCAGAAAGGCGCCTTTGACATAGTAAACGTTCCAGAACATTGTGTTGTCCCAGGAATGGCCATTGAATGATTCGCCTTTTGGGATGAACATGTTTTCGTTTTTGCCAATCACACAACCAGCGATCGCGCCACCGCAACCGCTCAGATCTTTGGTATAGCTGTGAATGACGTAGTCGGGTCGTTCGTCGGCGTCTTCGCGTTGTAGCGGTTGGTACAGGAACGGCGTGCCGACGGTTGCGTCGAGCATGACTGTCAGACCTTCTGCGTGAGCTCGTTTGCAAATCGTCGGGACGTTGACAACGTATCCGTGTGGGTTACAGGGCGATTCCAGGTAGACGTAAATCTTGCGGCCTTCCTTCAATCGATCCGCGTATTTTTCTTTTGTCCGTTCCAGGCAGGCACTAAAGTCATCGGCAGAATATCCATCAAACATTTCGACCGATACTTCCAGGTTGCCGTCTTTGGCGTACCAGTCGTTAATCAGCTGATAGGCACCGCCGTAAATGTTACGGCTGGTGATAACGATATCGTCACGACCCAGAACGTGTGACAAGACGGCATCGATAGCCGCCATTCCGCTGTTGAAGTTCCAGGCCAGGTACTCGCCCGCGTACGGTCCCGCTTCCAGATCGACGATGTGGTTGGCCAGACAGACGCTGGTTGGGTTTAGCAATCGAGAGTATATCTCGAGCATCAATTCCTTGCCACGAAAAGCGTCTTCAATCCATTCCGCACAAGCGTAAATGTATGTCGCCGTTCGGGTGATTACTGGTGTCGCGGAAAAGAGTGCCGTAACGTTGTCGAAAACCGGGTACGGTCCTTTTGACGATTTGGTGGCGGAGGTGTAGCCAAGCGACTGGTAGCTTTTTCGGAACGGATGTTGGACCGTGTCGAGCAGCTTTGCGAGTTGGAAAGACAGGAATTTTTTGCTGTTGAATCGTGCGATTCTGTCGCTTTGGCTCAAATCGTTCATCGACTCGATCGTAATTTGCCAAAGTCGTTCGATGTCGTTTTGGTTTTCGTACAGGCGTCGCACTACTTCGGCCAGTGTGGTGCCGTAGGGCGAATCGGCATCGATGCCAAAGTGTTTCAGTTGATCGGCTACCAGTTCGTCGACTGTTTCGGCAGTGGAAGAGTTTCTGCGCGGTGAAAGCTTTTTCATCTTGTCGACGGATTGATCTGAAACGGTTGCCATGAGGGTCTCCAAGGCGATATTCGATTTGAATGAGCTGTGCTTTTAGATGGTATCGGAACCACCGTAGCAGTGGAATGACGATTTTTCATTCCTTGCCAAAGACGGCCAAGGTCTATGTGTTTTTCAGCTGGGATTTTACGTATTCGATTTGTTCGCTGGTTAACGGCTGCAGCAGGGATTCGTCGATTTGGGTGCTGCCGTCGAATTTGGCGCCGGCGATCGAACCATCTTGCCGCGTTTCACAGAATGACGATCCAATCAGTGAACATCCATCAAATTGCGCGCCACGCAGATCGGCGCCCGAAAGATTGGCGCCTTCGAGATCCGTTCGCGTAAAAATAACCCCGCGCAAATCACTATTTTCAAGGTGGGCGTTGGACAGGTTGGCGTCAGTGAAGTCGGCGTTTTCCAAATTCGATTTGCGGAAATCTGCGTCACGAAGAAGAGATTCTACCGCCTTTAATCCCCCCAGGTCGCGTTTGCTGGCATCGATGCTGCGGAGATCTTTTCCGGAAAAGTCACGGGATTCAATCAGCTTAATAGCCGTACGTCTGTCGATGGTGGGGGCCATGTATCTTTCTTCCAGCCAGTAGTCCGCGTTATTGTGGTAGCCGGTTTCGGCTTCCCAGAACCCAAGTCGGTCTTCGGACAGCAATTCGATTTCCTCGAGCCATTTCACGCTCTTGTAAAAATAGCGTCCGGGAACGATGTTGCGGATCGGGCCGCCGTGATCAAGATGCAGTGGTTGCCCATCAACTTGATTGGCGATCAATGTTTGCAACTCCATTGCAGTTTGCAGCGGCAACGATGTCGAATGTTTACGCTCGGATCTGGAGATAAACGAAAGATAGGCAGCGCTTGAATCGGGAATCGCTTTTTCCAGCAAGTCCGACAACAACACGCCCGTGAATGTCATTTTCTGTCGTGACCAACGCGTGACACAGTGGATGTCCATGTGAATAGAAGTTTGCGGTAGCGCTTGTAAATCTTCTGCCGTGAACGTGATTGAATTTTTTACCAATCCGGAAAACGTTAGTTGCCAAGGTTGGGTTGAGTTTGCAGGTTTATGCTCGCCAATGATTGGCCATTTGTCGCGTGCGACAAGTTGTTGACCGGGCGGAATTTTTTCTTGCGTTAAGTCGATGTCAGGCATTGTCTTGTGTTATCGGTTTGATCGCATGGCGTCTTCAAATCGACGACAGTGCATTTGTTAGCATAAATAATTTGTAACATTTAGTGAGTTTATCGCTGTGAAATCAATTACACAAACACGAATTGTAAATGACTGAAATGCGAAAAAGCACGTGGATTGTGGCTGTTAATCGGTAATAATTCAATAACGAAGCTGGAAATTGATTTCGCTGGAATGATTGTTGCTTCTTACTCCAACTGATTGGCGCAATGCACGGCCAGGAAATGGAGTGAGTCTTTTTGAAAGGCGCAACTAAAACTCCAAGTCTGGAATTTGAGCCACTTCTGTTAACCTCCCAATTGAAGGAAAGACTTATGAAAAAATTTGCAATTCTATTTGCTGCCCTATGTATGGTTGCGTTTGTCACTAGTGAATCGTCAGCACAATGTTCGCGAGGCGGTGGCTTTTACGGTGGCGGTGGCGGTGGCGGCGTCTATCGTGGCGGCGGTTTTGGCGGCTACCGTGGTTCGGTCTATCGCCCAACCTACAGCCGATCGATATACCGTGGCAGCAGCCGCTCGTTCGGTCGCTCTTTCGGCGGTTATGGCGGTGGCTTCAACCGAGGGTTTGGTGGATACGGCGGACGCGGAATTTCAATTCGCTATTAAGCTGCTGAATCGTTTGTAGAAAACAAGAACAGCTGTGGGAATTCTCACGGCTGTTTTTTATTTTGCGAGTCGGCAAAGTCGCGAAATATGATTTCGATGTCGCGTTTCCCCCAGACTCCTGAGTGTAAAAGAACTCGATAATTGAATTGAAGCGGATGGCCCGGTTTCAATTCGTACTGGCCAGTTGATTTGGGTTTCTTTTGAAAGTAATGTGCTCCAAACGGATTGGCGGCCAGCAGGCCGTAGTCGCGAGCGTGCCAGGTGGTTGGGTGGCGAAGATTGGAGGGGTGATCAAAGATGGCGACTCCACATTGCTGCCCATTGATTTCGCCGGAGTAATCGACCCATCGAGCTCGCTTGCCCCAGATACCAGCGCCGGTTTGACCGGTCGAATTGGTCATAAATCCACGCGGGGCGCCTTCGGTTTCAGGTTTGCCTCTCAGGTTTGGATGTACGCGCACAGCAAAAAAACCTTCTTTGGAGTCGTTGAATTTTACTGCTTTTTCGACCGGACTGAATTCGATTGAGACATCGATCATCCTGGCGTTCGGTTTGGCTGAAAAGGTTGCGGTAAGCTTGTCACGAAGGATGGTTTTGTTTGATGAATATTCGATCCAGTCATGATCGGCTGTGAAAGAAGCATTGTCTTGGTCGATTTTAACGCCGGTCAGTTTCACTCTGCCTTCTTTTTCTGTCCAGAAATCGATGCCGTCTATAACGTGACCGATCCACATGGATTTGTGGTGCGGATGGTCGATCGACTCATCGGCAACTTTCTTCATTGGAAAGTTGCGGGTCATTGGAATTTGTTTGGGACCGAGCAGCGGATAGAAAATCGGTTTGGCGTAGGTGGTGTAGTCGTAAGTCGTGAAGTCGTGTGGGCCGGTTTTGACGACGACTGATTTACCGGTATCGATCAGTTTGATCCGCCCCGGTTGGGCATGCAGTACAGTGTTGACAAGCGACAGTGCAAACAGAGTGGAAGCGAATGCGCATGTGAAAATGAAAGCGCACATGGGGATGCGGATGAATGTCGTAGCGTTCAAGGGCTTCTGCCGAGTCTTGGTCAAGAAATTCAGAATCGATTGAATCAATTTACGGCATTTGCGTCAATGTAGCGAATCCATTTGCAAGGCGGAGCTTGCAAATGTTGAATCGCGGATAACATCAGACTTCGTCGATTTCTTTAGAAATGGGTTCCATGACTTTCGTATTGCGTTCAATTGCCAATACGGTGGTCCGTTGTTGAGTGCCGTCACGACTGCTGGCAACGATCGGAAATACCTGACGACGTTCCGGAAGATCCATTTTCACCGTGAACGTCCCGTCTTCACGAAGTTTCAGGGGTTCTCCTGCCAGGGTCACGTTGGCTGTTGGATTGGCAACGCCTTCGACGACCATGTAAGCATCGACGGTGAACTCGAATTCGTAAGGGCTGTTGTTGAGGCCGCTGCCAAGTCGCACGAATGCGGGAACATTCATTGGGCGTCTCATTTTTTCTTCGAACACCGACTTTAGATCTGATTGCGCGTCGTTATTTTTCTGGCCGCTGTAGCCGCCGCTCATCGCATAATATTTCTTGTAATTTTCGCTGATGTCGGCCCAGCTGTGGTCAAACGAGTCGTGATCGGGGGTTGGTGTCGTTACGGTGTTGCTTTTGGCGATCAAGTAAAACTTGCCATCGCTGCTGGCGTAGCCCAGTGCTACACGGAAAGACTTTGGTGGTTCGGGTACGTCGATGAACCAGTTGCGAACTCCCCCGTGAATTGGGATTTCTTTGACAACACGTTCTGCGCCTGAAGAATTCGAATCCGATGTAATTTCCAGTAAACGCAAGACAGGCTTGGTATCAAACCAGCAGTCCGCCATCGCGACTCGGACTCGTTCGACCGTGGATTTGGTGATTTCCCAATACGCTTGAATCCAGTAGGGGTCGCGTACAACGCAGATGATGCGATCGTTTTCCGGTTCTTGTTTGAGTCGTTCGCGTTCGTTTACGAGTGCCAGATTTTTCAGACTTTCCAGTTTGATGCGTTCTTGACGTAATCTGCGAGCGATCCGTGAATCTGAAACGGGACTAGCCTTGGTTGATTTCGTTTTGATTGTGGATTTAGTTTTGGATTTGGCGGTTGTTTTGTGTTTGGCAGTTTTAAGCAGTGCGCAAACGAGTTGTTCTTTTCTCATCGAATGCCAGCCAGGAATGCCTTTTGATTTCGCCAGTTGTGCCAGGTCTTTGGAAGTTTGTGAGCGGAGCGAAGCAGCAGTAACCAAATTAATCTCCCCATACCGATCGAATGTCGGTTTTGGCTTTAGAAAGCCAATCAAACCAGCGGATGTCCGATCCCACGAGCTCGAAGTTTGAAAATCCGGTTCCGAACCGGAAGCTGTGAAAAAGAATGGGGGTTGAACTGCTCGAAAAAGTGAGATGCCGTTGGTTTAGTAAGTGAAGTTACTAACCATAAAATTTGTTCAACGTCCAATTGTTTATGCTTATAGCTTAACCGGATAAACCGTATTTTGCAAATAAGCGTTAGTGGGATTTGGCCTTAGTTTTGTCCGTAAGTCTTTTGTCTTCAGTGGTTTACGAGTTTTGTGAAACAGGCAAGAGAGTCTTTGGTTTTGCGGCCAGAAATTCTGTTTGTTGGAAATACTTAAGTTGTTGTTTTCAAAAGACTTACATAAACTTTGAGAAAAATTTCACAAAGTTTCTTCGAGGATATTGTGGATTCCCGATAGTACGACTAGATTGTTGCAGTTTGAAGCATTGGGAATTAGCTGGCTGGCAATCTGTGACTTGATATAGGGATTGGTTTTTTAGTCATGCCCAGCATCGACGATCGTTCTCCTACCGCAAAGGCTTTGTCCAAGGTATCTGAAATCCTGGCACTTTGTTTTTTGATGGTAGTTCCGGCGTTTATTGGTAGTTGGATTGATCGCCAATTCTCTACTGTTTTGCTATTCACATTGCTTGGACTTGCACTTGGTATGACCGGTGCAGTGATGCAGTTAATGAAGTTGGT
>CAYONX010000114.1:4291-7603 GCA_964405425.1 uncultured Pirellulaceae bacterium | reverse complement strand
GCTGGTTGCCAGGTGTTGTTCGATTTGACCTCGATGGCTGTCATGTTTATTGGCGGAGCGATCAAAAATATCAGAACGTTTTTAGGCCTGGTTAAAGATGCCGACAAGTATTTTGCAGCCAATAAGATTGATGCGGTGGTGCTGATTGATTATCCAGGATTCAACTGGTGGATCGCTCGTAAAGCAAAAAAGCATGGGATTCCGGTTTTTTATTACGGTGTCCCTCAGATGTGGGCATGGGCACCTTGGCGGATCTCAAAAATTCGAAAATTTGTCGATCATGTGATTTGTAAATTACCGTTTGAGCCCAAATGGTTCAACGATCGCGGTTGCGAAGCGTTTTATGTAGGCCATCCGTATTTTGATCAGTTGCACCAACAGCAATTGGACGATCAATTTATTGAACAGATAACGGCGAAAAAACAAGAGATCGTGTTGTTGTTGCCTGGTTCGCGAGATCAGGAAGTTAAGCAGAATGTTGACTGCTTGTTAAATTCCGCTGAACTGATCCGAAAATCATATCCAGACGCACACTTTGTGATGGGTTGCTTCAATGAGAAGCATCGCGAATTTGTGAGCGAGCAATGCGCTTCGGCAGAAGTCGAAATCTACGTCGGGCGAACCCAGGAGCTGATGGCCACCGCCAAAACCTGTATCGCGTGCAGTGGGTCGGTTAGCTTGGAATTGTTATATCATCGTTTGCCATCGGTAATCGTGTTCAACGTGAAGCGCTGGGTTTATCTGGTACAAGGTTACATGCTGCGTTGTAAATTTATTTCACTGCCCAATTTGATGTACACCGATGATATTAGTCGCAGCAGTCGGCGCCCCTATGATCCAGATGCTCCGGACGCAGAGCGGGTGGTTATGCCGGAGTATTTAACGGCAACGGATTGCTCGCCTCAGGTGGCTGGCCAGATTGTGCGCTTGCTTGAATCTGAGAAAATCCACGGGGAAGCTGTCGATGAATTGGAAAAGCTTGCGGCGGGATACGCATTGCCCGGTGCGACGACACGGGCTGCAGACTATATAATTCAAAACCTGACTGGCGAGTCGCAAGTAGTAACTCGTGCCGCCTGATTCTCGAAAACAATGCTGGATGATCGACTGTGTTTTTAAGCGAACCTGGAACTACCAACTACGACATCAATTTTTCTCTATTCGGATTTCCGATACGAGTCCATCCTGCTTTCTTTATTATGCCGTTGATCCTGGGGTCGTCGTTTCTGCGAAGTGACGCCATGAATGCTGGCGTAGCGATGTTGGCTTTGATGGCGGTCTTTTTCTTCGCAGTTTTGATACACGAGCTTGGCCACGCTTTTGCATTTCGCTATTACGGAATCGAATCTCGTGTGGTGTTGTATTGGATGGGTGGCTTGGCGATCCCGGATCGAGGCAATTCGTGGTCGCAGCCGACCGCCAGCTTGAATCCTCAACAACAAATTGTTGTCTCTTTGGCGGGGCCAGTTTTTGGGTTTTTGCTGGCAGCTTTGCTGGTTGGTGTTGTTTTGGCTATTGGAGGAAGCATCCGCATGGGTTGGCTTGGAATCATCCCCATGCCAGTTTCCTATATGCCAGATGATCTGTTTGCTGAATCTTTGGCGTCACCGTTGGGTTTGTTTTTTCAAATTGGCATATTTGCGAATATCTTTTTGAATCTCTTGAATTTGGCGCCGGTGTTTCCATTGGATGGCGGGCAAATCGCGAGGCAGATTTTTATTATCAACGATCCGTCCCAAGGTGTTCGTTACAGCATGATGTTGTCGGTACTATTTGGGGGGATAGTAGCCGTGATGAGCCTTATGAATGGCGATCAATTCATTGGATTCTTTTTTGGTTTCATGGCGTGGTCAAACTATATGTCGATGCAACAACTTGGTGGTGGTGGGTTCGGCGGCGGTTATGGCGGCCGACGGCCCTGGTAGACGACGACGCTTGTAGAGATTGCGATTTAGTTCTTTCTGTTTGCAAGTTTGTTTTTGTGAACTGAGTACCGATTTTTCTGCCGTGTTGAATTTAGAGTCCCACGTTCGGGCAGAAAAAAACAAAAAAAGCAAATTTTTTTTTGACTTTGAAACTCAAAAAAAAATCCGCTGGACAAAAGCATTCTGTTTTTCGTTTTTGTTCGCGCCAAAGACGTTAGCTAAGAAATTTCAAAACTGACTGGTACAGTTTTAGTCCAAAAAATGTTAACGAGAGTCCTCTCGCTTCGTTCGATTCGAATGTGGATATCGTTTCTCGTAATCAATAACCAAAACTGATGATTCCGCGTGCGCCGTGACGGAATTTGAGAGTGTGGTGACTGAAAAACGAAAAAAAACCAAATGTTTTTGCAGAAATTCTTCGCCATGCATTTTTCAAGTGAATGTGAGCGCACTTGCATTTCGGGGCTCAAAAATTGCGATTCTGTTGTGTTTGATGTTGGTATTTTGGATTAACTGGGAGATTCAGCTGCTGTTTTGTATTTGAGTTGGAGGTTAGATGCTCAGTGCAGTTGAAAATTGGGTTGAAATTCTAATGTTGAAGCGTTTTTAAACGACGAAGCCTCCAACTTTAATTTTTTCGGAGCTCTGGAAGAAAAAATTGGAGCTGTGAAACAAAAAAAATGCACTAAACAATATTGAAAAATGTTTTCGGTTCCTTAAAACTTACGGCCAGAAGTTTTCATTTGAAAAAGAATGAGAATTGACGCGTTGAATTTTAAATTCGCACGTTGATTCTAATTTTCCTGGATGATGAGGATTTCTGGATTAGACGTTTAATTTTTTTAGGTTGGTGAGCGACCTCAGCTTTGAACGTGGTTCATTAGAGAGGGATCTCCCAATGGTCAAAATACGGAGGACGTACTGTGGCCAAGAAGAAGAAAGCTGCGAAAAAAAAGGCTAAGAAGAAAGCAGCTAAAAAACGAGTAGCCAAGAAGAAGAAGAAAAAAGCAACTAAGAAGAAGAAAAAAGTAGCTAAGAAGAAGAAAAAAGTAGCTAAGAAGAAGAAAAAAGCTACTAAGAAGAAGAAGAAAAAAGCTACTAAGAAGAAAGCTAAGAAAAAAGCTAAGAAAAAAGCTAAACGAAAAGTAGCGAAGCGTAAGAAGTAATCCGCCTGCGGTTTACAAGTTCTTACGCTTATTTTTTTCTACGCGAAGAAACAACGAGAATAGGGTTGCCGTGTTGGCAGCCCTAAAAATTTGCGCTAACGGAATTCCATCGCGGTTTTGATGAGCAGCTATTGGTGATGCGAGCAATTCGCAGCGGAATGTGCCGCGCTTGCCGCGTCAGCATGCTCGTTTCGTTTTGGTACGGCCAATCGCGATCTGCC
>CAYONX010000114.1:0-4191 GCA_964405425.1 uncultured Pirellulaceae bacterium | reverse complement strand
GCCAATCGCGATCTGCCGATCGCTACCTGCCGCTAGCGAATCTATCCCAATACAGGCAACTGAGTTTGGGCGGGTTTTGATGCGGCCTTTGTGGCCAATGTCTTAGCCAGCTGGTACGCGATTTTCTCCAAAAACGGTCCAACGTTTGGATCGTCAAAATTCGCGATCATGTCACCGGCGTCTCCGCGCTCTCGCAACTGGATGTTGATCGGTATTTCACCCAGGAACGGGATGTTCGCTTGCTCTGCATATTCCCGCGCGCCGCCTTTTCCGAAAATGTCGTATCGTTTGCCGTTGTCGGGACAAATGAAGCTGCTCATGTTTTCGATCATACCGACGACTGGGATTTTGACTTTTTCAAACATCGCCACCGCTTTGATGGCGTCGATCAAGGCAACTTCCTGTGGAGTGCACACGATGACCGATCCGGTGATCGGCAGCAATTGGGACAGAGACAATGCGATATCGCCCGTTCCTGGTGGCATGTCGATGATCAAGTAATCGAGAGGCCCCCAATTCACATCCCGCACGAATGTTGTAACGGTGGAATGAAGCATTGGGCCTCTCCAGATTACCGCCTGATCTGGTGGCACCATGAATCCGATGCTCATCACCGGCATCCCCTGGAAATCGACGGGGCCAATTTTATCGCCGTCTTTCATGACTTGACCGCGCACGCCCGTTAGATGTGGGATACTTGGTCCGTAAACGTCAGTATCGAGAAGCCCGACTTTGCATCCGGCGCGTTTGAGTGCGATTGCCAACGCGGTCGAGGATGTACTTTTTCCTACTCCTCCTTTGCCGGACCCCACGGCGATTACTGCTTTTGCGGTTAATCCCACCGAACCCAGTGGAATCGGGGCACGCATGTGTTCCACGATTTCGACAGAAACGTTTGCTTGCGGGAATTTGGTTTTCAAAACCTGTTCAATGTTCTCTTGGTATTCGCTTTGCAGCGGGCGGGCGAATGTCGTCAGGCCCGCTTGGACCTTGATCTCATTGCCATCCACTTGCAAATCGTAAATTTGGTTGCATTTGGTGATGCTGCGACCGGTTTCTGGGTCGACAACGGCGGAGAGTGCTTGTGTGACGGCTTCGGGCGACATTTTGGTTTCTGACATGATGTTCTTTATGTTTTGGTTTCGTTAAGGATTCCAAGGTAGGTTATCAGTTACCGTTTCTTCAATGGCCGCTTCACGTTTGGGCAAAAAAATACGGTGTCTGGACACGAAATCGGCCAGTCGGGCGTGTTGGCCGACTGAGTAAAAAACGGCTGCAAAGCCTGCGGTGAGCAGATCTTTGGCTAAATCGGGGGCGTTGTGTCGCATAACCGCAAAAACCAGCGAACCGTTGTCATTTTGTGAAAGTAAGCTCGCGATTTTTATTCGTTGATGAGCTTTGGTGTGAAGTTTGGATTGTGGAGTGCGCGCGTCCACGTCCAGAATGCCAATACAACCAAAATTGGCTTCGAACAGGCAGCTGAATTCTTCAATGCTTGCGGCGGTCAAGCACGACGATGCCAAATCGGCTCGGTTGGTGAGTCGGTGGGTCCAGGTATCGCCGTCGAGCACTATCAATTTTCCGGATTGCGATGAGGCCATGTTCAATCCGGATCCGCTTCGGTAAATGCTGATTCGTCGATCTGGTCCTTTTTCGATTTTTCAGGTTGATCGATCAAGCCTAAAGCGGCGGCGCGTCGCAGCAGTTTGGCGCGGTTGATTCCAAGCAACTCAGCGGCCTTTGATTTGTTGTTCTTGCTTTGCTTCAGCGCCCGACGTACCAGCTCTTTTTCGATCGAGGCCAGGTAGTCGTCCAGCTGGATCGTTGTTGGTTCAAATTTACCGATTCGTGCGGCGGACAAGCCGTGATGAAAAGCGTCCGGCAGATCGTCGAGCTCAATCGTTCGTTTTTTTGCTGCGTCATGAGCCGCCTTCAACGTCTGGCTTAGTTCTTCGATATTTCGTGGCCAATGGTATTCATAGAAGGCTTCAAGCACGTCGTCGCTACAGCACTGAATTTGCTGATTGAAATTTTGATTGTTTTGCTCGATGAAGAATTGAGCCAGTAGTCCAATGTCTTGGGTTCGTTTTGCAAGCGGTTGGACTTCTATGGTTTGGACGGTCAAGTAGCTGGCGAGTTCCTGATTGAAGTCCCCTGCCCTGCCGAGTTGTTCGAGATCGTTTTGCGAAGTGGCGAGAATTCGCAGATGGAAATCGGGCAGATTGGTGTAGCCCAGCAATTCCGCTTGAGCTTCCTGGCCCAGCCGATCGATGTCGAGCAGCAGCAGCCAGTCATTGGTTTCTTTAGAACGTTGTTCAAACACCCATTCCTTGATGCTGTTTTGAATGAGTTGGCCGTCGGCGATGCTGCAATGGACAGGGATTAGGTCAGCGTTATCTAAATTTCGTTCGTGGAAGATGGTGCGAGCAAGATGTTCTTTGCCGCATCCAGCCGGTCCGAAAATTAAACAGTCGGCCACGTTCGAGGCGATCGCATTTAATTGGCGACGGACTTTCTTTGCCGACGACGATTCACCAATCCAATTGGCCAGCGAATGTTTTTGCTTGTGCTGCTGTTTGATTTCGGAAAGCAGCGAATGCAGAACGTTTGGGCTGCCTGTATCCGCATGATCAGGCAGCGCTGGCAGATCGGGGCCGGAGCCAACGATCAAAATGGATGTCAGCGGGAAGGTTGGGTCGTTGATGCGGGTGAAGGAAGCGTTTTTCCAAATTCGCTTTTCCGCGGCATCTGAAAAGATCGCTCCGTGAGAATGGAATTCAGGGGATTCCAAAAGTGCGGGAGGCGGGCAAATGCCGTTTGCTGGTTTGGATGTATCGCTTGAGGAATAATGCAAAGTCGTGGACAAAAGTTCAGCTTCGTCGGTTGCCAGCCAATGACAGCATGCCGCGTTGGCATATAGAACGGCGAAGTCCTCGTCGACGATCGCAATTATCTGGTCAGAATTATCCAGCAACCGTGTAAGTTTTGGTTTGCGAGTCTTTTTGCGTGCCATGATCCAGAATGCGATCTATTCCGCTTTGGGAATTGTGAATCACTTTGTTATAGTGCCTGAGCCCTGAACTTGAATGGCCAAACATGACCCGAGAAAAAATTCTGTCAAACAATCCTCCACCAGAGGACGATGATCCGCACTTGCGGCCCAGTCGATTGTCCGAAATGGTGGGGCAAAGAGATGTGATCGACCGGTTACAGGTGGCGATTGACGCGGCGCGACAACGAAAAGATACGCTGGGTCATATCTTGTTTGACGGGCCGCCGGGCCTGGGGAAGACGACTTTCGCTTATTGTATCCCTAATGAGATCGGGGTGCCGATTGATTTTTTGTCGGGGCCAAGTTTGAAGGCGCCCAAAGATCTGGTGGCTTCGCTGACGAATTTGCGCAAGAATCAGGTTTTGTTTATTGACGAGATTCATCGTACGCCCAAAGCGGTTGAAGAATATTTGTATACGGCGATGGAAGATTTTCGGATTGATATTGTGGTTGGCGAAGGGATGAATGCCCGGACCCACAATTTTAAATTGCAACCGTTCACATTGATCGGAGCGACGACTCGATCGGGCATGTTGACTGGTCCGCTTCGTGATCGATTTCAAATTCGTGAGCATCTGGATTTTTATACGATTGAAGAGTTAACCGACATCGTAAATCGCAATGCTCGTAAACTGAAAATTGAGATCGAGCCAGAAGCAGCAGTTGAAATTGCTTATCGCAGTCGCAGTACGCCTCGCGTTGCCAACAACCGTTTACGCTGGGTGCGAGACTATGCTCAGAGTCGCGCTGACGGAATCATCACGATGGCTGTCGCCAAGGCGGCACTTGCGATGGCTCAGATTGATACAATTGGCCTGGATCGGCTGGATCGAAAGTATTTGGAGACGTTGATTCGGGTTTGTTTGGGCGGTCCAACAGGCGTTGAATCGATCGCGGCGACAATGAATACGTCTTCGGATACGCTTGAAGATGACGTGGAGCCGTTTTTGTTGAGATCTGAATTGATTTTACGGACGCCACGTGGGCGTGTGGCAACTCCCAAGGCCTATGAGCACCTGGAAATGCGTGGTGCCGGTTGAAGGCAGGGCCATTTGTTTGGCTAGGCAATTTTGTCTTAATTCCAATACTGTTCAATCGAGATGCTGTTTTCCCGTTTTTTGTGAGCGACATGGCGCTAG
>CAYONX010000113.1:0-7733 GCA_964405425.1 uncultured Pirellulaceae bacterium | reverse complement strand
GCCGGCCCCTCCGGGGCGATCTTCTAAACACCATCTTGTTCGCGTATTCAAAACATCGTCGTGTACATTCGCGAGAACGTCTTTCCTGGGGCTAACGCCCGCCGCTAAACAAAAACGGCGACTTCATGATTAATAAACGCCACCCAAGAATTACTTCTTGGATAAGTTTTTCTCCAACCACTTAATGCCAGTTTTCATGTTGCCAAACGGATCACCGTGCCAGCCATGACCTCCGTTATAAAGCTGAAGTTTTGTTTTGGCTCCTGCATTGCCAAGTTGCTTTACGGCTACGCGAGCGTGCTGGTCGATTTTGATCCAGTCTGTTGGCGAGTGCAAAATGAAGTAAGGATGATCTTTCGCTCGTTTGATATCTGACAATGTTTGCGGCCAGAATACACTCATCGCAACGAAGCTGCCCGTCACGGGACTATTGTTCGAAACCGAATTGGCATAGATCGCTGGACCACCTGATGACCAGCCCAAGGCAAAGACATATTTCTCATTGATCTGAACATGTTCCTTCAAATCCTTGACGGTGGACTTGATGAAAGTCTCTGTTGTAAATTTCGCTTTTTGAGGATTCGATTTCCTGGTTGGCCAGACGACTCGGTTTTCGTTTTTCGACCAAACGGGAGCAACCAGCTGAACGGCAATATAGTCATCTGGCAACGCATTCTGATGAATCCGTCGGCACCATGGGTTGAAGTCGGCTGAGCCATCGCCGCCGGGCAGAATCAAGAGGACTTTCCAGCCATCTTTGGGTGCCTTTGCATCACTCTTTGGACCGATTTGAAAGTAGGTCTTTTTTTCATCATCGTCGATCGTTCGCTTGACTGATGGAATGCCTGCAAATTCTTCTTCCAGTTTCTTTTGCTGCATCTTGGCTTGCACAGCTTTATAGGCTGCAACCGATTCGGTCAAATCCGGTACAGCTATGTTTTGCGCAGAAGGGAATCTCGCTTTATTTTTGTCCCACCACGTGACCCACCACTCGACAGTCTGTTCTCGTACTGGTTTGATTTTTGTCAAAGAGGTTAAGTTCTGTGGAAAAGATCGAATCGCGTCGGTCGATTTGCTGGCAACCATCCAGCCGATCAAAAACGGAATCGCAGCGGGGTCATTGTCCTCGAACAATATGTTGCCCAGATACACCTCATTCATATCAGCACACCCAGGACAGCCTTTTCGGATCCATTCCATCCTGCCTTCAAGCTTGTCGAGGCTCGCAGGCAGTGGTTGATAGGTTATTCCGAACGTTGACTTGGCAACGGCTGGAATCGGTGTGTTTTGTGCTGCTTCGGAATATTTTGATTTATTCCTGTCCCACCAACGTCGCCACCATGCGCCATCGCGAATGGGAAGATAGTCGACCCCCACGTTTCGACCCAAGCCATATTCTCCAATCGAAAAACTGGTGTCGTAAGAATTGTCACTGTCGAGAATGCCGATAAGCTTCGGTATATCTATATCCTTAAAATTGTCGCCCATCGATGATGATGATAGTGCAGAGTAGATCGCTTTGCGGCCCTTCTTGGACGGATTTGAATTGAGGAAGGCGATCATCCCATCTAGTGTTTCGAGTCCAACGGGAAGCGGCTCGTAAGTACTGCCATGCTTCGTTTTCGGTAAAACTGGAATCGCGATCTGTTGAACGGATTGAGAATATCGTTTTTTGTTCTTGTCCCACCAGCGCTGCCACCACGCTCCGTCATGCAAGGGGCTGTAATTCACATCGGTCAACTCACGCAAACAGAAGTGACCAATGTGATAGACCGTGTCGTAAGAATTATCCGAATCGATCAATCCGATCAAAATTGGGATGTCTTTCGCCGTGTAGGAATCATTTTGTCTCTCAATTGAATTGAATATGCGGTTATAGCTGTCGCTGTTGGGTTCCAGTGATTTGAGTTTTTCGATTTTGGCTTCCAGCGAATTCAGATCGCTACCGAGAGAAACATAAGTTTGTCCAAATTCGGTTTTGGGCAAAACGGGAATCGGGATATTGGCAGCTTCAGGGTAATCCGACTTGTTCTCGTTCCACCAATTCCTCCACCAGGTTCCGTCGCTCAAGGGGTCATATT
This sequence comes from uncultured Pirellulaceae bacterium, assembly GCA_964405425.1. Taxonomy (GTDB): domain Bacteria; phylum Planctomycetota; class Planctomycetia; order Pirellulales; family Pirellulaceae; genus Mariniblastus. The sequence goes on along the minus strand of CAYONX010000113.1, from coordinate 5,652 downwards.
GAACGTTGGTCAATTCCCGCAATGCCCGTCCAAATTTGGTGATGGATTGTGGAGAATTGTCAGAATCGAGCATACCAATAAGCGTTGGAATGCATTTCGATTCTTTGTAGTCTTCGCTAAGTAATTCGAGTGCAACCTTATAGTCTTTACCCGCAGCATGTTGTTCCAGCATCCATTCAATGGCGCCGTCACTTGTTTCCAATGATTCGGGATACGGGACGTAAGCCTTGGAATGGGCCGTCTTTGTCAGTTCAGGAATATCCTGATTTCGAAGGTGAGCAGGCATCGAATCTCTGTTTTCTTCCCACCATCTTTTCCACCATGCTCCGTCGTGATGTTTGGAATAGGCGACGCCCGTCACGTCTTTCAGCGCAAAATAGCCAAAGCCGTAAACGGTTTGATACGTGTTGTCGGCATCGATCAAGGCGATCACAGTTGGAATGATATTCAGGTTCTTGGTCATTCCAAGGTTCATAGCGACGCCCCATTTCTGGAACGCGAGAGATTTTTTTCCAGTCTTCGCAAAGCTCTCCCAATCGGCTACCAACCGTTGCAGATCCTTTTCAATAGCCAGATCCATCAGTTTGTTGGGTATCGGCAAAGTTTGAAGCAGGCTGGTAGTATGTCTATGGGCAAACGAGATTTGCTCGTTCTCAATTCGCTTTGCCAATTTGTCGACAATACCTGCGTCGAGCAAAAATTGCTTGAGCTGTTTGCTTGATTCGATTCGTTTGACGATCGGTTCAACCCGGGACTCGAATTCCAGAGCATCCATGGTGTCGAGATCCTTCAGGAATTGCTTGCCGAGAGCTTTAGTTATGTCGGCTGGTGACTTGCCGCCGTTGTTTGTTTTCCAACGATCAAATTCTTCACCATTGCTGATTTTCTCAAAAACCAGATTCTCGAGGTAACCCGATGCGAATGACCTGACTTGCGATTCTTCTGATTTGATTCCCAGCTCAAGGATCTCCATGTAATTGGCATTGAGCTCATTGATACCAAAACCGGGTGTGAACCCTTTGAGCATTTGGCACCGAACGCTGGGTGCAATTTCAGGCCAGCATTGTTGAAGTATTTCATACGCGCGGTTGTCGGGAAGCTGGGACATTTGCACGCCAATATTGGAACCGACAAACCATTGCGAGTTGTCGGGAATAGCAGTCAGATAATTAACCCATTGTTGATTGGTTGAGTTTTCGTCGACGTTTGCTGGTTGAGCAGGATTGTTCTGCTGCTTTTTCAGTGCGGTGACAAGCTTGAAAGCCCGGTCGCCTGCATCCAAAACACCGTTTTGCTTCCAACGTTCAAGCAACGATTCAAACCCCGCATCCAGAATTGCGTTTCTGACAGCCGGGTTACTCACAAGTGGACTATTGGAAATGGCATCCAGGAGTCGCTTTGCATTTTCTTTATCAAGCTCAGAACCCTTTGCAATCCTTTTGGAGAATTCCTTTGCGACAACTTCATCCGCCGTCAAACCATTAGTTGACTGATAAAAATCGGTATAACGTTCTGGCTCAACCTTGAAATCAATGTTGATCACTTGCTTCAAATACGTGGTTGCGAAACTGCGAATGTCGGGATCACCGGACCGCATTCCCAAGTTCATCACATCAAAATACCGGTCGTTAATGTCATTGGACGGGTAGAAGCCCTTGAGGATTTGTGTGCGAACACTGACCGCAATTTCATTCCAGTGTTCCTTAAGGATCTTGTAACCTTGGTCGCCGGGAAGTCCTGCCAATTCGACACCCAGATTTTTACCAACCCACCAGCGCGATGATTCAGGCGGCGAAGTTAGTTTGCTTTTCCAGTCGACGTCTTCGATGGTTTCGTCTTCTTTGTCTTCATCGTTTTCGTCGTTTACAGCTATCAACGCAGCAGGGTTTGCTGGTTCATAACAACGCAATAGAGATACAGCAACGGTCGAGAGCATTGCGCAAACCAAAAGCAAACTGGTGAAAGCTGCACCGGTTCTTTGGACGTTGGATGGTTTTGATAAAAGCCAGTTAACCCGGCTGCTTAAACTTGATTCGTTGATCGCCATTGAAGAGAACGCAATCTGGCGTTGCATCGGCGAGAATTCCAGCAAAGCCTCTGCGTAATGCTCAGCTGATTTCGCGTAGCGAACCGCCCAGGTGTCGCACGCCAGTTCACTGAATCGGTACATTCGTCGACAAGCGAGTCGAACCAATGGGTGCCATGGCAACAGGCATTTGATTGACTCAGCCAATAAAGTGGACCAATGGTCCTTACGCTTCAAGTGAGCTAGTTCGTGTACGAAAACAGCTTGCCAATCCATGTCTTTCTGAAGCGAATCGGCTGGAACGATGATTGTCGGCCGAAACCAACTCCACACTACCGGGCATGGCACTTGGTCAGACAATTGAAGTCGGATCGGTTTCTCGTAACCGACGGCTACTTTTGCAGACGCCAGAAAGCTGGCCATTGCGATGTCTTCAACATGCCGACTTGAGAAAGTAATGTGGGCAGCTCGAATGGTGCCGATCAACATGCTGATCAAAATCCAACACGACCAGATCAGCCAAACCGCTGATACTAATTTCGGTAAAGATAATTGTGCATAAAGTTTGCTGGCCCAGGTTGGCGCGGTGACTTCCGCATTCAATGCGGTTGATGGTGAGGTTTCTGGCCGGATGAATTCATTATGCGATTTTACTATTTCCGTTGACTCGGGAATTTCAATCGGCGTAGCCAACGCAACTGTCGAATTTGCAGCTTCCATCGACATATTGACGTCAGGACGTTGAACGGGTGCAACTGCCACCAAGGTTGGGTTGATCGGTTCAGGATTCGCATCGATGCTTTCACCGAACACCCGCTGTTCCGATTCCGGTTCGAAATCTGGTTCGGATGAGATCGCCACTGCATCCTGGACTGGTGGAAAAATACCGAATCCATAGTGGTCGACAGTGATTGACAGTAGTGGAACGAACAGAAGCGATGCCAAACCGGCCAGCAGAACGCGGTGGGCGCGAGAAAAGTTATTGTGAAAGACGGACGCAGCCAGGATCGCCAACGCGATCAAGACGGTTAGCTGGACGAGGATTAGGATAAATGCGGTCATTACTTGTTCTCCCGTTTTTTCTTGTCAATCAATTTGCGAAGCTCGTCCAATTCTTTTGGGGACAACGCCTGTTCGTCCAACAGCGTTTGAAACATGGCTTTCGTATTGCCATCGAATGCACGTCGAATAAAAGCGGCAATCGAATTTCCGCTTGCCTGAGCTTTCGATTTCGTCGGATTAAAGATATGAGCCCTGCCGCTTTTCTCCGGTTTTACCCAGCCAGCTTTTGTGAGGTTCTGTAAGGTCGTAAGCACAGTCGTGTAGGCCGGTTTTCGTTTCGGCTTCAACGCGTCGATGACTTCCTGGACCGTCCCACCGTCAAGGTCCCAGACGACTTCCAGCACCACACGCTGTAGTTCTCCAAGTTGATCGATTGGCTTTCTGCTCATGGATTCTTCCCCGGTTATTTATTACTACGAAGCATAGTACTAATGTTTGTAGTAGCAGTCAAGCGTTTTCTAGATTTTTTGTTATCGCGTCAATGAAGGCTTGAAGAGGAGGTTTGAAAAGAGGGGTAATGGAGGGCGTCGTCTGCATTGAATTGGGCCTTGGGAGCCTTGGGCCGAACGACGAAAATTGCCAATTGCCAGTTGCCAGTTTTTTGCCGGCTACGCTGCGCAAAAAAATAGGTGCTCGGAAAAATCCGGCACCTATATGATCCAGTGGCTAATAGCTTCTATGCTTAATTCGTGAGTATGTCTACAAAAGGACCGACGTCGAGCAAATCAACACTGCCGTTCTGGTCAATGTCAGCTTCCAGGATGAATGTGCCGGTCGTAAGTGCGTCAACAAACGGCCCCACATCCAGAAGATTGACAATGCCGTCCATATTCACATCTCCAAGCAACACAACATTTGCCAGAGCGATCAGCTCAATTTCATCCGCTTGCGTGTCGTAGGAGAGTAGAAATTCAAATCCTTCGACACTGGTGAATTCTGAGACCTGCGATTCAAGACCCGCAAAAAATCCAGTGAGATTTCCACCGACATCAGCAATCACAAAACGATCGCCAGCCTCGGGCACAAAACCGTTAGTCATCGAGACGGTCAACTCGCAGCCTTGAACGTCAAGACTGTCATCAATGTTCAGGCGGTCGTATTGGCCGATCCCCGTACCGCCAAGTTCAATTCGCAATTCGCTGCTGCTTGTAAAATCAACGTCAATGTCCCAATCAACAACGGCTGTACTACCAGCAGATCCAGGATTGATCTCACCCAAAAATGTAGCTAAACCACCGCCATCCATCGGGCCACTACCGCTGTAGTTACCGTCAACTACGAATTCAGTTTGCGGTGCGACAAATATTTCATCTCCATTGTGCGTTAGATTGCCGAAAATTATTCCTCGGCCTTCGTTAAATTCCAATTCGCCGTCGCCTTGCAAAGTGACATTGCCAACGATGTGGCCTGTTCCGGATTCGAATTTGATCAGTCCTTCAGCAATTACGCCGCCATCTGTTGATAACAGGCCAAAGTCTGGTGAATCCTGGAAGCAAATCATGGCGTCTTCATTCAAGATCACTGTTCCTTCGACGTTGATTGAACCCGATTCCCGAATCAAGATCTCGCAGCCGCCTTCGATTCCAGCATTCAATTGAGTGCATAAGAATTGGCCATTTTCGGCAACTACGATTCCTCCCATCGAACCTGGCTCAACCCCGATGTCAACGACGCCACAGCACACATCCCCGTCTCCCACTCCAATGGCGCCATCACCTTCCTGCCCAAGACAAATCCTGCCTGCGTCAAGGTCACTATTGCCGGTAATTATAACCGCACCTTCACCTCCAGGTTCCAATCCGCAAAACAGTCCATTGCTCACATCCATGCAAGCTCCGTTATTCAGTTCGACAATACCACGGCCAAATTGGCCAATGATCGCGTTCATCGTCGATTCGAGTCGTGCAGAACTGGCATCAACTTTAACGAAGCCGTCTGATCCGGCTGCAAAGCCCGCTATAAATATTCTACTGGTTGAAACGCTGGAACTGCCAATCGTCAAACAACCTTCACCAATCCTGCCAACAACCATGAAATCTGACATAGTTGTACTAGCTCCTAACAAAGTTAATTCGCCTATCGCGTTGCTACCGTCACCAAGCACAATATCATCTTGAAAGTCCAGAATACTGCCGCCCGATGCCACCATGCTTCCCATGCTGTTGTCACCCACTACCAAAAATTCCTCGCCGGTTAGATGAGCATCTGCTGCAAGATTAACTTCGGTATCCAGGTCGATGTCATTAGTAACCGCAAGCGTACCTGGCCCCAGCAGCGTCAATGCACCACTTACGTGCTCTAGTCTGTCAATTTCACCATCAACATCCATATTCACTTTGAACGGTGTGTCAGTGTCAAAAATCGCGGTATCGTCGATCCCTGGCACGCCCAAAGTCCAGTTATTGACATCAGAAAAATCCAGTTCTTCCGGGTCAGGACTAATAACCCACTTAGTTTCAATTTGTGCATATCCAAAATTGCACATCACAAATGCAAAAACAACAAAAACCATTGTGCGAGTAAACATGTATGTATATCTCCAAAATCATGCGTCTAAGTTAATT
>CAYONX010000112.1:0-7740 GCA_964405425.1 uncultured Pirellulaceae bacterium | reverse complement strand
GTTTTACGAGTTAGCTTTACTTCAGTTTATCAGAAAATGAGCAAGTAGACTAAGACTGTTAGGCTTACTAGCGGCCAGATCAAAGCAGCGGCCCACAAACGAATTTTTGAATTCATGAAACGATACTGAACATTTTTGTCGATCTTTGTATCACCAAGAATCTTTCCGCGAAGCATGTACCATTCAAGTAAGCGAGGGATATAAACAAATCCCAGCACCGGAATTAAGCCGATCAGCAGTATTTTATCCGCATCGTTTGCAATGTTTTCGGCTTTTATTTCCAGCTTCGATTTTGTCGAGCGAAGTTCGGGTGAAGACCTTCGTGAACGGAACATAGCTCTTTTTCTTTGTTGTCTAACGTAAATTATTTGTTATTGCTCTTACTTTAACATGCCGCATCAACAAAACATGAGACTAGCTAAACAATTGCGTTACCAGTAGGTACACAAGCAAGCGACCGCGGACGGGGCTCAATAGATGCCGATCGTTTGATTTTCAGTTTTGGGAATTTTTGCTTTAGTTTGTCAATCCATTTATCAGAAAGAGAGCTTCGGATCGCACTGCGAAATTTGTTGTCTGGCGTGAGCTCAGGGTATATCGTCGATTCGAGCACCAAAGTTTCAATTCCTTTCAGTGAATCAACTATTTCTACCAATTGTTTGTAGCTCCTGTTGTGCTTGAAGCTTACCCACAGAACATTCTTTTGCGGATCAAATTTTCTTTTCAGATCGCGAGTGCGATCTTGTTCGGTGGGCGTTTTAAATATAGTAACAATCTGGCTGCTTCCACCGTCGATAATGAACTGGGACGACTGCAATTCCTTAAACGATTTCTTCAAGGCAAATACACCGCCATCGTTTGCTGCTGCTTTGGGCGCATCCTGGCAAAGTGCATGACTGCCACCGAACACGAAAAAAGCCAGCGTGAGAATAATTTGAAAATGAATGTTTGAATACATTTGAATCCTTTCGAGCCATTCAGATTAGCCAAAGTAACGAGAGCCACTGCCTAGCGGCGAGTCGACATCTAAGCAGGATTGTATCGGATTTCGGCAGGCAAAGCCAATGCGGAGACCTGTTAATCAATCGCCTTTGCGGTTTCGGTTCATTCATAGGTTCAGTAACAATGAATCGGTAGGGAGTTAGCCCAATGCTACTTACTTTAGGCACCAATCTCGATTCGTGAGTAGTTTAACGACAAGCCGGGAGGCGACCGTGTTGCCGCACCCAAAGCCAATCGCCTACGCCTGCCGGCTAATCGTTAAACAGGGCAAGCATCATTCAGCTAGGGTTTTCGCTTTTTTGAACACAACAAATATAAAGATCTTTCCCATGGCGGACGCTATCGGCTACAGTCTGTCACCCCATTCGGGGTTAAATCAATCCAAAATTGAACTATAATTAAACCACTCGCAAACCGGCAAACCGTTTTTGAATTCACAACTACTAGATCTCGCAACTATTAACTCACAACCCTGCTGATGCTGTTAATCAAACTGCACCGCCGAAATACCGTTTTCGTCGCACTTCTAGTGCTGGCGTTGTCAGGTGGAGGTCTGCAGCCGTTCTCTGCGTCAACTTTGCCCAATTGCAATTGTCAAGCAAAGTTCAAATGCGCCGGCGAGGACAGCTCACGCATCAAGGATACTTGTTGTTGTGCAGCTAAAGCAGAGAAGTCCAGTTGTTGTTCGCAAAAAAAGCCTTCATCAAAATGTTGTTGCAATCCGGACGCGTTAGTTTGCTTATGCGTAGATTGTAAGTGTGGTCAGAAACAACAACCAACAAAGCCACTCCCCGCGATCCCCACAAACGAAACGAACGAAGTTTGTCCACCGACATTGATTTGCTTAACCGCCTCGGTCAACTATCCTCGCAATTGCAGTTCTGAGCAGACGGGATTCCCATCTGTTGCAGTTACTCATCGGGCACGGTCTTCTCAACAGACTTGTATTCTTCTCTCGCGTTTTACGTGTTGAATCAAAACTCAACCGTCTAGTTGCGCGCTGACTTAGGCAATTCGCCTTCCGAAATTGAATTCTTGCGCGCTGCTGAAATCCTTTCCAACACGCAATGCTGCTGCGCTCCAACACATACAGCGTGCTTCAGATTCAAGGTGACGCAATGAACGAAGAACAAAAACAAACAGACAACCATTCAACGAAACCTGATCCTGAGCAGGGCAGGGAACATGCCACAACCAACGGGCTCGACCAGGCTTCAACACCACGGGCGGGCACGCAACATTCGACCAATCGCTCGTTGCGGATCATCGCCTATTGGTGCAATCTGATCGTTCAACCCATCATCGCCGTGATCGCGATCATTGGATTGGTTTTCCTATTTGGTTACGCGCAAAAGAATTACCATTGGTTTACGCACGCGAAAACCAGTGCGTCGGACGAAGCGGCCGAAGTGGATTCCATGTTTGCCTGTTCCATGCTGTGCGTTTTTCTTAAAGCACCAGGGCGATGTCCCGTTTGCGGTATGGAGCTTCAGGAAATCGAATCCAAGGGTGATCCCAAAGATCTATTCGGCGTCACCATCACTCCAACAGCTCGCCGATTATCCAACATCAAAACCGTCGCCGCACTGAACATGCCGCTCGCGAGTCAATCGGATGCGCTCGGACAAATCACATATGACGAAACCACCGTAGCGATGGTATCCGCCTATGTCGATGGTCGAATTGAAGACATGATGGTGGACTTCACTGGCGCAACGATCCGACAAGGAGATGAGCTGGCCGTCATTTATTCGCCTGATCTGTACGCCGATCAAGTGGGACTTCTGCAGGCCAGAAAAGCCGCCAGAATTCGGTCGTCAAATGACCGCGTCAACAGAGCCAACGAGCGACTTTACCAAAGCGCAAGGCGCAGACTTGTCGAATTCGGATTGACCGAAGATCAAGTCGACACGATCGAAGCCAGTGGTTCACCCGACAGCCGAATTAAAATCTATTCGCCGGCTTCTGGCACAGTCGTTAAAAAAATGACAGACAAAGGCAAGTACGTCAAAACGGGCATGCCAATTCTTAAACTCGCCGATCTGTCCAATGTCTGGTTGATGCTTGAGGTCTACCCCGAAGACGCAACCAATCTAAAAATCAACCAACCCGTTGACGTCACCATCCAGTCTCAAGTCGGCAAGACGTTTGTCGGCAAAATCTCATTCGTCGATCCGATGGTTGATCCGAAAACACAAACTGTAAAAGTTCGGGTTGTGATCCCAAACGAAGCTGGGCTGATCAAGATCGGTGATTTTGCAAAAGCGAAAATTCAATCAACCGTTGACCGCGCCGATTCACTTGTGATGGTCCCGCGCGAATCGGTGTTAATGAACGGCTCCAACAGCGTTGCCTATGTTGAAACCGAACCGGGCCGATTTGAATTTCGCAAGGTCGAGATCGCCAAGGTCATGAAAGACAAGGTCTCGATTGCATCTGGCATTGAGCCGGGCGAACAAGTCGTTTCGTCGGGCGTCTTCATGCTTGATTCGACGTTTAATATTCAAGGCAAAGTGTCTTTGATTGATCCGAATCAAGCCGATTCCAAAAACGAATCGCAACTCGCCATCGCAGAAGCAGAAGCGATTGAGATCGAACGGGCGTTTGCTGAACTTTCGCCGGCAGATCGAGAGCTGGCTGAATCGCAAGTGATTTGTCCGGTTACGGAAGTCAAGCTTGGAACGCTGGAAATGGGAACACCGATTCGAGTCAAACTTGACCAACAAGATGTGTTGATTTGTTGCGAAGGATGCCGATCGGCCCTTGTGGAATCACCAACCAAGTACCTCAACATTCTGGCGAAATATAAATCGGAACATCAGAACCACTCAAACGATTCACTGCTTGAGATGAAGTTGCCGTAGTTCAATTTGCCCTAATTGAAGTTGCCGTAAAAGGAGAATTAACCAACGAAAAAAAGTACTGCTTATTCATCAACACCTTGTTTTGCCGCCCATCCTTAGCCTTACGCCCTAACCAAGACCAACACCGCACTGATGCTCAAACCCATTGTCAATTTCTGCCTGCGTGAACGACTTGTCGTAATGATCATTACGGCCGCCGTGATCATCTACGGCTGGTACTCAATGCGCGAAGTCCCAATCGACGCGATCCCCAACGTCAGTGAAAACCAGGTCATCGTTCTGACCGATTGGCCCGGTCGCAGCCCAAAAGACATCGAAGACCAGATCACATACCCGTTGTCCGTGGCCTTACAATCGGTGGCCGGTGCCGAAAGCGTACGTGGCAAAAGCATGTTTGGGTTCAGCTTCGTCCAAGTCACTTTTGCGGACAACATTGATTTCTATTGGGCACGATCGCGAGTCTCGGAACAGCTTTTGACCGTCGGCAATCAGCTTCCGGCAGGTACAAGTCCCGTGCTTGCGCCCGACGCAACGGCTCTGGGGCAAATTTATTACTACGTGCTCGATACACCGCACGGCATGGATCTAGCGGACGTCCGAAGCAAACAGGATTACATTGTCAAATATGCTTTACAAAGCGTCGATGGTGTTGCCGAGGTCGCATCCATCGGTGGCTATGTCAAACAGTATCAAATCGAAATCGATCCGGACAAACTTCGTGTTCATCAACTGACTTTAAATTCTGTTTTGAAAGCCGTCGGCGATTCCAACATCGACGTTGGCGCCAAGGCGATTGAATCAAGCGGCATGGAGTATCTTGTGCGGGGGATCGGTTTTATTGGATCCGGTAAAACGCAAGCCGCAACGATTGAGCAAATCGAACAAACCGTCGTTACCACCAAAGAAAACTTGCCCATCACGGTTCGTGACCTTGCAGCCGTTCAACTCGGCCCTGCGTTCCGACGAGGAGCATTGGATTGGAACGGAAGCGAAGCGGTCGGAGGTGTTGTCGTCATGCGCTACGGCGAGAATCCGCGACAAGTTATCCAACGCGTTAAAGAACGTATTAGCTCGCTGGAAACCGAATTGGGCGGCGTCAAGATTCGCGGCATCTATGATCGTACCGAGTTGGTCGACGAAACGGTCGCCACTTTAACCGAGGCTCTCGCTCAAGAAATCGCCATCACGATCGCAGTGATCGTTTTGTTTTTGTTGCATATTCGCACCAGTATCGTCGTTGCATTGACGCTTCCAGTGGCTGTGTTGATTGCATTTATTGCGATGAATACATTTGGAGTCGATGCAAATATTATGTCATTGGCCGGAATCGCAATCGCGATTGGGACGATGGTTGACATGGGTATCATCATTTCCGAAAACGTTTACCGTGGAATCGCAGACTGGGAAAACGAAGGCCAGATCGGCGGTGAAGAGGGTCGCATCGCCAAGATTTGCGAGATGACCAGCGAAGTCGCTCCCGCTGTCGTGACCGCAGTCAGTACCACTGTCATTAGTTTCCTTCCCATCTTTTTTCTCACCGGGCGCGACTACCGTTTGTTCGTGCCGCTGGCCTGGACCAAAACCTATTCTTTAGTCGCAAGTTTGATCGTTGCCGTTTTGCTTGTTCCTCCACTTGCACGGCTACTGTTGAAGAATCCAAAAGGTAAGCGTTGGCAGGCGACTTTCGCCGCGATTGTGTTCGGTGGAATTGTGGCTGCCCTTTGCACATTCGTTTGGGAGCAGCCGATTGAGTCATTGACGAATTGGGGCAATCAATTTGTGGAAGGCTTAAGGCACAATGCTGTCGGACAAAATAGTACGGAACTCGTTGCCGATACTCATTCCTTTGCCTTCATCTCGCCCCAGATCACAACCATCGTTGTGAGTCTTATCGCTGGTCTGTTGGTATTTTGGGTGATGCGAGAGAAGCTTCGGCCGGTCGAACAGAACATTGTCGCTCGAAGTGTTAACTGTATCTACGAACCGATACTTCGTCTGTTTCTTCGGTTCAAAAGAACTTTCCTGGCCGTCCCGATCCTGATTTTCTTTTTTGGAATGGGAGCATGGATTGGATTGCCGAAAATTATGAGCCCCGTCGACCAATTGGCCCAGCGGTACCTCGGTGCGGACTTCAATGGGTCGCAAGAATACGTTGACTTCAAACACTTGTTCACTGGCCTTTCGTCGGATGATTGGATCGCATTGGATGAAGGCAGTTGGTTTTACATGCCGTCGCTCTATCCGGCGGCCAGCCTTTCTCAGGCCATGGAAACGCTGCAAACGCAAGACGCAATGATCCGCCAAATGCCGGAAGTCGCTGAAGTGCTTGGCAAAATCGGGCGAGTTGAATCGGCGCTGGACCCGGCTCCGGCAGCGATGATCGAAACTTACATCATGCTCAAGCCACGCGAACAATGGCGAGCCGGAATGACGGAAGCGAAAATCTGGGACCAGATTAATGAATTAGCGACGCTGCCAGGAATTACTACTGCGGATAAGCTGCAACCGATCGAAGGCCGCGTCGTGATGTTGCAAAGCGGAATTCGAGCGTCGATGGCAATCCGGTTGTATGGAGATACGCTGGAAGGGCTGGCTGACGCTGCAAAAACGGTTGCGGAAAAAGTTAAACAGCATCCGATGGTAAACGGCGACGCTGTCAGCCCGGATATCGTTCTTGGCAAACCTTACATCGAATTCGAAGTCGATCGTACTGGATCGGCGCGTTACGGAATGACTGTTCGCGGTGTCAACGAAATCATCGAATCGGCAATTGGCGGCAAGAAAGCGACAACGACCGTCGAAGGCCGACAGCGATACGATATTCAAGTCCGCTACCAACGCGATTATCGGGACGATATCAATGAATTGGTTAAAATTCCAGTCGTCACCAACACTGGCGAAGTGGTTTCACTTGGACGACTTGCCAGTGTGAAAACGACTTGGGGGCCAGCGATGATCAACAGCGAAGACGCACGTTTGGTCGCACATGTTGCCTTTGCCCCAAAAGCAAACTTTGGCCCGCTTGAGACGGTCGAGCGAGTTATGGAATCGTTGACCAATGCCAGAAAGATGGGCGAGCTGGAATTTCCAGTGGGCAATTTTGAGTTGGAGCCAGTCGGTTCGTTCGAAAATCAAATCGAAGCCAACGGTCGGTTGATGATCATCATTCCGCTGGTCTTATTGCTAAACATTTTCATCATCTACATACAATTCCGCAACGTTCCTTTGACGCTAATTGTGTTTGCTGGAATTCCGGTCGCATTTGGAGGCGGCATGATCGCGCTGGGGATTGCGGACGTTCAATTGAACACTGCCGTTTGGGTTGGCTTCATCGCCTTGTTTGGAATTGCCATTGATGACGGCGTCGTTATCGCGACGTATCTTGATCAAACTTTACGAAACCGCGGCAGCCTAAGAAGTGTTTCTGACATTCGCGACGTTGTCGTCGAAGCGGGTTTAAAGCGAATTCGCCCTTGCTTGATGACCACCTTCACCACCGTGATCGCTTTAGTGCCGGTGCTTTTGGCGAGCGGCCGCGGAGCAGATGTGGCTCGTGCAATGGCGATTCCTGTATTTGGCGGAATGGCAGTCGAATTAATCACATTGTTTGTCGTGCCAGTTGTCTACTGCGGATTTTTGGAAATGAAAATGAAAGGTGGATTTAGCGACGAACGTTTTTCGGTTGTCTCTGATGATGCCGATACCGTCGCTGAATGATTTTTTTGTGAAGACTGGATGGAACGTTTGCCAGTAATTACAGAGATTGGATCTCTTCAAAAAACGCCTTTGCACCTTTGCGCCTTTGAACCGATGGTTTTAGACACCGGCGAGTACGGTGCAGGAACTGCAACCGATACCTCTTGCCGCTGAGCTG
>CAYONX010000111.1:0-7804 GCA_964405425.1 uncultured Pirellulaceae bacterium | reverse complement strand
TTTTGGAATCACGGCCGCGTTCAAATTCATTTAAAAATGCAACTGGCTTGCGAGTGTTGCGAAAGCTCGACATTGAGTAACCGTTCCAGTGCCAAGTGCGCCCTTTGATGATCATCGGTTCCGGAACAAAGGGCGACAACACAGTCCATGATGTTGCAAATCTAAACTTGGCATTATCCGCCTGCTACCTCGGCTCCACCGATTTCACCTTCAATCGGCTCGTCGACTGGTTCCGGATCGTTGTCTTCAACAATTGGATCGTCTTCCAGGTCGAACCCACCTTTCATTCGATCCATTTGATCGGAGGTCAACGGCGTGAAGCCTTCGATTGCGGATGATTGACCATCAAAAAATTGCCCATTCGAAAAATTAGATGTAGTGGACATGCTGTCCTCCTTTTCGTTAGCCTCTGTTCCAGGTAGTCCGATTCGTATCGAGGCTTGAAATACAAATACGGTTTACACGTTTTTGATTCGATGAATGTTTCGAAGTCACTTACATAGACGCGGTTGCGGCGCGAGTCGCGCGCGAAAAAACAGGTGTGGTCGATTTATCTTTTGAGAAATATCTGACGAAGCGGTCGAGCATTGTGAATTGTTCATCGGAATGAATTTGACATTCCGCATTAACGCCGAGCCTGATTCGTTGTGTATCAATTTCGTCTTCATTTAGCGCGGCCAAAACTTCGTAACATTGAACGGATTTGGCGCCGCTACTCAAATCAACTGGAAGTGGATTAATCCGAGCCACTATTCCAGTCAATTTTTCGCCGGCAAGGTAATCGAGGGACATCGCAAAAATATCAACCCGGTTGCCGACTGAGACACTGCCGATATCGCTGGTTTTGACATACATTTTTACCAGCGGCTTGCCTGCTGGTGCAATTCGCAGCAATGGTTCACCGGCGTTTGCCCAATTACCTTCTTTGTGAATTGATTTGAAGACGATTCCTTCATAGGGAGCACGAATTTTCGTTGATTCAATTTCCTGGTTCAGGAACTGTATCTCCTTTTCGTTTTGCTCAATATCCTTTCGCAGCCTTTCGATTTCACTGGCTAATCGATGCCGTTCCTCTTCGGATTTTTCATTCGCCAGCGATATTTTCTTGTCATTCGATTTAATTGGTTGTCTCGAAATTGGTCGACTAAGAATGGTCAATTCTTTGCGTAACCGCTCTGTTTTTGATCGCGCAGCGTGATAGCCCAGTTTTGTTACCGCGCCTCTATTTTGGAGTTTTCGAACGACTATTAATTCTTCGATCGCCAGTTTGCGTTCCAGCTGTGCGAAGCGATACTCCTCCAATCTTTCGTTTTCACGACGATCAATCTGTTCTGTAATTTCTATTTTTTGGCTTTCCAGATAGCTCAAGTGTTTTTTGTGAGAACGCTCAGCTTTTTCGATACCCGCTTGCAAGTTCAAAATCGAACTGCTGAGGGACTGATTTTGTATTTGCAGTTGAGCACGTTCTGATTCGAATTCACTTGAATCCAACTTGGCCAGGACCGCGCCGGATTCAAAATTGTCATTTTCCTTAGCGCCAATCCAATCAATGGTTCCGCTCTTAGTGGCATCGACAGTTGCCGGAAGCTCTGACTCATCAGGAAGTACGTAGTCAGGTTCGAAATGGGCACTCGCGAATATTATCGTGTCGAGCGTTACCATACTGGCCCATAAGGCAAACGTAACGATCAAGGCCGAGAGCAACGCGAGTATTGTCCAGGTGTAGTTTCGCGCACGGTTAATGCGTTGCCGGTGCGAAACAAATAGATCAGGATAGGTTTCGAGACGATTTGCAGGCCGAGTTTGATTGGCAATCATTGAATAGGTCCTTTTTGGAGATGCACTGGTCGAAACGAGGGATGTGCTGCAGTTTGATAAGAGTCGAATATCAACCATCCAGTTTTAAAGTCTGACCGAATCGATTGATTCGAATTGCGTTGGTACAGCGGACGATTGGTTGATACTGTTTTGCCAGGACGAATACGATGCGGTCATGCCAGCTCGTTTGCAGCAGATGGTTGACCGTTTGCAACAACGAATCGGGCATCCGGTAATTTGGCAATTCAAGCACAACAATTGCGGGGTCCAGAATTTCGAGTCGCGCTAATCCGATTCGGTAGCGCTCTTCCCATGTCGTGAACATGCCGCTTTTGCCGATGATCGTGTCATATCGCTGAGGCAGCTTTTCGACCAGGTCGTTCAATCCGGCCGCTTCTGTAACCTCTTTCAATCGCAGCGGATCCAATTCACGATTGCTGGGGCAAATGTTGCTGACCAGTTTCGTTTGAAAGATATATGGATCGGACGGGCAAACACCGCACAATTTTTGCAGTTGCGATCGATCCATGTCCCGTACGTCCAGAGCGTCGATTTCCAAACCGCCCGTTTCAATATTTGCCTGACCGACAAGCCATTGCGACAAGTAACGATTTCGGTTTCCGGTTGCGTCGACAAATTGAACACTCTGCCCCTTTTTGATATGGAAACTGAATTCCGTAAACGCGGGTTCGTGCGAAGTACCACAGCTTTGGTGGATTTTTTGGAAGCGAATTTCTTGAACACTGTCGGGAAGGTTGCCGGATTTGCGTTCGTTGCGCTTGATTTGTGGCGCCCCGAAAACAAGGTCCTGGAGCCGACGAACGTGGTAGACCAGTTCTGGCAAATTGGCGATCGCTACGGAAAATTTCCGCAATGAAAAAACAATCAGATTGGCCAGGATGAAATGGCTGATGATGATGCCAGGCTCTCCGGGTGTGGCAAAGTAACTGGCAAGCAAAACGACAGCAGCAAAAATTCCACCAATTGCCAGACTTGCCGCATGCGATTGACATTTGTGGCTCTGAAGTTTTTCAGAGATCCGATAGGCGTGCAATTGTCGGCGTCTGACTTCGTGTTGGCGTTGGTTGGCCGCTTTGTGGCGACGAAGTGGTCTGATTCCAGCCAAAGTTTCTGTCAACAGTTTTTGGACAAGATCGTTGGCATCGGCCAGTTTGCGTTGCAGGTAATATTGCGTTTGTAGCGGAAAGTAGCTGGCGATTGGCAACAAGATGGCAGCTGCGGCCATGATGACAAACACAAGTCCAAAACCGTCGAGCGCGCCGACCATGGCAAGCAACGCGATCGCAGCAATGGCCTGTATGATTGCGTCGCAAAGAGATGCAAAATGTGTTCCGATCCTGGCGGCATCGATCCGGCAACTTTTTGCCAATTCCCCGCAGTCTGAACCTTCCAAATAGGACGAATCGGATTGTTGGATCATATCCGTTGCCTGCATTTCCAATTCCATTGTCAAACGTTTTCGAATTCCGCTATGAATTTTTTCGAAAAGGTTGTGATAGAGCGCTTTGAACAATGCACAAATCGAGAACCCGGCAATGATTCCAAGGACTTGGGTTTGTTTTGCGTAGATTCGGACGCTGCCAAGTAGTTCACGCAACAACCATAACCCAAGTAAAACGAGCGCCGTTTGAAACAGGCTGGCCAATATGGCTGATGCGATGCTGTAGCGCCGCTGCCAAAGTGTGTTCCTTATCCAGTGATAGGGATTTGGTTTACTAGCCAAATCAAAATGGGAATTGGGTTTGGGACTGACCAATAACAGCGTGTGTGTCCAAATCGATTCAAAGTCTTTTTGGCTGTAAAGGCTGATGGTTCCGCCTGCAGGATCAAGCACTTCGATTTTGCCGAATTTGGCTCGATTGACGATGACGTAATGCAGAGAACCGTCGCTACGATTGATGATCGCAATGGCAGGAGCCGTCAGTTGACGTAGCTGTTTGTAGCTACAGGTTCCTGCATCGGCAAAAAAACCGACTCGCTCGAGCACTGCTTTTGCGCCTGAGACGGATGCTCCTGCTGACGTCGTTCCAGCAATCGATCGAATTTCTGAACCTGCCGGAATCATTAAATCGTAGTGGACGCAAAGTGATTGAATGACTGCGTCCAGGCAGAATGCTTTTCCAGTTTGTCGAAAAATTTGCGTTGCTCGGGCGTTCGAACCGAATTTCCATTTGGCACTTAAAGCACCTCTTGAGACTGTCCCTTTCATTTGCAGGTCCTCCTTAGTCTGTACCACACGATTGATGGGCAGGACGGAGAATGTCAGCGGTACGGCTGGCTCGCCGTATCAACGCTTTGCTCGACAACGCCTGCCGATTAAGCAGCTTCGTCAACCACGTTGTGATAAAAGACGCAGTCTGTTGGTCAATTGCGCGCGAATTTTGAAATTTTTGATGGGAGTTTCAAAACCGCTTCGTTTGGACAGTTAGACGGTGGTGGGAAGAGATTTTAAAAAGAGATGCATTCTTGATGACTGAGTATGCAGATTCTCTCTCTTTTCATTCCGAAAATCCTGGGCCGTTTTTATGACAAGCGACTTGTTGTGTGGCATGGGGAAACGCACTTCGTAGTGTTGGTTGCAATCGACATCTAGTAGCTTGTTAAAGTTGAAAATCTGGGCGGGCCGTTGGTTCGCTCAGATTTTTTTATGCAGCTGCAAAAAAAAATATCGTCTTCAGTTGTTCGTCGGCCAACGGTTGATGGCCGTAATGGATTCATTTCGTTGGTGTTGTTGTTAGGGCAACTTTAACTCAGTTCAATTTTTAACACAATCGACTATCAAGGGTGCAATGCAATGTTTGGCTTTAAGAATTATGCCGCGATTATACTTGTGTTTTTGTTTTGTTTGTCAGCGCATGCTCAGCATGACTGGGAAATGTCCATTACAGTTGACAACCAATACGAAATCTATTTTGGCGATCAGTTTCTCTCAGTTCCAACTCTCGTTGGAGGCGATAACAATTTTTCTGATGTGGAAACGTTTAGTATCACGGGCGTAGATCCTAGCGCATTTCTATACGTCGTTACTGCTTCGGATTTTTCTGTCGCGCAGGGTTTTTTGGGTTCCTTCTTGAATTTGACAACATCTGAGACGTTTGAGACTAGCGCAGCTTCTGGCAGCCAATGGGAAGTTTTTCCAGCTGGTAAGTTTTTGCAGCAATTGAATGCGATTGATTCGAGTTTTCCGGTTGGCTCGTGGCCTGCGTCTGTGCAACCAACTGTTGCACAAATACAAACGGCGGTTAGTTACGCAACTAATAACAGCCTGTGGGTGCCTCCTGCTTCGGCGCCGAACTATGCTAATAGCGACAATCCAAGTCCATGGTCGACGATTAGTGGAATATCCGGCTCCGCCGAATGGATTTGGCATGATTCTGGATTGGACACTTCAACAGGAGGTCTTCCAGTGCCCTTTCGTGGATTCAACCACGAAGAATTTTTAATATTTCGCATCGCCGGTACGGCAGCCTCCCAAGAATGTACATTTGAATCAAACAACCTTCTTTGTGACCTAGATGGTGAAGGTCAGCCGACGGGCGATTTCGTGATCACCGGCGAATTTACTAACTTGCAGGATATACCGGGTACCCACCTGTTCTTGTTGCCAAATGCGACGCCGCAAGGCGTAGAAGTATGTTTTGGTAACGGCCAACAAGGAATGCAGATTGATCCGCCGCTGAACAATGGTGACAGCTATGAAGTCGGTTCCGACTTGTCCAATTCCAACGCGATCATCGTCAAAAACGCGATGCCGGGCGATGAAGTTTGTTTCACGATGACGCTGCTCGGCGAAAATGGTGTTGAATGTTGTACGCTGGAAGCCTGTTTTGTGATGCCGCCATGCGATTGTTTGCAAGTCGATCGGCGTTTTGATGAAATCAGCGAAGTCGTTTGCAACGCTGACGGTACTGTTGATTTTTCTTATTCATTCCAGTTAACCAACCTGTTTGGTATGGATGTCTTTCACAGCTTCCTTGGATCGTTGGGAGACGAATTATTCCTGCCGGATTTTTTTGATTTGTTGGCTGCCAACGGCAATGTGGCATTGGCGCAAGGTCAATCGGTACAGCTGAAGACAGCCGTTACTGGCGCAATGCCTGGTGATTTGGTTGATTTTTTGATCACGATTCACAACGAAGATTTGTCTGAGTGCTGTACACGTCCGCACGATGTGTTGGCTCTCGAATGTGAAGATGCCGACGGCCAGAACAATATGATTCTATTGGGCGATATGAACGTCGATGGGGTTGTTGATTTGATCGACGTTCAGCCTTTCGTTGAGTTGCTTTCGTCGGGTGTCTTTATGGCTAACGGCGATGTCAATGAAGACGGTGCCTTTGATCTAAACGATGTTGCACCGTTCGTCGGCTTGTTAACGGGCAGTCCGTAGTAAGCAACACACTCGATCTACACGGTGGTTATAGCGACCGTCGTTTATTCTTTGTTTCAGATAATTTTAGGAAGTTACTCTTATGAAAACCATAAAGACAAGAAACCCGTCATTGTCGAAATTTGCCTCGGCTGCGCTTCTTCTGATAGCCATTTTGATTATTCCATTATCGGCGCAAGAAGAGCCAGCAACATTGGGACCTGGCCAATGTCTATTTGGTGACATTAATGGGGATGGCATAGTTAATTTGCTTGATGTTGAACCATTTCAGTCTCTCTTGCTGAACAATTGCGAGTTTGCATGCGAGGCAGATTTTGATCAAGACGGCAGCGTTGATCTGCTGGACTACGCCGAGTTTGTTAAATCTTTAGGCGGAGGGTAGTCGCATGAATAATTTTCGACCTAACAAAGTAACTTGTCTGATCGTTTTAGGTTTGATAGGCAGCTTCAGTCAAATTCATGCTCAAGAATGCGATATTTTTCTATCCGTGAAAGGGTTTGGTGAAGGCGCTTCCAGTGCGGATAACGTGTTCAATGGGAGCGTTGGTGACTCAGGGTCATTTTATGTATGGATTAAACAAAACGTGTCGATTGATACCGGGATATTTCTGGACATTAAACCATGTACTCCAGGAGGTGTTTCATTCAATAGTGGTGATACTTTTCCGGCAGATATAACTGTGGCTGGGACCACAGTAAATACACGTTGGTCGCAAGTTCAAAGTATTCAGCAGACTGACCAATGTATTTCACTTAATGCCATTGGCCTTCCAGGTGGTACTGGGATCGATCCAGCGAATTCCGGATCTGGCCCATTTATCGATTCGTTGTTTGATCCAACCGCCGGAGCATTTTTATTTGGCAGAGTCGACTTTGATATAATCAGCAACGAGCCTGTTGAAATCTGTTGCGAGCCAGGCTGTGGACTGATCGTTGATGACTGTGAAGAACTGGATTTGGAATGCTGCACTTTTTTTGTGGAGC
The DNA here is from genome assembly GCA_964405425.1 of uncultured Pirellulaceae bacterium. Classification (GTDB taxonomy): domain Bacteria; phylum Planctomycetota; class Planctomycetia; order Pirellulales; family Pirellulaceae; genus Mariniblastus. Next base: position 591 of record CAYONX010000111.1, on the reverse strand, counting down.
CGGATGGCAAAGTGTTGGAGGAATGTACGTTTGAATCAAACAACCTTCTTTGCGACTTGGATGGTGATGGTCAGCCGACGGGCGATTTCGTAGTCACCGGCGAATTTACTAACATGCAGGATATACCAGGTACTCACCTGTTCTTGTTTCCAAATGCGACGCCGCAAGGCGTAGAAGTATGTTTTGGTAACGGCCAACAAGGAATGCAGATTGATCCGCCGCTGAACAATGGTGACAGCTATGAAGTCGGTTCCGACTTGTCCAATTCCAACGCGATCATCGTCAAAAACGCGATGCCGGGCGATGAAGTTTGTTTCACGATGACGCTGCTCGGCGAAAATGGTGTTGAATGTTGTACGCTGGAAGCCTGTTTTGTGATGCCGCCATGCGATTGTTTGCAAGTGGATCGGCGTTTTGATGAAATCAGTGATGTCGTTTGCAACGCTGACGGTACCGTTGATTTTTCATATTCATTCCAACTGACGAATTTGTTTGGTATGGATGTCTATCACAGCTTCCTTGGATCGCTGGGAGACGAATTATTCCTGCCGGATTTCTTTGATTTGTTGGCTGCCAACGGCAATATGCCAC
>CAYONX010000110.1:3650-7981 GCA_964405425.1 uncultured Pirellulaceae bacterium | reverse complement strand
TTGAGAAACTGGCGGCGTCCCCCACACAATGCTGATGGCTTGTGGTTTATGTTGGTATCGGAAGTCATACTCAATCCCTTATTGACACCTATCTGGTCAAACGGCCAACGCGTGTCCTGATCGAATGGAACGAAACGTTTCACATTTTTGGTGAGAGGTTTAGCCACCGATCAAAAGATCTACAAACGGGCCAACATCCAATAGAGTGACTGCGTCATCACCGTCGATATCGGCTTTAGTCGAAAATTCGCCCCTGGAAACGATATCCACAAATGGACCCACGTCAAGCAGATCGACTACTCCGTCACAATTGACATCGCCAAGAAGTTCGCCGTCACCCGCTGCAGCAATCGCTACAAAACTGAAGTTGGATCGGTTTTGAAAGCCTGGGCTTTGTTGCTGCTGCTCTAGCGTGGCTGTATCGGTAAATGTTACCGATAAATCGCTTCCGTCTCCAAATCCAGCCACAACCGCTGCAATAGCCGAACCAATTCTGTCGCCAGAATCTCCACCAAAATCATGAACCGGATCAAGGTCTCCCGTCACATCTGTGAATTGGTTCCCGCCAAGCTGGTCTGAATATGCACCTAAGACGTAAGAGCCAGCGCTGACTCCTGTCAACGTCACGTCGAAATCACCGGCAACCGCGTCGTTAACAGCGTCGAAAGTTTCAACTCCAGACGCGCCCGAAAGTGAAGCTGCATAAAATCCAGGAAAGTTGATAGTACCATTAACCGAAAACATCAATGGGCCAGAACCGCTGACACCAGCAAGCGCAAAAACAGCAGTTTGATCACCCGAATTACTTGACGAGATAATCAGTGGGACATCCACGCCATCAAATGTCAATGCAGAAGGGGTTGGTTCGTCTTGAATTGCTACGGATTCAAATGCGACGGCAACAACCAGGAAATCGCCAGCACCAGTATTAAACGAAGGTTCTAATAAATACTGAGTACTTTGATTAGGTATGACAACGTCGAATGTTTGGAATGACTCTACAACAATTTGAGCAGGTGTAGAAATTGGCATCATTGCTAAAAGAAAAGCTGCTCCAAGGTGCAGCAGCGAAAACGTTCTAAGCATTTTAATACCTTCAAATATCTAAGTGTTTAATTGTAATTGTTCATCGATATTCGATGATAGTTTGCATTCCCTATATTGTCTTGAACCAAGCCAATTCCTGCAAAATCAAAAGATCTCAAATCCGACAATTGGTCCAAAATTTTTGCATTGCTCAAAGTTTTTCACGCAGTTAAGGTTTTGCCCATAAGAGAGAAAACGGGGCAGGCGGTTCAGTCCACTTGCCTTACCTTCCCGCCTTTCAGACGCATGGATGATTCGCGACCTAACGTTTTGGTAGTCTTTGATTTACATGCGTATCCGCCGCCAAGGCTTGGTCAAATGCATAACCAAACAAAATTGCATTCATTTTCAGGAGTGGTTGATTGATCCAACCGGGGGAAGATCGACGGAAAATTCCCGTTTCGAATTTCGCACTTTGCGGGCAGGTATGGATTTTGCTCAAACAGGATTTCGATGGCATTCAAATAGTTGCGGCTATGCCTTGAGTTTGAATTGGTGACGACCTTCGCTAACATGGATTTGCGATCGAGATCAGGAAGTAGCTTTTATTCAGATCCAGTCGCCCAGCTTTTAAAAGCAATTAAGGAGTTTCAATGGAACCTGATTTGGATGATCTGCATCGAAGAATGTTTCTTATTTCGACGCTTTCGGGAATGGGCGGGGTATTGGCGGCACCCGCATTATCAATCGGGCTGGAAACAAAACAGCAACCATCTGCCGTTACTTTAAAAGAAGCTCATATTGGCACACTGGAAATTGATCTCCGAATCATGAACCAGTTCGGCGTACAACCGCAGGAAGTTCAAGACTTTTATGTGGCTTGCCGCGCGGCGATGATTAACAAAAACGCCAAGTCTCAACTGGTAGAGATTTGCCAGAATTTCAAACGAGAAAAACTCGGCGGACCAATGCTGGGTGACATCACACCCAACAGCGTTTCGATCTGGATGCATTTGCCCAAGCCGGAAAAAGTAGAAGTCATCGTCACTGCTGTAAAAGGCGGCGACCCTATGTCCTTTCAGTCAAAAGGCGACGATCCGATTCAGACGATTCAATGCGATGGACTTTCTCCCAACACTGGTTATTCATACTCGGTTCGAAATTCCAGCCAACGGGTTTTGGGTGAAGGGAATTTTACGACGGTTCCGGAAGAGCTTTCGCAGCAGCCGTTTCGTATTGGTTTCGGAGCCGATTTTCACAAGATCGGTATGTACCGCCCAGAGTTAATGAAGCTGATTCGAGAACGCGGAAGTCGAGCCATGCTGCTGATTGGAGATTCAGCGGTTGATGGACGGAAAGACGATTATGGATTGATCGGTGCGGACTATTTGCTTCGCAACCTTTCGCCATCAATTCAAAACCTCACAGCTAACGTGCCCGTCTATGCGACCTGGGATGACCACGACTACTGGGGCAACGATGTCTCTGGAAATCGTACTCCTAAAAAAGATCCGATCGATGTCGATGGCTTGCGTCGAACCTGGAAAAAGCAGTGGAACAATCCACAACGGCAAAGCCTACGTGACGGGATCTATTTCCAAACCAAAATCGGTCCCGTGCATTTCATTGCGCTCGACACGCGTTCATGTCGATTGGGTAAGCAGCGCGGGAAATTGAATTCCTTTCTCGGCCCTCAACAGATGGGCTGGCTCAAAAAAACTTTGGCCGAATCAACATCGCCTTTTATTCTTATCAGCAGCGGAACGATGTGGACCGATTTCATTTCAGATGGAAAAGACAGCTGGGGCGTTTGGGACAAGGAAGGTCGAGAAGAGATCTTTCAATTGATCGACACCAAACACGATTCTCATGTCATGCTGCTTTCCGGTGATCGGCATGGTGCTCGTGGTTTTACCATTGAACGACCCGGCGGTAAGACGATCCACGAATTTGAAGTCGGAACCCTTGGCGGTGTTCCTGGACCAAAAGCGTTTGGAGATGATCGCTCCAGTCAGCTATTTGGGTTGCCGTCAAAATCATGGGCTTTCGGCGAGTTTACGTTCAGTTCCCAAGCCGGAAAACCAACCGCCGTTTTTCGCTTAATCAATCAACAAGGCAAGGTTCTTGAAAAAGTAACCGTGGGTTCTGAATAAATGAGACATTGTGAATACCCGAATAAGATAACTGTCACTATAGAATAACCTGGAACAAATTCGTTTGACTGGGTCGCTGCACCGCTGCTTGCGGTGTTAACTGCTCGCGCGTTTAGTCGATTTTCGGCTCGCTCGATGTTCCTGGTCCTGGCCTTTTTGATCGGCGTTTTTGGGACGACGATTGCGGGTCGCATTCAAAACGTGTTTTTCTTCTCTTGGCCAATCGCGTTGGCAATCGTTTTTGAATGTCTCGTTTGCCAGTTGAAGAGTGCCGATGAGAACGTCAAGCCGAATCCGATCCTTGCCCGGATTACGTTGTTGGCCTTGATAGTAGTGAGCTTGGCCTATTTTTGGTTGTGCAGAAGATTGAGTCTTGCGTTTCAGTGGAGCTTTCTGATCGGATTTCCTGCAGCGTTACCGTTCTTATGGATTGTCAAACGCAGCGTGCAAAGCGATGCGGCGTATTCAATATGGCAATGGCTATTGAGCGCACTCGCGTTCAGTGCTTTTTACTGGGCCGGAGCTGGCGTGATCCTTTGGGTGTATGGCGTATGAGCTGGCACCCTAGCGGCTCGATTTCTACAAAAAAACTCAAAACAACGTAACTTCACGTTTTCGCCGAAGTGCATGTTCAGCTGGAATTTGTGAAACACGGAGGCACGGAGATCACAGAGGAGACGACAGCAGCTTTCTCCGTGTCCTCTGTGCCTCTGTGTTTTTCTTCCCAGCATTTCATTTGGACTTTCGGGAACTCAACGCTGTAGCCATCGGTGACATCAAATGGTGCAAAGAAATAAAGTTCCTTGAAAGTGAACGACTGGAAATGGACCATGTCGATCTGCTAACAACCGATTGGGCTAAGAAAACTGTTCTTGATCCTCTTGGAAATTGATTTGCTGCTTGCTCTTGTCTTGATCTAATCTCGAACTGAGATCACAACCTCCGCTCATTCATGTTTGAAATCCCAGCTTGGGCAGAATCCACATTTGCAATGCGAAGTAAAACATGACTAACCCGATAAACCAAAAAGTTTCCATTTGTGTGCTCCTATTTGTGGCTTGCGACTATTGAGGTGACGCAGGTGCATTCAGAAACTTACAGCACTTACCATCTTATTGGGAGTAAAACGGCTCCGGGCGCCGGTTTTTGCCG
>CAYONX010000110.1:0-3550 GCA_964405425.1 uncultured Pirellulaceae bacterium | reverse complement strand
GTTTTTGCCGCGCGGGGTGCGAGCGTAAAGTCTTGGTCAATGCGGATGGCAGAATTTCAATCAAGAGGCCACGAAAAGCGTCTGCCCACTCTGAAACTTGTTGTTTTCTCAAAATCAGTGTAACGAATATGCGTTTTCCTGGACTTACCAGATAATCGACAGGAGCAGCGGTTTCTGCGACTGCAAAGTCTCAAGGCGACTGCTAATCCTCTGCAAATTACATCAGACAAAGGTCGTAACGAAGGTTGCCGCATCAGAACCAAACAGAATTCGTCCAATTGATTGAATCGCATAAAGGAATCCTGATCAGGATTTCTCGAATGTATTTTGATCACCGTGACGACCAGGAGGAACTTCGACAGGAGATCATATTGCGCCTATGGGAAGCGTTTTCTTCGTTTCGTGGCGAGAGTAAGTTTTCCTCATGGATGTACCGAGTCGCGCTCAACACTGCCATTACGTTCTTTAAACGATCGCGGCGAAGAGCGGAAGTTCAGGTGGAAGACGCGGAACTTGAAATTGTGGCGCCTGCGAATCTGGACGAAGAATCGAAGCGGCGAGTTGATGATTTTTATCGCGCTGTTAACCGGCTCAACCGAATTGAAAAGGCGGTGGTTTTCTTGTTCATCGAAGGGTGTTCGCACCGCGAGATCGGCAAGCATCTTGGGATCAGTGAAGGCAATGCGCGAGTGAAACTGAGTCGTACGAAATCGAAGTTGCAAACAGAATTGAGGACTAATTATGGACCCGAATGAATTAAAAAAACAACTCGATGCATCCGCTGAGGGACAGGCACTGGCAATGCCGAAAATTACGATCAATGCCGGCGCAGGTAATGTAACGACAATCCGTCAGAATATGATCCGGGAACTGACCATCCAGACGCTGATTGGGATCTTCTTTCTGAGCCTCTTTTTCCTGCCGATCTGGCAAGACTCCTTACGGCCGGGGGTTTATGTGGTCTCCATGTTTATCACGTGCTCGATGTCGGCTGGCTACCTCGTACACTTGTTTTTCATGCTGAAACGAACGACCAGTTTTTCAACATGTTCGCGGAAGTTCATCACGAATTTTCTCAGTGACCTGCGTGTCACCTTGGCGGCCTACGAAGCGTATCTGCTATGCAGCTGTATTCTCCTTCCACTTCCGATGTGCGCTTTGTTTACCAAAGACGATTTGTTCGAGAAACTGATTCGGTTGCAATTGAGCGGCATGCAAATAGCTGGGCTTGCGGGTGGTTACTTACTTTTTGTCGCTTTTGTGGTTGCCATCAATAAGCTCTGGATTCGTTGGGTGTACGGTCGTCATGTCAGCAAGCTCGAAGTGTTGCAGGAAGAATTCGAAGACGCCAGCTCCGATTGATTTGCAGTTTCGCTCACAACTGGCGAATGCAGCCACGACAATTAAGCCAGCCAACCCACTACGCGCGATCTTCTTAAGCGAGTTTTCGACGGCAGTGCAGGCGATCTCGTCTCGTATTTGCTGGCAAACGAAAAAGTTTCCAAAGAAGACTTGGGCAAGATCAAGAAATTGATCAACGAGAAATCAAAAAAGAAGTAAGCGACATGGAATTGCGTGCTTACTTTTTTCTTTCGTGAACGAAATCTGAAGTACGCGACGTTTTGAGCTTAACAGCTCGAGTTCTACAAAAAAACTCATAACGACGGTGACTTGATGAACGACATTTATCAAACGCTAATCGCACAAAGTTCCACATCCGATTCGGTTGCGGCAGGATCATTTCAATGGATGGCCTGGTTAGCGGAAAATTCTGCGTGGCTGGCTCAGAACTCAGTTAATTTCTTTCTGCAATCGACCGCGTTGATCCTGATTGGATTAATCGCGGCAAAGTTGTTGAAGAAACAGGGCTCGGCGGTTCAGTCGGCAATCTATCGGGCGACTTTGGTGGCGGTTATCGCGTGCCCGTTGGCCGCAATGGGATTGGGTTATTGCGGGTTTTCTGGTTGGACGTTTGAGCTGCCCGAAGCGACGAAAACTGTGTCGGTAATTGTTGCACCGGAAAACTCAACGAACAGTCTTAAGCAATTCGATGAGAACATATCCGCTCCTCTACTGCAGTCCGGCGACAGCTCAGTTCGGTCGCAATTTCTGCCACCCAACGAAGTTGTATCTGGCGACCTGAATCAGTTAAGTGTTGAAGTTGTATTGGCTCAGTTTCCTGCGGACTCAGAACTGCTTTCGACGCCAGGCGTTTCAAAAACATCAACCGAACAGCCAGCGCAAATGCCGCTCGTACCTCCGACACTTATCGAAAAAGTTGTTCCTGATTCCACTCTTGTGATTTGTTATTCGGTTATCGGTGCGGTGTGGCTGGTAGGTAGTCTCGTGTTTTGGGTAAGTTGCTGTTGGCGTTTTACACACTTCGAAAGATTCGTAGTGAGTCAGGTTTGAGCTGCATCTTAAGTTTGAACGGATCTTGATTGTTCAGTGAATCCGCCCAATTCTCGGATAGCATGAACAGCTTCATCCCATGTTCGAAGAGAGACGGTCCTTTTGGGTAAGAGCGTCACTTGAAACGGTTGGCTGAACTTCAGGATCAGCCCCTCCCTGGTTTCGACTATGTCATCCAGGTCACTCCATTTCCGGACAATTTCTACGCAAGAACGGCCTGTCCGAGTCCCAAATCGAAAACTGTTCAAGCTGACCCGCCAAAAATGACGAGCCGTTCTGGCACTGGCAGTGAACGACGCAGGTAGCCAGTGAAAAAACCACTCAATGTTAGTCATCAAAACAAACAAAATAATCTGGACTGGCTTCATTCTGTTTCCGTTTATGAGGGCGTCGGCTATCAGAAAGCACAGAAAAACAGCACCCAGAATAACGCCCCTTTTTAAATTGCCGTCCCGCAAGCGCTTTTGCAGATAACCATGAGACTCAAGGACTTTCAAAGATTCTTTCGAGTAGCACGACTCAAGTTCTATGGAGTCTTCGAGCTCTTCTGCAGAATCTTGATCTCCTGAAGTTATTGCCGACATTTTTGCCAAGGCGGCTATCCGTTGCTCGTCTGAATCAAATCCTGCGAAAGGCAATTTTTCCACCAATCCAGATTGGTACGTAATTTTGAAGTGGTCGTCACCATTGCTTACTGAATTGATCGAATTGATCGACGTCGATACATAATGGTTTGGATAGTGGCGTTTGATAAAACGATCGGAGATCGTCCAGTGACTAACAGTCGTATTACCCTGATTCGCGTCATGCCGAATGCGTTCGAATCCCAAATGCATAACCAGCCACCCAAAAAATTTGAATGTAATGAAACAAGTTATGACAGCAAAGATTACAAGGCACAGTAGTATCAGCCACGGATTGACGACTACTGCGGTAATCAACGGCCAAGCGAACCGCCAGATTAATAACCCAGAGAATAGTACCGAAGCGACTTGCACTCCGCCTTGAGAATCGCCCGGGCCAGAGCTTGCAACCGTCGAGCGTACAACAATGTGTTCTTCTGAATCAGCCGATAATGTTGACATTTTCGTGAATCCAGTTTGTACCTATGGATTGAATCCAATTCGTACCGGTGGAT
>CAYONX010000109.1:6016-8194 GCA_964405425.1 uncultured Pirellulaceae bacterium | reverse complement strand
GGCAAGTCCAAGCGACATAAAAGAAATCCAATGGTGGCGAGGAATGTGTGGTTCTGAAAACGTGGTTGGAAACGTTGGTAGTCTTGCTATTTTCGGCAGATTTGCACGCTGACGCAATACTGAGCCCAAGGCTTGAAGCCGGAAACGTGTGATTTTCGCTTCTGTTTTAACTGGAAGGCCATGTGCTTCGCCACTGCCGAAAAACCAAGCTACCAATGTCACGCTAGATTGCATAGAAAATCGGTCGTTTAATTGCGGTATTTCCAGTGTTCTGCTCCCGGCAGCGAAATTTACACTGCAATTTGACCGGACCATTGGCAAGTTTCTTCGCAACGGCGATTGTCCGTTGTACAATTCAATGCTAACACCAAACTCGCCATTTTCATCCTTCATCCACATGGGCCGTTTCATGAGACCGTTGACGATCTGGACTTTCTTCGCTGTAGCGGTTCTGTTTTGTTGTCCTCAGGCATTCGCCCAAGTTGTCTACCAGGACTCGTTTGACAACGATGGAAACGCTGTTAATGCGGGCATCGGTGGCGGTGTCGAAAGTGGAGTTAGCAGCGGACTTAGCTTTGTCGATGATGGCGACCTGAACGCTGGCAGCGCAACGGCCGGATTCGCCCGTATCAATTTCAGCTCACTGAATTCGTTTAACTTAAATGGCGGATTCACGCTTGAAGTGACTTACACACAACCGTCAAACACTCCTGGAGCCAGTCCACCTTTTCCTTCGAATCACTTCTCATTGGGTTTGGCTACGGTTAGTGCATCGAATACGGAACAGTTCTTTGCAACAGATGGTGACACTCCCGATTTCGACGGAATTGGATTCAGCCTGGGTACTCGGGATGGGAATGTTACCGAAGGCTTGCTGCAGGCTAGTGAGGGCGGGCCGCAAACCAATTTAGACGACTTCAATAGCGCAGGTGCTCAAACGGAGACGTTTGGGGCGGCTCCAATTACGTTTACTTTGACCGTTGATGCGGACGGCAATTATGATTACACGCTAGGGACCTTGTCCGGAACTGGTGTAACGACACTGAATCTGAATCAGCAATTTTTCTTCCGTGGTCGAACACAAGGTTCAACCGGCAATTCTGTTCAAAGCGTCACTTTGACACGCTTGGACTCTGAACCGACTCCGCCGCAAGGCCCAGTCGATATCTATTTTATCGCTGGTCAATCAAACGCCGGAAACTTTGGAGAAATCAACTCCTACGATAGTGAAGGATATGGCCCGGGCGGTATCAATGGAAACACATTCAATAATCAGTCACAAGCCGGATTCACTTTAAGGTTCGGACGCATCCCGGATCGTGCAAGTGGCGGCACGGTTGATGATTTTATTGAGACCTTTGTCGAATCGAACTTGGACGCTACGAATTACTGTGTCGACAATATGGCGGTGCAGCTGCATGCGGTATATGGCAATGATATTGGAATCTTTTCTTACGGTCGAAATGGTCGCCCGCTTGCCAATCTGGATGACGATAGTGGTGAAAGTTGGTTCCCGGGTACGGTCGACGAGCCTTTCAACGATGAGCTGTATGGTTCATTTCTGAATTGGAGTGCGTTGCGGATTCAAGAAACCAGGAACGGTTTGGATGGAATCGCTGGAACCGCTGACGACAGAAACGTAAAGGTCAGAGGGATTTTCTGGTTTCAAGGTGAAAATGATGCAGTCGCCGGAACGTCTGACCAATATCAAACGAATTTCGAAAATTTGATTGCTCGGTTTCGTAACGACTTGGGCAACCCACAGTTACCAATCGTGGCCAGTGAAATTCGAGAAGTTAGCGCTCAAAACGCCGAGCGAGTTGCCGTAAACAACGCTCTTAACGCTGTCGCTGCAGCTGACGAATTTGTGTCAGTGATTGATATCAGCAATAGCAGTATTTACGTCCCGATCAGCGCTCAGAACGTTCACCTGGATACCCCTGGGTATTATGCTTTGTCCAACGATGTTCCTCAGCATTTGATTGCCATGACGCCAGCGATGGGTGATGTAAATGGAGACGGAGTGATCAATTTGCTGGATGTCTTTCCGTTTGTACAGCTCTTGACAGCTGGAGACTATTCCTGTGCAGCCGATGCTAATTTCGATGGCATGGTCAACTTGTTGGACGTAGGTCCATTTGTCGATCTGCTTTCGAATTAACGAAAGTGTGGTGGGTG
>CAYONX010000109.1:0-5916 GCA_964405425.1 uncultured Pirellulaceae bacterium | reverse complement strand
TGGGTGGTGCTGGTTTAGTTTGCCGCGGCTCGATGAACTTGGGCGTTTTTTCGCTTAACAAACTTTATGCCATCGAAACCTTATAATAGCCTTCTTGACGAGCGGCGCGGGCAATGGACCGAGGTGGAATTTGAGCCTGACAGGCTGACATTTGTTCCGTCGCGACCGAAATCGCACTGGCTCACCACGGTTTTTAGCATGCTGATTTTGGTTGTTCTAGCGTTAGGATTAATGCAGTCTTGGATGGGCGTAGCTGTTTTGCTGGGCATCGTGGTTCTAATCGTTTCGCATAGGCTGCGAAGGCCGACTCGTAAAGCAATCGTTATTGAAGCTAAACCGACAGTTGAATCAAAAAACACGAATTACCATGTCCATAACGTGCGCAGGTTTTCTATTCGCGAGAATAAATACAGAGACACCTCAGAGGATAGCCATCTCCTTCAAATTTATCTGGAATTGAAAGGAGATGAAAGATTAGTTTTGCTTTATCAGGACTACTTCACTGACGAAAGAAATGAGAAAACTCGTGAGATTTTTGCGAGAATGAAGGATTGGTTAAAAAGTGTGAAATAACAATATGATTCTGCGAACCAGGACGTTGTTCGGCTTCAACCTAATTCAATTTGTGTGATTTCATAAGTTACTTACCTGTTACATGTCGTTGACTGACTCGACTTTATAATGGTTTATTCGGGCCGTTGGTAGGAATCAGCAAGCTAGATGCCAAGTTACTGCCAAACGCTTGCTTCCAGCAATAAACCTGCTGACTGTTGTCCACTTCGACGTGTGACTTGAACAGGAAGTCTCGAGGAGAAAATTCTGCTATGAAAATGCCGCGATTCTCTTTGTTAGCTCTCTTCTTGGTAACCTCATTGGTTGCTGTCTCAATTGCTATGATGATGGAGCGGAATCGCTCGAGACTATTGCTGATTGAGAATCAAAAGTTCGCTGAAGAAATTGGGCATTTTGAAACACACGATCCAGCCCGTACCTACGTTCGGCATTTCGTTGACCATGCAGAGAATTCATGGCGTTTTAGAATCCAGCTGCCTGAGGACACCCAGTACAACTTGGGGATCGGCACGATAGGAATTCAAGAGGACGGGAAACCCGACTTTTCGTTAATGACGAGGAATCAAGGGAATTTTTTAACTAACGCAGTGACACTTGAAGGCCAGTTCAATCTCCAAATAGCGATGGCTAAACGTGCCCAAACGTGGTGCGTTACTTATGTCCAATTCGGTCAACAAAGCAAACAATCTAGAACAATCTTATTTGACGAGAAGCAGATCAATAAAATCTTTGGCAAGGTGATTGCAAATTCCGTCAACCAGAGTTTGTGGCAACACAATAAAGTCGCAGATTATTCATCAGATGAACCAATCGTCTTGTTTCGTTCTCACCATGCCGAAAAGAAAACCAGGTTTCGCGATACTGAATTGGAAGAAGTGTTTATTGTGGCATTGCTGCCTGTTGTCAAAAGCAAAACCACCAACAACAAAAACAAACAAACGCCCTGAAAGATAGTATCAACGTCGATTGTCAAAAACTGCTCTTTGTCATGGAATAATGTGAGCACGCAAAATGGCCATAAGCCGGACCTGGGCGTGCTTTTTGCAGAAGAGTGGAAACGATCTCACGCAAAGGCGCAAAGAGTCAGCTGAACACTTTGCGCCTTTGCGTGAGACCAATCACCGACGCACCTATTGCCAGTTTCAACTAAAAAGGCATGCGGCCAATAAGAAGTAACGCTTCAACCGTAGCTTGGGCACTCTCTATTGTCCGAGAACATGAAGACGGGCAAGAGTGCCCATTCTTCCAATATGCATAAAAAAAGCGGTGCAAGTTGCACCGCTTGTATGTCATTACCGCTCAATCGAGATGCTGTTTCCCGTTTTTCGTGAGCGACAAGGCGCTAGCCGTAGGTTCGTTATGTGCACCGGCGACTTGTGCCACGCTATTCGATATCCATGACCTCAATCAATTCGATTTCGAATACTAGAGTCTTGTTGACTTCCATTGGTGGACGTGGACGCATGCCATAAGCTTTGTCGCCACGAATCATGACTTTCCATTTGCTTCCAGGTTGCATTTCTTTGAGTGCGGCGGTGAAGCCAGGAACGAATTGCATCACGCCATTTACTAGTGGTTCACCTTTGTCGATCGATGAATCGAATTGTTCGCCATCAACGTAAGTGCCTTTGTAGTGCAATTTCACTCGGTCGGCGGCCTCTGGTTTCTCGCCCTTTCCTTCTTGCATAACGACATACATCACGCCGTCTTCCAATTCCTTGGCACCTTCTTGTTCAGCGAACGTCGCCAAAGCGGCTTCGCCTTCTTCGCCATTTTGAGTGGCGAGCATTTCGCGTTTGGCCTTAATCTTGGCCCGGATTAGTTGTTGGTAGGCGACCAGTGTACTACGCTGTTCTTCGCGAGTCATTCCGGCTTCGCGCCCATCGTTGGCAGCACTCAATCCAGCGACCAATTTTTCAAAATTGAATTCTGCTTCTTGTTGTTTAAGCCGTGAGATCGTATTGAAGCCGATCAGAAAGCTGGCTTTGTCGATCGTGGCAGCTTCATCTTCTACCGGTACAGCCTGCCTTGCGCCAGGAGTTGCAGGAGTTGCAGAAGGTTTGGCCGGAGGATCCTGAGCAAATGCGGCGGCTGAGAAACAGGCCACCAGGATGAATGTGAATGTCTTGTTATAAAGCATGATTAACCTTTGTCTGTTAGCAGCATTGGGGCCAGCGAACTGGGCTGGCTTAACAGATGTTAATTTAAAGCAGATACTGGAGAATTCAACATCTTCTTAAGGAAGTTTGGCGCTGGTATTTGCAGATTCAAATTTGACCAACGAATTTAAGGGCCGATTTACAGCATTGATTCGTATGAGGGCAAACAACCAACGGTCCAAAGTAAGACTGTTACGGGAATTCACGACACTTGGTCGTCACTTAATTGCCGTCGAGCATGCGTTCAAGTTTGCGGATTTGACCGCGCAGGCAATCCAGGTCGGGGTTGATGTCGATAGCCAGGCGGAAGCAATCCAGGGCTGTGAACGCATCATTGATTTTCAGATAGCCCTGCCCCATGCCAACCGCTGCTGGAAAATGGAAGCGATTGCGTTGCAACGTCTGTTGGCAATCCTGAATCGAGTTTTCGAAGTCCCCAATTGCAGAATAGGCGATTGCCCGTTGATTGAAGGCTTCACCCAGGTCGTTGTTGCTGTCCAGCATTTGCGTGGCGATTCGAACGACATCTTCGGATTGGTTTGAACCATTCAAAGATTCCAATCGAATCAGCAGGCCTCGTTCGCTGGGCGAGCCTTGGCGGCACCAAAGTTGGCGGATATTGTGTTCCGCCAATAGCCTGACCGCCCGATCGGAATCCGATAATGCCCGTCCGATGGTTTCGTTGCATGAGAAATCACCCAGAAATCCGATCGCCAGTATGGCGGCTCGGCGGGTCACTCGGTCGCCGTTTTCGAACAATCGACTAAGCGTCCCAATCATGTATTCGTCAGAAACCACCTTGATAAACTGAGCCGAATTTTCATCGGACAGAAATCGCTGGTAGTGTTTTGCCAGGTTCGGATATCGAATTGAGTTTTCCGGCATGACGACAACCAAATGAAGGCTGCTTTTAGGGTGAAAAATGTAGCCGATCAGGATTTCATCAAAACGATCAACCGAATAAGTTATGCTTCCTCGCCACACTTTTTGGCGCAAGATGCAATAATTACACTTCCAAGCTTTGAGTCTAATTTCATCGCCGAAAACAAACAACGAATAGGCAAGTAAATTTGGATCAAATATTACAGTTTGGGTCCGGTTGTAGTTGGTAAACAGTAAACGATAACGAATATAACGATTGGGTGATGTAGTGCTCCAATTTACCGGTCTGATCATACTCTTGTTTGGCGGATTTTCAGGGGTTGGCGAAACCGAGCATGCCGCTGCGGTGAGTTTCCAGCAGACCGATTGGGTGATTGGTTCTGAATTAAACCGACAAACGTTAGTCAGCAATACGGGTAAGTGGGTTGAGGTGCCGTTGAGATCATTGCTGGAACAAATATCCCGCCATCGCATGATCCCAATATTTATCGACCGACGCGTCGATCCATCGACCCCCGTCACTTTGGCGGCCAAGGATTTGACCTGGGACCAGCTGCTGTACCAAATCGGCCAGCCATACGGTTACAGCTTTTGTCGCATCGAGAATATTTACTATTTTGGTCCGGTCGAGGCGGCGATGACGTTGTCCGCGAATTTCGAGAAGCTCAATCGCTGGATCAAGGACAATCGGAAGAGCGCGAAAGTAAATTGGCGTCGGCCAATTCGTTGCCAGTGGCCGGTGTTGACCCAGCCTCGTGAATTGTTTGAATCGACGCTTAAACCGTTTGATGTAGAAATTTTCGAACTCGAATCGATTCTTTTTGACGTTTGGCCGGCTGCGGATTTGAGTCAGGTGCCTTTGGTGTTAAGAGTCGCTTTAATTGCTGTTGGTTTTGACAAATGGGTTTCTGTGTCCAAGTCTGGATCGAAGGTGAAAATTGTTGAGTATCCGCGCGAAGAGGCTTATATTCGTTTAGTTGGCATCGAGAATGTTGACAAAGCGGTCAAAAAATTAAAAGCTGATTCAAGCCAGGTTGAGATTTCCAAGCTGGATAAACGAAAATTACAGATCACTGGCTCTGCGAAAGCAGTTCATGTGGCACTTGGTCAAGCGGTTAGCTACCAGGTCGCAGTGAAAAACGAAAACGCTGAAAGTACGTTTACGGCGCAGTTGGAAGGAAAGCGAGGTTCGATCGTCGCGACGATGGCTCAACAGTTGGAATTGGAGATGGATTTTCCTCAAGAGTTAAACGCGATATTGAACGAACATGTCGAATTTGAAGTCAAAGAAGCAACCGTTGATCAAATATTGGTTCTCGCGCTCGAAGGCACATCAATCGAATACCGTATTGAAGGAAAGAAATTAAAGCTATTTAAATAGCTATACCTTCTTTGAATAAATGTACCGTCTTGCAAACGATCGTCTTCCGTTTTCCCTGTTCCGTTTTGGATTAAGGCGATTGTTGATTTTCGTGACGATTGCCTGTGTTGGGGTTGTCGCCTATCTGTATGTTGATGAACGGAATAAACAAACTCGCGTCGATCACTGGGTCAAAGAGCACGGTGGAAAAACAAATTACGATTATCAAATTGATCCCGATGGAACCATTGCCGATCGGGATGCGCCAGAACCCTGGATGATTGAGCGATTGTTTTTTGAAAAGTTGTTGCGCGTCAACATTGTTGATATCAACTTGAACAATTCAAAAATTCAGAATATCGATCCATTGGCCAATATGCTGCGATTGGCAAAACTGGATATCAGTAGTACTGCGATTGACGATTTACGGCCATTGGCTGGTAACAAGCGGATTTGGTTTTTGTCGCTTACCCAGACGAAAGTCAAGGATCTTAAGCCGCTGTCGACGATGACAGGATTGAGGTATTTGAGTTTGTACAATACGCCGGTGGTTGATCTGAGCAGCGTGAAAGAGCTGAAGCAACTTAGGTACTTGTCACTTTCAGGGACCAAAATCAGGCAAGTTAAGGCGCTTTCGGAACTGAGGAATCTTCAGGAACTTTATCTGGATAACACCGCGATTACTAATGTCTCGCCGTTGTCAGACCTGGTCAGTCTTGAGTCACTTTCGCTGGCCAAGACAAATGTAGACGATGTTTCCGAGCTGTGGGAATTGCACAAGCTACGCGAGTTGTGGCTTAACGATACGAAAGTTGACCAGAAAATGGTTGATGGTTTGCGCCGGCAATTGCCGGATTGCGAAATCTTCTTTTAGGTTGGATCGAAGAAACGATGTGGGCTAATGCCGATCTCGAGATGCTGTTTTTCGTAAGCGACAGAGAG
>CAYONX010000108.1:0-8412 GCA_964405425.1 uncultured Pirellulaceae bacterium | reverse complement strand
TTGCAAAAGATTTCATATTCAATCTCCCGTTTCTATCTTTGATGGTATGTAATACATACCATGTGTGGTTAATGTTATCATATTCTTGATTTCGGTCAAGAAAAAAGAACGGGATTGCGGCCTGAAGAAAAAGTTGTCTCATTCATTAGATAGCAATGGCTAGTTTTTCTACGCAAGCTCGTTACTCGAACCAGCCAAGGCTCGCTTGAACCGATACCTTAAGAATGGTGAAATCAGTATCGAAACTTGGTTCGTTCACCTACCACGCAAAAAGCCGAACCAGTAATTGGTTCGGCTTTTCTCAATGCTAAATCGACGACAAACAGGGTTCTCCAACAATGAGCGGCACGACCAGGTCAGCACCGATCTTACTTGTCTGACCCCGGTAAATTCCGCACTCGCATGCATGTCAATTTTGAATCTTCAAAACGAAAAATCGTCTGCGACTTCTTGTCTTTGGAATTATAAACCAACGAATCGTCATCTTTTGATCCCTGATTTGGCTCGCCCATTTTTTCGGCTACCTTCTCAAACGTGTCGCCAATTTTGATCCCACCCTCATATTGTCCGGCGTAACCTTGATTCACAAATTTGCTTGAGTCATCAGTGCAAGCGATCACGGTGACGCCAACTTCAGATTCGACAGTAATTTGAATACCACGATCGTTGTAGTTCAATACATCAACGGTTTGTTCGTCAACTGGATGCCCAAGCACATCCGGCTCCCCAAAATCCTTGATCACTTCGGCCGTCGAAAGCCCGAATTCAATCGGCCCAATCCCGGTATGAGTCAAAACCAAATCGGAATCATCAATCGGATCTGGTTTCTCGATCGTGATCAATTTGAATCCGTCGGGTGCAGCCAAGGCAAACAGGAGAGGATCGAGCTTTTGATTGAACAAAAAACCAGTAGCTTCTATTCGCTGACCTTCCGTCCCAACAGGAAGCACAATCTTCAACGGCAATTTGGATTGCTCATCAATGGTCACTCGTGCTTTCCAAACGCCAGTCTCCACTTGGTATTCGACCCCAACCTTGCCATCCGCTTTCGTGCGATCAACTTCTTTGGCTTGTTGGTTTTCAGTTCCTCGGACAATTGACATTATCGAATCAAAAAACTGAGCCGATGCTTCGAATCCTTCTAAGGGAAAACTGGTCGCCGTTTTGGTTGTTTTGTCAATTGAGAGTCCACGTCGCAAGCTTATGTCCGCGATGACTACTCGCCCGTCCCCAAATTCCTGGCGAATCGACCTTGGCTCCAAAACCGAACTTTTTATTTCTGTAATGACATTGTCTTTGTCATCGTAAACGCGGGAAACAAACTGAATCGTGTTTGCTTTGGCGACCGCCTCCTGCATTTCTGCGAGCAGACTCGTCGGCTGACTTAACAACAATCCCCCAAAAACAATTCCAGCAATCGTTGCGGCCAAAGCTGCCCATATCCAGCCCTTTGAATTACGTTGCACCAGTGGAAGGCCGGGACGTTCACAGCCAGGCTCCACAGAAGCCAAAGCAACAGCCCGCTCCACACTGGCACCAGGCACCTGAAGATTTTGAATCTCTTTCACAGCATTTGCCAAATCACCCTCCAACTCCATTTGAGGCAAATCGCGTAAAACTGCGTCATCCGCTGGCTTCTTTTGGTCATTCATTTTGATTCTCCTGAAGAACTCATACGGAACCCTGCTTCCAGTTTGGCTCGGGCTTTGGAAAGCGCGGTTGCAACGGCGACTCGCGAAATCCCTAACCCACTTGCAATCTCATCATGCGTTTGATGTTCGAAGAACATCAGACAGAAAACTTGCGACTCGCGTTCTGAGAGTCGGATGAGCAATGTTCGCAAGCGGTGTTGAATTTCAGTACAAATCGCCTGGTCAACAGGATCGCTTGAATGACGATCCATCAACTCCTGCACTTGATGGTCAAGTGACTGAGTCGGTTTTCGCGCTCGCAACAAATCAATCGCGCGACAAACTGACATACGCTTGAAAATCCCAGCCCATTTCTGATCCGAATCTTTGTCCCACTTCTGATATGCCTCGGAGAAAACCTCCTGACACACATCTTCTGCGTCGGCGAGGTTGCCCGTAATTCGGTACGCCGCGCTGAGAACCTGAGCCGCATTCGCCCGAACAATTTGATTCCAATCAGCCACTGGATGGCTCCGCAATAAAGGAAAAACGGAGAGTGCTCTCCCCGCTGATATTAGATCGAGATTCGCCCCTTTTGCGTTTCCAACTAATTTCGACGTTTTCGAAAATCTTTTGGTTTAAGAATCAAAACGGAGAACCAAAACGACGTTGAGAGATCGAATATCACCATTTGCCAAGGTTTTCGATCTGATATTTACGAGACTGCGCAGTGTCGTTCGCTTGTTATTGTTTTTTCGAGTCGCCCGATTTCCAAAGATCGATTTCTGGAATATCGTTTTTGCCTGACGAAATGTTGGTGCTTTGTCCTGACCGGACGTCTTTCTCCAGCTGCGTTAACAACTCGTCTGCAATTTTTCGTTGATCTAGATAGCGATTACTTTGTTCACCAATGTCATTTTCGAGATCGTAAAGCTGAAATTTTGGGGCATCGTCGCCAACCTGATTTTCTCTAGGAGAAGACCAACCGCCAGAACCCCGTGCAAGAATCAATTTCCAGTTGTCCGTGCGATAGGCAAAATGTCCGTGAATGGAATGATGTACGATTCCATTTCGAGCCGACTGAATCGGCTTACCGCTCAGTGCCGTCAAAAAGCTGACACTGTCTTCGCAGCTGCCGTCGGGCACCTTGGTTTTTAAAACATCCGCAAACGTTGCAAAACAATCGTTGAGACAAATCAATGATTCGCTTTTTGAGCCAGCAGCTATCTTGCCCGGCCATTTGGCAACAAATGGGACTCGATGCCCACCTTCCCAAATGTCCGCTTTAGAGCCGCGAAATTCACCGCTCACTTTATGCCCCTTCTTGGCCAACTTGTTGATGCCGACTATTCGGGAACAACCATTGTCACTGGTGAACAGAACTAACGTATTATCCGTCAGGCCGTTCTTTTCAATGGCAGCAAGAATTTGCCCAACCACATCGTCGGTCTGCATTACGAAATCAGGATATTTCCCCAAGCCACTTTTCCCTTGCCATTGTTTGGTGGGGAGGATGGGAGTATGCGGAGAACCAAAGGGGACATACAGAAAGAACGGTTCCTTTGTTTTGGAACGCGTTTCAATATATTTGACACAGTTCTGTGCAAGGCGAGGTAAAAAATTAATTTCACCGTCGTGCTCGGTTACCGTGTCTTGTTCAATGATGGCTTTCATGCTGCGAGCATGGTGAATTCCAAAAAAGTAATCGAAGCCACGATGAATGGGGCCGTCAGGGATTTTTGTACCGACCGGTGGAGTAAATTTCAAAGCCTTTCCATCGGTGTACTCTTCACCAGTTTCTGGATTCAAATAGCGATTGTTCAGATGCCACTTGCCCACGATTCCAGTGTGGTATCCTTGCGACTTCAAAAAGCTGGCTATGGTTGGTCGATTTTCTTTGATCAGACAAGGCGCAAACCCTTGAACGACTCCTGTTTGCAGTGTGGTTCGCCAGCAATAACGTCCCGTTAAAATGCCATAGCGAGTTGGGGTGCAAACGGATGACGCAGAGTGGGCGTCTGTAAACATCATTCCCTGGCTGGCCAGCCGATCAATATTTGGCGTGGCAATTTTTCCGTCGGCAGGATTGAAGGATTGAACATCTCCATATCCCAAGTCGTCACACAGCAACAAAACGATGTTCGGCTGGTCTTGTTCAGCTATTGCGGTAGAGACCGAAACAACTGGGCAAATCATCAACAACGCGCAACAAATACATTTCCAGAAAATCGGCAAGCGCATGTTACAGTACGCAAAAGGAATTCGCGTGCAACGCATTAGAAATCGCCGATCGATTGACCGTCTTTTCGAGAAAAAAGTTTTTGGTAGAGGCCATGGACTCCCAAGTCATCGGCGAAATCGCGAAACTCCAATTCATTGTGTTCGATAGATTCAGCTATGAAACGAGTTGAACCGTCGACAAAAACGAAATTTGCACCACCCGAATGGAAACTCGAATAAGAGTTACGCAAAATCTCCGCCGGCGTGACACTTAAATCTGGTTCGGGATTGAATTCGCCATGTCCCGTTCGAACTTGTGTAAGCGTTCTTGAAGCGTTTCCGCCTGCGACACCTCCATAAGTTGTTGGATCCCACTCCACACCGAATTTGACCGTCTCACCACAGAAGAAAGTATTTGAAGTACCGTCAAATATATCTGACAGCTTGACTCCCCTGTGGGCTTGACTGGTGGTTCGTGTCAACACGCCGTCATGCCTGACTCTTCCTTCTGCGTTACTCATTAAGACTGAATTGGAAAAACCTAAATTTGAGCTCGGCCCGGGAACAAAACTCCATTCAAAACTTCCGCCATTTCCCACGTAATTTGAACGCGACATGAAAGTGCCACCGCCAACGTTTTGCAAATCGGAGTTTAACTCAGGGTCATCGGGACATAAGAAAAATGGCAGGATCGTTTCCACTAACATCGAATTGGGAGCATCGATAATCCTGGCGTCCAACACAAATTGAGCTCTTAAGCTCGCTTGTTCCACATAATCCAGGATTTCCGTTCGCCACCCCCAGCCTCTGCTGTTCGGATCCCCTTGTGCTTCACCCCTGTTATGCTGATGGCCAGCAGGCAATGTACCAATAGCACTTTCGTAATTAAGTCCGGCCAAAGCCATTTGCCGAAGGCTATTGGTACAAACCGTCCGCCTTGCCGCCGCCCGTACAGATTGAACGGCTGGCAACAACATCCCAATTAGAATTCCAATGATGGCAATAACAACCAACAATTCGACGAGTGTAAAACCACGACGACCAATCCTTGGTCGTTCTTGCACACAACAAGTACTCATTTTATCGTCCTGTTATTACTTCTGAAACTCAAACTGAAATTAAAACTGATCACAATCCGATTGAACAATTTGAAATTCCGATCGGGTTAACCGCCCAATATCAAATCGACAAATGGGGCAACATCAAGCAGATCAACAGAGGTATCTCCATTAATGTCAGCCTTTGGATCGAACTCTCCGTTTACGATAGTGTCAACAAAGGGCCCCACGTCCAAAAGGTTGATAGCGCCATCGCAGTTAACATCGCCCACAAGAACACCCGCTGAAATCTCGAACTGAATATTGGTCACGGTAGAAGAGGTGTCACCCGGTCCTGCAACGACAGGTGTCAGGTTGAATCGGCCGCTGGTGTCTCCGTTGTCAGTCGCTGTGAGTGCCAACCCGGCCAAACCTTCATCCACCCAGCGCTGTGCTGTGGCAGCATCAATCGCAAAGAAGTAGGCTTCTCCGCCTGCATCCAAAGGCAAGTTTGGCGATCCATCTGGTAAGTTAATACCGGGCGCAGAGCCCAACTCTGTCAAAGCACCGAGTAGATTGCCTACCGCCATGTCATTGACATCTAACCAGTCAAGGGAGCTACCGCTGTTGAATTCTTCGCGATGATTAAAACTGACCGAGCCATCTGTAGCTGGGGTATCGTTGCCAGTAATTTCACCATTACCTGTGTTAAATCCCATGTTTCCGATCGCGATTTCGTGAAGAAAGACGGTATCCAATGCGGAGCCTTCGTTACCTGCATTGAACGCTTCATTAATTTCAACGGTCACCATCGCACCTGAGACCATCGCACCGGCTAATTCCGGCGTTGTACTGAGATCCGCAAAATCGTGGACAATAATATTGTCGACGGCAGTAGCATTCACTCCAATCAATGCACCCGAGATTGTGTTGCCACCATTGTTGTCGTTTCGCAGTCCCGATGGCTCGTTGATCAAACGAGCATCACCTCCTGAATTGACTTGCACAATGTCCTGACAAAATGCAAATGAAGGCAATATCATCACGGCCACCATCAAACATGTATTAATTCGCTTCATTGAAATTCTCCCAAATGAACTCAGTAGTTTTGGTCTAGATTGTTTATTCGTTTAGTTGCAATGTTCCATCACATTTTATTTGACGTCAGCCGCAATGCCAATGCGAAGACAAGTCAGTTATTGACGATACAGTGCTAATAATAACGGACAATGTTAAATAAATACCGAATACAGTGACCTATACGATAATGTGATGATGATGTGATCTGCAAGCTCGGCGAATTAGACAGCGCCATCAGGGGATGTAGATTGAGCAAAGAAGCTAAATCCACATGTTGAACGCCACCGGTTAACAGCCATTTTGACTTATTGAAAAGTCTTTAATACAACGACAAAAGACGACCATTCTCACTCGCGGTGTTTCGAGGCAAAACTAAACGACTGAGCGCGTACGCAATACAACACACGGTGCCGGTGCGATTCCCATCGTAGGCCTAAGCGAGGGGGAAATACTGTTTGGCAAACGACGACTATCATCAACGCCGCTAACTTCGATGACAAAACTCCCCAACATCTGTCCGAAATGCGAGCAAGCAGTTGCTTTACCCAATGACAAACGGTTTGTTTCAATAAGTTGTAGCTCCTGTTCGGCGCACCTTTGGGTCATCACCGACAACGAAAGTCATTATCTTTTCGATAAGAATGACGAAGATCTTTTCAGACATTTCGGCGGTAAATTCCGAGCAAGAAGAGAGGCGCAATTTGCGGCCAACGGCTGGGTTGCGGAATCAAAATCAAAGTCGAATAAGCAATCCTCTATCTTCCAGCAGTTTGTCCAGTCGCGAAAGTTCTGCTTGCAAAACGAGCCAATCGTTGAACTGCCTGTGTCAGCCATTGAACTTGATTTTGCTGACGTAGCCTGCAGCTTCCCAATCCAAACCAAGCAACAAATGTCGATTGAGAGTGAGCTGCGTAAAATTACGATCGAAGCATTTCAAGCGGTCGATGGCTTGGAACTATGCTACGCGATCGACGTTAACCACTCCGCATACACCTTCGTTCCGTCCGATGTTGACTATCGCGAACCTGATGGTTGGCCAATTTCGTTCACTCCATTTAGCGACTACCTTTTGTTCAGCTCACGTTGTTTTCTGCATGGCGTTTTCGTCGATCCAAGGAACAAGCATATTTCCGTCTACGGAGAGACCTTAACCGCAGGTTTTAGTGACGGCTTTCCCGATCGTGTAATTCAGCATGTTGAGTGAATGCGTTTGAGAATGCTCGGCGAAGCGGGCGACTTTCGCAGACATCGCGACGGTCAGCACTATCGTTCATTGGGGTAGTCAATTTGACATGTCGAGGGCAATGACTTGCGTATTTTTTCGATTTCTTCCTTGAAAAAAAATCCACTCGGAGAAAGGGTTAGCTTTTCCAATCCCTGTGGTACAGGTAAATCTGGAATCGAACCGTTTGTTCTGGGCGAGTCCGACCAAACGACAAGGTGTCGCAATTGAGTCATCTGTTTCAAAAAACGGAAATCCGATACAGCACTTATATTGATGCCTAAGCCTACGAGATTGGACATGCCAGAGAGTTCGGCGATTTCAGAATTCGAAAACTGGTAGCCCATTAAGTTGAGAAATTTCAATTTTTGAAAAGTTGGACTCCGAAAGACTTCTTTCCAATTTATTTTCGCATCATTTGTACCTGGCAAATGGAAATACAGCATCTCAAGGTTAGTTTCATTGAGATTTAAAAAGCAGTTCGGTGCGTTGGGGCACCCCCAAAATATACCCATTCGAAATTGTTGATTGCCTTCCAGCCAGCTCAGATCTTTGAGTTTACTTATATAGCTTGCCCGTATTCCCGGATACTCACTTCCCAGGTACTGAAATTGTTCGATGCATGTTTGACCAAAACTTTTATGGCTATTCTTAAGCAGGTTAGATGATATGGCTGGACTTAAGTTAATGCGTTTCAGGTTGCTGAACTCACCGGCTGCCTCAATAAAGTGCTTGAACTGCGAATCGTTCTGGACCTCAAGACTCAGCACTTCACTTGGCAATTGAAGCTGCACCTCCTTTCCAAGCATGGGGGTCCACCATTGAGAACGATCACTTTTCTCAGCCTCCACAAACTCCCACGTCAGTTGTTTGCCGTCGAATTGAAAGTCATAGCCTTCACTCTCAAGCACGGCACCACTGGCCAAAAGCTTTTTGATTGGCACTCGCAATCTTCGTGCTTCATAAACTGGCCGAAACGTAATCGCCATGAAGATTGTAAACATGGTTACCGCAACCAATGCAGATCGAATGCTGAAACGACGACGCAATAGAAACGCAGCTCCAGTTAGCAGTGGAAGCAGAGCGAAAAAGACCACCGCGCACTGCGTCCAGATATTGAGTGATTCCAACCAACCAAAATGCTGAATGAACCAGATGAACCCTAATCACCTCAAAAACGAAAGTATTGCGGGCGTATCGGTGAGCGCGAGAAAGATGTTGT
>CAYONX010000107.1:0-8663 GCA_964405425.1 uncultured Pirellulaceae bacterium | reverse complement strand
ACCAAAAAGCTAAGGAGCTAAAGCAATGATTGAACAATTTGAAATACTGACTGATAGTCTGTGCCTCGTCCTACTGCATTCCGTTTGGCAAGTTGCCGCCTTGGCGTTGGTTGTCTTCGTCATCGAGCGAATTTGTCGACTCTCGGTGCAGATGCGGTATCGGCTCCATGTAGCGGCATTGCTCGTTGCTATTGCGATGGGGCCGGTCACGTTCTTCATGTTGCCGGGCAGCCCCGAAGTTACCCCCGCTCTCGCGTCCAATTCTGTGATCACCATGCCTGACGCACAGATACAGACGAACCAATTGGCTGAGACTGTCTCGTCGTTGCCTGCAACAGAACAAGGGCAGCTGGGTAGTGCCGTCAGTCCAGCCCAGATTTCTGACGTTGGTGATCATGCCTTCACACGTGCCACTCCCTGGATGCTCGGAATTTACCTCGTCGGTTGCCTCTGTATGCTGGTGCGACTTGGCCGCAGCGTCATGCAAGCCCGCAAGCAGCGTCGCTCCGCCCGTCCGCTCGAGTCAGGACCTGTATTCAATCTTGTCCAATCGCTTTCGAAAAAAATGGCATTGCGATGTTCTCCTGTCGTCGCCTTTTGCGAAACAGCTGTTGTTCCGACCGTTGTCGGGCTGGCCAAGCCAACCGTGCTGCTGCCAGCATCTGTGGTGACTGGACTTTCCTCCGAACAGCTCGAGTTGGTTTTGACTCATGAGTTGGCACACATTCGGCGTGGAGACATGTTTGTGTCGTTGTTTCAGCGACTGGCAGAAGTAATTCTGTTTTTCAACCCATCCATTTGGTACCTCACTCGTCGCATCGATACGTTGCGTGAACATTGCTGCGATGAAGCGACCTGTAATCAGCACGCAAATGATGCAGCAGGCCGACTACGGTACGCGAATGCCTTGTTGCGGATTGTCGAGCTGGCGAGTGAGCCTAAATCTAAACGCATTAATCTAGGGCAACTTGCAGTGACAGGCGCCCAACCGTCTGAACTTCGGCGACGGGTTGCACGCCTCTGCGGAGCACCATACAGCCACTCCACCTCGGTAGCACCTTTCTCGTTGGCAGCCGTGTCCGTGTTAGCTTTGATACTGCTCATTCCAGCAATTTGGACTACTGCCGTTCAAGCAGATGAACCAGAGCAAGAACAGACAGCGCTGAACTTCGCATCTGGCGGAAAACTTGAACTGGTAGCATTGGGTAAAGATGATGACCAGGGTCAGCACATCTGGTGGGATCAAGATGGAAAACCAATTAAGCCATCTTTTGAGTGGCAGCGCGGACACATGATGAATGGTCGTTCGGACGGTTGGCAGCGGGTGGTGATTCGACTTTCTGACCTGCCTGAAGGCTCCGAATCGACTTGGCGAATCGAAGGAAGCGAGCAAAGTGGCAGTGCTGGAGTTACTGTGAACGGTAACTCGAAACCAGCTGGATATTTTGCCCGTCACTTTGGTGTCGGCGACGATCGTGATTCTGTCACCGTTGGTGTCGGCTTGGCCGCGGGAGAATGGAAGACAGTTGGCGAGACGAGTCAGGGTGGCGGTGCCTACGGATTCAGGGATCAACGTGCCTTGTTGTTTTCCGGTTTAGTCGACACAGAAGACGGCGCTTTCATTGTCGTCTCGCACAGCTTCTTCAACACCAATTTCCGGGTTGTGGCTTACGACAAAGCTGGAAACCTTCATGGCAGCACGTTTCGAGGCGGTTCGAGTGCAAACGGGATCTATCAGGCAAACGCGCTTTTCCCGGGAATGACTCAAGATCAAATTGACCGAATCGAGTTTCAAACCCGCGAGTACGAATGGCTTGAATTGGAAGGCCTGCCATTGAGCCCGAGCAAAGATTAAATGGAAAAAATTGGCTGCGGATTGTTCCTGTTGGTGGAGCAATCCGCTACCAAGACCAGATAGATTGACCGATGTTCGCTTTATTTACCTGCCGTACGGGGCTATTGCCCCAAAGTATCTACAAAGGGCTGAACATCGAGCAGATTGACTTCGTTATCACGATTCAAATCAGCTGAAATTGCCCGTTAGACAAAAGATCTACAAACGGAGCAGCCATGGTGGACCGGCTGGATTCAGGACTCGGTGAATCAGGCCACATAAAGCGAATCTTTTGAGTCGTTACCCATTCATTCACGCCTTGGAAACCAGGCAGCGCCATTTGAGCCCCCTGTTTTGCTTGCAAGAACCAAGCAGTTAATGATTGGTTCAATCGCATGAAGCAAAAATTCTGTTAGCATTCGCATATGCGACCATCCACTAGCTCTCCAAACGGTTAGCCAATGAAAAAAAGTAAATTCCTGCTGCTGATTTTTGTTTTTGCAATTCTCGGGTATTTCGTTCGGCCGTCGGTTGATAGTTGGATTCGTGGTCGAACGATGACAAAGTCGATACCGGAACTTGAATTGATCTACGAACCAAGCGTAATGCTGGAAAACACGATACGCAACCCGGTCATCGTCATACCGGGGATGATGGGTTCGAAACTACAAACATCCGACGGTCGCACAGTTTGGGGAGTCTTTGATAATAAGGCGATAGATCCAGAAAACGATGAGGACGTCAGGCTGTTGTGCTGCCCAATGGATGGTGCCAACCTGAGTGAATTCGACGACGGTGTTTATGCGGCCGGCGTACTGGACACGATGACAATTGAAATCGCTGGTCTGGCTCTTACCCGGCATGCGTACCTCAATATCCTGCGCATGCTTGGCGTGGGCGGTTACCGCGATGAAGAACTGGGTTTGGCGGGAGCGATCGACTATGGAGACGCTCATTTTACCTGTTTCCAATTCCCTTATGACTGGCGGCGCGACAATGCGGATAACGCAAAACGATTGCATGAATTCTTGCTTGAAAAGAAAAGCTATATCGAAGCGGAACGTAACCGGCGCTTTGGAAAAGAGATACCTGTAAAATTCGATATCGTTGCTCATTCGATGGGTGGCCTGTTAGCTCGATATTATCTCAGGTACGGGAACGTCGGCTCGGTTGTTGATGGCCCGACACCAGAACTGAATTGGGCGGGTGCGGAAGATATTGATCGAGTCATCTTAATTGGTACTCCCAATAACGGTTCGGCGAAATCAATGGTCACAATGCACGAAGGACTTTCGTTTTCAGTTTTGCTTGATTCGTTTCCCAGCGGGATGGTCGCAACGCTGCCTTCCATTTATCAGCTACTGCCCAACGGGCCAGAACCTGCGGTGTTTGACGAAGAAACGGGAAAAGCACTCGATCACTATGACATCGAAACCTGGGATCGCCGTGGTTGGGGAATGTTGCACCCGAATCAGGACACTGTTTTACAAAAGCTAATGCCGAAGCTTGCCACTTCGCAAGAGAGGCGGGCAATGGCCAAGGCCCACGTTGCCGAGTGCTTGAAACGAGCTAAACGATTCCATCAACTGCTCAATATACCGGCCGTTCCTCCGGCTGGAACGACGATTCATTTGTTCGCCGGTGACGCGATGCCTACGGTTGATACTTTGAATTCGAATCTTGAAAAGCGTACGTTGACTGCGCGAACCGAAATTCCCGGCGATCGCACGGTCACGCGCAAATCAACCTTAGCCGACCAGAGACTGGCTGATGATTGGCAACCGACGGTGCAGTCACCAATCCATTATCGCGATGTTCGGTTTTTGTTCGATGATCATTTCGGGCTCACCAGCGATGCAGAATTTACTGACAACGCGCTTTACCTGTTGCTGGAAGACCCAACAAAGTCATCGCCGTCACGTTCGGTGCGGTAACCGACGAAGCATCATTCGAAGATTACTAGCCAGCGAGCAACGCAACGAATAGAGATACATCTAATAGATTAACGGCTCCATCGCCATTGATGTCAGCTTCGAGTTGGAATTGACCTGCGATCAGCAATTCTACAAAACCATCAACGTCCAACAAATTGACACTGCCATCGCGATTGATATCACCAAGCAGAACGTCCTGGCAATCGACAAGCTGTACTGAGAATGCATCAATGCCCGCTTCGACGACGTCTGCAGACCCAAAATCCGAAACCACAAACCTCACCTGCATTTGATTGGTGAGTCCAATAAAATCAGACAAAGCAAAAGACTGCAGCAACCAACCGCCCGCACTGTTTGGCCCGTTTTCAAATTGCTCCATAGTGACCCAGGTCGCTCCTGCATCATTGGAGACTTCGGCTGCGAATGAATCACCGTTGCTATCGTTGGTGAACCATCGGAAGTAGGACACAACGGCGTCCTGGATATCGGCGTCCGATGTGTCGAACATTGGCGATGTCAAAATAGTATCGCCATTGTCAACGTCTGAGTTTCCTTCTTCGTTATCAGTGACGAAGCAAAAACCGGAACCATCGGCATCTGTGGGTGGATCACCGCGCTCGCCGCCACCGGCTGGAATGCCTCGTTCCCATTGTCCATCGGTTGCACGACCCGACACGGACCAACCCTGATCGGTTTCGAAATTGTCGGCGAGTTGAACGGTGATGGAATCGGCACTGATTGCCGCGTAAGTCATCAAAGGGGCGGTCAGCGGATTGGTGAACAATTCACCATCGTCAGCAGATTCGATGCTGAAATAGTATCGCAAAATAGTTGCACATTTGGACGATGGAAACGTTGCTTCATATGTGTCGTCGCCAACGGACGTCATCGGTATTGCCTGGAACTCGTTTCCAAGTTGGACATGCAACATCGCAGTTGCAGCTACGGCAGGAAATTCCGAATCGTCGATGATCACACTTACCGTATCACCACCCTGCGGAGATACAAATTGGGGAAGACTGTTTGGGAAATCGAATTCAGCTGTTTGCAAGCAAATTCCACGCGGATTCAATAGTGCAGTGGCAAAGCCTGCCTGAGTCGAGGCTGTACCGGTATTTTGTCCACCACCGTTACCGCAGCCACCGTTGGTATGAACTCCGATCGCCTCCCCTGTCTCTTCGAAAATGATTGGCGAACCCGAGTTTCCACCGGTCGTATCGGTGCGGTAGCCAAGTTGATTGACTGTTGCGGAAACGTACTCGCCGGCTTGTGTTTTTTGTGCACCATTTAAAGTTGGGTCGACTGGAAACGATGTAGAACCAAAACCGGTTATCCGAATCATGCCGCCTGGCTCAACCTCCGCCGGTTCGCTCAGCACAAACGATTGCCCCTGGGCCTGAAATGCAGAAAGACCAGTTGTTGAATTTGGAAAACAGCCAAAGTAGCACCAGTCATTGCCACCGCCACCGGCAACCGCCTGCAGCGAATCGAAATCGACTGCGTATTGATCTTCCGGGCCAGGGAATTGTGGATTTCCCGATGAGTCGGATAGCGGAACGTTGAACATAACTACTTCAGTAGAAGGTGCGCAGTGGCCGGCGGTGATCATGCAATTAGCTCGGTCATTAAATAACCACGCAGTACATCCTCCCGGACCTGTTCGGCCAACTCGCGGATCGCTCGATGGAACTCTATCGTCGACGTCATCGCAAATAGTTTCAGTGACATTCGGCGGTACTTGCAGGCCAGAAGTAATGTCGTCGATGACGATCAGATTCATTCGGCCGTTAGGAGCAGCCAGTAATTCAAGCTTGACAGAATTTCCGTTAAAGTACGCACTGGTGTTGCGCCATTGCGTTGCGGTTTCGGCATTGAGTAATTGTACCGCTTTGTCTGTCATGGATGTGATCCGGAGCGTAGAGCTGGGGCCCCCCAGTGGATTTCCGGCAAGTGCAAGTTGACTGAAATTGAGTCGCATCCATTTGGCATCATCGACCGTAACGACCTCTTCCCAGACTACTTCCGACTTCTCGCCGTTGTGAAAGATTCGCCCTGAGTCGATGGAGGTCTTTACCTGTTCGCTAACAAGAGTGTTTCCAGGCGGCACCGTTTGTGCGTTTGAAATTGATGGCAAAGTAAATGCAAACATTGCCAATACCAACAGACAGCTACCAATCAGTTTCCAACGAATGAGATTTTCCGACCTAGTTGAATTTGTCAGTGAATTTACGTGTCGCAAAGACATGTATGCTCCTGTTGGTTGTTTGGACCGCCGCGATCATCCAGCTCGGAATGATTCGGAAAAAGGTTGGATCGGCGCTGCTTGTCACAGTCTAATTCATCGGCGAATAAGTCTCAATTCATGTCTTGCCAATATATTTGCTCTTCGCGAATGCATTATTCAAATCCCACTCTGGCATAACATGTGTATGTGTACGCCATTGAACACACTCTGGATCCGACAAGCGTCGATTTTGGCTGGATCGAGTTTTTGGGAAGCCGTTTTTGGTTACGGTTCTGGTAACGTTTGTGTTTTTAGTTTCACTGCACCAGAGTACATAGATGCTGGATCGCTTCGATCGGTCAGGGTTTGAGCCAGCGTGGAAATGGTCCGATCGACTTGAGCCGCGGTGTCAACGCCGTTAAAAGAAAGTGTGACTTGCTGATCCATATCCAGCATTTCATCATTGATCAAAATGGTCAATGATTCCACTCCTTCTGAACGTTCGATGACGATTCGGTTCTCGGTTCGCGATGCTACGATTAACGATCCGCTTTTTTTGTTTTCTTTATCAACGGCCAGCCAGTAAAACCGATCGTGGGTCACGCCGGATTGAACCCAGACGACTTTGGTGGGGATGGGATTGCGAGTAAATTCTGCCATCCAGGGCACCGCGACCGCGTCATCGCGGTTCATCCAGTGGCCGTGCTTTTCGTGAATGACAACTTTGTGGCGGTAACCGTCTGGATCATCGTCTTGAAGTTTTTTCAGGCGCGTTTTCCATTTCTCAGCGATTTTGTTTCGTTTGAACGCAGCGTCTTTGCCTCCCATGTGCAAAGTGAATCCAATGTTTCTGAGCC
Organism: uncultured Pirellulaceae bacterium; assembly: GCA_964405425.1. Taxonomy (GTDB): domain Bacteria; phylum Planctomycetota; class Planctomycetia; order Pirellulales; family Pirellulaceae; genus Mariniblastus. The sequence goes on along the minus strand of CAYONX010000107.1, from coordinate 1,814 downwards.
CTAACGGGTTGGCGTTGTTTGGGTGTCCCGCCATCATCGCAGCTGCGGCAAGTTGATCCGCCATTCGCGGGGCGAGTTGGTATACCCCGTCGCCTCCAGCAGAATAACCCATTATGAAAACGCGGTTCGGATTAACGTCTTGGAACACAATTGCGTTTTCTATGATGCGAGTAAACATCGGATCAATATGGCTCTGATGCCACAAGTTCCATTTATCCGTTGGTGCTCGTGGAGCAAGATAGACTCCTTCTTCGGGCCGATACAGACCGATTTGATTCTTCCATTGTCGATCGTTGACTCTGGCGGATGTGCCTCCGCCGCCGTGCATGGATATGAAAAGGCTTCGGCCGTTTTTTGGTTTTTCGCCAAAGACTTTGTATTCAAACTTCATAGAATGATCGCCTATTTCAATAACTTTATCCGTCCATTCTTTTTGGCGTTCCTTGCGTAGGTTCGCAAAGTGAGTATCGACCAGCATTCGCTTGGCGTTCTCGCATTGTTCCTTTGTTAATGCCTTGGTTGACCAATCCTGTTCGGCGATATTTTTCAGACCGTTGGCTTTAAGATACTTTTCAAGTTGGCCCAACACATTTGCTTGCGAGCAACAAACGGGTTCGATAGCCAGCAAAAACACAGAGGAAAAAATTACGGAATAAATGAGATTGCGCATAAATTGCCAATTGCGAGAGACTTGTTGGGTATTCAGCATAACGCACTCCATAGACGCTGCCAACGTTTAATGTATCGCAGTATAATCGTTCAACGAGTGGCATCCATTAGATCGGAATTCGATTGGCCATAAGCTGGCGTTTACTTTAGCCTTGAATTGAATTGGACTGCCACTGCCTTGATTGCCAGTCAATTTTAAAATAGATACCAACAGGCGGTTACTGGATTGGCGGATTTGGTGCATCAATCAATTCCTTTGCTAAATGGTAATTGACCAATGAGAGGGCATACATTGAACGAAATTGTAGATCTTGGGTTCTCGAGTAATGTTGAAGTGCTGCAGCAATTTCTCGATTTGAAAGGCAAGCATGTCATTGATGCCGGCTGCGGCAGCATGATTTTTACCAAACACTTATCCGAGTTGGGAGCGAACGTTTTGGCGATCGATCCCGATCATGTTCAAGCTCAATTGAATCGTGAGGGAGAGCCAATTCCGAACGTCGAATTTGTGGAGGCAGGGGCTGACAAGTTGCCGACAGATGATAGTTCCGTCGATGGCGTGTTTTTTAGTTATTCATTGCATCACGTACCAAGCGAACTCTACCCACAAGTTTTTTCAGAGGTCTTTCGCGTTCTCAAGCCAGGGGGTTTTTTGTACGTGATCGAGCCAGTTGATTGTCCGTCAAACAAGGTGATGATGTTGTATAACAACGAAGAACGAGTCCGAGCATTGGCTCAAGAAGTGCTTCAGGAGGTTGCCAAACCCGAATTCGAGACGTGTCAATACGTCCGATATCACGGAGTCACCAAGTATGAATCATTCGAGCATTATGCGGAACACTACAGCAATCGTTCATTCAATATGTACCAGCCAGAGAAGGTGTGGACAGATGAGGTGCGTGAAGCGTTCGAAAAACACGGAGCACCAAATTATGAGTTTGAATCGCCGCGAGTAGTCGCGTTTTTTCAGGGACTGAAAAAGCAAGATTGAAATTTCAACAAGTATGGCAAACTCTAGATCCGTACTGCTCGCTCCAGTGAACGGCAAGGCGCTGGCCCAATGGCACTTACTTTACATTTGTTGTGTTCACAAAAGCGCAAACCCTAACTGAACGATGCTTGTCCTGTTTAACGATTAGCCGGCA
>CAYONX010000106.1:0-8990 GCA_964405425.1 uncultured Pirellulaceae bacterium | reverse complement strand
CTAGCGACTTGCCGCTCACTGGATTGAACAGTAATGCCTTTAAACGCAACGGTAGCAGCCTGCAAAATTCAATACAGCGATTAGCCTTGACAGCTTGCTTCAATCTGTTGCAAAGCGCATGCCGAAAGCCCTGCTCCAACCATCTTGCGCATAAAAAAAGAGCAACCAAAATGGTCGCCCTTTATTCACGTTTGAATAACTATGTGGATTGGCAATCCGCATACTGCATCGCACAAAACACAAAGCTAAAACTAACTTAGTCGTTCTTTACTTCGAATTCAGCATCAATGGCGTCATCGTCTGCTGGAACAGTTTCAGGCTCTGAAGAAGCTTGAGCAGCATCGCCACCGTCGGCTCCGCCATCAGCTCCTGCACTTTCGTACATCACCTTGCTCAAAGCATGAGATGCCTGCTCCAATTCTTTGACTGCATCTTTGATTGCATCAACGTCATCTTCCTTGGCAACTTCACGAACTTTCGCAATCGCTGCTTCAAGCGGCTCTTTATCGCTATCCTGCAATTTATCGCTGTGTTCAGAAATCGTCTTCTCCATCTGATAACACATCGCGTCCGCTTCATTTCGAGCACTGGCGATCTCAAATTTCTGACGATCTTCTTCAGCATTGGCTTCCGCATCGGCCTGCATATTCTTGATCTCATCATCTGAAAGACCAGAGGAATCGTTGATTTCGACGTTGGCCTCTTTGCCCGTTCCAAGATCTTTCGCTGAAACGTTTAGAATACCGTTTTGATCGATATCGAACTTCACTTCGACCTGTGGAACTCCACGCGGTGCTGGCGGAATGCCAGACAAGTCAAATTTGCCGAGCAAGCGATTATCAAACGCCATCTTTCGTTCGCCTTGATAAACCTGAATCGTTACCGCAGTTTGGTTGTCTGCAGCCGTGCTGAACACTTGCTTCTTTTCCGTTGGAATCGTTGTGTTGCGATCAACCAGCGACGTCAATACACCGCCTTCAGTTTCGATGCCAAGTGTTAATGGCGTCACGTCCAACAGCAATACGTCTTTACGATCACCCGAAAGCACCGCACCTTGAATCGCCGCACCAATTGCAACGACTTCGTCCGGGTTGACTCCCTGGTGTGGATCTTTACCAAAGACCTTCTTCACCATCTCCTGAACCTTGGGAACGCGAGTTGAACCGCCAACCAAAACGATTTCGTCAATATCGCCTGGCGACAACTTCGCATCTTTCAAAGCCTGTTCTACCGGCGTGCGACAACGCTCAACCAATGGATCAATCAGTTGCTCAAAATCCGAGCGAGTAATATTCATCTGCAAATGCTTGGCATTGCCATCTGAATCCTGACAGATAAACGGCAAATTGATATCGGTATTCGGCCGACTGCTCAATTCCTTCTTTGCCTTTTCACAAGCTTCCTGCAATCGCTGCAGCGCCATCGTATCCTTACGCAAATCGACAGAATTCGACTTCATGAATTCGTCAGCCACGTGGTTGATCAACACATCGTCGAAATCATCACCACCCAGATGGGTATCGCCACTGGTGCTGATCACTTCAAAGACTTTCATGCCGTCGTCGTCATTGAGCTCCAAAACGGAAACATCAAACGTTCCACCGCCCAGATCAAAAACAACAATCTTTTGCTCGCTCTGTTTCTTGTCCAAACCGTATGCCATCGCGGCAGCGGTTGGCTCATTGATGATACGGGCAACTTCCAAACCAGCGATTTGACCCGCGTCTTTGGTTGCCTGCCGTTGAGCGTCATTAAAGTATGCCGGGACCGTGATCACAGCCTTGTTGACTTTGTGACCAAGGTAAGATTCCGCAGCTTCTTTCAATTTGCGAAGTGTTTTCGCAGAAATCTCCTGCGGCGTGTATTGATCATCGCCAACACCAATCTTGACGTATTCACCAGCATCACCAAGCACCTTATAAGGCACCATTTTCTCTTCCGAATGCACTTCATTGTGCCGGCGGCCCATGAAACGTTTAACCGAATAAACCGTTTTTTCCGGGTTGGTGACGCGTTGATTGCGAGCGGGAGCACCGACGAGAACTTCGCCTTTGTCGTTAAACGCAATTACACTTGGGGTCGTACGATCGCCTTCTTGGTTCGCGATTACCGTCGGCTCGTTACCGTCCATTACGGCAACAACCGAGTTCGTCGTACCAAGGTCGATTCCGATGATTTTTTCGCCTTGAGCCATGGATAAAATCCTCCAGTTACGTGCTTTTCTATGTTTGCTGTTTTCCGCATTTGTTCATTTCGAAATGCGGTTTGTTTTTCGATAATCAAGGTCCGCGCATGACAGACCGATTTGTCTGCGACCTGTAATGCAACGCCCGTGCCAAAAGAAAAATGGCAGAAACATCCAGAAAATTCCATACGAATCGAACAAAAGCAGGGCGAACTGCACAGCATCCATCGAAAAAACAAAAAAAGGGCACTGACATCTGCCAATTTGGCATCGATCAGGCCCGTTGTGTTGGGAGCTTGAAAATCGCAAGAATAAGTCAATTGACGCAGCCAGCTAAAAAGCCGGCGCGAAATTACTTGTCTTCGCGTTTCAAGCCAGCTCGATTCAACAATGAAGTCCCAAGAATTTCGTCCACTTGTTCATCTTGCGGTGGCGAACCATACGCCCCAAGTGAATGCGGATCATAATCAACTTCGAATTCATGCTTGGCGATCCGCACATTGGTTCCCGGATCGAGTCGCTTCTTCATTCCGACGTTAAGCCGCTTTCCGTTGACCTTGACTCCATTTCGCGACTTCAGATCGCGAATAAACCAGTATCCTTCTTCCATTTCCATCAAAGCATGATGCCCGGAAATGTTTGAAAAATTAAGAACAATATCGCATCCTTCGCGACGACCGATTCGCAACCGGTCCTTTAACAGGGGGATAGGGTCCCCGCCGCCGAGTGGCACTAACTCACCATACTTCGGCTTCCCATTTTCGTTAGACATGGATTAACAATCATAATTACGATACAAAAGAAAAATAAAACAACTACGCTTCTACTGCATAATGCAGTGATAATTTATACAGTTACTTTATTCGGTGCTCATTTTGACGTCAACCAAATCGGCCACTTCCTACCACGACTGGCGGTCAGAAGGCCTAAAATATTACGGTTATAACTTCTATTTGCGTCAGACATTTGGTCACCGTGTCCAGCGAGTCAGTGTAGACGCTGGATTTACATGTCCTAATGTGGACGGAACCGTTGCCGTTGGTGGTTGCGTCTTCTGTGACAATCGCAGCTTCAGCCCTTCACGCCGCCTGCCTCGAACCACCATTTTGGGTCAGATCGACGAAGGAATCAGCCGTTTGAAACACCGTTATAAATGCAACCACTTTATGGCGTACTTTCAACCAGCCACCAACACATACGCGCCCGTCGAAAAACTTCGACCTCTTTACGAACAAGCGATCTCGCACCCGGACGTCGTTGCTCTAGCGATTGGAACGCGAAGCGATTGTGTGCCCGACGACGTCCTTGATCTGCTCGAAGAGATCGCAACGAAAATTCCTCTGACGGTCGAATATGGCATGCAAACGGTACACGACAAAACGCTTGAGTGGATGAACCGAGGCGAAGGACACGATTCATATTTAGACGCGATGGATCGCAGCGTTGGTCGCGGCTTTAAAATTTGTGCACACATTATGCTTGGCTTGCCGGGTGAGGACCACGACGACATGATGCAAACGGCACGCGTCGTAGCCGAATCGCAATTGGACGCTGTAAAAATTCACAACTTGTACGTCGTCGAAAACACACCGCTGGCTCAACAAGTGCGCGACGGTGAAATAGAATTGATGGAACGCGACGACTATGTCAAAACCCTGGTGGATTTCCTGGAAATCGTTCCGCCCCACATGATTATCGAAAGAACCACTGGCGAAGCTCCCGGCAAATATTTTGTAGGACCCAGTTGGTGTCTGGATAAGCCAGCCGTCTTGCGAGCCATTCAGGAAGAATTCGAGGCTCGCGAAACATGGCAAGGTAAAAATCATGTCGCCAACTGAAAATCTGAATCAGCGCGCCGCTGCAATCTGTCGCGAAATCGAAGCCAGCGCCCAAACGCTTGACGTACAAATCATTCGGACGCCCGCTGGCGCAATGATTCTTGATTTTGGAACCGATCGAACAAGCACACACGAGGCTGGAATTCTGTTATCCAGAATCTGCATGGCAGATTTGGCCAGTATCGAACAGATCGAAAGCCCCATTGATGATTTTGATTTTCCGTTCTTAAAAGTCGAAACAGAAGATCCACTCAACGCGTGTATCGGCGCCCAGTATGCTGGTTGGCCATTTTCGACGGAGAACATTTTTTCAATGTGCTCCGGTCCAGCCCGCATGAAACGCGGAAAAGAAGAAATTCTGACTCGCTACGGTCTGATCGACCAAACCGATGGCGCGGCAGTTGCCATATTCGAATCCAACCGAATACCCAACGACGAAGATATCGCCGAATTTGCGTCCGAGTGTAATTGCAGCACACAAGACGTTGTCATTTGTATCGCGAAAACATGCAGTCTGCCCGGAACCATGCAAGTCGTTTCACGAATCGTAGAAACGGCGATGCATAAGCTGTTCGAAATTGGATTCGATCTGACGAAAGTCAAAAAGGCCTCGGGCACAGCGCCGGTTTGTCCGCTAGGCAAAGATGATTATCAAGCGATGGGATGGACCAACGATTGCATTTTGTACGGCGGTGAAGTGCAATTGTGGGTTGACGAACCTGCTGACCTGGACGAGTTGGTTAAACAATTGCCCAGCAGTTCGTCCGACGAACACGGACGACCATTCATCGAAATCTTTGAGTTTTACGAAAGAGATTTTTACAAAGTCGATCGAATGTTGTTTAGCCCGGCAAAAGTTACCGTCCATTGCCTGTCGTCCAACCAATCCGCAACGGCGGGCGAATTGCGAACCGATTTATTGATCGATTCATTCAAGTCATAAACGCGCCGTGAATCTTCTTATTATCGATCGCCCTGGTTGGCACGTAAACGATCTCAAACGTGCCGCTGATTCGAATCTCCAAATTACGGTTGCGGGCTACAACGAACTGGCGGCATCATTCACAACGTCGGGCGACAAACGAACCGGATTCAGAATCGCCAATCAACCCATCCAATCGTTTGACGCGATTTTGATTCGCGCCATGCCAGCGTCTTCATTGGAACAAATCGTTTTTCGAATGGACGCATTGAACCAGATTGAAAAACAGTTCAACATCCCGATCATTAACCCAGCCAAAACGATTGAATCATGCGTCGATAAATACCTGAGTCTCGAGTTGCTGCGAGATTGTGAAATTCCGGTTCCGGAAACCAGCGTCGCTCAAACCACAGAGCAGGCTTTAATATTTTTTGAAGCGATGGGCAAGAAGTCAGTCGTGAAGCCGATTTTTGGCAGCCAGGGCAGAGGGATCGAATTAATAACATCCCTTGATTCCGCCAAACAACTTTTCCAACGGCTGGAAAGCAGTGGAAACGTAATTTACCAACAACGATTCGTCGATCATGGTGACACTGACCTTCGAGTTTTGGTTGTGGGATCGGAAACGTTTGCCGTAAAGCGGCAGCGTCCAGGACACTGGATTACCAATGCAAGCCAGGGAGCAGCTTGCCATAGGCACGAATTAAGCCTGCAGGAAACCACGATTTCATTGGGCGCCGCCAATTCTCAAGGGGCGTTTCTTGCCGGTGTAGATATCGTTTACGAAAACGGACACCCATTTGTAGTTGAAGTAAATGCTTGTCCATCATGGAGACATTTGTCGGCAGCGCTTTCCACCGACGTCAGTGCTGCGGTATTATATATGATTTCCAAATTGGCGAGCCAGTAGATTCCGCCGAGTAGGTTTCTGCCGTGCAGCTCGATTCGTTCACGCTTTTTATTCCCGTCTTTCCGTTGGACTTTAAAAATGTGTAATCCTTCCCTCTTACGTGCTGCTTTTATTCCTGCTGTTTTTCTGCTTAGCTTTGCGTTGTCGCTAGCCGCACAAGCGCATCCGCAGACCCTTGATGAGGACAAGTTCGATATCAACATGTTGGAGTTGGGCAAAACCGACTGGCATGGCATTTACATCGGCGACAAGAAATCTGGCTACATGCGGTCCAGTTTTGAGAATCGCGGACCAGCCGGAAAAGAAGTTATTGCTTCGGTTACCAAAACCGAAATGAAGTTGTTGGTGCAAGGTCGTGTCACAAGAATTACAACGCTTGAAGTTCTGGAGTTCAGTCCCGAAGCGCCTTACGAAATGGTGACCGGATATTTTTCTGTCGAAAACAATCTAGGGCGAAGAACCATCAAGGCAAGCGTTCAAAACGGAACACTAACAGCCGACATTGAGGAAGCCAGTGGTCGCAGAACTCAGGTCTTGAACGATTTCAAATACCGTTTGCCGCAAGTTGCTATTTATTCCTTAGTGGACTTCAACACACTCAAAGTCGAAGAGACGTTTGAGTTTAATCAACTGAATTTGAGCGAGTTACGTTTCGACCCGCAATCCGTCAAATACCTGGGTGCTAAAGAGTCAACGATTGATGGGGTCAAAGTAAAGTATCACCAAGCCGATGTGACTTCGCAAGCTCACGACACAACCGGGCGTTTTCGGTTTGGTCCAGAAAATGATTTATTGTCTGCGGTTATCGGCGGCGCGTTCGAAGTGCGAAAAGAATCCGAGACAGACGCAAAGAATTTTGGTTTCTCAGCTGACCTTGCCGTTCTTGGTGTGATCCGAGTGAATCAGCCGATCGGAAATCCGACTGCAGTCTCAGCGTTAGAATTAAAAGTCAGCCCGGCTTTCGCCAAGGCTATTCGGTCTGGACCTTCGCAAAAAATAGAAACCGTCAACGGAAATTACGTTCTGAAACTCGGTCGCAAACACGGGGTAAACGAGCCTTCAACTCAGCAGGAATATACCGAACACCTGAAGGAAACCGTTGCCCATCCCATCAACGACACTGTGGTTAAACGACTTGCCGCCGAAGCAGTCGGCAATGAAGAAAACACGCTGGCCAAGGTTCAAAAAATCGTCACATTCGTTTCCACGTACCTCGACGATTCACTTAACGACAATTCAACCTCCGTTTTGGACATTATTAAGCGTCGCAGCGGGGATTGTACGGAACATGCAAAACTTTTTGCGACCTTGGCGAAAGCGTCAGGAATCCCAGCCCGAGAAGTCGGCGGTTTTATCTACATCGGCGACGGACCACGAGCCTTCGGCCAACACGTGTGGAATGAAGTAATTGTCGATGGCTACTGGCGAGCGGTCGACCCCATGTGGAACGAAACCAACATCAACGCTACCCATATACAAATCCAGGAACGATCACAACTTTATTCGCTCGGCTCAACGCTCGAATTAATCAATGTTGAAAGGAATTAACTTCTTCGTGAAGTAATCAATACCTCTCAATCGAAAAACTGACTTGGCGAAACAGCGTTCCTGAGCGCTTCTAAATTCAGCTTTTTTCATGCCTGCTGCCAGCAACAAACATGTAACCCTTAAATTTCAGCGCGCAAGAACGCCAAACTAATTTTCTTTTTGAAATTCACCGATGGGCTTCGGCGCAAATTTCCGTTGATTTGATAGATTCTCAGATGCATTCAAAATCATAGGAGAAGATTCAATGGACAAAAGAAAAAGACGCCGAAGCCATCGATCTTTTAATAGATATGAAAACCTTGAGCAACGAAAAATGCTCGCAACCATTTCCGTTCAATCGATCAACGATATACCTCAACTTGTAATTGATGGTACTAACGGGAACGACGAAGTGGTCGTTTCTGAACTTAACGCCAATGAAGTCAACATTACTTTCACTTCGACGCCTGATGAAGGGCCCGCTGTTGAAGGTCAGGAAACCGTCGCAAGGGCCGATTTCGAACGCATTCGATTCCTTGGTCGCAATGGAAACGACAGCTTTACCAACGATACGGATATAGATTCCGCTGCCTTTGGTCATTCGGGTGACGACACGCTTCGTGGCGGAGATGGCCACAACTGGATTCAGGGCGGTTCTGGCGACGACAGCATTTACGGTGGTTCGAGAAACGACTTCCTTCGCGGCCGCGATGGCAATGACTTTATCGAAGGCGGACAACGTCACGATCGAATTTTTGGCGGCAACGGTGATGATGTTGTTTCTGCCAGTGCCGGTAACGACTTCATAAGGGGCGAAGCGGGCAATGACCAAATTTTTGGCGGCAATGGAAACGACCGTATAAATCCGGGAGCCGGCGTTGATGTCGTTGATTTTGGAAATAGCAATGGCAACGACAAGGCTGTCTACGACCAGGCATTGATTGACTATTCATTGGAAGCTCAAAGCGACGAGGCAATTGAAATATCCGGTCCCAATGGCAGCCAGGATACACTTCAAGCCGCGGACTCCATCCAATTTTCAGATATCGATCAAGCTGTAGAGGACTATTTCACCGATGACGACAATGGCCTATCCGAAATCGAAAACGCCATCCTGAACCACGTGAACAGTTTCCGAGTTGCCAATGGACGATCGGAATTGACCCTTCAACAAGACATCAGTGACTTTGCTGAAAATTGGGCCATGGACAATTTGGTCCCGCTTGGGCCCAACCCAACGGTAAGCGAACTCGAAAGTGCCCATGTCATGAGTGCCGATGATCTCCAATCTTTGCTTAACGGTGAACGAACTAGCTACTCAGAAAACCTTGCTTTCCTCACCGATCAAGATATTAGTGATGAAGTGGCGGCCGAACTGATTCATGATTCTTTTGTGAATAGCTCCGTACACCGCGCCAACATCTTGAATCCCAATTCAACCGAAGTTGGAATCGGCGTCATCAGAAATAGCCACGGCTGGTACGTCGTCCAAAGTTTCTTTGAAACCTGATATTGCGTCTCGACTTAGTTTTGGCCCCTCTATTCAAGAGCTGAATATCAAGATGGCAAAATAAGGACAGACTTTTCCTTTGCAGACGCTTTCGCAAG
>CAYONX010000105.1:0-9194 GCA_964405425.1 uncultured Pirellulaceae bacterium | reverse complement strand
ATCTGGTCGTCGTGACCGGTAATCCGCTGGAAAAGATTCGCAACACCCGCAACGTTGAAACGGTTTTTAAGCAAGGTGTTAAACACGATGCCAAACAGCTGCTGGAAAGTGTGAAGGGAAAACTTGGCCCGACTAGCAAAGACGAGGAAAGCAATTGGTAGAAATGCAGTTAGTCGCTGCCCCGGCAAACGGCGATGCCGAATTAACAACTGCGAGTAACATCTGGCTCCACATGATCTGCGGTCACATTGCCTAGTTCATCGAATGTGGTATCGTACGAACAAACAACAACAAAATGGTCAGGACAGGAATTAGATGACCTTTGCTGAATTTTGGGAACGATTTGGACAACAGTTCGAAACACTACCGGAACGCCTGGGTGGGCATATCGGCCTGTCGTTGGCTGCTCTGGTCGTTGGAATTCTGATCAGCGTTCCGCTCGGCATTTTCATCTCGGCTCGCCCAAAGTCGGAAGCTTTTTTTGTTACTCTGGCCAGCATCATTCAAACGATTCCCAGTTTAGCACTGCTGGCGTTAATGGTGTTCGCGTTTGGAACGATTGGCTGGATACCGGCGTGGCTGGCTCTGATTCTGTATAGCATTCTTCCCATGTTGCGCAGCACGGTCACTGGGATGCAGGGAATCGATCCGGCGTATCTGGAAGCCGCCAAAGGCATCGGCATGGACGACCAGCAAACGCTCTATTCAGTTCAACTTCCGCTCGCGCTGCCTTCGATTGTTTCAGGAATCCGCACCGCAAGTGTCTGGGTGGTTGGAGCTGCAACGCTGGCTCAACCCGTCGGTGCAACCAGCCTTGGCAACTACATTTTTGTCGGATTACAAACCTGGAACATCGTCTCGATATTCTTTGGCTGCTTGTTTTCTGCATTACTCGCACTGGCATTCGATCAATTGCTGCGTGGCCTGGAAGTCGCCGCACAAAAACGAAGCTTCGCGATGGCAGGATTTATTGGCGCATTGATTCTCGCGTTGGCATTGTCTCCGTTCATTTTAAAGGCAGTCGGAACTGACACTGCTTCGAACCCAACAGCGGCGGCTGGATCGCTGAATATTGGCAGCGATAAATTCGATACGCCGATCGTAGTCGCCAGTAAAAATTTCAGCGAATCGTATATCTTGATGGAAATCATCAAGAACCGTTTGCAAGAGCAGGGGCTTCCGGTCGAAACAAAGGACGGCATGGGATCGACGATCGTTTTCAATGCCTTGTGTGATGACAACGTCGACTGCTACGTTGACTACACCGGTACCATTTGGGCCAACCATATGAATCGTGAAGACAGAGTGGCACCGATCGAGATGATTGTTGACGTGGCAACGTTTTTACGACAAGAGCATGACGTAATTTCACTGGGCTCACTTGGCTTCAGCAATGACTACGTTTTTATGATGAGAAAAGAAGATGCGGCGCGGTTGGGCGTACAAACGCTCGATGATCTGGCTAAGCATTCCAAAGATTTAAAAATCGCCGCAGATATTGAATTCTTTGGCCGGCCAGAATGGACCAGCGTACGCGACATGTACGGCATCGAGTTCAAAGACAAACTGACAATGGAACCGACTTTGATGTACAGCGCGATTGAAAACAAAAACGTCGATGTGATTGTCGCGTTTCGAACCGATGGACGCACAATCAATTTGAGTGTGATCGAAGATCCCAAGTCGGCGCTGCCGCCTTACGATGGCGTATTGCTGGTATCTTCTCGCGTCGCAAAAAGCCACAAAGCGATGAAGGCACTGAGACCCCTTATTTGGTCTATCAAATCCGAAAAAATGCGGCAGGCCAATGCGATGGTAGATGTTGAAGACCAGCCGATTGACGAGACGGCCGATTGGTTGATGCAGCAGATATTCCCAGAGCCCGCACGTTAGCAACCGATTTTCATCCACAAACGGACATTAACCTGTTCCACCAACGTCTGTAAGCTATTTCCTAAGGTGGATTTTTCAAACAAGGGGTCTAACCGACTTATTCTTTCTACTTGAGTTGAGCAAATCCGACGAATTCATTATTCTTCCGGGTCCAAATGCAATTCAGACTTAGATATTTTCCTCAATGGCTGTCCTTTTTCAAATCCGCAAAGCATGTAAAAGTTACGGCGACCAGATTCTGCTGGATGATGCCGAAGCCACAATCACCGACGATGCCAAGATTGGTTTTGTTGGGCGCAATGGCGCGGGCAAATCGACGTTGCTCAGAATCCTGCTCGGTGACGAAGAACTTGATTCTGGCGAAGTAATCAGGCATCCGAAATTGCGGGTGGGCTACTTGCGACAGCACGATCCATTTGAGGCTGGCGAATCGGCGATGGATTTCCTGATGCGCGATAGCGAGCAACCCGATTGGAAGTGCGGGGAAGTTGCTGGCCAGTTTGAAATTAAAGGCGACTACTTGTACGGACCCGTTGGCGATTTGTCAGGGGGATGGCAGACGCGTGTGAAATTGGCAGCGTTGCTTTTGCACGAACCGAACCTGTTGCTGCTTGACGAACCGACCAACTTTCTCGATTTGCGCACGCAGATATTGCTGGAGCACTTTCTGAAATCGTTTCGGGAAGCCTGCTTGATCGTTTCGCACGACCGAGCGTTTCTTAAAGAAACTTGTCAACACACGCTGGAGATTTCGCGTGGCAAGCTGACGATGTACCCGGGCAAGATAGCACAGTTTCTTGAACGCCAGGCAGAAATTCGCGAACAGGCGATTCGTGAAAACAAAGCTACTTTGACCAAAGCAAAGCAGCTGGAAAAATTCATCGCAAAAAACAAAGCCGGTGCCAATACTGCCAGCCAGGCTCGATCCAAGCAAAAACAACTTGATCGCTTGTCGTTAAATGAAATCGCGGTGGATGAACAAACAGCCCATATCCAGGCACCCATCGTTCAGCCTCGGCAGGGAGCAGCAGTACGATGCACGGACATGGCCATCGGCTATCCCGACCACCGCGTTGCCGAAAACATAACGATCGAAATCGACCATCAACAACGAGCTGCCATCGTCGGTGACAATGGACAAGGCAAAACAACGTTGCTGCGAACCCTGGTCGGCTCGTTGGACGAACTCGATGGCGAAATGCGGTGGGGACATCACTGCAGCATTGGCACTTATGCACAACACGTTTATACGACTCTGCCACAAAACGACACGGTGCTTGAGTATCTGGAATACCAGGCGATGCACGGGATCACGCACCAGCAAATTCTTGCCGTAGCGGGATCGTTGTTGTTCAAGGACGACCATGTGCACAAGAAAATCAAAGTGCTGTCCGGTGGCGAACGGGCTCGGCTGTGCATGGCAGGCCTGTTGCTGGGCGACTACAACATTCTGGTTTTGGACGAACCGGGCAACCACTTGGATGTGGAAACCGTCGAAGCACTTGCCGACGCTTTGTTGGCTTATAAAGGCACGGTCGTTTTCACCAGCCACGATCGCCACTTCATGAAACGAATCGCAACCAACATCATCGAAGTTCGCGATGGATCGGTAAAAAATTATCTGGGCGACTACGACGCCTATCTGTACTATATCAATCGCGAAATTGAAGAAGGCGAACGCCAATCCGCCAACGTAAAATCGGCCAGCGCGCCACCGCCGGAAAAATTCACCAAAGGCGAAAAAGTGCTGACTCAAAACGAACAGCGCGCCGCTAAAAAGAAAATCAAATCCGTCGAACGTAAGATCGCCAGGCTTGACGAAGAAAAAAAAACGCTCGATGCCAAAATGCTGACGATGACCGACCCGGAAGAAGCAATGAAATTGCACGAACAAATCCAGGCCATTGCCGCGGATTTGACCGCGGCCGAAGAAGAATGGTTGGAACTGAATTAAAATCACTGGCAAACATCCCACTTCGCCCGGAAATAAACGATGCAAGCCGCTTCAATCGCTGAATTAAAAAAAGCCTTAGTGAAGTTGGATCAGGGTGAATTGTTGGACGCGGTATTGCGGCTGGCAAGGTTCAAAAAAGACAACAAGGAATTACTGACATACTTGTTGTTCATGTCGCACGACGAAAATGGTTTTGCAAATTATTTGTGCCGTGAAATTGATGAGCATTTCAATGCGACACCCAACATGCACAAGAAAACAATGCGAAAAGTCATCCGCTGGATGAATAAGTGTGTGCGGTTTTCAGGCAACAAGGAAACTGAAGCTCAAGTCAGAACCCATTTTTGCCGCGCTTTGAAAAACAGCAAAACACCGTTTCAAAAGCACAAAGTCATGACCAATATGTACACCGGGCAACTCAAAAAAATTGATCAGGCCCTGGCAAAGTTGCATGACGATATTCGTGCAGAATTTCTGCTTGAGTTGCGCGAACTGGAACTGTAACGCTGCGAATGCCTGATTGATTCTTCTACGCCGACCGCCGTTTAATTTGTTGCTGAAACCGGGCCGTCAACAACAGCGCCGCTGCAGCCAAACCAACGGTCATTCCCAGCCACAACCCAATGCCTCGCATATCAAAGACATAACACATCAGCGCGCCCGCCGGTGCGCCCATCCCCCAGTACGAAATCAGCGTCAGTATCATCGCCGCTTTGGTATCTTTTAATCCACGCAAGGCATTTGACGCAGCCACCTGCATGCCGTCAAAAATCTGAAACAATGCAGCAATCGCCAGAAAGCTGAGTGCATATTTCACTACTTTTAAATTCTCTACATCCGTTGTATCGACATAGATCGAAACAATCGACCTGGGCAACAGCAGAAATAACAAAGCGAACACAACCATCACTGCGAAGCAGGCCATCATACCCACAAACCCGGCAACTTTGGCGCGGTCAATCGCTCCCGCGCCGACTGCCTGCCCAACACGAACCGATATCGCAATGGCAATTCCCAGTGGAATCATGAATGATAACGAAGACGTTTGCAAAGCGATCTGGTGAGCGGCAAGTTCGGTTGCGCTAAGTGTCCCCATCGCAATCGCAGCGGCACTAAACATACCCATTTCGAAACCAAGGGTCATTCCGATCGGGCCTCCGACAGCGAACAACTCTTTGATCATCGCAAAATCCGGCTTCCAGATTTGGCGGAAAATCCGATCATCAAAATACTTGGCATAAACGTAGCCGACTAACAACAACAGTCCGCATGTGTATACGATGCTGCTGGCGTAACCAGTTCCTACCAGGCCAAGTTCCGGGAAGCCATATTTGCCAAACATCAACACATAATTAAGTGCGATGTTGGCCCCGATTCCCAGAATCGCAATTCCCATAATCGGCCAGGTATCTGAATTGCCTTCCAAAAACCCACGCAGGGCCATCATCCAAAGCGCCGGCAACAACCCCCACGAAATCGCACGCAAATACTGACTGCTTGCCAGGGCCGTATCGGCATCTTGCCCCAGCGCAATCAAAACCGGATAGCAATTCCAGTAAAAAATAAACGCCGGCAAAAACAACACGACGCCGACGAGCAAACCCTGGCGCACCCCAACGACGGCCTTGCTTCGGTCGCCGGCTCCAATCGCCTGAGAAACAATTGGATTGACGCCAAACAATACGCCTGACAACACAATCAAGACAAAATGAAAAACGGTAGCGCCCAGCGCAATGCCTGCCAGTTCATTGTTGCCAAGTCGACCGACCATCAACGTATCGACAAATGACAGCGAGTTTTGCGCCAGCTGCGCAATGACCAGCGGAGTCGCCAATTTAATCAGCTGCAGAAATTCCCGCCGGTACAAACAATCGCTCCATTTTGAAAAAGGGGCATCATAGCTAACCGTGCGAAAAAAACACCGCCACGCAGCGATATCACTCTGACTGCTTCAATCTTGTTGTGTACCAGAGGTTTCACTACATTCAACGGATTTGATCCATTGCTGAGATGAAGTCGCATGATTCGATTCGCATTCAAATTTCTGTTTCCGCTGGCCACGATCCTGGTCACCGGGCTTATTGGCTACAATTATTTCTATGGCTCGCCCGCCGAACAGGAAAATTCCAAACAAATCATCTCCAAAGTCAAAGGCCTTGGGGCTGACATTTTTCAGCTGTTGTCTTCTGAAAAAGAAAAGTTGGGTGAAGGCAAGTACGATCAGGCTATCAGCAAAATTTCATCAAGCTTGAACTACTTAAAGCAAAAAGCATCCTCAATGGCCGGGGCAGGGCAGCAGTTCAACAACGCACTAAACCAGCTTGAATACGAAAAGCAGGAATTGCAACAACAGCTTGAATACTTTGATGCTTCCAATGCAAATGGACAGGGTAATCCAGATTCCCAACCGGGCAGAAACTTTAACACCACTTCAGTCGATCAAATTCAAAACCGGATCAATCAAATTGCCCGACGCATTGAAGATCTGGATGTTCAAATGGGTGGGCAATAAATTTTTGCCCCAGCTCACGCCTATGTTCAAAAACCACCCGGATAAACATCGTTCGATCCGGGTCGCTTTTTGTTGAGCACGATTACATCACAGGTTCGCGTCCCAGTTGCCGACGAATGACTGCCCATTGACCTGAATGCATCGTCCAATGAATTCCCAACATGCCAAACGCCGCACCGAAGTTGGGTGCATAGGACCGGATCGCTTCCGGTGCTTCGGCGTTCAATTCATCGTCTGACAATTCCGACAATTTGATTAGTGCGGCTGCACGTTGCGTGCTCCACAATTCCAACAATTCGGACTTGCTATGAAAATCGCCAGCGTTGTCAGAGGTGCAAGTTTCCTTACCGTACTTGTCAACAAACCCGTCAGGCAATGCTGGAATTGCGCCAGGACAACAACCGTTGACCATGCTGTAATCAGACGCAATCAAGTGACCAAGTTGCCATTTGATGTGATTGCATTTCTCATGAGGCCGATGCATCATTTCGTCGTCAGTCAAGTCTTCAAGATACGCCTTAGAGATCATATCGGCTGTTTCAATAGAAGTGCGTATTGCGTCACGTGCGTTCATGTTTAACCTTGTGTTTGTCGATTCCAAATTCCGGTTTCAGAATTTGTTTTGGAAAAATAAGCCCAACTCAAAATTCATTTGTCGGAATTTTATTCGATTCCAGATTCGCTTGCTGGGGCGCAGCAGATTTTCATGTCAATTTTTATCAAAAACTACAGAACAACCCTAAACGGCGTCCCTCGGATAGTATTCCGTTGGAAAGGTTACGGCAATCAATTAGATTAAGCATGTTCCCTGCGTAACGGGATCTGCAACTTCAAGGCTGACGTGGAAAAATGCCTGAATCGGTTCAAAATATAATACACGAACTAACATCGGCCGGACTTTTGTCGTCCGCTGAAGTTACTACGTTTAATGACGAAATCAATGTTGGAGTCGATGCGCTGCTGGATCGACTGGTTGCTGACGAGCGTATCACTCGATACCAGGCCGACAAATTCAAAGCCGGTCAATCCAGTGACATTTATTTTGGCGATTACATCGTCATGGAAGAACTGGGGCGTGGCGGTATGGGTACCGTGCTGCTGGCCCGGCATCGACGAATGGATCGCGAAGTTGCCATTAAAGTCTTGCCGACGACGACCATGGAATCCGAAGATGCAGTGGCTCGGTTTTTTCAGGAAGTAAAAGTCGCGGCCAAGCTGACGCATCCCAACATCGTACATTCGTATGACGCGGGCGAGCATCATGGAATTCATTATCTTGTCATGGAGCACGTCAAAGGCCACGACCTTGCACGCGTTCTTCAACACATGGGGCCGGTGCCGGTATCGCTGGCATTGGACTACGTATTGCAAACGGCTCGGGGATTGGAATATGCCCATCGCAAAGGGATCGTTCACCGCGACATCAAGCCATCCAATTTGCTGCTGGACGACGAAGGAGTTGTAAAGATCCTTGACATGGGACTGGCTCGTGTAGGAAGCAGTGTTGGTGGCACTGAGGCTTCGATGCATTTAACTACGACTGGCCAGGTCATGGGTACAGTTGAATACATGTCGCCAGAGCAAGCCGAAGACACACGCGTTGCCGATGCCCGCAGCGATATTTATTCTTTGGGTTGCACTTTATACCGCTTGGTAACGGGAACCGCGCCATTTGCCCGAGACACGGTCGTAAGAACGATTCTTGCGCATCGAGAAGCGAGCATCCCTGCACTTGGCACTGCAAAGCACCCGGAGTTTTCAAAACTGGATCCACTGTTTCGACGCATGGTTGCCAAAAATCCTGACGACCGAATACAAACCGCTACGCTGCTAGTCCAGGAGCTTCGTCGTTTGATTGAATCAACCGATTGGGAAAATACGGAGCTGGTTACTGAGGCTGACATCGAGGTAGTCCATTATGGTTCGTCAGAATATCCAACGGCTCAACATGGCAAAGCCGATAGCGATGGAATCGAATATGTATCGGAAGTCCAGCAACCACCACCCGGCATGGTGGTGGCTCCTTCCGGATCCAACGTTGCGTCGCTATCGAATTTATCAGGCACACACAATGATCAACCGACCGCTGAATTGCCGAACGCTACACCATTATCGATAGACCCCAAATTGGTTCGCGGCAAACCACATCGAGGGCCAATGATTCTAGGCATGGGAATCGCGTCGATGTTGTTGGTTATCCCATGCTTCGTTGGAGCGATTCTGGGAATAATTACTTGGGTCTATGCACAAACGGATTTAAGAGAAATGAAACAAGGCATTCGCGATCCAACAGGCCAGACGTTGACCAACGCCGGACGAGTCCTGGCGATTATTTCTTGTATCATCGGCGCGGTATATTTGATTGTATAAACCGCCGACTGAATCAGCTTCCGAGGGATGGTTCTAGTGATCGGGGAGCATCTCGATCAATAGACAGCAGAAAATGAAACATACGTAAATTTGAGCCAAACGATTATTTTCTTCCAAAAAGAGAACCAATTCCGTTGTTGGCGTGGGCAACGATTTTCGATGTGGACAGCGATTTTCGGTGTGGGCAGCGGTTTTCGGGATAGGCATGGTTTTCGATGTGGGTGTCGGTTTTCGGCGTAGGCGACGAATGTGAGAAATTGGCCATTGGGTGCAGAAATCGTCGTCGACATTTTTTCTGTGTGGAGCAAAACTCGAACCAAAATGCATTTACGAGTGTCACATCTGCAGATACAATCGGGCTTCCAAAACACTGAAACTGGGGGTGTGGCGGAATTGGCAGACGCGCTAGATTTAGGATCTAGTGTCCTTTGGACGTGCAGGTTCGATTCCTGTCACCCCCACTCA
>CAYONX010000104.1:0-9522 GCA_964405425.1 uncultured Pirellulaceae bacterium | reverse complement strand
CTCCGGAAATGGTGTTGCCGCCGTTGTTGTCGTTTCGATCTCCGTCTGCCTCGTTAATTAGCCGTGCATCACCTTGAGAATTGATGACGACTCCGTCCGCATGACAGAACACTTGCGAAACTGCAAGTAGAACCACCATGCTGAGGAAGCTTGCTTTGGTTTTCATCTGAAAGTCTCCTTTTGCTGTATGACAAGTTCGCTATGAATTACTTTTTTGTTTCGCAGCTCGCTGGATAGCTGGTAACAACTTTCCAATGATTGCAATAAAAACAACTAACCCTAACCACGATTGAAAGAATAATGTGTCAGTGTCGTTATCGATTCAATCGGATCTATCGGAATTATCTACACTTTCAATTCTAACTAACATATTTTCACTTTGCCAAGCCTTTAACATAACCGCTTGATTGCTTCTTCCCTGAGAAGACATCCGCGGTCCCTTGACATTCCAATTCCAACATCTGGATTCCTTGGGGTGTGAGCATAGTGAAGTCAACCGCACAACGACTCAATTGCCTGCCTTACCAGCTAAAAACGGTCCTACCCGGCCGGCGGACTAACACCTTTCTTTCTTCCTTCAATTAATTGATCAAACCTAGTCCATACCACTAAACTTTGGATGTTTTCGGCTCGGCAGATTTCTAGATTTCTTTTTCCTTCGAACAACCTCCACATCGATGGTGCCCCCAGCTAAGGGGCTTCCAGTGATTCCTGCGTCGAGACAAAACCCGACAGTGGAGAAATGTCTTCAGAGAACGGTTGACTCTTTTGATCAACAACTCAAGTTTTGGCACAATGTTGATACGAATCGGTGGAATCAGAAAATTCAATTTGCGACAAGAATCCAAAGCTCCAAGGGATCGAGCACCGAATTAGCAAATCAATGATTCGAGGTTTAAGAGATGAAGAACAGTAAAATTTTATTTCTTTCGTTTTGTTTATCGCTGGTCTGTGCGGTTGAAACCGCATCTGCTCAGCAAAACCAGGGAATCACTTTTGAAGATGGCGTTGTCGCAGTAAAGGATTTGCCAAAACCAACCATTTCAGATGATCTTGTTCTGCTTAATGTTCCTCACATCAAGCAAAGGCCGTGGCATTGTGTTCCTACATCTGCAGCGATGGTAATCCGCTATTTCGGTGGTAACGTGGGCCCGGACCAACTGAAGAAACTGGCTGAGGCTGAAAAGCCAATAGAAGAAAGAAACGTCAAGTTTACGCTTTGGAATGACCTTTTGCCGGTTATGAAAACGAACTCGTTGGATTGGAAAATAAAAGGTTATCCCAAAACTATCGAGGGATATGAAAATGGACTAGCAGATCTCAAAGTAAGTCTGCGTAAGGACTTGCCAGTGTTGATGGACGTTCATATGGGTAACGGTCACACCTTTGTCGTTATCGGATTCGATGACCATCAAGAAAAAATCTACATACGCGATCCATCTTTACCAGGAAATCAAGCCCGAGTCCTCACGTACGATCAGATTCAACGGCACTGGCACAATCACCGCTTCGGCAATAATCGAAGTCTCTTTTTCACTGCCAGACTGGAGAAATCAGATTCTAATTCTGAGAAACGAAAAGGGACTTAGATGTTTTGAGCTTTTGCCGTCCAAGTGAGATGCGGGACACAGAATCAACAAATGTTTCGTCGACGGAAATATCGTTTTCAACTTGCCGTAACGCGATCCAACCCAAATAGGGATGGTCAGGCAAAGATACCGTCCAGAAAACCTGCCCCTCAAAAAACCTGCGCCTACCAAATGCTACATTTGGAGAATACCAAGTACCCGAACACCAGCGCGCAAAAAAAGTGGCACCCGCTAAGATGCCACTTGTCATTCACCTACTTTGTTGGTTGCGTTTAGCCATCTATCAATAGGTCGACAAACGGGCCGACGTCCAGCAAGTCTACGTTCCCGTCTTCGTTGATGTCAGCTTTCGTTGAAAAGCCGCCGCTGGTGATCAGATCTACTAATGGTGCTACGTCGAGCAAGTTGACTTCTCCATCGCAATTGACGTCGCCAAGCAGGAATGTTGACTCACCGACCGTAACCGTTGCGATGCCAACGCTGGGATCAAGCGACATTGCCATATTGACAATCCCGGTGGAACCAATCGATGTGATAACATCAACCGAATCACCTTCATTACCCACAACTGCAAAGTCGACACGACCAAACAGGAATGCACCTGCTGCCGCATCATAGCCTTCGTCAAAGAAGGTTGGGCCAGTATTTTGGGCTACCATCCCTGTACCACCAACAACTGCGAATGCGCCCCATTCATCTATCATGTTGGGGGTAACAGTTCCTGTTTCGCCAAACGCATCTCCCCAACGTACGTCGAACGCAGTTCCATCAACCGTAATATCAAAGTCGAACGAAGTCGCATTGGTAAATTCAATTACGCCGTCGGCTGACGTCAGCAAATCAAAGAACGCGCCAGTATCGACGTCTCCAAAGATCGGATCGTAATAAAGGAACATGGAACCCATGCTGCCTTCTGCGAAAGTACCCGTGGGCATCGAATCGTTGGCAGCCCCATCTCCAAAATCAGCAAACGACCAGAAGAAGTCTGTCGTTGGCGGCAATGGATTGTCAACTGTCAAGTTGATGCTACCTATGCCAGCATCGACTGGACTGTCCATATTTACGATTCCGGTGGCACCAGGCGATAACACGATGTCTACAGAACTTCCGGCTGGACCGACGACATTAAAATCAATGCGTCCGAACAAGAATGCTCCAGAAGACATATCGTATCCTTCATCGAAGAATGTTGGACCGGTATTCTGCGTGAGCATGCCTTGCCCTTCTACAACCGCAAACGCACCCCATTCATCAATCGTATCAGCCGTAACGGTTCCTGTTTCACCAAACGCATCGCCCCAGCGAACACTGAACGGCGTGCCACTAACCAAAATGTCAAAATCGAAAGAAGTCGCAGTAGTAAACTCAATCACACCCGGCTCTGAAGTTTGAACATCAAAAAACGCACCGGTATCCACGTCGCCATTGGTTGGATCGAAGTAAACATAGATCGAACCACTTTGGCCAGTCGTAACCGTCGCATCTGCATTCGAAGTGTTGAAGGCACCTTGCCCCTGTGAACGCGTCGACAAAAAGAAATCTCTCGGACCTTCAGGTGCAAACGAAGTATTGAGAGTCACGCTTCCGCTCGAAGCAGCTCCACCACCTTTGGTAAATCCACCAACTCGAATCTCATAGCGTTGTCCGCCATTGACGGGAAACGTAATCTGGCTCTGAGCCGTTCCGTTGGCATCATCATTGCCAGCAACGGGTGTCAAATTCGTTACAGAGTTTCCAGTGAATATCTGCAAAACGGTATCAAAGGTACTGCCAAAAGTATCCACGGTCATCATGCCATCGGCAGGAGCAACTCTGGACCACCAAACCGTAGATCCCGTGTCTGTTAAATTCGGCTCACCCGCCTCAGTCGTACCATTAACATTGGTTCCGAAGTTAGTGGCTGGCAAACTCCCGATGTTGATCGAGTCCGCAAAATTATCGTTTGGCGGCTGTGCAACTCCGTCCAAACAAGTACGCGAGTCGCGAAAGTTTGAGATCGTCGTAATCGAAGCTGGGGTAAAATTATTGGAACACGTTAAACCTGAATTCATGGTGTTGCCAGGACAACCACAATGACCTGCATTCCAGTTATGCCCCAGTTCATGGGCCGAAAGATCGGTCGAACATACCAATGCACCACAACAATTCGATTCAACAAGACCGTAGTGGCCGCCGATGTTGCAGATCTGACCAAGGAAGGCGACGCCAATGGTTGAGCCGTTAAGTCCCCGTCCCGTGAACATATGTACGACATCACGCTGAACCGAGCCCTGATTGGAAAGCCATTCGCTTTGCACCTGGCTAAGCAGCCCACCCGCGTCGCTTGTCGTATAAGGATCAGGCTGTGACGAACGAACAATGGCTGCCGATATGGCGTGGGTAATAGAAACCTGACTTTCATACTGCTGGTTAACGATGTTTAAAATCAGCTCCATACGATTGATGGTGCCTTGCACGGTGCTACCCTGACTTTGGAAAAACTCAAAGTCAGCGTCGATCGCAATTTCTGCAACACTAAACCCCGATGTGCCGAATTTGATATCGGGATTGTGATTGTTATTTGGGATTCTGCGCGCCCGGCGAAGCTCATTCTCCAATCGAATCTGTTCCCAGTGTTTGGCATTTTCACCCACTCCACAGACAGCATCCGTCGCCAAGGTTGCACCCGATCGGTAAACGATATGCGTACCAGCAAATGCTGGATCTTCCATCATCGTGCTAACCGGCTCCATAAAGAAAACCTTACCGTCGCCCATGGTAATCTTGGCGCCCAATCCTTTATCAGTAATCGATGCAGCCACAGTACTTCCCTTACTGCCACGCAGAAGGCCCCGGTAGGTTCGTGATGGTGCGGGCTCCTGAATTTCGAACGAGCCATCTTCAAGTTGGACTTTCAAGACAAAATCTTTCGAACGAATGACATGCGGATGAAGCTCGAAAACATATTCTGCACCATCAATAAGAACCGACTCTACCACTGGCTGATTGGGTACGAATTCCACATCCATTTCAACAATTTGAGCTTCCGCCAATCCGAAAGCGTCAAGCACTTCGACTGGCGCCTTGACCATTGGCTCTTGGCAAATCCCTGTGCTGGAAACAAGCATCACAAGCACGCATGCGATCAGCTGTGTCGACCATTTACCAAACCGGTAAAGGTCTAAGGTTTCTTGGTTTGTAAACATTTGTTCTCTCGTGGGGAAAATTGAATGACTTTTGAATGAAAACCGCGCATCGAGTTAATCAGAAAGGCAGTGGCGCGAGATAGTCGTTCATTACCTATAGTTTACCAGTAGAGTCGTATTTGGCCAAACAAACGTTGCTTTGAGCTAGTGCGTAAATGAAACCAAACGATGTTGGATACAAGCTTTATGAACGCCCTCCAACTCGACACTCAAACATGACTATTTGTTATTTCAGTGGTCAAATACGGTGCAGCTTTGTATCTAATCCAACAACAAATGCTGCAGCATCCACAGCTGAAAGCAGGATGCGATCTCCACAAAATGGAGCCGGTGGATTATAAGACGACGAGCTGGGCGAGGAAGTTGCGCGTGATGGATGAGACTAGCTACAAACCAATCCTTAGAAACTTGACTTGATTGCCAGTATGAAGATGGTGATCAGGGCGGGCATTTATCCAAATTAAGATTGCAACGCTTTGGTATCGCGGCTGAATCAGCTACCAGGTTTCAATGCCACATCCTGCGGCCTGTTTGAATCACTTGCCACGCACAATCTGATTTTTCCGAGTACCTGCCGCATTGCCTCGCTGCTCAAACAACTTGGTCAAATACTCAGTCAATTGCTTCTCAGTGTAAATTTTTCCCGTCGGCTTATTGAAGTTCTGGCCATTTTGTCGATTGCCGAGCAGTTTTCCGTTTGAAGTTGTGGCCAGAGCCTTGATATAGTCGGCACCGCGCGGAATCTCAAAGACCAATTGTCTGATGCTGCTACGCCCGTTCTTGGTACTCAACATTCTTTCAACTCGATCCATGCCGTTTTTAATCGAAGAAATCTGCCGGAAGAATGTCTTGCCTTTTCGTGAATTCATCGTCTTATCAAGGTAGGAACCGGACTTTATCATTCGCTTCATCGGTAAGTCTGGATTGGCAATTTCCCATCCTTGTTGGGCGAACTTTTTGATTAATGGTTCGACCTGACCACCGGTGATTAAGTCACCGGATTGATATCCAGAAAGAGTCTTGAAATGGTTTGTGACCATTTTTTTAACATCGATTTTTCTGGGCTTCTCTTTTTTAACATCAATTTGCGCAAAAACCGAACCGGACACCAGGATGCAAACCATTGAAAGAGCTATTTGCAGTTTCATATCTATACTTCCGCGCAACTTTGATTGAATAACAAGTTGTCCATTAACCATGAACGACAACTTTAGATATATCGGTCGAACGGACGCTAACAAAGTAGAAAAAACGATTCCATTTCAGGCCGGAAAGTCAACTTTATCAGCAATGTTTCAAGCTGCTTCAGAATCGCACCGCTGTTGAAATCTAGCCGGCGGCTGATTTTTGAGTGAGGGGCCGAATCACGTCAAAATAATCGGCGAAGATTTCATTCAGCTGATCGACTGTCGATTCGGCCAGCTTGTCTTTGTGATCGCCAGGAACGACTTTACGCTTGTGGCTGTAGATATCTTCACGATCGACCTGAAAATCATCTTTGTGGCGATCAAACAAATCTCGATGGATCTTTTTTCGCCGGGCATTTTGAGACAGCAGGAAATAACCTAATTTCCGGGCTGGAACATTCATGTGCTCAAACGCTGACAAGAATCCTGACAGCCAACTGCCGTAGTTCAAGACCATATCTTCGTACAACAGCAGAGACACATTCGGGTTAACCAGCAGCTGCGAACATAATTTCGTGTACGTGGCGCAAACCCGGGGTGCCGCGTCCAGAACGAATTTATCGATCCCTTGGTTCCGCCAGTTTTCTCGCTGCTGCTCAGTCGCTTCGAAACGTCCGGGACGAATGGTATGGCTATACGAAAACGAAAAATACATGGACGTCAAAACGTCTCGCGGGTCCCTCAGATGCAGGACCACCGAATAGTCGTTCAAGTTATCCGGAAAGATCGGCAATCGCGTGCTGCCTCGAACTGGTCCAAAACAGCCAATGTCTTTACTGTCTTCGATAATCGTTTTCCAGGAACTGTTAAAAATCCGTTCGTGGTATCGATCGTCGTTTTCACTGCAATGTTCGATTTTCAGCCGTCGGCATGTCTGTCGAATCAGTCGATTCAGGAACGACGATCCGGCTTTATGAACGGTATATACAATTACGGGTTTCATATTGGAAGCATATTTGAATCTTCAAATACGCGTCAACATCGAGTTTCAATGCCGAAAACCCAGCGATTTGAGTAAAATACGACAAACTTGAGTGCTTTATCTTCGGAGCGATCTGAAAGATAATCTTAGTGAAGCTAACTAGTACTTCTATTTTCCTTGCAAAGAAATCAATGAAAACCAATCGCCTTTCCATCGCTGTCTTGCTGAGTCTTTTCAGTTGTTCGATCCTGTTGGGTCAATCCGCATCCAAGTCTACACCCGCTGATGCCTTGAACTTCAGCATGAAAACGCTCAAGGGAGAAGAAATCGCACTGTCGAAGTATTCCGGGAAAGTTGTCTTGTTTGTCAATGTTGCCAGCAAATGCGGGCTGACGCCTCAATACGAACAACTCCAGGAGCTTCATGAGAAATATAATGCCAAGGGATTGGAAATTGTTGGCGTGCCATGCAATCAATTTGGAAAGCAGGAACCGGGGACTGCAGAAGAAATCGCTGAGTTTTGCCAAGAGAATTACGGCGTACAGTTCGACATGATGTCAAAAGTGGACGTTAATGGTGACGACCAGGCACCACTCTACAAACATCTGACCTCGATCAATCTGGAGCCAGCAGGGCAGGGGCCTATCAAATGGAACTTCGCAAAATTCGTCGTTGATCGAAGCGGCAAGCCAATTGCCAGATACGCGCCAAGGACGAAACCGACGGACAAAGAATTCATCAGCACCATTGAAAAAGCACTCGCAAATGAGGGTAGTGGCGGCGTTGCGGGGGGCGGCGTTCCGTATTCGCACAAGAGCTCAAAATCCGGGAAGACTTATTATCTGTTCAGTAAAGATGTACCCCTGAAAAATTCGGACAAAGTGCAAACCATCTATTACTTTGCAAAAGACCCAAAGAACCCCAAGGGCAAGCCATTGACTCAGGTTCCCGAAGACCGCGTTGTCTCAGAAACCAAAACGGGAATGCTGGTTTTGAAAAAGAAGAAATAGCATATGCATTTTCATTTTCACAAACCACAAACTTGAATTAAGTGGGTCGTGTCACGGGCACAAAGCGGCTGCGGAAATGGCCAGTTATCACGCTTGCGGCAAGGCAACTTTTTCCCGAAATTTCCATAAAGGGCCTTGAGCTGTTTGCCGATGGCTATATATTTACGCCCTCGCTACTGAAGATTGACAGCAATGGCGTCAAATTGAGACGGATTTCAGACCCAGAACCTTCTGAAATTTTGGCCAGAAATGTTTGATTTGGGGATTGTTAAATCCTTGCAATTCCGATACATTTCGTGGCTCGCCAGAGATTTTATATTGATAGCGGTATGGACTGAGTTTCACCTTTTTTGTGTGAACCTTGGTCAGTCCGAATCGCTCTTAATATTTGCGAATTTTAAGAGAGATCCCTCTGGGGTTTGTTGTTCTTTGACAATTTGGTTGTGATTTTAATAGATGGCATCTTAATAGCCTCGGCAGCTTCGTTTTGAAGCAGCCTGCGATTGAGTATGACGTTGCCCCTTAACCAGGCGACCGATGCGATATTGCGATAGTTGAGGTTATATAGAAACCACTCTTGAGTAGAGCCGTGTAAACAAAATCAATTTCCAGTTTGCCTTTTGGTTGAACTGAAATGCGTGATTGTTTGCATGTTGAAAGATTAAATAGAGCGAAAAAATAGCTTGGAGTAATTAACTGGAAGACTTCGGTTGAAAGGTTGGTTGCGATCAAGCACCAATAACGTTACCTGGATCTTTGTGGATTGGAAACGAATGGAAAGTCGTCTCAGCTGACTTCGGTTAGTCGAGAGGGTTGGATATTTGTGGTCAAGCTACTAAGGGCGTATGGGGGATGTCTTGGCATTAGAAGGCAGGGCGTGGAAGTCTGCGAAAAGCTTGGGGTAGCTGACAAACGAGCATTGATCCCGAGATACCTGTGCTAACCCGGAGAACTGAAACATCTAAGTACCCGGAGGAGAAGAAAGAAAAATCGATTCCGTCAGTAGCGGCGAGCGAAATCGGAATAGCCCAAACCTTGAGGGTTTCCCTCGAGGGGTTGTAGGACTTTTCATATGGCGACAGTACGAGTTAGAAGAACGGTTTGGAAGGGCCGGCCACAGAGGGTGAAAGCCCCGTATTCGAAAACTTTGTACGCGTCGAGAAGCACCTGAGTAGGTCGAGTCACGTGAAACCTCGACTGAATCTACGGGGACCATCCCGTAAGGCTAAATACTCTCTAATGACCGATAGTGAACTCAGTAGCGCGAGTGAAAGATGAAAAGCACCCCGTCTAGGGGAGTGAAATAGTATCTGAAACCATACGCTTACAAGCGGTCGGAGCACTATGATTCGTTCAGTGTGACGGCGTGCCTTTTGCATAATGATCCGGCGAGTTGTCGTATGTAGCAGGTTAAGGGCTTACGGCCTGGAGCCATAGGGAAACCGAGTGTTAATAGCGCGTTAGTTATATGCGGCAGACGCGAAACCCAGTGATCTACCCATGGGCAGGTTGAAGCGTGGGTTATACTGCGTGGAGGACCGAACCCACTTATGTTGAAAAATGAGGGGATGACCTGTGGGGAGGAGTGAAAGTCTAATCAAACTGGGAGATAGCTCGTTCTCTGCGAAA
>CAYONX010000103.1:0-9589 GCA_964405425.1 uncultured Pirellulaceae bacterium | reverse complement strand
GATAATTGGCCGCAATGGCGAGGTGCAAAACTCGATAGCATCAGCAATGAAAAAGATCTACCCAAGTCGTTCAAGGACGAAAATCGGTTGTGGAAAATTGAATTGCCTGGCCCCGGTGGAGCTTCACCTGTCGTCTGGGGTGATAGGATTTTCATAGCGACCGTTGATGGTGATGGTTTGGCCTTGATGTGCGTGTCAACTGCTGGGGAAGTGCAGTGGAAGCAAGAGCTGGAAGGCAAGAATGCAAACATTCGCATGGACAAAAGTAATTCGGCAAGTTGTTCGCCCGTCACTGACGGCGAACACGTTTGGGTGATGCTGAGCAATGGCGTCGTACATTGTTTTACCGTCGCCGGAGACTTGGCCTGGAAAAAAGACATGCAAGACGAGTACGGCAAATTTGTCATACAGTTCGGCATGACATCAACGCCGCTACTCGACAATGGCAAGCTTTACTTTCAATTCATTCATGGCAATATGAGAAGTCGTACGACCAGCATCGGAATTCTTGTCGCTCTGGATGCAAAAACGGGAGATGAAATTTGGAAGAGTCGACGTGTAACTCCAGCAGTTGCTGAAAATAAACACGCGTATACCACACCAGTTATTTATCGCGGTGGCGAACGGGAATTTCTGGTCGTACACGGTGCGGATTATGCCACGGGGCATGATTTGGATAGTGGTAAAGAAATTTGGCGAGTCGGTGGGTTCAACCCAGCTGAGACCTACAATAATTTCTTGCGTTTCGTTTCGTCACCCGTTTGCAGCGAATCGTTGATCGTAATTCCATCCGCCAAAAACGGCCCAGTCATCGGACTGTCACCTAATGCTGATGGCAAGTTGGAAAACGATTCAGAGGCGATCTTATGGAAGTTGGACAAGGGTACACCGGATGTTGCTTCGCCGGTCGTTTCAAACGGTCGAGTCTATCTAGCTCGTGAAAACGGCGTGTTCATGGCGCTCGATGCGAAAAACGGTGAGGTGCTATACGAGGAAAGGTTGTTGCGGGACCGACATCGCAGCACGCCTGTTGTCGCCGATGGAGCGATCTATTTAATTGGTAGAGACGGAAAGGCGTTGGTTATTGCCGATGCGAAGGAATTGAAGTTGATTTCCGAAACTGACCTGGGGGAAGACACGACAGCATCGCCCGCGGTCTCGAATGGAAGAATATTTATACGCACCAATAAATCACTCATGGCCTTTGGAAAAAAATGAGACTAAATCAAATGAACTCCTACTTGAAAATTTGTCTTGCTTGTTTCGCGTACTGCGCAATCAGTTTTGGTTTCACGCACGCGGACGATGGAAATGTAAATACGGTTAAATCGAAAATGAAATACGCGATTGCGATACACGGAGGAGCAGGGCCGAACCCGAGTCAATTTACGGCGGAGTCGCTTGAGTCGCGACGCGCGTCGATGAGAAAATCGCTTGAGATCGGAGTCGATATTCTTAAGCAGGGCGGTAGCTCGTTGGATGCCGTGGAAATGGTCGTGCGGTTCCTTGAAGACGATCCGCAATTTAATGCGGGTGTTGGAGCAGTTTTCAATTCAGCAGAAAGCCACGAGCTTGATGCATCCATAATGGACGGAAGCAATCTGGCTTGCGGCGCGGTGGCCGGCGTTCGAATAGTAAAGAATCCCATTTCGTTGGCACGCAAGGTGATGACCGAAACACGCCATGTTCTTTTCGCTGGAGATGGAGCTGAAGAATTTGCCAAAAAGATGAAAGTGGATTTGGTGGAACCCAGCCACTTCGATACCGACAGAACTCGAGAAGCGTTTCGGCGTATCAAGGCTGAAATTGGTCAGGACGGTTCCTGGCGTAAGGACACAAAAATCAATTTACAGGAAGTTGATACCGGTTCGTATCACGGTACCGTCGGTTGCGTGGCTTTGGATTCCAACGGCAATCTGGCTGCGGCGACTTCGACTGGCGGCATGACGAACAAACAGTTTGGTCGAGTGGGTGACAGTCCTATCGTGGGTGCAGGTACCTACGCCGATAACAATACTTGTGCCGTCTCGTGTACTGGCCATGGTGAACAGTACATTCGCAATGCAGTCGCCTACGACGTTAGCGCTCAAATGAAGTACCGTGGCTACAGCGCTAAACAGGCGGTTGATGATGTTTTGAAGAATCGTTTGGACAAAGGTGATGGCGGCATTATTGTGGTGGACAAGGATGGCAATATAGCGATGGAATTTTCGACTGCCGGCATGGCACGAGCGGCCGCGGATTCCAATGGAAAATTTGAGGTTATCTGGGGTGAGGAATTAAAGCCCGAAAAATAACCAGTTGCACAATCTTCTCAGCACAACTTTCGCTTTCTGCTAAGTTTCAAGAAGGCGCTCGATCGGCTTGCCTTGACAGATTTTCATTGGGCGGCCGACGGGCGTATCGAGTTCGTGTTCGTATTGTATGCCCATCGCCTTAAGGATGGTTGCGTGGATGTCTTCGACTCCATGGGGGTCCTTTAAATCTGCTAATCGTGCTGATGCTCGCGCACCTTGTTTAGGTTCGGGATTTGTTTCGCCGACCACGCGACCGCCTTGAATTCCACCGCCGGCCATTGCCACCGAGAATCCTTGTGGCCAGTGGTCGCGACCACCAACGGGATTCACAAACGGAGTACGCCCGAATTCGCCGCCGCACAAAACCAATGTCGAATCAAGTAGCATGCGACGCTTCAAATCACGAATCAAGGCTGCGAATGCTGGATCCAGGATTTTGATGCGACCGGCTTGTAGTTCGTGGTTGTTGACATGAGTATCCCATCCACCGAGCGTGATTTCGACGCATCGAACGCCCGCCTTTATCAAACGAACAGCTGCCAGGCAACCACGTCCGAACGGCGTGTCGCCGTATTCGGCACGCAACGATTCAGATTCGTTGGAAACATCAAAAGCGTCAAGTTGCTCAGATGACATCATGGTTAATGCGGCGTTCAAATTAGACGGATTCAGTTTTGCGCGCTTGGCCGAATTGTTAGCATGGCGGGCCAGGAAAGCCTGATCAACAAAATTCAAATCATTGATTCGTTGTCGTTGTCGTTTTTTATCTACAACCGCGGTTACGTCAGGAACAGGCCTCTTTGGATCACCAATTTTGAACGCATCAAACGCATCACCAAGGTAGCCACCGCGTGCAGGGAACCCGCCGGGTAATATTGAAATGTGACGAGGAATGTCTATGAGCTGGGAATCGGATAGTGTTTGATGGCAAATGACGCTGCCAACCGATGGATGAATCAGTGTTGGATCCGGACGAAAACCTGACTTGATATTGTAGACCGCACGCGCGTGATCACCT
The DNA here is from genome assembly GCA_964405425.1 of uncultured Pirellulaceae bacterium. Taxonomy (GTDB): domain Bacteria; phylum Planctomycetota; class Planctomycetia; order Pirellulales; family Pirellulaceae; genus Mariniblastus. Next base: position 6,274 of record CAYONX010000103.1, on the reverse strand, counting down.
TCTTTGCTGGTGACGGCGCGAATGAGCGATATCGAATCCATTTGTTCGGCGACTTGTTCAAATCCGTCCCCAATCAAAACCCCATCGGCGTTGGTTTTGCGAGCCTTGCTGCCGGCAGCGATGTCTGTCCCCGGATGAGGGTCAAAGGTTTCCAGCTGGCTAGGCGCTCCATCGAGCCACAAGACGATCAGCGATTTAGCGGTTTCAATAGGTCCGTCATTGTGTTGGCGTGCCAGTGCCGAAGCTACTGGCGTCAATAAACTGAACCCAGCCGCACCGCCGATCTTTAAAAAGGATCGACGTTCCACATGATCATTGCCATGGCAGCTGTAATTATCATCGGATTGAAAATTCATCAGTGGTTCCAGACAAATTCGACACTGTTAATTAATGACCAATATATATCGACGACTTTCCGCTTCCGTTGGCCGCTGGAAACATCAGTTAACTGCGAAACGAAAAACTCAGATTCCTCAGTTGTTGGTTTTCGCGAGAGAGTTGCGAGGTAGATCGTTTCAACAGCGGTTTCCATATTTGGAGAAAGGTCTGCGATTCGAGTCACGGAATTGAGTTGGCTTTTTAAACGCTCTCGAACCATTTTCCCATTCATTAACAACAAGCGTTGAGTGATCGTTTCGCTCTTCTCGTTAAATTCGTCTTCGCCGAGGTCACCGAACCGGTCGACGAAATCAGTTTCTTGTCCGAATTTTGTCAATTGCGAGATGATGTGCGAAGTCGCATCGATCGTTGTTAACGATGTTGATTGAATGATCGAACCGGCGACTTGTTCTGGTCGCAATCGAAGGATTGGGAAAACTGCAAAATGCGAGTTGTGTGCCGACAGGATTTCGAAATCGGCCGTACTGCTTCGTTGAAAAGCTTCGCTATACGCTATGACGCGAATCAAACGATGCAAGTCGTACCCGTTAGTCATGAAATCATGGGCAAGTTGTTCCAGAGCGACTGGAAACGGTCCTTCGAGCGGAATGTTGTCGACTGGCTGAATAAAACCACGACCGAACATAATCGCCCAAACGCGATTGACGACCGATCGAGCAAAGGGCAAATTCTCATCGTGGGTAACCCAGTTCGCCAATCGGACGCGAAGATTGTTTTTTGAAGCTTGATCGAATGCTTCGCTGAATGGCACTTGAGCTTCAATGACAGATTCTTCGTCGTCGTCGAGTAACTTGTACTGGTATGTGTCGGCGTCCAAATCGTCATATATTCCCGTCACGGAATTTTTAACTTGTGAAAAGAATGACGCCAGCGCGTGAAAGTGTCGTTGCGTTCCTTCGACTGGATCGTCTGCCGATCCAAGATTCATCGTGCCCAGGAAATCGTCATGGCATTGCAGGCAATCAATTCGCATGCCCAGGAATGCTCGCGATGTTCGAGCCGCCAATCGAATTGGGTCTGGCTTCGTTTCGTCGTCGACATCCGGAATGATATTGTAAGTGTAAAAATTGACTTGAGGTTTATCCGTCCAGATGCCGTTTGACGTCAACATGGTTTTGCAGATCCGATCGTACGGCATGTTTGCACGAAATTGATCAGAAAGCCAGGTGCGAAATCGTCGTCGTCGGTAAATCAGGAACGGGCCTTGTTCGACTCCGACAAAAACCCGTGTGAACCGCTCGGCCAAGTAGTCACTGGTCCGTTTGTCTTCGAGCAAGTGAGAGACGTACCAGTGAACTTGTTCGTCTGCGGCAATCTTTTCAATTTCGCGTAGCTCTTCGACACTGGGTAAAGAACCGGTTAACGACAAAGCAAGGCGTCGAAATATTTGAGAAGAATCGGCACGATTCGTGGATTGCAGCTGAGCATCTGCGATGGATGTATTGATGGCCTGGTCCAATTTAGCGGACGCAGCCCGGATTTTGGTGAGTGGAGTTGTGTGGAACGATTCTGGTGTAACCACACGGTCAACTGCCAACAGATATGCCGTGACAGCAGCGAGACCCGAAAGAATGACGCCGAATAAGAATACGTCTTTAAACCAATTTCTCGTCGTGGCCACGCGCGATCTCCAACAGACGTCATGCGATTCTACTCAAATTCGCTTTCTTGCGATGTTATTGAAACTTTCGAGCGAATTTGTTGGTTCCAATACATAAACGTACTTCGCTTGCGATTCGCAGGTTTTTGAATTGACGACAAATTGTTTAAATTTTGTATGAAAGTAATGTTACTTTGAAATTATGGAAGCTACCTCCAATACAACCAATGCGGATTATTCTTCGGACCGTTTTGAACCGGTTTTAGCGGAGTTGGTCACTAGTGAGGTGACATCACGGAGCTGGGTTTTTCGTTGTTGTGATATTTTGCGCTCCGGGTTGGATAACTTTATTGGTGTTGTCAGCATCATTTTCTGTACGGCGATCGCTGCAAATATTCCAATCGTACAGTTTCTGAGTTTTGGCTATTTGCTTGAAGTATCCGGGCGATTGGCACGTGGCGGCAGTTTACGAGAATCGATGGTAGGCGTTTCAAAAGCGTCTAGAATCGGTGGGTTGCTCTTGGGTACATGGTTACTATTGATTCCAATTCGATTTTTTTCGGATGCCGTCTGGTACGAATCGCATTTGATTGATCCGGGCAGCTCGCAAACGTTTTTTGCTCGCGCGGCACAATTGATCTTGATTGGGGTGACGCTTGTTCAGATTGCCGCAGCGTGGATATGTGGTGGCAAGCTTCGGTATTTCTTTTGGCAGCTGTTTGCGCCGTTTTCGTTTGGCGTCTGGCTATTTCGCAAAATGCTGGGTTCGAAACGTTTGCGGCCGTTATTGAATTTCTGTTTCCGTTGGATATCGCCGAATCTGGTCAACGATCTTTGCCATGCACAACCGCCAACCGATTGGTTTGTGCCGGCGATACTGTGGAAGAAACTACGTGGTGGATCCTTCTACAGTAATCTTCGAAACGCGCTTTGGGACTTCGTCTTCAGCCTGAATCTATGGCACTATTTTAAGCTTGGCATCGTTGGTTTTTTTGGCAGCGTCATTTGGCTGTTTATTCCGACGATGTTGTTGATCGGGGCGACGCGGTTGACGGGCGGTTTGGAAATCGTTTGCGGCGTTGTTGGCGTGGTGGCAGCCATTCCGGTATTTGCGACGTTGTTGTTCGTTCAAACCCACTTTTCCAAGACACAATCGTTTTCAAGTTTCTTCGATGTCAATGAAGTGCTGAGGATATTTCGCAGTGCTCCAATCGCCCATGTGTTCGCGTTGTTGTTGGCTTTGGTTTTGGCTCTGCCATTATTTGCCGCAAAAATCGAAGAGATTCCAGCTGAATTGTTATGGACGTTAAGTTTAGTGTTCATGATGTTTTCTTGGCCGTCACGAATTCTAATCGGACTGGCCTATCGACGAGGCTCTAACAACAACGATTCAGGCCGTTGGTGGGTTCGATGGTCAGTAATGGCATTGTCGATTCCAGTCGCCGCGGCTTTTGTCGGGATATTATCGGCCACTCGCTATGTGTCCTGGAACGGGGCGTTTAGCATGATCGAGAATCACGTGTTTCTATTGCCGGCCCCATTTTGGTTGTAGGTCAACGTAGCGTATTCTGCTTTTACTGTAGGCAATCGCTAACCGAAGGACTGGGCTCGATGTAGAGCCGTTCATTTTCTTGATTCAGATTCAATAGATACTGAGCGCGCCCGTTCGCGTCATTGTACTGACGTTTGCTTAATGGTTGTAAGTTTGTGACGTACAAAAAAACGGCGTGCAGCCGTGATGGCTGCCGCCGAGTATTTGTTTATCGATAAACTTGCTTCTAGGTTGAAAAGTGTCAGGCAGCGGCTTGTGCCGGACCTTCGTTCCCAGGATCAAGCTCCTCCCTCAGTATAAGCATTTCTGGAGGTGCTTCGATTCCTAAGCGAACTCGGTCGCCCGTCACTCTTACAATGGTTAAAACAATTTCATCGCCAAGCTTTATTTTCTCACTTTCCTTTCGGGAAAGAACCAGCATTCGAGAATCCTCCTCGTAGCGATAAATCTTTTGGAATTCAATGTAAATTATTAATTCAACTGCATCCGGCTAACTCAACTGAGCCATCCAACACAGTCTTTTGAAATCTCTCGCCCGTCGAGCCATAAAAAAAGATTGCGTTTTTCTCTGACTCCCAGACCGCGGTTAGTTTGACACTTCTAGGTCCGTGCAGGCAAAATAATACGCCGCACATTTTTCCGCATTTTGTCAGTAACTTTTCGGTGATCTGGAAGACTCCTTCTTCAAAATCATTTTCATGGCATAACGTGAAAGAGACGAATTTTCTTAGTTGTCTAAGGTTTTCGATCTCAATACAGTTGTCCTGCATTTGCGAATACTTCTCCTTGCTTGTGCATTTAGCGGCATCAACAATGTGAAGTTTTGCAACTTGTTATTCACTGGGTCAGTACAAGAGATATCGGACAGTGGTAAAGAATTACAGTTGGAGAAAGCTTTCATTTTTCGAAGCTTTTTATTGTCAGCCTAAACAGGAAAAACAACTCGTATAATCGGGTTAACGAAGATTTCGCGGCAATTGAGCCATCTGTTGCAGCTCGAATCATCGGAGAATGAAGATTCATTTAAAGTCGTTGAACTTTAAGATGCTTGTTTTCGTTTGGATAGTTCTCGCTGTGACGTTTTATCGGGCTTTGCGAGGCAATTCGATGTTTTAACCAAGGCAATTGTTCGCGATAATGAATCGTTTGGCACGTGAATTGTGTGGGCAAAGAAAAGAAACACACTCGTAAGTGAACTCTTCCAGGTATTGTGAGTAACAATTTGAACTTCAACGTCAGCACAGATTTGTTTCGCGGCCCGGTAGACTTGTTGTTGTACCTTGTGCGCCGACATGAACTTGAGCTTTCGGAGATTTCACTTTCTTCAATCACTCAGCAGTACATTGAACACATGGAGGTGTTGCAGGAAATCGAAATCAATACCGTGGGTGATTTTTTGGACGTCGCCAGTTTGCTTGTGGAGATGAAATCGCGGGCGGTGTTGCCGAAGACTGACGATGGAGAGGTTCAAGAGTATTTTGATCCGCGCGAGGATCTTGTACAGCGGCTACTGTTATATAAGAAGTTTAAAGACGCGGCTGTATTGTTGGAAGAACGAGGAGCCCGATGGCAACATCGCTATTCACGAATGGCGGATGATTTGCCGCCCAAACGCGTCGACTATTCAACACAGCCGATTTTGGACGTGGAATTGTGGGATTTGGTCAGTGCCTTTGGTCGTGTGCTGCGGGACAGTTTGCCCAAACCGCAGGAAAATATCGTTTATGATGATACTCCGATCCAGGTTTATATGCAGCGAATCCATGGCCGCCTGGTTAGTGAACAGCAGATTCAATTCAGTTCGCTGTTTCAACAAGGGATGCATAAGTCTGCGATGGTCGGAGTGTTTCTTGCCGTGCTTGAATTGACAAGGCACCACAATGTTCAAGCTCAACAAGGCGACCTGCACTCCGAAATTCTGATTGTGCCGGGCGATGGTTTTGACGCCAAAGCAGAATTCGCTGACGCGGATGACTACGGTTCATCCAACACGACGCAGGGTGACCCGGCGTCGTTGGTTGAATAGCCACAATCAGGATTGTCGTTGTGAACGCTTCTCGTTGGGGAGTATCTAGTTGCGTTTCTTGAATCGGCTGCGAATTCGATCTTCCATTTTTTCAATTTGGATTTTCATTTCCGACTCGAGTTTCTGGATTGCTTCTGGCGAGGCATCTCGTTTTTGCGCCCGTTCAATTTTTGCCTTGAATCGTCGTTCGATTTTGGACAAAGAGCGGTCGATTTGCTGTTGCATCAAATCGGATGAATTGTCTTTTCTGGCAGCGTCAGTAACGTTGTTTGATTTTGATTCCGAATTGCGTTTCTCTCGTTTCATACGAGCCAGTTGAGCAAGGGTTTTTCGGTCTCCTTCTTTTGGCTCTGAATCTTTCTTGTTAACGGCTTTTTTCTGGCTCGCTGCAGGTTGTGATGCTAATTGGGCAGAGTTCATGCGATCTTGCAGTTGGCTCAATGCTGCCATGGCTTTCTCTGCTTCACGGCGGGCACGCGCGACAGCTCTGGCGGAATTCATTTTTGATTCTTTCATTTTTGCTTCGAGCTTCTTCATCGATGCTGCGTTCTTCTTTTCAGCGCTTTTGCGTTGGTCGCGTTGGTTCGCGATCTCGAGCTCTAGTGCTTCAATCTGGCGTCGGAATTCATCGTTGCTTTCCAATTTTGATTCTTTCATTTTTGCTTCGAGCTTCTTCATCGATGCTGCGTTCTTCTTT
>CAYONX010000102.1:0-9752 GCA_964405425.1 uncultured Pirellulaceae bacterium | reverse complement strand
AATCCAATTCGTACCGGTGGATATAGAGTGCTCCTGTAGAAAGGTAGCTTGCAGATCACGCGGTTTTGGCGAAAACCGGAAAAAGATCGTTTTTATTGCAGAGAAGTGCCCGTTCCTCTCGGCCGCAACAACCACTTGCCTAAATCGGTTACGACCACCAAATTTCAGCAATTCCCAGCCGCAGGAGGAAATAAAGGTGTCAAGTACCAAAATTAAATACAGGCGGTTTTGGTTAAATCTGGCAGGCTCGAAAGATGGAGTCCTACGAGAGGTTGAAATAGGTCGAGCCTCCAAGCTGATGTCGCTGGTGGCATCTATCATGTGCTTAATCGTGGCAATGCGAGACATGATATCGTTTTCAAAGAACAAGGCTTTGAAGCCTTCGAATTCCGAACGGTACTTGACACCTTTTCCTTGTTCTTTTACTTGTTTTTGGATCTACAGCTTGCCTGAACGACCGGCGATTTACTTCCCTACCTCTGCGAAAAGTGGCACAGCCGTTTTGACTCTGCTAAGATTGCACATGAAAATTGGATTACAACTTTGACGGGGCGATAATGAAAGAGATTTCCGAACTATCTGAATTCACGGCGTGGGCAAAAAAGTCCCCCGAAAAGACTCCAGCCGCAATTCAGGATCTAAACCTGAGCAAGCAAACCAAACTGATCAACAGCAAAAAGTTTCCTGATTCAATTTTTCTTTCGTGTGACATGAGCGCTTCGGTGGCTGGCCATATTGTCAAATCGGGAGGAGTTGTTATTCCAGATCTCAAAGGCTTCTCTTTCCAAGTTCACCGAAGCGAACTTTACTCCGTAGATGATCTATTCGACGGCTTCGACATCAATGACCCCAAAGGCTACGAGCAGACATACGACTTCAAAGTCTACAAAGAATATTGCTGCCAAGGTAAATCGCCCAAATCAATTAACACTAGCTTGGCTCGAAGACTACACGATCATTCGATCACTGATGCTCTCGAAGAAGAATTGAAAGGTCGCAATGTTGTCGCCGTAATGGGCGGGCATGGAATGGAGCGACAAGATCCGTTTTATGCAAAAGTAGCGAAAGTCTCTCGTCAATTGACGAAGGCTAAATTTTTGATGGTGAGTGGTGGTGGCCCCGGTGCAATGGAGGCCACGCATCTTGGTGCTTACTTCGCTGCCCGGAAAGAAGATGAGCTCGATGCGGCAATCGAGATCATCAAGAAGAGACCCGATAGTGGGAGGCCGGGAAAGGAGTATGCCGATCCCGATTGGCTTCATCGTGCATGGCGAGTGATGGAGACCTTCCCGATCCCCAAGGGAAAAGAGAAGATCTGCAAGAGTATTGGAATTCCAACATGGCTATATGGCCACGAACCACCAGCGCCCTTTGCAACGCACATTGCAAAGTATTTTGCAAACAGTGTTCGTGAAGACGGACTCTTGGCAATTGCAAGTCATGGAGTGATTTTTGCTCCCGGTAGTGCCGGGACAACACAAGAAGTTTTCCAAGACGCTGCACAAAACCACTACGCCAATCAAGAAATCATCTCACCTATGATCATGTTTGGCGAGGAACACTGGACCAAAAATCGGCCAGTTTGGCCATTACTCGCAGCCGTCGCCAAAGGTAAAGAATACGGTGAGTTGATTGCCCTTACCGACTCAGAAGACGAGATTGTCCGTCGCATCAAGATGTTCGATCCGAAAATCTACACAAAGAAGCAAAAGCCACGGTTCAAATGTTAAATCTTTGATTGGAACAATCAGGTTGGCGCCTACCTGGACACGTTTCAACAGGCAGCCGGGGAATTTCAGGCTAACATCAGCCTGGATCCCAACAGTTGGTCATTGATGCAAAGGCTTGGCCAGCTTCAATTTCAGTGCGCAAAGCGAATGGCTGGCAAAGAACGTTTCGAAGATGCTCAATCCATTTACGAAGACGCGTTGGACAGCGTCTCGATCAAGTTCGTCGCCGTCGAATTCAAGATCAATTGGTTGCCAAAATTGCCAGCAGCTCCAATTTCTGCTGGACGAATTCCAAACTTCAATATTTTACCCAATGGACGCGTCAAAGGTTATGATGCACATCACGCGTTGAAATTTTAACTGCTCATTGCAAAACAATGACAAGGGAACGCAGGCAGTATTCAGTCTTTTTAACCAGCCTTGATCACCATATGGTGTACCTCGATTGCAACTTTGCCTGAGTTCCTTTTCACTGGCCGGTTTGTTGACATAGTTGACGCAATTCTAAAGAAACTCGCCAGGATCCAGAGGTAACCCTTCAATTGGTTCTGTATGAGAAGTAACATCGAGAGGTCGGTTCTCACTCAACCGCACACATAAAGAAGCAGTTGCTAAAGCCGTTTTTATTGAATGGAAAATCCAAAAGCAGGTGGAACTAATGATTTTGAATCGACTCACTTCCCTATTGTTTTTAGTTGTTGCAATTCTCGCATCAAACGCAAACGCTCAACTAGTTGTAGAGGTCGAAGGCGTACCAGGAAGCGGCGTAACGACTTGGACTTTCTCTGGCGAATCAAACGTTTTGCCAGATTGCATCCGCGACGTTATCCTTTGCGAAGTCCGCGATGTGACCAACAACACTTTTAGCACATTCGATTCTGGTCAATTCCCATTCGGAGAAGATACTATCCTGGACACCACCCTTCAGGAAATTGTTTTCCCACTCAATGGAAACGCATCGATAACTGTCGGCGGAACAACGCAACTCATCGGCGGAATTTACATCGATGATGACGGTGGAAGTGCTGACGACTTTGGAATTCGCACATTGGACTCTCCTTTGTCATACCAATTTCCTGACACCAGTTCGTGGACCGGCAGCGGCACCGCATTTGTCGATATCAATTCGTTTTCACTGGGAGCCTGGGTAGTGAACGACCCGCTGGGACAGGCCACGTTCCTTTCCGATACCGTTAACGTGACGTTTACCGCCGTGCCAGAACCAGCAACCGCTTCGTTGTTGCTCATCAGCCTTCTGGGCGTCGTGTCTTCCAGACGCCGGAGATGAAAACGAGTAGAAGAACAACTAACCGGGAGAACTTTGAAACGCGGAGGCGCAGAGGTTCATGGGTTTCTAGTTGGACATCGCATCCTTAACGCCCCGGATTCTTCCAGTTTTCTTTTTCTTGCGTAAATAGGCAGGCAAACAACAGATGCTGAGTAAACTTCTTAGGGCTATACTTGTGTCGGTAAGCTGGCAGCGAGCGTTCCGCGACTTGCAGCGCAGTTACCAATACAGACTTCGGAGATTTGCTCGTAACACTCATCGACAACTGTTACGTTCAAAACATCGCTAGCGGCGCCAACAAAATCAAACTTTTCTACAGAGCCACAATGTCCTCTTTTTATGCCCCGCTTGATGAAATCTATGGGCGTTGAAATCTTTCAATACACTTTGCCTGAAGACGCTGCTCCATTGCTGATGGTCTTGAACAACAAGATTGATGGGGAATTGCTAAACAATTATGCATTTCTCATCAAACATCTTCAGCGTGGAAAGCATGCTGATCTGTATTTCGATTTTCTGGGCGATAGCTTGTCGCCCATCGAGCTGGAGGCGATTCGCCAGACTTACGAAATCATCAAAAATAGCCCACACATTCTTTCCATTTGTTTTGACGAACCTTCTCGAGCACATGATCACTGTGCTTACTTGCTCGAATTGTGCCAACCTGAAAAGAAACAACTACCGCAGCAAGCAATCTTCGGCTCTCAACAAGCGAGCACAGCAACTGGAACACAAGGCATTCCTATTAAATGGTCGAACTCGCAGCAAGTAATCGAAATAGATAAGTTTCTCCAAAATGTCAGCTTGGACCAAATAAGATCGAATTTCAATGGATTCCCGACCGACCGCGTTTTCTATAAACGGCGCTCCGATGCAGATTTCGAAAGCCTGTTGCCACTTCTCAGACGGCTAAAACAATTCTACGCACGAGCAGCGTTAAACAAATTGGCTGCCATTACAATTTTGGATTAGAGTCGCGGGATAAAAGACGACACTTATACTACTCGATTTCACTAAGGTTGGAATCCCAACGCCAGAAACCTGGTCAATCCAAGGGTACTGCATCGACAATTCTTGCAATTGTTCAGAGATCGCCATAAATTAAAACGATCCAAACATAAAGCTGAGGAGATTGTCATGTCAAATCGGTCCGCCTTTACACTGGTCGAATTGCTAGTGGTTATTGCGATTGTTGCAATTCTGATCGGCATGCTATTGCCCGCCGTCCAACAGGTTCGAGAAGCAGGCAGGCGTTCAGTCTGTGCCAATAATTTGAGACAGGTTTCTTTGGCGATGCTGAATTATGAGTCGACCTACCAAAGATATCCTGGCGGACCTGAGCAAATTGATGGCGTTGGCACTGCAACGTTTGCAGACAATCTGTTGATGGTTTCGACCGCGTTGCAAACCGCTCCATTCATGGAATATGGGGTTCTGCGAGAGACCGCTATCGACGCCGCGCGAATTCAAGGCGTGCCGCGGGTCGACATGATTGATTACGTTGACCCTGTTCTAACGCCACACCCGCTCTTTGCTTGCCCTTCGATGCAGATTCCTGAGCGAGTGACAAACTTTGTCAATCCTGACATTCCGAGTGACTTGCGATCGGATTATCAACCCTGCAGCGGAGCCATTACAACGTCCGGATTCCAACCTGGTGCCAGTAATGCGGTACGTCTTCGAGATATCCAGGACGGACTTTCAAATACATTCTGCATTGGTGAATGCCAAGGCGAGATGATTAATGGCGCTCGCGAATCTTGTGCACCGTACACCTATCAAGCCGGCAGACCGATCAATCCGGGTGGGTTTCAGGATGCGGAAGGGAACGGAACGCCTGGGAATTTGTTGTTGAATCCGTATTTGGATAGCGACAACAACCTTCGATATTCGACGCGTCAATTCAGCTCGCCACATCCAGGCATCGTCATTTTTTCCATGTGCGATGGATCAACGCGATTTGTCAACCGAAACACAAGCCGTGATAATTTGGTCGCGTTGGCAACTATCAACAATGACGACCTGATTGATCAGTAGAAACGCAGACAAGTTTGCTTTAGCGGGCAGGGCTTTTTAAATGCCATTGGGAACTGATCAGACCGTACTTTAATCTATCTTGTTTGCCACGTTGTCACCGATTTCCATTCGCTCCTTGCATCGAAACATTGAACATGCCTCAGACTAGCGAACCGGAAATCGATACGATTGAAATGACACACGGCTGGATCAAAGCCGGTGCGTTGATGATGTTGCTGGCAGTCGTTTTGACCATCTTTGGGCCTGAAGGCATTGGTCCGTTTATTGATAGCCAGTATCGAGACAATGCTACGCAAACGACAGCCGAATCGGCTCCAGCAGGTTCCGAACTGGTGGTCGGCCGAGCGAAGATCATGATGGACCGATTCGAACGCGCTACTTTGTGTCAACTAACGCACGGGCTTGCCATCATCGCAATTGGGATCTTGTTGTCACTGCGCCGTCGTCGAATGCTGCTGATCGCTCTCTGGAGTTTTTTGGCGGGAACCGTGTTTTATTCCGGATGCCTGTTCGCCAATATCGCCACCGGTGACGCATGGTTTGAAACCGCTTCGCTGATCGGCGCGGTCGTGATTTTAGCGGGCTGGTTGGCGGTGGTCGAAGGAGCGTGCCAGGATTGCAAGCGATAGCCAGGAAATTGGATATCTATAAAAGCGTAGAGAATGCGAAAGGCCGTATTTGCTTCGGCTTGCGGAAACATGACAAGCTAATTTTTCGCCACGATTGTTTTTCGGATTCCGCGCCTTTATGATTCCAGTCATCACGACCATCATGCTGGAGATTGGAATGAGAATTGTATTTTCGATCGCGTTAGTCTTTTGCCTTGGGATTTGCGCCCATGGAGAACAACCCGTTGGCCTTGCAGAAAACACTCTGGATCTGGAATTGCCAGTTTCTGCAGCCAAGCCAAATTTCTTGTTTATTGCGATTGATGATTTGCGGCCGGAACTTGGCTGTTACGGTTCGAAAATTGCATTGAGCCCCAACATTGATCGGCTCTCGAAATCGGGCGTGACCTTCATGCACGCTTATTGTCAGCAAGCGGTTTGCAATCCTTCGCGGGCGAGTTTGATGACAGGTTTACGGCCGGACACCATTAAAGTTTGGGATTTGCAAACCGATTTCCGAAAGACGCGTCCCGAATCAGTAACACTGACTCAGCAGCTGATGAAGCATGGCTACCACACCGTCGGAATTGGAAAGATCTTTCATAACGACATTCAGGATCCGGCGTCCTGGAGTGAGCCAAAAATGAATGTGCCGGACTATCCCTTTGATCCAGATGCCGTTTATCGCTTAAAGGAGAACGTCGACTGGCTTGAAAAGAAGAAGCAGGATTTGATTGCCATGGGGGATACAAAAAGAATCGATCGGTTCGGCAAATGGTATTTGAAACATGTTGCGACTGAGAATATTGACGCGGGAGATGATGTCTATTTCGATGGCGCTCAGACAACGGTAGCCATCGACAAAATGAAGCAACTCGCCGCCAAAGAGGAACCGTTTTTCCTGGCGGTCGGATATTACCGGCCACACTTGCCGTTCAATGTTCCAAAACAATATTGGGATCTTTATGACCGCAAGACGATTCCACTTGCACCCAATTCGTCACTGCCAAACAATGCGCCGATCATGGCAGTGAACACTGCGCGGGAGATCCGAGGCTACTCAGATTTCAAGGATATGCCACAACCGCACGAAGGCACTTTGAACGATGAACAAGCTCGCTTGCTGAAGCATGGATACTTGGCATCTGTCAGTTACATCGACGCACAAGTCGGCCGGTTACTCGACAGCCTGAAAGAACTTGGCCTGGACGACAATACGATTGTGGTGTTATGGGGAGACCACGGGTGGAAGCTCGGGGAACATAACAGCTGGTGCAAGATGACGAACTTTGAAATCGACACGCGGGTGCCGTTGATCGTTCGCGCGCCCGGTGCAGCAGAGAACGGGAAACCATGCGCGAAGCTGGTCGAATTTGTCGATATCTATCCGACGTTGTGTAAACTTGCCGACGTGCCGCTACGCGACGAATTGGAAGGGACCAGTTTTACTCCGCTGCTGGCCGACGCTGATCGTCCCTGGAAAAAAGCTGTGTTCAGCCAGTTCCTGCGCGACGGAATTTGGATTGCCCCGGACGAGATCCCCTACATGGGTCGATGCGTCCGCACTGAGCAATATCGGTATGTCGAATGGACGAAGAAGGATTCGACACAGGTTGTTGCCAAAGAGCTTTATGATCTCAAAAACGACCCGCTCGAGAACGAGAACATTGCGGAAGATCAGACCAATGTTGAAACGATTGCAGAACTCGCATCATTGCTGAAGCAAGGTTGGAAGCAAGCTCTGCCACAATAGCAACTAAGTTGTTCCACGCAGCTGCCTTTCAAGAACCATCCTTCTTTTTCGCATCGTTCATTTTGTTGCAGCTTGAATTCGGTACAAGTTCTTACGGCCACGTAGAATCAAGCTGTCGCCAATAGCGACCGGTGACGCGTCAAACACGTCTTCCAAATGGTTAGTAGCCAGGACCTCGCACTCTTTTTTCAGGTCGAGAACAACCGTGTCGCCTTCGCGGGACGAGACGTAAATGCGATCTGCGGCTACCATGGGCGAGGCATGTACGTTCTTCAGGCCCAGCCGTTTACCAGGAAAAATCACTGCTCCTGTTGTTGCGTCCAAACACCCCATCACACCGGTACTGCTGCGAAGGAAGTAGAGTTTCTTATCCACGACAACTGGCGAAGGAACGTAGCTTGCAGATTTTTCATGTTTCCATAACAGATTCTTCGTTGCACTTAAGTCGCCTTCGGCTTCCTTGAAACGAATCGCCTGAATGACATTCCCCCGGAACGAATTGCCAACATACACTATCTCGCCTGCCGCGACCGGCGAACATGTTGGGTTACTGGACATCCCACCGCAATGCCAAACTTCTTTCCCGTCTTTTACATCGTACGCCCGCGTGTAAGCCGATCCAGATACGACTGCCAGTTTTCGATCTCCGTCCTGTACGATCAAGGGAGTGGTCCAAGCAGTACCGGTTTGTCGGTCGGTTCGCCAGAGTTGTTCACCTGATTTCGTGTCGATTCCGGCGATGAAAGACTGCCCTTCTTCGTCCCAGGGAACCACCAGCACGTTGCCTGCCAACGCAGGCGAAGCACCTTCACCGAAACCTGCGGCGGTCGTCATTTTTGGGAATGCTCGCTCCCACAACTTGTTGCCGTTCATATCCAGGGCGAACAAACCAAACGAGCCAAAGAAGGCGTAGATACGCTGCCCATCGGTAACCGTCGATGCCGAAGCGTAGCTACTGGTTCGATGCCCTTTCTCGTGCGGGACGACTTCAGTTACCTGGGTGTTCCATTTTTCATTGCCCGTTTCCAGGTCGTAAGCGACAACCATTAATGCATGGTATTCATTGGGTCTCGCTTGCCCCGATGCGTCTTTGCCAGAGGCTTCGATCTTACGCCCCGTCGGTTTCGCCGCCGTTAAAACGATTTGTTTCTGCCAAACAGAAGGAGTGGAGTTGCCGAGGCCAGGCAGTTCTATTTTCCACCGTAAGTTTTTCTCTTCATTCCATTGGACCGGGGGCCTGGCCGATGTTGCAGCATGACCGTCGCACGATGGGCCTCGCCAGGCAGGCCATGTTTCTTCCAAGTCGTTTCCATATCCGATGAGTACCGGTGCGATCCACAGCAACCCAAGTACTGACAAAGTCACATTCAATTTCTTATCCATAACGTTCCCGATTCGTTTCGGCACTGGTTTAACAACGATTACAAGAGTTTTTTTGTTACGAGTTTAGTTCGGTGACGAGAAATTTAAAAGGCAGCAACTTTGCCGTCCGAACCATGCTGCACTTTGAGCAAACGCCACACCCGCAACATGCATTACCAGTCAGGTTTCCGTACGGAGTTACTCTCCAAGGAATGCTCGCCATCATTTTTCGGTCTCGTCGTTAGCTTAGTCAGAACAAGATGTGTAAACCCGGTGCCCGCCATTGCAATTAGCAGACCAGCTATACAGTTTTGCCATAACTGGCGTAGATGAGTACCAACAACAGGCTGGCTTATTGTCGGGCGTCCTGGGAAATCCTATCTGGCTATTCCATAGAAACATGTCGAGTTTCCAGGCGAAGAACGCAATCGCGCAACTGATTCCTGTTACGATTGCCAAAAAATACAGACGGCTAAATCTTAATCTTGAACTCTCATCGTTTGGAAGGGTGAGGCCCTCGCCGACCCAAACTGTGGCTACGCAGTAGCGTCGACAATTACTTTTAATCCAGAGAGCTGACGAATGGAGTATTTTGAAGAGAGCTTTGTTCGTTGGACGGTACGGCTATCGGTCTTTTGCTATTTGGCTTTTTGTCTTTTAAAGCTTGCGCCCGGTTCGTCCTCTGGTTCCACGTCGTCTAAACGGCTGTTTGGGATCTGGACGTTGGGGCTGATATTCTTTCTGCTTCATTTTGTAAGCTCGATGAGCTTCGCCCACGATTGGAGCCATGAAAATGCGGTTACGCACACCGCCGAACAGACCGAGGCGATGACCGGTTGGAATTGGGGCGGCGGAATCTACTTTAACTATCTGTTCGCATTGATTTGGTTGTTCGATGTTGCGATGTGGTACAAGACTGGCCCGAGTTGGTTGGAAAATCGAATCTACCAAATCGGCTTGCACAGCTTTTTTGC
>CAYONX010000101.1:7128-9864 GCA_964405425.1 uncultured Pirellulaceae bacterium | reverse complement strand
GGCTGTCGCAAAGCCAAAGATGGCATCGGCTCTGAACTCTTTGAAATTCTGGTGACTGAACTGGCCCGCACTTTCTCCCAACCCTTCATCAATATCCAGGATGCCATCGTTGTCATCGTCGAGGTCGTTGGGATCCAGGACTCCATCGCCATCGGTATCAAAACCAATGGTCAATGCGACCGAACTGGCAGCTCCTTCCAGACCGAGTTCGTTCGTGACCCCAATATCAAACGACCGGGTCGATTCGATCGTACTGGTGGTTGTAAATCCGACCGCTGCCAAAGCTGCATCGAAAGTTTCTTCAGTCTGCGGTGTTGAAACGGCTTCCAAAATGACTTCGGTTGCTGTTTGCGACTGAATCTGCACCCCGCTTGGCAATGCGGAAGTATTAACGGTTAAGGTGTCGCCAGTGACCGCATCGGCAATTGAAACTCGAAGTTCCTGAATGTCGCCGACAACGTTTCGAATCGAAGCATCGGTGTCAGCAATCGAAATTGGCTCGGTACTGCCAATTTCGTACGTTGTTTGATAACCGGTGCCCTCAACCCCCGAAGAATCATCCGCGTCAAGATCGATGGTAGCTTCACCAGCAAAGGCGACGTGATACTCAAATGTCTGGGGAGCCGTTGCAACGCCCAGATCAATCTGAATGGCGATTTCGTTGTCGGTACCTGGATTGGTGTTCCAGGTATTGGCAATGTCGGAACCTCCAATGATGCCACCACCAGCGACTTGACTGCTTTGCCAGTTCGCAGAATACCAATGCGAAAATTCGACAGACCCTTGAGCTTCTGCGAATCCTAGAAAGGAATCGTTGGGTCCACCGGGATCTTTACGCACACCAACCAACGAAGCATTACCCGTGGTGTCGTTATTTTGCGCGAGATCTTGAGGTAGCGAGAAAGCCGGACCGTTGTCACCGCCGGAGAGGAACGTGTCAATAACGTGGTAGTACTTGATGAATTCGGTATTGTCTTCGGGAGGTGTAACCGTTACCCGCTCGGTGAAGTATGCGTTGGGAAAAGTATAAATCGTTTCAATTTCAACGAGTACATCGGTGGCTGCGTTGTAGCCCTCTGTTCCATCGGTCGCGGTGAACAGGGTTGTCTTCACGATATAGGGATCGTCTTGTGAGCCTGAACCGGTGATTGTCTGTCCCAATTCACCCCAAACCGCATCCCGGGTAGCTCCATCGGCACCCTGCGCAGATCCAGTTACTTGATCCCCAACCGCCAGATACACACCCTGATATAAAAGTGCAGATTCAGTATCCGTTCCAGGTTCGTAAGTTTGATAGTTTCCGTTGGCGCTGCCTTGCAGTCGAAAACCTATTTGAATCTGGCCGTTGTCAATGACATGCAATTGAAGTCCGTCTGAACCATCAGCAGCTTGACCACCTTCGGCATTGACTACCGTTTTGTTGAGCGTTCCGTCCCAGTTGGCCGTGCTAAGTGCGGCTGTTTCGACGGTTCCAACGTTTAATTCCAGATCCCAGTCACCACCCAGCTCCGCCGCACCAGTCAAGTCATCCGACGCTGCAACGTCCGCTCCAGTGATGGTACTGATCGTTTCTATGAAGCTCTCGCCTGCTTCGTTCCCGGCCAGGTCACAACCGTAGAACAACAAGTCCGCATCGTCGGTCAAGTAATTAGACCAACTGGACAGGCTGTCCGCATGATCAGCCAGATTGTCCAGCGACAACGTGGTATCGCCCAAAGCAACCGAACCTTCGCTGCCATGAGAAAGAATATGAATCGCATCGTATTTGTAATCAGCCGAGCTGAGGATTTCTGAAATTTGGTCGATGCCACTGGAATTGCCATCCAGAAAACGAATCTCTAGTGCGCTTTCGCTTTTGGATTCCAGGATCCCAGCCAGCAATTGGTCGCCATCCTCGACACCAGCGTCAATCAAAATCAGTTCCCGAGGTGCACTGAAATCCGCTTGTTCCATTTGTACCTGGGCTGGTACATCCGTTTGAGCGCTGGCGGCAGGCAATAAAAACGTTGCGTCTGGAACGCCATCAAATAAAACTCGCTCTTCCAGATATTCGAAAAGTGAACGATACTCAAAACTGTCGTGCGTAGACATGAATGTTCCTTGAAGAGAGTGAGTTTTTCTGCAATAGCTCTAAGGAAAGAGGTGCAGTGATTGATAAGATTTTTTTTGGTTTGCCGAACGCTTTAAGATAAGTAACGCATCGGCGGTGTTGAAACGTTTTTCTTGGTTGAGCAGCGAGTGCTAACGCCATCCAGATTTGGTATCGAAAAAATTATCTGATTTTTTTGCTGCATTTCTCGTTTTATAGTTTTGCCGATTTGTTTCGGTTGCCCGCCATTTTAAACCTTGATCAATGCGCCATTCAGATTTCGGGTTTACCCCAGGAGGAATTAAAAACGTTCAACGTATTTACTCTCCCAGTGGGCATTGGTGTCTACACAAGTTCACCAGTGCGGTAGTCGCTGCACCAGCTGCTCCGCAACTAGAAACCGGTGAAACATGTTCAAATAAGCATCAACGATTTGTGTAGACACCAATGCCCTGTTGAAGAGTCGAGCCTAAGCGAGGAGAGAGCGCCCGAGGAACCAGCGCATTTTGATTAGAACATTTGCCAATCGCTTGAATATGCACCGAAATGGCAAGCTTTACCGACAGGATTTTGGGCCAGGTGATGTGATCAATGGATCACTTCATCCAGCATTTTGATGTTATGCCGAAATCCAACTTCTTAGTTTC
>CAYONX010000101.1:4915-7028 GCA_964405425.1 uncultured Pirellulaceae bacterium | reverse complement strand
AAAGTCAGATCGACTGATAAAACTCAGCGGCTATCTAACAATGTACCTGCTTGTTCCACTAGTGTTGCAATTTGTATCCGGCCATTTAGATTCACCAACTCAGAAGCAGTTGTTCGGATACCTGCTACTGGGTTGTACTTTCTTTGCCGCAGGTCTGTTCATTAGCCTTATGAAAAGCGGGCTGGCTGACGATTTCAATTCACAATGGCAATCGCTCTGGTCAGACTTTAAAAACCGGTTTGTCCCACCCGAGAAACCGAAACTGGGGCACAACGTTTGACCCAAAAACACTCAAACGAAAAAAGGGTTTGCAGTAACATGCAAACCCTTTGTTATTCTCAAGCAATCACCAACGACTAAATCGGCGTCGATTCCTCAACCGCTTCTTCCAGTTTTTCAGCCACGTCTTCAACATAGCCACCAGCCGCAAGGACCTTCATTCGAATTTCTTCACGAACGTCCGGGTTTTCGATCAAATAATTCCTAGCCTTCTCTTTACCTTGACCGATGTGAGTGCTGCCATATTTAAACCAAGCACCGCTGCGATTTACGATTTTGTGCACGACACCAAGATCCAGGATATCTCCTTCCAGCGAAATTCCATCGCTGTGCATCATGTCGAATTCGGCAATGCGAAACGGAGGAGCCACTTTGTTCTTCACGATCTTTGTTTTGACACGCTGGCCAACAACGGTATCGCCATCTTTTAACTGGCCAATCTTGCGAACGTCGACTCGAACGCTACTGTAAAACTTTAGTGCGCGTCCACCGGGAGTCGTTTCAGGGCTACCGAACATCACACCAATCTTTTCACGAATCTGATTGATAAAGATTGTCGTGGTTTTGCTGCGAGCAATAGCACCAGTCAGTTTTCGCATCGACTGGCTCATCAAGCGAGCCTGTAAACCGACATGCGAATCACCAATCTCTCCTTCCAGTTCCTTCTTCGGCACCAAAGCAGCCACCGAATCGACCACGATGACATCCACTGAATTTGACTTCACAAGCATCTCAACAATCTGCATCGCTTCTTCACCGCTACTGGGCTGGCTAACAAGTAGCGTGTCAAGTTCGACACCTAATTTTTTCGCCCAAGTCGGATCAAACGCATGTTCAGCATCGATGAACGCTGCGATTCCACCATTCTTTTGTGATTCAGCAATAACATGCAAAGCCAGAGTCGTTTTACCACTGGATTCAGGTCCGTAGACTTCAATGATTCGGCCACACGGTAAGCCCTGTCCACCCAACGCAATATCCAGCGAAAGGCTACCCGTCGAAATTCCGCGAATGCGCGAGTTAGACTCATTTCCGAGAGTCATAATCGAACCGTCACCAAACTGTTTTTCGATTTGCTGAACGGCGTTCTTCAGATGCTCGTTATCGTCCAACAATTCTTCGACAGGAGTCGGCGTTTTTTTCGCTGACTTACTTGGCTTAGCAGTCTTGGCAGACTTCGCTGGGGCTTTTTTCTTGGCCATGATTTCATTTACCTTTTCGGATTGTTTGACTTTTGATTTGTTCGACTCTGCTTTATCCGCTTTGTCCACTTTCGTGGTACTCGGTTTGGCTCCGTTTTTAGCTTCTGGATTTGTCGTCTTGGATGATTTCTTGGAAGTGGCTGCTACAGTCATGTCGTTCTCCTTGTGTATAGAGATAGTGGAAACTTGTCCAGCACTCCGTCCGTTGGAGTCTAAATGACCGTCTTAAGTCCATTTAGGGTAAGGTTCCACACAGAGCTTTTCAAGTGCCTGTTACACTATTCGCTATGCCAGCGACACATCTGGTCAATTACAAAAACATTTCCACACATACACCGAATTCAGCAACTCATTTGATTGACTTCTGGACGATTTTGCGAAATTTCCTCCAAGTTCCCAAACAGTCAATCAGATTTATCCTTGATGCTCGAATTAAATGTGGAGCCACCCAGTCGCCCTTAGCCCAATCCACCCAATCCCCTATATTTAATCACCGCGAAAAAATTGATGGACAGCAGAATTAAATTCGACTGAGAATATATGGAAGAAACAAGCAACAAATCCCAGACAATTTCGATTGTTGTTACGGTAGCTTCACTAGTCGCGCTGTTGCTGGCATCCCCAATCGCATT
>CAYONX010000101.1:0-4815 GCA_964405425.1 uncultured Pirellulaceae bacterium | reverse complement strand
TTGTTGTTACGGTAGCTTCACTAGTCGCGCTGTTGCTGGCATCCCCAATCGCATTCGATCACCGCCTTATATTCCTGGCGATGCAATTTATCGTCATTTCGATATTGATCTGGCAAGCGTGTGATCCATTCGCTGACGCAGCCCAATGGATCGGTCGAAAGCTCCGCATCCCAGGCTCGGTTCGAGGCGCCACTTTGGACGCCGTTGCCAGCAGCATGCCGGAACTTTACACAGGGATCTTTTTTGTAATCGTCGCTGTTTCCGGCGGTCAAGCAACCGATGGGCACGGCGAAGGAGATGGTTTGGGAGCCTCATTGGCAACGTGCGCGGGCAGCGCGGTCTACAACATGATCCTGATCCCGGCCTTCTGCGTATTAGCAGTCTCTTTCACGCGGCGCTCTCGCCCAACTATCGATGTCGAACCGGAAGTCATTTCACGTGACGGGATGTGGTTTCTAGGCGCAGAAGCTGTTTTGATCGCCTTCATGTTTCAAGACCATATGGACTGGTGGATGGGCGTAGTCTTTCTGTTAATGTATGCCGTTTACGTCTTGCAACTTTTCCGCGACGCACGCATCTTTCAACGCAGCATGAAGCTGATCGAAGAAAAACTTGGGCGCATCGATGCCGAATTCCCACGGGAAAAAATCGTATCGACATTGCACGAAGCAGGATTCGCAACCAACCCGGCTCTTGTCGATCAAATAAAGCGCAATCGAGAAATTGAAAAAGAAGACTTGGATGAATCGGCCGAAATTCTTTATGGCTGGTTCGAAATTCGTTTAACTGCCATGTCAGCTACAGCAATCATAATCATCAGCACAATTGTTGCTGCGGCTTCATGCTACTGGTTGGTCGAAGCAGCCCAGGAAACGGCTTTGCTGTTAGAAGTACCCGTTTTCTTTATCGCGGTTATCTTGGTCGCAGCCGCATCGTCTGTTCCAGACACGTTTCTTTCAATTGGAGCTGCAAAGCGGGGGGATGATTCCGGAGCAGTATCCAACGCGTTTGGATCCAATATTTTCGATATTTGCGTCTCGCTTTCGATCCCGCTGCTTGTCAATTCGTATCTACTGGGCTGGAAACCAGTTCCATTAACGACCGGTGGCGAGCCATTGGCAGGACTGGTCGACCTGAGAATTCTACTTGCGATTCTGACCGGCGTCACGCTTCTGATTATGTGGCACAACCGACAATTGACTCGCACCAAAGGCATCGTTCTGTGCGGGCTTTATTGCCTTTTTATCGCATACGCTGTTGCTGGCTCGATGGGGTTAACATTGTTCAATTGATCTCGGCCATCTATCCAACAAAAAGCCGTGCGAAACCGATTCACTCTGCTTTGATTTTTTGGAGATTGAATTCAGAGAACTATTGGTCCTTCAAACCTGAAGTGAATAGTTTGTAGTACCGCCTTTAGGCGGAATTTCCGGCTGAAGCCGGTACTACGAACTCGTCAACTCAGCTTGGACAGTGCAATTCGTTGGAAGTTCCATAGCGGGCTAACATGGTACGTTGAAACGAACTGGAAAATTTCTGGGTGGATTCGCTCCACAACGTACTCCAAGGGCGGTGAGAGACGCAAAGTGGCAGGAAGTCTTCATTCTAAATTTCGATCTGTCGCGATTGAGCTTGTTCGTTCGTTTGCCAACAAGTCATCGTCTCAAAATCCAATGCGGTAAGCCAGCCACCATTGTAGGCACAAGTGTCGAGGCAGATGGCGTAGCCGTTGTTGGTTGGTAAATCGCCTTGAATCGTGTGGCCGCAGATGTACGGTTTGCCTGAGCAATGCGGCTGGGCTTCATAGAACCTTTTATAGTAAAGCGTTTCCGCATCCTGTTGATTCATCGGAATATCTGGTTCGACGCCCGCATGGACAAATATGTGACTGTTTGTTTCATGGTACAGAGCAGCGGACGTCATGAACTCCCAATGGTCATCCGGAATGTCTTCGAACGTACCGCCGTAACTATCGAGCGTACCTTGCCCGCCGCACAGTGGCGACAAAAACCTGCTCAGATGATGCGGTGCATGAAGGGCTCGGATCATCTGAATCTCATGGTTGCCCATCAGGTGAATGTACTGATGCGTTTGCTTGAGTTGGATCAAGCGAGCAATGACAGCTTTGGAGTCAGGACCTCGATCGACATAATCCCCCAGCGTTATAATCAAATCGTCGCTGCCAGGATTCACCAAATCAAGCATTGTCTCCAGTGCTGTGATACAGCCGTGAATATCAGAGATAGCCAGGATCATTGATCAATTATTTCGTTGAGTTGATTCAGAAAGTATGTGAAGTGGCTATCGTGGCCCATTCCCGATTAAACCATTCCCATGATTCGATCATCTGCGAAATGAAACCTTGACCAACCGTTTCCAGCGCACTCGTCGTCAACAGAATAGCAGAATCCAGGCGACAGATAGAGTATGATTCAGAAGCTAAAGGACTCGGTTTCAAAAACGACAAAAACTAACCGACAACAACTATCGGCTATCCATCTAACTAAAAAGCGGTGTGAAACCAATTTCACACCGCTTTGATTTTTAGGATATTAAATTCAGAGGACTAGTTCCTAAAATTCAACATCGAATGGCACAGCCGTCGTTCAGCTACTGCCGCTGCGGGGCCCATCGTCAATGCAGCAAACATTGTTTTACATGTGAACCAGACTGCGCGTCGTTTAGTTGTTGGATTTATCACATGGGTGATCGCTCGTTCTAGCAAAAATCGGGATGTTGCAGCTCTACCGGGGCTTTAACCCAGCTGCTTTTTTTGTTGTATTAGCGACATGTCAAACGCAAAGAAGTCAAGTAAAGGCTGGTTGAGTGAATTTTCCGACGATTTTTTCAACCTCACCAGGTATGAAAAGAGCGTGATCGTTCATGGAGCGATTTGGTTTTTTCTAATTCTATCCAGTTACTACATTCTCAGACCCATTCGCGAGCAGATTAGCGCGACCTACGGAATTGAGAACCTTTCGTGGCTGTTCTGGGCGACGTTCGGCGTGATGCTGATCGCGATTCCGCTGTACTCCTATCTGGTTGGCACGATCCATCGACGCTGGCTGGTGCCGAGCATCTATCTGTTCTTTATTTCCAACCTGATCGCATTCTGGTTGGCGATGCGATTGTTAAGTGATTCGTCGCAAGTCTGGGTCGCCCGCGCGTTCTTTATTTGGATCAGTTTCTACGGATTGTTCATCGTCTCTTTTTTTTGGAGCATTATTGGCGATATGCTCACGTCAGGCCAAGGACGAAAGTACTTTGGGTTTATGGCTGGAGGTGGAACGATCGGCGGCTTGCTAGGCTCCCAAGTTGCCGCCAGGTTGGTTTCGCAAATTGGCGTCGCGAATCTACTGCTGTTTCCGATCGTACTTTTGTCGATCGCTTTGGTGATCTACTGGTTGCTGGAACGTGCAGCGACAAAGCACGTTGAGAAAGCTAACAAGGAATCGACCAGTGGCAAGGCAACCGGTGGAAATCCTTTCTCCGGTTTCACGGCCGTGTTTAAGTCTCGCTATCTCGCAGCTATTTGTTTGTACGGAATCTTCCTGGCGACCTGCGGAACGACCGTTTACTTTCAGCAATCAGAAATCGTTAACGCAGCTTATGCTCCAGCGGGATTCGAAGCCGATTGGACCGATGCACAAAAGGATGTCGCTAAAGAAAATCGCACGAAGTATTTTGCCAACATTAACTTCTGGGTGTCGATCGTGACGCTCGTTTTTCAATTCGTTATTGTTGGCATCGTGATGAAATATTCAGGCCTCGGCTGGGCATTGGCTGCCCTTCCGATAGCCTACGTGATTGGCATAACGTCTCTGGCATTCGCTCCGACGATCGGCGTGCTGGCGATTGTTTCGGTGCTCGGTCGCTCCGCCGAATATGGTATCTGTAATCCAGCGCGGGAAGTGTTGTTTACTTCTGTAAATCGAGAGGAACGTTACAAAGCGAAGAGCTTTATTGACACGGTAGTCCGTCGTGGTGGAGACACCATGGTAGGTTCGTTGTACCGAGCAATGCGAGGCCCATTAGGCTTCGCCATGACGACGCTCTCCTGGATCATGATTCCAGTCGCATTGGCATGGGTCGGCTTAGCCTTTTTCATCGGCAATGAGAACCGACGGATCGACAAGTCTTCGAAGTAACAAAAGGTTAAATCGCATGCCGTTGGTTGATTGTTTTCGCCTTGAACTGGCTACAATATTTCAACCAGCCTTTTTCTCTTTCTCTTCAGCCTCTAACTCAACTTCATGCCCTGCTTCGGCCATAAGTTTCTCAATCGCTTCATCCAGTTTTTCACCTCGAAGGTCTTTGTAGCGAATGTTGCCTTTTACATCGATCAGAAAGGTAGCAGGCCAACTGGCGATATTCCATTTTGTTGCGATGGGACCGAATGTACCCTTTTCGCCATTCCAAAAACTACGCCAATTGATATTCAGTTCCTCAACCGCTTTACGCGCGACTTCGATTTCATCGTCGCTATTAACTCCAATCAAAGCAAATGGTTTGCCTGCCAGTTGTTTTACGAGCGACCGCTCGTGCGGGACCAAAGCCCGGCAAGGACCTCACCATTGCCCCCAAAAGCTGATCATCACAACGTTGCCCTGGTAGTCACTCAATTTAAATTCGACACCATCTAAATCAGACCCAACAATATCAGGAACCGGTTTACCAATTGCCAACTTCCTAGCATATTCAATTCCCTCTAGACGTTCGCCAAAAGATACGTCTGCCAAGTCGGTAAACTTTGCATACTTTGTCTTGATCGACTGAGAGAGAGATTCAATCTCGGCCTGCAGCAATTCTGCAGCC
>CAYONX010000100.1:0-10273 GCA_964405425.1 uncultured Pirellulaceae bacterium | reverse complement strand
ATCCTTTCGGCGAATCCAAAAACTTCAGCTTAACATTCAACTCTTGAAGCTGGTTCAAATAGCTCTTTTCCGTTTCGTAAAGATACCAGACTTCAATCTCATACTTTGCGGGATCAACGGCACGACAGAACTGCACCAAGTTTCGTTCCGTTCCGCCATGGCCAAGCGTGGTAATCAAGAAGATGACTCGCCGTACGATTGTCATCCGGGGTGATCCTTCGGGTTGTCAATTGCAGGCTCTACTGAATTCTCATGCTCCTGGGAATCCAAAAGAAGGTCATGATAGGTCTGTCGAACAATCGCAATCGGTGCTTTGGCGCGGCTCGCTATCCAAATACGGTTTACCAAGCTCAAAGGCAAACCGGCAAACAAACCTCGCACAAAAAAACTCAACCATCGCTGCGAAAAGCCAAGCTTCAGCCGTTGCTTTTTTTCAAAACTGGTATTCTGCTTAAAAGGTGTATTGAGCATTGCTGCCGAAAATTCGATTCCAATAAATTCGCAAACCTGTCGGACTGCCGTTTCAGGATCAGATTTCAAATTTTCAAAATCAACGGTTAGCGCGTTGGGACGTCTGCTAACTTCACTAAAAAGTCTGGACTGAATGGCGTTTACGACCAAATCACGACCAAATGACGAATTAGCATTCGTTTGTTGCTTAAGCGCAACCGAAGATTCCAAAATACTGTTAAAAGGTCGTCGAATGGAAATCACCTTTGTTGAATCGCCTAATTCCAAAAGGAACTGCTGTGCTTGAAACGGGCTGCATTTCTGTAGCCAAAATTGCTTGCCTTGCTTTTCTCTCAGCTCGTCAAGCAATTGAGACAATGCAGCCAACACTGTTGTTGGCCGAGGCTTCCATCGCAATATATCTAACCGATCAATACCCGTGGATCGAACGTAATCCGTTTCGGACCACAAACAAACAAAACCTGCATAATCGTCGTCGCGTTCAATCTTTTTGAATACTCGCCTGAAATCATGCAGGGCGTTGGACTCCAGAATCCCAAACTGATGCGCCAAGGTCACGGCAGCAACCTGATCGCTTTGAGCTAGTATGTTGGACAACCACTTCGTGCCAGATCGGTTCAGCCCTACAACTAAGATTGAATCAGCAGACACAAAGTTGTTCCGAATTTACCACAAAACTTTTCTCGAAAAACATTGCCAAATTCATTAGGTTGGGGGTTTCATCATGACATAGCGAGAACCTCTTCTATGTACACCCAAAACGTAAGCAAAGAACAGCATGTACATCACCGGGTACGCAACCTGCCTAACTAACAAGTCAACGATCTGCATCCGTCCGGAAATTGAAAGAATGGCGACCAAAGATACAAGAGCAACCTTCCATCGGAGATCGTCGGTCGACCTAGCCTTCGTAGTGATGTGCTTAAACAGCAAACCGAACAAAAAGAAAACAAACAAGGTTAACCCATATCCACCTTCAAGATAAATGTCGGCAAAAATCGACGTACCCGTTCCAGAAACTTTTCCAGTTGTTCCTTGAATCAAATATGTAAATAACACCGAAGAACTTGTTTCCGTGGTCTGTTGAACATTAAAGAGCTTTCGTCCAAACGGAATCAAGCCGGCCACTGCATTAATCTTTTGCTTACCCATGTAGTAACGGTGGTCGCCTGGAACGTGATCCACGGCGACAAATGCCGTTAGTACGCTACCAGAAAAACCGACGGCCGCATTCTCCAGCGAGTCGCCGAATTTCTCCTGTCCAATCCGATAAAACGAAGCCAAATTCCGCCCTTCCACAGCGTGCCTGGCCAAACCTGAAATCCCCAAAAGCACGAACATAGCGGCCAACGCCAAAGCAGCAGTTTGGACCTTAATAGGTTTTATGAATTCAGAGTAGGCGGTCAATATTGCCAACACAATGATCAGGAACGTCGATCTGTCGCCGTGAAGAAGGAGTGCGACCGATGCGGCAACGGCCAGGAATGTATCCAGCCAAATAATTCTTTTCGAACGTCCGGAATACGATGCTCGCGAAACGACGAGCACAGCAATCGCAGCCAAAATCAAACCCTGAAAAACTTGAAACACTATATTTGGCAAATACGAAAACGTTGAGCCTTCATAGCGACCCGACAGAAACTGAGGTCCCACCAATATGACAAACAAAATAAGCAATCCGCACGAGATTCTAACAAGCAATTTCCCAAGCCTCTGCCACGGCATGACTGCTTTCATCGGCTCCATGCGAAGTTTGTACGGCAATATTAAGTAACCAATATTGAAAGCCGCAAGACTTCCAGCGCACATGGCCAAAGTACTGCAAACCGTGTGCGGACAATTGGCATTTCGGAAATACCAAATATCGGTAACCGGCAACTGAAAAATATCCGTTAGCCAGATAAAAATGTACAAAAAGTGCACGACGACGAACGAAATACTAAAAGTCGTATCAGCCGCAATCCAGTTGACCGGCTTAGGGCCCAGCATTTTTGCAACGCCGGTCATTACCAAAATAAAACCAACAAGCACCAAAACTCCCCAGCAAAAAGCTCGATCGATATCGTTGGGTGCAATCAGAACCAGAAACGAAGCCAGCGCAAGAGCCAAGAATTGAAGGAGAACAAATGACCATCGACCATTGTTGCAATTTGACATCTCTGTTTTTGTATTCAACTCAATCTCCCAAACGAGGATTTTGATCGTGTTCGGTTTGAAGAAGCAATAGAATTGCACTCATACGACTGTCAGCGATTTGAACAAATTAGTTCATCCTTTTTTGAAAACAAACTGGTTAATCCCCAAACCGTTTGTTGTTGTCATTTTTTCCAAGATGCAATTCTTTTTCTTGTAGAATTCAAAGATGTACTCTGGGGTCGCAACTTCGAACGGCAAGCCGCCCAGCCAGTCGTACCAGTCGTACAAAATCGACATCCCTCTTTTCTTTCTGTACTCGCGATATCTTGCCAAAGGGTTTTTTAATTTAACACAATCCACTGCCAATCCACGAAATGCCCAGTAAGGAATAAAAACTGAACATACCAAGTATTTGCCAATGACGTTGCGATTGTAGAGCGCCTTCACCTTAAGCCAAAACTTTGACTTCCATTCTTGATCATTGTATATACCAATAACCAACTTCCCTCCCGGTCTTACTGGAATCAATGCATTGGTTAGTGCTAAGTCAAGGTTACCGGTGTGATGCAACACACCCCACGAATAGACAATATCGTGATCGCCAACGGACGATACAAAGTCTTTGTCGAGCACGGAACCTTCTTGCATAGTCCAATTCTTGTCCTGATGGAATTTTTCTTTGAGCAATTTCGCACATTCCACGGATGAAGGATCGAAATCGACAGAGTGAACTGTTGCCCCAAGATTGGTTGCTGCCAAGCTGAAAAGCCCACTACCGCAGCCGATATCCAGAAATTTTAAGTTGCTTAAGTCCTTTACGCCAACTAGTTCGACAACCGAAAGTTCCGCAACACGAATTCGTTCGTCTGACAAAGTTTTCAAATACTGCTGCCAGTTCATGCCGAACTTGAATCGACGTCCTTCACTGACTTGATCTTCAAATTTTTTCTCAACAGGCATAGTTTTCAGGATATTTTCAATTGTGATTTATAGTCAAAAAAGATGTCGCCTTCAGCACAATTCACTAAGAACAGTTGATGCTGACCGGCATATCCGAGCCAATCGTTCCGATTCCACTTATTAGCTTCACGATTAGGCTCAGTTATTTCGTTGCTATGTTATTGGCCCACCACGCACTGAACATCACAACGCTAAAAAGGTCCGTCGCGCACGCCCGCTCCATAAACCCATAGCTACTAGAATTCGTGACATGATTGAGAGTCGTTGCAATTGCCTCTCGATTCAAGATCCCATGCTGCACAGCATCGGAATCGACTGTCAGTAGCATTAAGTGCTTTCTATCCATCTCTCGCAACCAATCGACAAGTGGTATCGAAAATCCTCTTTTGCTTCGTTCTCCATGTCGGCGTCCAAACTTCTTGGTCATCAATTCGCGCAACACAAACTTAGGTTGTCCTCTGCAATACCTTTGATGTTCAGGGATCGACAATGCAAACTCGGCTACATTCTTTGACAAAAACGGAACTCGCACTTCGAGACTGTTTGCCATGCTTGCGCGATCAACTTTGGCAAGCATATCACCAGGCAAATAAAACAGCATGTCAAACATTTGCGATTGAGTTACTGGTGGCAGGCCTTGCAATTGGTCAACGTACCGCTGAACAACCCATTCGCGATCTGCCGAATTCTCCCGATAAGCCCCGTTTAATAATCCAACCCTAAATGCGTTGCCTGGCAAGCGGCTTAATGAAAGCAACCGTCGACTGGCAGGTAGCCTCATTCGTCGACACCACTCATACAACCGCCGTTTCGTTGCAAAGGCCTGCGAGAAAACACCGAATAATGAACTCATTAAAATATCTGGAATTTTAGTTGTCCAGTTCAAGCAGCTTGCCAATTCATGATGACGATAACCAGAAAACAACTCATCCCCGCCATCGCCGGAAAGGCAAACCTTTAAGTTTGCCGCCGCATTCTTGCAGACCAAGTAAGTCGGAAACATGGAGGAATCCGAGAATGGCTCATCATAATAATACGACAGCCTGTGTATCAGGCTCATGCTTGCAGGCGCAATCTCGGAAAGAACGTGATTCTCCAGTCCAATCTGTCCAGCAACATCCTTTGCGAATTTACCTTCTGACGACGCTTCATTCTTGAAGTCTATCGTGTACGCCTGGATGGTCGAGCGATAATTGGCAGCCGCGCTTGTGACTAAGGTCGAATCTACACCACCACTTAGAAACGTGCCCACTTCCACATCAGCGACCATATGAGCATTTACACTTTCCTGCAAAACTGCATCGGCGGCTTCTACCCAATCCGCATTCGATCTCCCGTCGACAGGGCGATACTGTGGCGTCCAGTATTGCCGTACGTTCGACTCCCAGGTCCGCAGATTCAGTTTTAAGAAATGCCCAGGCTCAAGCTTTTTCACATTCTTAAATATTGTTCTGGGGGCTGGAATAAACATGAAATCGAAATAGTCGTTCAGCCCGCCGATGTCTAATTCATTGGATATCAATCCGCTTTTGCGCAATGCCTTCAACTCTGATCCAAAAACTAGAAAGTCACTCGTTAAACTGTAATAAAGAGGCTTAATTCCAAAATGATCCCGGGCCAGCAATAATTCCTGGTTTTCCTGATCGAAATAAGCAAAAGCAAACATACCTTCAAATAATTCGATCGCGTCGCTACCTAGCGTCTCCAACATCTTCAATACGACTTCAGAATCACTGGTAGATTTAAAACTTGCGCGGCCCAAGAACTGTTTTCGCAATGGTTCATAGTTGTACACTTCACCATTGTAAGTCAGCATTTTTCGATTATCCGCAGCCAACATGGGCTGCGCACCAGCGTCGCTTAAGTCAATAATGGAAAGGCGCCGATGTGCAAATCCGGTGCTTTCAATGACTTTTAAATCACTGCCGTCGGGACCACGATGTAACATCGTGTCGTTCATGCTGCGCAGCATGTCCTCGTCGACATTTTCTGATCGGTTACGAAACGTTACGCCACAAATTCCACACATTCTATTTTCTCTGACTTACGCCTTGCGCCGCATTTTTCGAGCAAAATTAATTAACCCCGACGGGACCCAATGAATCCAGCGATAACGCCAGCCGGGAAGGCGATAATTATTGGACCGCAGCCATTGGGCTAACTGACGGCTTTCATTCACATTGCCTGAACGCGCAACGTTGAACATGTAGTTACCGACATACCGGTCAAAAATTCTTTCGTAATAACACCTAAGTTCTGAATCAGAGTTTTGAATGTATTCAGCCAAACGATCGAAAAAATTATATCTCGATGCAGAGATGGATCGCCCTGCCGCAGCCGACATGCTGCCTGGATCCAGTCTATAATTTGCCAGCGGCTGATTCACAAACCCAATTTCTCTTGATTTGCTGGCAACACGGATCCACAAATCATTGTCCGCAGTACTTGATAGCTCAGTACAGAAACCACCCGCCGCTTCAACGACTTCCTTTTTTATCACAACCGTGCTGACCCAAATGTTTACGGTTGTTGAAATCGCGTCCAACGCGTCGATTCGATGTTGGTTGCCTTCTGGCAAATGTTTGTCCGACAAATAGGAAGACAAAAATCTTGGACTTCCACAAACCCAGTACCGTGTGCTGCACCAATCCAATTCGGGATTGGCAGCCAGCAACTTAGCTTGTTCGGCCAGTTTTTCTGGCAGCCAGGTATCATCAGAATCCAAAAACGAAACCCATTCCGTTTTAGACAA
Source organism: uncultured Pirellulaceae bacterium (assembly GCA_964405425.1). Classification (GTDB taxonomy): domain Bacteria; phylum Planctomycetota; class Planctomycetia; order Pirellulales; family Pirellulaceae; genus Mariniblastus. The sequence continues at coordinate 3,954 of CAYONX010000100.1, read as the reverse complement.
TGCTATCCCATGGTTCCGAGCAGCACTTACACCCTGGTTCTTCTGGTTGATCAATCTCACCCTGTCGCCGAATTTTTGGACTTCAACTTGCGTTGAATCCTGCGACCCATCATTTACGACAACCACTTCGCTAGGTTGAAGCGTTTGCTCGAGAACACTTCGAATAGTTTCAGTGATAGTTGCTTCAGCGTTATAGGCGGGGATGATAACTGTAACTTTCACACGACTAGCCCGTCAGCCTTCGGTAGGTTGACACTAGCCAGAGTTTGAATTCTGAGACTCGCTGACGCAACGTCATCCGGCTGCGCTGTTTTGAATATCGGATCGTCGACTCAACCATATCTTTTGGTATCAATTCCATCTCGGCCAATTCAACGATCCATTGGTCTGCAGACTGATGGGAACCTACAATTCGAAGTTTTGTCGCTAGTCCGATGAATAGGTCTTTCATGTTCTCCCGCACGACTTCAGTCATTTTGTCGTACTGGCAAATAGCACGATGAGTATCACGGAACAATTGCTTACGATTTTCCAACTTGCCAACATCGCGTTCAGAAGAAAAGCTAATCCGATCATGGAGGGAACGTCTCACATAATTATCCGCACTGGCATTTTCGTGAACCTGATACTTAAAACCTTGAACTAAAGCCCGCACATGCAAGTCCCAATCCTGCCATGACAATAAATCTTCCCGAAACCCACCCAAGCGCCGGATAGACTCCGTATTCCAAATCGCTGACATAACATTCCAGAGTGGTCGTTCAAGAAATCCTGCTAAGTGATCCTCGGCTGTCCGAAACCAGTCGAGTTCTAAATCGCCAGGTACGTTTCTAAACTGTTTTGAAGGGAAAATGTGAAAGTCGCGATCTTGCAGCAAAGCAAACGAAGCCACCCTGTTTTGCAAACAGTCCTTTGCTAAAAGATCATCTGAGTCCACGAAAACAACCCGATCACCAGTCGCAGCGGAAATGCCTTCATTTCGACAAGCCGGTGCACCTTTTATTGCCGATTTCCTTTGCCAAGTCCGAATTCTGTCGTCGCTTCGCGCCAAATTCTTGGCCACCAAGAAACTTTCATCGTTGGAATGATCATCAATGACCAATAGCTCGAAATTCGAATACGACTGCCTTCTAACTGATTCAATCGTCTCTACGATCAGTTTTTGACGATTGTACAGCGGAACAACGACAGAGACTTTCGGCTTTGCTTCCAAATTAATTACCAATCGCTCGTTTAAATTTATTGACTAACCTTTTCACAAACGAATTCGAATTATCCAACTTGCTTTTCAAATCTTCCGTAGTATTGGCCGGCTTCTCAAACGATTTTAGGGCAGATTCCAAATCGCCTTCGGCACTAATCCATCTCCAAAACTTTTGAAAGTCATCATCCAGGGATTCCAAATGCATTTCCATTTGGTTTGGCTTATCAACTAGAAAATGTCGAATGTTTGAGTCGATCGTAATGCATATTTCTCTTGCCAAATCCAAATCTGCCAATTGACTGCGATCGTGCCCCATTAGCAATCCATTGTTAAACATGTTCATCAATCCAAACTTCTTGCGTTTCGCGTAACTCTTTGCGACGTCTTCCAAATTTCTTTGCAAATGTACGTAGTAGGCGTCTTTACCATATTTTGTATGCAGTCTTCCCAAGTACCAAGCCAACCGATTGTCAATTTCAATATGCCGGTCAATGAAGCTCAACCTCTCATCCCCTATTGCCCCAGCTCTAGTTTCATGGCCCGATGAATAATTTGTTATGAATTTACAGGCAGCCGTCAAGGATGTCGATCCACATCGACCAGTACATAATACAAATACGTTCATTACATTAAAATTCAAAAAAGTGTTTGATGGAGTCAGGCGGAACGCTGAACGAATCCTTCGACTATGAAGTACTTCATCCGTTTGTAATCTGCAAAGATCTCATCGACGCTATATTTTTCGAGATGCATCCGATACTTGGATTCAACATCTTGAACTGACTCAAAAAAATCGTGTTTGAAACAAACCAATCTGGCTTGGGCAATTTTTGGCACTGAAATCTACACCACATAACCATTAATACCCGGCGCTTCCTTGATCATGCAGGCAACCTGATCAGGATCGCTTGCGGTAAAGCTAATTGCAATTTCCTAAAATCCGAAATTTTTAATTTTTGCGAATTAACTACGAGCCGATGCTTCCGGGCAACACTTTTCTCAAGCGATCATATATGTCTTGAGGATTCACGAATCCAAAATGGCATAACATTGGCGTTACCGAAAACAAATAGATTGCACCAGACGTTGGCAGTAGAAGCCAAGGATTTCCAATCGTGAAAATACTTCTGAAAACAATCATCGGAAAGGTGGCACTGGCACCAATCACCATTAACAGCCCAATTGAACTCCAAGGAATAAAATCCAATAGTGAGCACCCCAGAACATTCGTGGCGATCAGAGCCCGTCCGAGGGTACCCACGAAGTAGATCACCAGAACAGTGGCAAACGCACATCCAATGTATCCCATATGCCTAATCGCGAAATAATTTAAAACAACATTGATTCCAACTGTCACAATCGGGACGCAGGCCAACAATTTGGTTTTTCCAGCAGCCAAAGCAATCGAACTGAATGTCAATGTGCGTACTGGCAAAAGCAGCAAGTACACTCTAAAAACTGGCGCGCTGTCTAAGTACTTATCACCAAACATGCAAACCATGAACTCAGGCGCTGTCAGAAGTAAAAAAAACATACATGGAATCAAAATGGTGGCACTCTTGATCATCGCGCGATGTAGCAAACCTAGAATCTGCCGTTCTTGCCCACCTGCGTCCAACATTTTTCGGTAGTCTACAATCAAGATGGATGTCATCGATCCTGTTATCGAACCGACCAATGGCAACTCCAACGCACCATTGTCAAACGTGGCATATTCTGGCTCGGTGCAGTAACCCGAAACCATCGTCCGATCGATATTGCGGCTGAAAGTGTTGACCATTGTGCTTAGTCCAAGTGGCAAACCGTATGCAAGCTGCGGTCCAATCCCTTGGATGGATGGACGACCGTTTCGGCAAACCGAGAGAGTGACCCAAATCGCAGCAACAAAAATTAAGCCGGCTGCAATAATTCGTCCCCATACGGCAGCATGCACGGTTGGCGAATAGAAAACCGCCATGAACACAAATACAAGAAACGCTGTCTGGGTAGCCAAGTTAAAAATTGCCGCTGTAAGCACCCTTTCGGATGCTATCAGGCATGGCCCCACACAACCAGCAATCAGACTGAAAATGGCCAGTGGCGCAAGAATCAACAATGTTCCTTCGAGGGCCGGATTTCCAAACAACCTGGCAATGAGCAGATTGCCACCCAACAAAATAAACAACAGATAACATGTGCCGGTAAAAATCAGCGGAATCAAATTTTCCAGTAGCAGACCGCGATTTCGCTCTTCGTTGGCCGGCAGAAAGTAAAACAAGGCTTTTGAAAGGCCCATTCCCAGCAGCGGCGCTGCCATCGTGTAAACCAAAAACGATTGCCGATACGTCGCCCAATCTGTTTTGCTAAATTTTCGCGATAAATACGCGGCCAACAAGAGCGTGGCAAACGTTGCCATCGTCTTGCCAGACGACAATACAAGTGTCTTGCCGGTTCGGCTATTTAAGAACTGGGTTCGCAAAATGTTGTAACAGAGTTACTGTGGATTTTTACTTCCGATGCATTAAGCTTGCCATGTACGAAATGGGCTTCCACTTGCTTCCTATTACCTCAACAGACAATCAGTCGTTAGCCGCTGGAAGCATTCAAACTTGCGCTTGCAACTTCGTTGCGGGCCAATTCAAGATCGTGATCGACCATCAATTCCGCCAACTCTTTGCAACTGGTTTTGGCGACCCAGCCAAGCTTCTCTTTGGCCTTGCTACAATCACCCAGCAACAAATCCACTTCCGTTGGACGGAAATATCGCGGAT
>CAYONX010000099.1:0-10302 GCA_964405425.1 uncultured Pirellulaceae bacterium | reverse complement strand
CTGTCATTAGAACGGCCGCAGCCATCGCTAATGAAAAACAAAATTTCTTCATGTGTAAGTCTCCAAGAAGTGGTTAACCAGTTGCCTTGACCGAATATCCGGTCTGACCAATCAAATGTAATCTCGTTATAACGATAATGCAACTTTTATGGCGGACGGTTCAATATATGGATATTGGTTCTGGTTATCGGGTTGGTAGTTGCTGGGTTGAAAATAGCACCTTTTTTGGGTTAGTGATGGCTGAGACAGAAAATTTTAAACCGAATTTTCTGCTTTTATTCCTGCTGCTGCTGATTCTGGATACAACTGAGATTGCGATCAATTGCCAAGCAAATGTTGAATAAAGATGATTTGTAATGAGTAAACAACTACCAATTCTGGCCATCGTAATAATTTTCCTCGCTGGATGTGGCGGAACCAGTCAAGTTGAGCAAACCAATTTGGGATCTTCCAACTCAGCTCGGCAGGAAATATCGTCGATCGCGCTCGCTTCCCCGGGCTCCTCCCAAACCGCGCTGTTTTCGAAGCTAAACCATGAAGAGCTGGGGCTGCAATTTGAGAATTTCCTGAAACGAGAAAACCATCGAGAGTATCTACTCAATGGTGGAGGTGTAACGTCGGGAGATTTTGACAACGACGGCATGGTGGATTTGTATCTGGTTTCTCAAGACGGGCCCAACAAACTCTTTCGTCAGACCGAGGTTTGGCAGTTCGAAGATGTGACCTCATCGGCCGGCGTCGCTGGGCCGGAGTTGTGGGACAGCGGGGCAACTTTCGCTGATGTCAATGGTGACGGATATCTCGATATCTATCTTTGCGTGACCAACGGTAAAAACCTCCTCTACGTCAATCAGAAAGACGGCTCGTTTGACGAGTGCGGAGCAGAATTCGGAATCGACCATCCTGGTGCATCGACAATGGCTGCATTTGCCGATGTTGATAACGATGGAGATCTCGATTTTTATTTGCTGAACAATCGAGTATTCACACCGCCGGAAGAGGCACCGAATCCAAAGATCATTACGACTTCAAGCGGCGAAAAGAAATTTCATCCGGATTTCCAGGAGCATTACTTTTTTATTGGCGACAAAATCAATCGCGCTGGACAACAAGACATCCTGTTTCGCAATGATGGCGGAAAATTTGTGAATGTATCGCAGGAGTCAGGTATCGCCGGATTTGACATGGGGTTGTCGGCGACCTGGTGGGATTACGACCAAGACGGTTGGATTGATTTGTACGTTGCCAATGACATGAAAACGCCCGACCATTTGTACAAAAATTTGGGGAACGGTCGATTCAAAGACGTGATTGCAGACGTGACTGGCCACACCCCGTGGTTTGCGATGGGCGCAGATTTTGGCGACATTAACAATGACGGCGAGTTGGATTTCCTGGCCGCAGACATGTCGAGCACGACCCATTACAAACAAAAAACAACGATGGGAGAGATGGGTAATTCGGCGTGGTTTTTGACTTACGGCAAGCCACGCCAGTTCATGAGGAATACCCTTTTGTTGAATTCTGGCACGCAACGATTTTGGGAGGCTGCCAATTTAACGGGCCTGGATTCAACGGACTGGACATGGTCAGTGCGGCTGTTTGACGCCGATTGCGATGGCAGACTCGATGCGTTCTTCACCAATGGTTACGGCAAGAACATCAATGATTCTGACCATCAGAAGAAAGTTAAGGCCTTGCAAGAGGCTGGCAAAATGGAGGAGTCCATTGCTTTGGCGAATTCCATTGGACCGCTCAAAGAGTCTAACTTGATGTTTAGAAATGGCGGTGAGCTGAGCTTTGAAAATGTGTCCGAGCAATGGGGAGTGAACCATGAAGGTGTATCCAATGCGTGCACGACTGTCGATATTGACCGCGATGGCGACCTCGATTTGTTGGTGAGTAATTTAAACGAGCCGCTGAGCGTTTATCGCAATGATTGTGACTCCTCGAATCGAATCGTCTTCAAGCTCAATGGGACGGCCAGCAATGCAACGGGTTTGGGAGCCACGATTCGATTGACGACTCAGACTGGCCAGCAAGTTCGGCAAATGGCATCTGCCCGTGGCTATATGTCGTCCGACGAAGCTTTGATTCATTTCGGGCTCGGCGACAACGAAAAAGCCGACAAAGTGGTGGTTCTGTGGCCAAGCGGGATTGAGCAATCCTTCACAGACCTGGCAGCAGGGAATCTGTATACGATCAACGAGCAAGGTGAGCCGAAACAACGAGGCTCGACCAAACAGCTGCCGGATCCTGTTTTCGACGTTGCCAACGAGAGTCTTCGTTTGCAACACACGCATCTGGAATTGGACTTTGACGACTATTCGATGCAGCCGCTGCTTCCGAATAAACTTTCTCAGCTCGGACCGGGCGTGGCCTGGGCTGATGTCAACGGAGACGGGTTTTCAGATTGTTATGTCGCGGGAGCTGCGGGGCAAATCGGGGCTCTCTACCTGGGTGGCAAAGAAAATTTCACTCGGCAGCAAGGACCATGGACAAAGAAACTGCTGATTGAAGAGATGGGATGTTTGTTCGTCGACATCGATTCCGATTCTGATCAGGATCTGTACATCGTATCGGGTGGATATGCCAAAGAAACGGGGCACAAATATTATCGTGATCAAATCTATCTGAACGATGGTGAAGGCAATTTTTCTGAGGCTGTGGACTTGCTGCCTGATTTGCACGACTCGGGCAGCTGTGTATGTGCGGCAGACTTTGACAAAGACGGAGACCAGGATCTGTTTGTTGGTACTCGCTGTCTGCCTCATCGTTGGCCGCTGGCTGCTGATTCGCGATTACTGATCAACGAAGACGGTCGGTTTAAAGAAGCGGAATCGGAAAATGCGTCGGTCTTTAAATCGCTTGGCTTGGTGACATCAGCCGTTTGGTCAGATGCTGATGGAGATGGGTGGCTTGATTTGTTGGTGGCGCTTGAATGGGGGCCGGTTCGCATTTTCAAAAATCAGAATGGCAAGCTGGTCGACCACACTGATGTGGCGGGACTTTCCAAAGTACTGGGTTGGTGGAACTCGATTTCACCGGGTGATATTGACCACGACGGAGACATGGATTTCGTGGTCATGAATACAGGATTGAATACAAAGTACCACGCTGATGAGAAGCACCCTGTGTCACTCTTTGCCAAAGATTTTGATGGCAACGGCAGAATTGATCTCGTTGAATCAGAATGGGAAGACGACAAATGTTTCCCGATTCGTGGTAAGAGTTGCAGCACGCATGCGATGCCAATGATCAGCGAAAAATTCCCGACCTATCACGAGTTCGCGCTGGCTGAGCTGACTGATATCTACGGCGACGACCTGGATGCAGCCCAACAATTCACGGCCAACTACCTCCAAAGCGTTGTACTTGTGAATGACGGAAACGGAAATTTTGAGATCAAACCACTGCCCCGTCTGGCACAAATTTCTCCTGGCTTTGGGACGGCGATTGCTGATTTTGATGCCGATGGATTCAATGATGTGGTGATCGCCCAGAATTTCATGCACCCACAGCCCGAGACGGGACAAATGGACGGCGGGCAGGGATTGTTGCTCAGGGGGGATGGTACCGGTAATTTCCTGGCCGTGGGGCCAGCCGAATCCGGCATATCCATTGCTGGACAAGCGATGGCTGTTGCGCTCACTGATGTCAATGCCGATGGTCGGCCTGATGCACTGGTTTCAGTAAACGATGATTCAGTTGTTTTACTTCGCAATAATTCCAACACTGCCATGAAACCGGTTCGGATAAGACTGGTCGGCTCGAAAGAAAATTACTCGGCGATTGGAGCTCGTGTTTTCGTTCAGCAAACACTTGAGTCGACACGCAGAACAGTTTTTGATGTCAATGCCGGACATGGCTATCTTACCCAGTCCGATGGCTCAATCTTCGTGGCCACCGCGCTCGACCAACTATTGGTCGAAGTAGTTTGGCCTGATGGGACGAGTCAATCTGAAGTCGTTGGCACAAACACGGCAAACATCGTGATTGAAAAATCGGCTCAAACAGAGCCTTAGCAATCACTCGCTGCCAAGAGAAAACGACATGAAAACATCGGACCATCTGTATCACAAAAATGGCGACGGAACATTCAAGGACGTGACGGCTTACTGACCTTGTGAAAAAACCAGCGATGCCAACGTCTCCGGTGACGACCCAATTGCCAACAAATTAAATTCTTTGTTCAAAAGGTACGGCATTGGAAAACTCGTCGCTGCATACTTGGTCTGCCAGTAAGGAGGAACTTGTTCATCAACCAAAAACCAGAACTCGGAAGGGTTGTCAGGTTGGCGAGCAAATGTCTTGATAGATTCCACAGACGCTTCATCTTTACCATCATCACAATAAACAAAAACAAACCTCAATCTGGTGGACTTTACGCCACGCAACTTCTTGATCAACTGGTTATAGTAAGCAACGTTTTGCGAATAGCTTTGCCCGTTGCAAAACAACAGTAAATTAAACTGGCTGTTGATCCGTTCTGCGTCGATAGGCTGGTCATTGGCGTCAACGAACCTGGCTATTTCGAATTTCACTCGCTCCAGTTCCAACAACGATTTGAACCTGTTCCATTCCTGCAAACCGACTTGACTATGTTGCGGATTGATGGAAACCAAATGCTCGGCAACTTGCCGTGCCGCGTCGAACTCTCCCAGCGACAACAAGTCTCTCCCTCTCGAAATAGCATTTCGCAATTGCAACGGATCGTAATTCTCGCGCACGATACTTTTGGTCACCATCTCGACCAGGGCATTGACGGTCGGCGTACGTTGTTCAAACGGTACGGACAGGACGTCCGGCAGCTTAGACGCGGTCAATTCGTACTCTTTGGAAATAGACTCACCGATTTTAACAATTCCTGGGTTACTGGAATCAACCAGATTGTTCCGTACCTGCCTTAACAGGTCCCGATGTGTTTCTATGTCACCAAATTCCCGCACCACCCCAATCACACGGACAAGCTGACTCGCAACACTTGCGTCAGTCTGAGCCGCATCCTTAAGGCCGTCGACCTTGCTCGCTAGTTGATGCTTGGCTACCCCTTTGGTCAGTTCGTCATCTGAAGTGGAAAACAACTTTGCGGTTAGAAATACGGATGCAACTTCGTTCAGGGAATCAATTTCCAGGTCCCCTGCGTCGCGGAGATTATCCGAAAACGTTTTCAGTTCGCCTTCCTGGCTGACCTCCAATACTCTTTCTTCGACAGCGATCAGTTCGCGATTCAAAAGCGCCAAGAGTTTCCGTTTGTAAGCGATACTCTTCTGGTCTGGTTCCAAAGACAACTTCAACAATTGATCTGAAATCGCGATTTCTTTATCGATAATTGACAACCGTTCCGGCAAAACGTCAGATTCTTGTGCCGCAAGCTGACTAAGAACACGTTGCAATTCACTTGTATCGGCTCCACTGACAAACTGTTCGAATGCTGCGGTGTCTGAACTAGCAGTCCAATCGAAGGCTGTCTCGACTTGATCGGCCAGCCTGTTCTCATTGATATAGTCGTTGACGAAATAGTACCCGGCGAATAACGCGAATGGAGCAATCATTACGAGCGCCCGGAAACCGGCTTCAAGAAATCTGAACAGGGGCAATTCAACAGTATATTTGTTGTATACAATCTCCGCCGCACCCCGGACAAAAGGCCTGCCGACAAACGGAATCTTGGCCAGCATGTTGTAAAGGATATTTGGTATTGTGATCATGCCGTTTTTCGATTCCGATCAAGGCCTGGTAAATCCGATTATTATTGTGTTCTAAATTATAAACCAAATCGTTTGCTTCAATCATTCACCGATTTAGTTTTCAGCGGCCTTTTCACCAATAATCGGAAATCGGCTTGGTCGCCGTGTCGTCGTGAATTGTCCGTTTTCGTCAGCCATGACTTTATATTAGACATTGCTGATAGCTGGCGTAAACAGACGTTTTGCGATAGGTCGCAACAACCACCTGCATACTGATCTTTTGAGCGTGAAACAGTCATCAGCGAGAATTTGGTCTGATTATTCGATAACGGCCTGCCATTTTTACCGCGACGAATTATCCTAACTTGCCGGACGTACTTATTGACAGAGGGAGAGAGGCCGGCGATCGTGCTGATCCTGTTAAAGTTGGCGACTGCTTTGCGAGAATTGATATCATAGTCCCCCACGCAGATTCCGATGACAGTTGCCCGCTGTGTAACGGCAGATCAACGGTGTTCTTGATTAAGAATAAATGGCCACTGAATGAGTGCCAGTCGTGTAGGCATCGTTTTTGCAAAAGCAATTTACAAGTCAAAGATCGGATTGCTGATCAGTTTGACGACCGGTACTTTTTCGGGGGTGAAAGTTGCTACGATGACTACACAGATTTGCACTGCGATCTCCGACGAAAAGGTGAACGATACGGTCGCCTTCTTCAGGATTTGCTGAAATCCGACGATCGAGAATGCCGCCGAATCCTTGACGTCGGTTGTGCCGCTGGCTTTCTAGCTGAAGGGTTTCAACAGCAAGGCTGGCAAGTGACTGGCATTGAAGCCAACGCATCGATGGCTCAATTTGGTCGAGACAAGCTGAAACTGGATATCCACCAATGCACTGTAGAAGATTTTGATGTCGGTCAGCGTTTCAGCGCGGCATCGCTTATCCAAGTGCTGCCTCACTTGATTGATCCGTGTACAGTGCTTGAGCAGGTTCGCGAGCGACTTCTTCCCGACGGCTTGCTGCTAATTGAGACGTGGAATCGTCAAAGTCTAACGGCGAAAGTGCTTGGACGGTATTGGCATCAATTAAACCCACCAAACGTTTTACATTGGTTCGCTAAAGGCCGCTTGTTAAATCTTTTACGGCAGTATGGTTTTGAAGTTGTCCAACAAGGGCGGCCGGTCAAATGGATCAATTTTGGTAATGGAGTTGCGGCGTTAAGGAAATCGACTAGCGAGTCGAAGTTGATCAGTGCGTTTTTTTCACCAACTCGTCTGATCCCTGCCGGGATTCGAGTCCCGTATTTTTTTGACGATGTGTTTTGGGTCATCGCCCGTAAAAAAGATGTGAAGGCACCTTTGCCCGAGGAAGCACCGACGCAAGACAACGCAAAGCTGAATATTTAGAATTGTCCCCGATTACAATGAATAAACGCCCTGTGATCCTAGTCCCAGCGGATCCATTTTATGGATGGAAAAGGATTGAAGCTTGGCGTCGTTTGGATCATGTTGGCAAGTTGTCGGATGGTCGCAACCGTCCATCATTTCCCACGGCAAGCTTATTGAATCAACCTTTCTGGCTCCGCGTAGATCGTAGCCGGTAAGCCTTGGCAATCAGAACAACTACATTAAAATTGTTAGATAAAAAACGAATAAGAATAGGAGAATGAATATGACCTTCCGCACAAGACTAGCAGCCGCTGCTGTAATCCTATTGTTTTGTTTTAGCAACTCGTTGCTTGGTGATGTTCTTTTTAACGGCAGTCCCAGTGGTGTACCGTTCAGCTCGGACGATACCACGGGAGGTGTAATCATTTCCTACGGTTTTACTATTAGCGGAAGCGAGATGATTGTCAGCGATTTGGGATTATGGGACGAATTTCAGGATGGGTTCGGATCCAATTACGAAGTTGGGCTCTATAATGCAGCCGGGAATCTTCTTGCTTCAGTCATTATGCCTGCGGGCACTACTTCAGAATTGTTCGGTGAATTTAGATATGAACCGATTGAGCCAATTGTCCTGGAGACCGGCGTTGAATATGTTTTGGTAGCATTCTATCCTGAATTTACCAACGACACTTACCTTCGCGACTCGCTCTCAAATGTTAACTCCAGCGGTAATTTAGCGGATGGAATTACAGTGACTGGAGGAGATGTTTGTCCTATAGAAAACAGCTTGGATTTTCTCGCACCAGACGGCGATAACGTTCGAATCGGACCCAACCTTCGATGCCCTCAGGTTGCAATATTGGGAGACGTCAATTGCGATGGTTCGGTAGACTTATTGGATGTGTCTCCTTTCATCGATCTGATAACAAGCGGCGAATTTGAATCGAAGGCTGATATCAATCAAGATGGCGCGGTGGATTTGCTTGACGTTGGACCATTCGTCGATCTTTTGACGTCAGGATAAAACAAGCCATGCACGCGGTTACTTAGCTTGCGTCTTCCTTCTTCGTTGATGATTCTTGTTGAGGATCTTTGTCTGGCGGGCTCGGCTGATCGCTTTCTTGGGCTTCGTATTCCAGTGTGCTTTGCGTATCTTGTTCGATAGTCGTGCGGCTGACGATTGGTGTTCTTTCGCCAGTGCTTCTCACCAGCGACGCGATCGTCTGGTTGTACTCTGAAATCAGACGCGATTCGGTGATGCGGTATTTCAATAACGATCGCCAGCTTTCAATCAGCTGGACGTATTGCACATCGCCATTGGCATACTCCTGAATCGAAAGTTCCAGCGTCCTGACCGATTTTGGGATGATATCGTCTTGAAGAAGTTGAAGTGTTTCCGCCGTTGCGTCTGCTTTGGCCACAAGATCGAAGACTTCTTCGGCCACTTCGTCCTCCAGGCTTTCCAGTCGGCAAGTCTCTGCAAGACTTGAAGCATTGGCTTCGTAAATCGCAGCACGAATTCGCCCTTTGCGAACTGGTAAATTGAAACCGACACCCAGCAACAATGCATCGTCACCGTTGGCGACGGGGCTGACGCCGTCTGACGACGTTGCGATCCAATTCAACCCGACCGTAAAATCAGGAACGTTTTGCAAATTTGCCAAGTCGACCTTTTTGCGTTCGCGGCGAATTTTTGCAATTTGAGCTGCCAGTTCGGGGCGTGAAGAAATCGCCTGAGACATTAAAGCTTCTGCATCCAGCGGCCCCGCTGCCAACGCTAAATCATCAAGGATTTGTAAATCTGAGCCAGGGCGATGATGAATCAGTCGGGCAAGGCGTGCCTGGAAAGACGCTTCTTTTTGCCGAAGTGCAACCAACTGGTTTTCTATTTTCGATTGTTCGATTTGGATATTGAGAACATCTTGTTGACTGACGGATTGTTTAACTTCGTATTGTCGCAAGACGACTTCGCTAATCTGCTCTAGTGATTCTATGTCCGCTTGTGTGATCTCGATGGCACGCCGAATGTACAGCAATTGATAACAGGCGACTCGGATCTTTTCAGCGATTTCCAATTGCAATGCGTTCAAGTTTTGCTCGGCCGCACGCACATCCTCTAACGCGATAGCCGCCTTGGTAGCCAATCGCTCTGAATTGACGAATTTCTGGCTTACGCCAAGTCCAAACGCCTGACGTCCAGCGGCAGTTTCTATGGGTGACAAATGCGTGGTTGTGTTCACCATTGGGTCGGGTAGCGAAAGCTCTTGCGGGATTCGATGTCGAAGCGAATCGATCCTGTGCTTTGCTTGTGAAATTGCAGGGCTTTGCGTCAGGCCAATGTGAACATAATCTTCGATCGTGCGTGCGTCATGGACAACCGCAGTCGTCAATGCAGGCTCACCGCATGCCGATATACAGGCGCAACAAGGTTCCTTGCTTTGTAATATTGCTTGAGGCGATCGGCAGCCGCTCAAGTAGAGGAGCATCAGTAAAATCATCAAACGATGCATCAGTTTTCAAACCATGTCCGAAGAAAACGAGAGCTGGTTTAACTGATATCGTCAATACAACCATTCAAGACTGACACTGCATCTTGTAATCCCGCTGATCGGCATAACCGAAAAAGCTTAACATCCGGGTTTGGTTTCAATACAGTTGGCGGACTCGCGAAGTAGCTTGAATACTGACTAGGGCACGGTAGGCAGGGGGCGTGAAACTCAGTGACCAACATTTTTTACTTTCACCGTTTCATACCAATGATGAATTTGAAGCAAGCATCTGGTCGGAGTTTTGGGAGTTATCTGGTCCAGGTGAAATGCTGGAATTGACAGGCGTGGAGATTGATGCGGATCCATCTTTTGGTGTGATCAAAAACGGCGAGTCTAGTCACCTTCCGATTAAGCTGAAAAATCACAATAAGAAAAGGGTTAAGGTGAAAGCCGCACCGCATGCCGCTGGCTGCGAGATTGAACCCAAGAGCCAGACCGTTTGGCTTGAGCCAGGTGAGGCTAGGGTGGTCGACTTTAGTGTGATGACCAAAAATGTCGGCCAGCATACGCTAGTGGCTTCAGTGAGCGGTAGCGATCGATGGATTGTTAAGATCAACGAAACATAAGTTTCAGGCGACTGGGACGTTCGGCATGTCTCGGAATGTGATCGACGCTGTGGGGCTCGGCAAGTGGCTGGTCGGGTTTCTCGGATTAGCTTCATTTACAACCATGTAT
>CAYONX010000098.1:0-10379 GCA_964405425.1 uncultured Pirellulaceae bacterium | reverse complement strand
ACCTGTGACATCTACCTTGTAAGGGTAGCGCTCTAGCCAACTGAGCTAATCGCCCGGATTGTCTTAATTACCGAACGCAATAATTTACGGGCAAAGCATGCCTGATGTCAATCGCTGTTCGTATCTGACATATACGATCGATTCTACTTTTCCGGTTTCTCAGTAATTTCGGGAATCTCGTCAGCTTTAATTAACTCGTCGTAAGTCGATTCGCTTTCCTTGGGCTTCAACTTCTTTATCTTTTCAAGAGCCTTTGTGAACTCAGGAATCATAACTTCCGTTTCATATTTCTTGCGTTCTTCCCCTTCTTTGGACTTAAAGCCCTGAGTCAACTTCTTGTCCTTGAATTCTTTGTAAAATACCTTGCCAAATTTATTGCGCTCGGTTTTCGGCTTACCTTTGACGTGGCATGCGTTACAAGATATTTTCTTGGTGGGATATTTCTTGGAAAGCGTCTTTTTGAACGCAACATGTGCCTGGGAATCGGTCGCAACAATCGCAATCAGCCCAAGAGAAATCACAGCGACAAAAAATGGTCTCACATTGACCTCCAAAATTCAAAATTCATAAACTCGATGTCATTTGGCGCATCGCACAAACACCCCAGCGCCGTGACTTCTAAATCTATTCGGTCAATTTGAAAGGTCAACTCAAAACAACATTTCGAGATTCAGATTATCTAGGTAATCGAGACTCAAACTTTTCGGCATCGTGCTGATCGATATCGAGTTCAGAGAAATTGATCCAGTAATCGACCGGATCGTTCATCGATTCAGACTGGCTGTCCGTGTCCGCGGCCGTGAAAACTCGACTGCAATGTCGACAACGTACTGGCTTACCCAGGTATGCCAACGCAATGCGAGAACTTCTTCCGCACGCGGGGCAGGGCCTCAAGAAAAAAGTGAATCCCGCCATCAAGTCACCTCATGTGTTAATCGCTAGACAACTCCGCTTCCTTCGAAACGATTATACAAGAATTTCCCATTCCATTGCAAATTTTTCAATAGGTTCGAACACCCTTGAGAAAATCGCGCAATCAAGCGGCAACAAAGAATACCCAACTTACTTAGTTGTCGCCGATTCGCTTTCGAAATCATTTAAGCTGGCATCACCATTTTTCGACGGTAACGCGCCATTGGATTCCGCATGCATCACATCCAAATCAGAAGGCACCACTGCTTTGGCTCGCAGGACCGGCTCCAATTCGCCGGTCAGTTTCAAAAGATTAGTGATGATCTCGTGATGCAGCACTTGACCGTCGACCGAAGAAATCAATTCGACTCGACCAAAAATTTTGCCATCAATCACCAGCGGAATTTCAGCGTACCATTCGTTATTCTCGCCTTGAGGAGCATCGGTACGGCGACGCTTGGCATGAAACGATTCGTGCAACCAAGGCAAATTAATATCAAACGTGATTAGATTGATTTCGTGGTCGTCGGCGAATTTGCATAATTCGTCCCAGACCTCGTTCCAATTGCGATCGCCTTGTAATTGAACCGTGCTTTGTTGTACCGGTTTTCGAGTCGCTCTGTTGCCGACGATGGACCGTCCAATCGATTTCGCTTTATTGGAAACCAATTCAACTTCGGCGGATCCAAACAAGCGGCCGAAGATCATAACAAAAACTACGATTCCGATCGAAAGCAACGCGTATTCCGATTGCTGATAGATCAACGCGATGATTCCACCTGCCGCTGTCGTACTGCACAACAAGCCAATCCACAACAGACTGATACGAGGCCCGAACCCGCGCTTGGCAAGACTGTGATGCAAATGGCCACGGTCGACACTGTAAATGCTTCGTCCAGTCATCTTGCGACGAACAATCGCCGCGAAAGTGTCCAGGAATGGGATTGCCAACAATGCAACCGGTGCGAAGAACGCATAAGTGGTCGCTTGTTTCAAAGTACATCGAATCGAAATTGCCGCCAGAATAAATCCAATCAGCATGCTGCCGGCGTCGCCAAGAAACACTTTTGCGGGAGGAAAATTGTATCTTAGAAATCCTAATAACCCGCCAGCCAACGCCAACATAATTATGGCATCAAATGTACGCTCGCCGTAAATCGCCATGATCGCCAACGAAATACTCATCACGATTCCAATGGTCGCCGCAAATCCATCCGCACCGTCAAGCAAGTTAATCGAATTGACCACCGCCAGACACCAAAACATCACGATCAACATTGAGAAGATGCCGAATTCCAGCTGCGTCCCCCAAACTTCCATCTTTTCAAATTTGAAATCAAACGCGATCAAAATTCCGATCGCAATGATCTGGCCCAACAATTTTTGTCGGCCTCTTAATCCAATGGAGTCATCAACAATACCGATCAACAACAAAAATGCCGATCCAATCAACAACCCAAGAAATTGACCGTGGTCACTGGGCTTAAGAACCAATTCCGTCGATTCGAAAAATGAATTCCCAAAG
Source organism: uncultured Pirellulaceae bacterium (assembly GCA_964405425.1). GTDB lineage: Bacteria > Planctomycetota > Planctomycetia > Pirellulales > Pirellulaceae > Mariniblastus. The sequence continues at coordinate 7,942 of CAYONX010000098.1, read as the reverse complement.
AAATATATGGAGCCCGCTGTCACCAAAATGGAAAGAAAAACTGCGATTCCACCAACCAACGGAATAGGCTTTCTGTGCAATTTCCGATTGTTGTCGGGTTGATCCAACAGACCCACAGGTTCTGCGATCCAACGAGCCAGCACGGGCACTAAAACTAGTGCCAAAAGCAGGGCGGCGGCGAAAGAAAGGATGGGCAGAATCATATGGTTAAACGAAGGAGGTAGCGACTATACGTGATGGATGGAATTGGGTTCAATTCTTTCTCATTTCTTCCATAGTTGATTTTATACTGTTAAGTAGATTCCTGTATCGACGATTCTGGCCATTGGTGCGAATTAGTTGCTTCGCATTCAATTCGGCCTCGTCAAATCTCTGTTCAGCTATCAGAACCTGAATCAGGTCATATCTCACGGTTTCGTCGTTTGGATTGTTAACCAAGGCTTGATTCAACAAGTCAATTGCCATTGGATTGTCGCCCATCGCCAATCGAACTCGGCCTTTAAGGATTTTAACTTCTGGGTTGGATTGTGAGACTTGTTCAAGTATTACCTCTGCCTTTTCCAAAGCAATCTTTTGAATCAAGGATTCTGGCTCGGCGTATTGCGTGGCAAAGTGAAAAAGCAAATCCGGATCGTCGGGCAACATCTCATTGAGTATCAACTCCTGATCGACCGAGCCGAGTTCTGTGTTCATTTGTGACGTAACAATTTGCATCATTAAATCGAAATCGCGTGAATCCAACTCTAGATAGCGACTCAGGTGCGGCGCCGCGCTGGAAAATTCCCCCGCCTGGATATACAAAACGGCAACCTGTTTCAGCAAAATCGCATTCGAGGGCGCGATCAAGATAGATCGCTCCAAATACTCACGGCCAGAATCGATACCAAACAAAATACTGGAAATTTCTCCCAGCGTGATTTGCACTTCTGGTTGCATTGGGTTTTGGCGCAAGCTTTCTTCAAACCAATGCTTGGCATACGGCAAATTCAATTGAATAGAATCCATACCCAAAAAGCGCGATTGAGAAAGCTTCGATTCGCGCCGATACGTTTCGGAACGTTCCTGCAGTCGCACCAGACTCGTCTCGTCCCACGTCCGCTGTAATTCAGCCGCATCAACCACGGCAGATGGACGTCCGGCTTTAAAGAAATCAAACAACTCAAGGCGTGCACGGTGGATCCCCAATCGGCCAAGCTCGTTCATGGCTTCATATGATTTCGAATTTGAAGCCAGAGGACTTAACTGCCGAATTTTCTGATCGACTTGCTCGTAAGTCATCGTGTCATGATTGAGAATTCGTGGTGAGCGAAGAGATTCGATGCGCGACTTGCGATTCAAATCAAGCGTCACAACGGTGCTGAACGCAAACAAAATCACCAGCAAAACCTGTACAGTTGTGTTGGGGAAATGAAAACGCAAAAACGATTTCTGCTTTAATCGATATGCCATCGAGTGGGCGTAGTAGCTGACGACTCCCATCAGACATCCCATGGCGATCGTGTTAGCCGGAATGTAAAACCCAAAATCGAAAAAGGACGCGACAGCCTGGGCCCACAAAACAAAGACGCCGACGACACCCGCTGTTACGGTTGCTGGAGACTGTCCGATCTTCAACAAGAAATATGCACAATGAAATGAAAACGCCCATGCCAACAAATAGATAATCAACCCAAGCCAGCCAGCTTCGACAAGCGATTGAAAGTATTGGTTTTCCGCAAACTTATATACACGATCCGTTTCTTTGTTGGTCCGATACAACCTCGAAATCGATTCGTAGGTTCCCAATCCGGAACCAAGCTTTCCCATCTGTCCAACACTGGGCCAGCTGTCCGACCATGTTTGCAGCCGCTCGTCCCATTTGTCTACTTCTCTGGTCGAATCAACTTTATCGATCCTTGAAATAAGATCGTCACTGAACCCAAGCCAACCGGCCAGCAGAAACACTGGAATGGCGACCGGCAACAAAACGACACTCATATTCTTTGGCCGACGTGCCAGGCCGTACGACATAATGCTCGCGATCGTCGCAACTCCAAGGCCCAGGACTGCACCTCGCGACAAAGACGCGACGATTCCCAGACCAATAAAGGCAACCGCCAAAAGTGCAGCCAGCTTGGTCGCCGTTAGCTCAGATATGAAATACAGCAACTGTTGGGATAGCTGACGCCAAAACGGAATCTCCTCACTGATGATCGGAACGGGTCCGCGGTTCCTTCTTACGGACATAACCATCACCATTAGACCGATCGAGCAGCCCAGGCATATTAATAGATATCCAGCTGAATTGTTACGATTGACATATGGCCCAAACGGCACGCCCCCCAACTTCAATGGGATGCTCCAAAACAAAGTCGTTCCATCGGTAGTAAGTTTTTGCACCACGCCAAACAACGAAATCACAACTCCGTTAACGGTCATCGCCGTCAACAACAACAATAGATCTCGCGGCGTGCGAAAATAGCGACATGACAATAGCATGATGGCCAGCGCTAAAATCAACAAACGGATATGGTGCCAGGTACCGTTGGCATTTAACGATATACGCGCTGCGGAAGTTGATTGATTGGAATCGATCGATGGCTGTGAAAATTCGCTATACAACTCGGCTTGACGGCCAAGCAGTGAATCAGCCAAAAAAGACGGCAACGGCATCAACTGAATCAGACCGATCAGCACACCGGCAACCAGGAAAAATGCCAGATAAGGAACCACTTGAACGTTGCGCTTGTTAAGCGCCGTGTCAAACCACCATAAAGCCAATGCAATAAGCAGTGCCGAAGAGATCCAAAATTGGGACCAGAATTCAACGCTGCCAAACATCCATGGCGCAGACATCAAGGCCAACAGAATAAAGATTCTGGCTAACAATGCGAAACGATCTGACCAAGTCTGCGCATCGACTTTTTGTCCGCGGGCACCGTCCTGATCTACGGTTGCCTGAAGCGTCATCTTGTCAGGAGTATTCATCAAATCGTATCGGCTTACCGATTCTGGACCTTGGGTTGGGTGGACCGGTACAACCCGGCAAGTGTATGCTAGGTCGTGCAAAAATGGCTGTAAAGTGAAGCGCGACGAGTTTACCAAACTCACTTGACCACCAATTTAGCGCAATCGGCAAGATCGTTATATTTACAATTGGGCGTTGAAGTTATTCAACTGAAGTATTCAGTAACGGCAGTCAAACACACATAATATCCGAAAGCCACTGATTAAGAGAAGCCAGCGCGGCCTGCGAATACTATTAGAATAAGCGACTATTCTATTCTGAGCGACGGCCCATTGAATAAGTATACAGCACAATGATTGTTCCGCCGGCCAATAAACTCCATGGCATCCAATCCCGAGTCTGATAAACCGGCTTGATCGTGCTGGTTGCAGGCGTCGATTGGCCAAATTGACTGCCATAAGACGAGTTTCCATAGCGCGAAGTATAACCCGCCGTGCGAAACGGACTATTGTTGCTGTTGCTGCTGTAATAACTTCTGCTGTCAGACGTTGCCTGGCCAGATGGCAATTCATACGACATGATCCATTTGTCGACGGCCAAAGTCTGTGCTCCAGCAATTAGCAGGAAGATCCCGATTGCAAATAACAATGATCTTAACATGTTCGCTCCGAATTCGATCGGCACCAGCTTGGATAGAATGATTCCGTTTGGTTTATCGGAACAGCCAGAAACCTATCTAAAACGGGCTTTATCAACATATGACAAAACACAGAAAATCGAAGGAACTGTATTGGTGATCTTGGATATGACACATACCGTGCCGAAAATGAAGCTAGGGATTTCATCAAAATCTGTTTTTCCGGAGCTTGTCGGAAAAATTCACATGAAATTCCGGCGGCGGTATATCACCATCTAATCAAAAGGGGTTGCTGGTGAAGATATCAATTGGCTACATTTAGGCTTCTAAGAGGCGATGCCGTTTGTACTTATGACCAACCATGCTTCCCGTACGTAACTCTATCCAATGTCCCCGCCTTCCGATTCATCGAGCGCCGTGTCCGAACCGTTAGACATCAATAAAGACAGTAAACACATTCTCGTTGTCGATGATGATCATGAGATTGCGGAATCCATTCGCTACACACTTAGAGCTGCCGGATTTCAAGTTTCGCTGGCGCGCGATGGAAACGAAGGAGTCGCGGTTGCTGAATCCAAACGCCCGGATCTAATGATTCTGGACATGATGATGCCTAAACGCAGTGGACTACTGGTTTTGGAGCGTCTACGCCAATACACCGACAACCCGGTACCTGTAATCATGATTACGGGCAATGAAGGCAATCGACACCGAGAATATGCTGAATTGCTTGGCGTCAGCGATTATCTACACAAGCCGTTTACGATGGATCGGCTTTTGGACAGCGTCAAAAATCTACTGGCTGTTTAGATCAAGCCTTGAAATGCGATCGCTGAGAACGGAAATCAGCTTCCGATGTCTTTGGTTTCAGATGGACCCAATCGACTCGACTTCTTGTTCTCTCTCTTGATCGCTTCGTATACTTCCTGGCGATGAACAGGAATTTCCTGAGGAGCATCGATTCCCAATCGAACCTTGTCCCCTCGTATATCAACAATCGTAATGACAATGTCATCGCCAATCATAATGCTTTCATCTCTGTGTCGCGACAAAACCAGCATGACTGGCTCCTTCTCTCTAATGCCTTACGGTGAAGTAAATTCCTGTGTTATTGGGCATTCCCTTGCCGCGCATGTCAAAAAGACTGCTGAAACTACACAAACTGATATCGTCTAAAACGCTAGCGACGTTCAACAGCCAAATTAACTTGACGGTGTTAACAGATAGGCGATTTTTAGGACGATGTTTTCCAACTGAAAGTCATCGTGATCAAGAGAATTCAGATATTCGTTCATATCTGAATTGAATCGCAACAGAAGATTTCGGCGTCGAACTATGCACTTCGACGCATTATTGTCGGCAACGCCGTCAGTTCATATTGCATGGGCTGAGGATCAACGGTGATCACCTGGCTGCCGATGCGGCGATCCAGATTGATAACCAATGGAGCTCTTAGATTCAGCGTCAACGATTCTTCGTTGCGACTGACGACCGAAAGAACGAATGCTTGCTCAACTTCGCTCAACTGAAGCATATCCACATCCGTAGGCTCTAAACGGACTTGATAGCCCGAAACGAACCTTCGAGGCGAAACGACGGGTAACGCAACATCGCTATGTTGCATGCTTTGCAACCAGGCCACCGATGAATTGTCGGAATCTGCCAGCAAAACCCAGTGTCGGCAATCCTCGAAACCAATTAATCCATTTCGAAAAAACAGAATGTCATCCGGTTCGATCTCTATCGATGCAAATCGAGTCGTATGAATCTTCATTTTCGCGTCCTGCGCCTTGAAATTGGTTGGGCTTCTTCAATAGAACCGACGTTCAGATTCTCTTATCGGACACTAATATTCGTTTTATCCAGTAAAATTGGACTCTCGTGGAAAATCGAACCAAATTCTCCGGTTATTCCGCTACCAGTTTCCTTTGACGTGACATCGCACAATAATTTCATTAACTTAGTTCTACCGTGGGCCCAACCATTTCAAATCAGAGATTCAAGACACTGCTCGACCGAACGGGATTCAGGAAATGACAGCATTTCAAACATTTGCCAGAACAGCCGTGATCCTGATTTGCGTTTTCGTTGGCAATCGGGTCTGCACAGCGACCCATGCATTGGCTCCAGGCAAAGAAACTGAAGTCGAAGAATTGATTACGCAGCTGAACGCAGGTCGATTCAAAATTCGTGAACAAGCCACCAGTCAGCTGGCCAATCTGGGTGTAGTTGCACTTAAGCCACTTGCGATCCACTTTCTCGACGCGAGTCCGGAAGCTGCATGGAGAATCAAACGTATCCTGGAAAGCATCAGCGTCAAATCCACCGAAGAATTGGCCAGCCTGAAAGCCATCGGTATATTGATGCTGCTTGATCACAAGGTTGACGAAAAACTTGCGGGTCTCGTTCACACATGGCGAGAAAACCGTTCGCAGCGTGCCATCGAGTTTCTAGTCGGCAAAGGAGCCCGGATGACTCCTACTGGAGTGCCTCGACAACTAATTGTTCAACGTCCCAAGATCCCAGTCCAAACATTCAAAAGCGGCTCATCCAACCCGTTGCGGGCCAAGGCCCGAAAAAGACTGCCGCCTGAAAAATTGCGAGCTGAAATCGACAAGGTAGTCAGTGGAAATTTTGACGAAGTTCAGCGTTACGTACTCAATCAATTGCCTTCGTTAAATGATTCCAGTGGCCAACTCGTTGACGATCCATTTGTTGTCAACGCCGTGATGGGTGGCATGGGAGCAAACCGAACTTCGAGCACTTTCATCGAGTTCGGTGAAACCTGGAAAGGCACAGGCGAAGACTTCGAAAAACTAAAGGACATTCATTCGCTTACGGCGGTTCGATTCAAGGGGCAGCGCCTTCGTTCTCGGGAACTGGATCTGTTGTCGGAACTGAAGGGTCTGCAACACATCGGATTCTCCGACACGAAGATTGCTTCGGGAAAACTTACAGACTTGAGTATCCCCAAGGGCATCACTTCGGTGGAATTGGAGGACTACAAGTTTGACGATGATACGATTGACTGGCTGACAAGTCATCCCATTTATGCTTTGACGTTGAATCGCTGTCAGTTATCAAAAGCGGCCGTAAAATCTTTCGATGACCTTTCCTCGCTGCAGACCATCGACGTAAGAAGAACGAAACTGAATGCCGACGTATTCGATAAATGGCTGGGGATGTCAGAAGTCAAACGAATCTATCTGTCGGTTTGCAAATTCAACCCCCAATCGTATCGCGATTTCAATAAGATTCGTCGCAACGTCATCGTGTTTAATCCAGTCAGCTTTTTGGGTGTGCAGGGAGTCAGAGACACTCGTTTGCGAGACCAATATTCGTGTGAAATCGAAATGGTGGTTGCTGGTTCGGGCGCCGACAAGGCTGGCATCCAGGCGGGCGACTTGATCACTCATGTAAACGACGACGGCATCCAATCATTCGAGGAATTGCGAATGTTCATTTCACAATTTGATATCGGCGAATTAATGAAACTGACGGTCGTTCGCGACAGCAAAACTATCGAACTTTTTGCTGAACTCGGCACCAACACCAATCGCCCACTAAGATAAGTTGCTTGCCGTCCGTGTTCCGTTGTGCGGTGCGTTAAACCAAGTGGTGTGATTTCCCAGCCAAGACACCCAACATCCGCTATGAACCTACTTGGCTGAAAACAGATCTAAGGTTATCGTAACAGCATCTGCGATCAGCTTGGCCGAGTGGCGGAATTGGCAGACGCTCAGGATTTAAAATCCTGTGTCCTTACGGACGTGCGGGTTCAAGTCCCGCCTCGGCTATTTGCGTGTCAAATCTACTAAGCATGAATTTGAGTTAGTAGTTTAGTCCTGTGTCGCATTTTTCTTAAGACGAATAAGCTTGGGTCGGCTTTCGATAAAATTTTGGGCTTAGATTGTATTTCCTACTGCTGTGAAGTTAATCGAATGGATGGCTCAAGCATTAAGCCACCGACCCGTTGTTAACTTACGTAGACAATAGCTGGCTATTTATCCGGTAGCGCAAGAAGAAACGGACTGACATCAAGTAAATTGACAGCGCCGTCAGAATTCATGTCAGCAGATTCAGCCTGCGATCCTCGTTGACGTCTCCCCGCAATGGCAGCTCCAATAAGTTGATCCAATAAAGATCATCCCATATGGGAAGCGCACAATATTTAGCCAAAGGCGGCCCAATCATTCCTCCCCGAACCATGGCGTTTGGTTGAGCGATATCTGGCAACAAAGCATCCGACAACGAAATGCCAAACTGTTGTTAAAGTTGCGCGTTGGTCAGGCCAGCCATTTGGCTCCAGAGTCGATATACTCGTTTGGGATTGATCTTCCATCCAAGCTGGCGAAGCT
>CAYONX010000097.1:0-10438 GCA_964405425.1 uncultured Pirellulaceae bacterium | reverse complement strand
TGGCTGGCTGGGCGGGCCCGTTGCTGCAGGGTGGTTTGAGTGTAGGCCATAATACGGAAAACTTCTAACTATTCCACGAGTATTCTTTGACGCAATCGAATGTGGTATAACATCAACGAAACAAGACGAAGGCCAGGCAACCAGAATCAATGGAGTTGCAATGATCAAATTCACTTTGAATGGTAAACCAGTTGAACTAGGCGACGATGTTGCAGATGACACACCGTTGTTGTGGGTGATTCGCGAGAATCTTGGTTTAACGGGTACCAAATACGGCTGCGGGATATCTGAATGTGGGCTGTGTACGGTTCACATGGATGGCGAAGCGGTTCAGTCCTGTCAGACGGACGTAGCCGAAGCTGAAGATACCGAGATCGTTACGATCGAAGGTCTTTCGCAAGATGGTAGCCATCCGGTTCAAAAGGCATGGAAAGAGCATGGCGTTCCGCAATGCGGATACTGTCAAGTAGGACAGATGATGATGGCGGCGGCGCTGCTTGATTCCAACAACAATCCTTCCGATCAAGACATTGATGAAAATGTCTGGGCGATATGCCGATGCGGAACGTATCCTCGCATCCGCGAAGCGATCAAGACTGCCGCCAAAGAAGTGCGCGGCGAATAATTTCAACTAACAGCGATCGAAAAACAAACTTCAGTACTGGGATTCAAAATGGCAATTGATTCGATTGGAATTGACAAACAAAGCGAAAAGACGAATGTGTCCCGGCGTGGCTTTTTGGCGAGCGCAAGCGCGGCAGGTGCTTTTGTTTTGATGGCCCGAGTTTCGACCGGTGGCGAAATCGAAGTCGAACATGGGTTGGCACCACAGGAAGAAAGTTTTAGTCCTGATCTTTTCATTTCGATTGCTGCCGATGGCGGCGTTACGATCATGGCTCATCGCAGCGAAATGGGGACGGGGATCCGGACGGCATTACCGCGCGTTATTGCAGACGAATTGGATGCCGATTGGGAAAAAGTGACCATTAAGCAAGCTCCCGGCGACAATCGATACGGCAGCCAAAACACCGATGGTTCCAATAGCGTTCGCGGTTTCTTTGATCGCATGCGCGCCGTTGGAGCCAAGGCCAGAATGATGTTGGAACAAGCTGCCGCCAATCGGTGGGAAGTTTCTGTGGACGAAGTCGAGGCCGATCTGCATAAAATCGTCCACACCAAGTCCGATAAATCGCTGGGCTATGAGGACTTGGTTGCCGATGCGAAAGAGCTGGATGTGCCTGAGGATAAGGATCTGAAATTCAAGCCGCGAGAAAAATGGCGTTACATCGGCAAGAAGTCCGAAATCGTGGATATCGACGACATTTTGACCGGAAAAGCGGTTTATGGCGTCGATGCCAAAATGGATGGAATGGTTTACGCGTTGGTCAAGCGTCCTCCAGCGGTTGGCGGGAAAGTCAAATCGTTCGAAGCGGATGATGCCAGGAAGATGCCGGGTGTTGTCGATGTTATCGAAATTCCAAAGTACCGCGGTCCAGCTCCTGCGTTTTCGCAATTGGGCGGTGTCGCTGTTCTTGCTGAATCAACCTGGCAAGCATGGAAAGGTCGTGATGCTGTAAAAGTTGAATGGGATCACGGTCCCAATGCGGACCACAATACCAAGCAATACAAAGAGGATCTGAAGAAGTCTGTATCGAAGAAAGGCAAAGTTGTCCGCAAGGCTGGCGACGTGCAAAAGGCATTGGAAGATGCCGATACCAAGTACGCGGTCAATTATTCGGTTCCGTATCTTGCTCATGCTTCGATGGAAGTTCCAGCGGCTGTCGCCGATGTGAAAACAGATGAAGGTGGCAAGCCGGTTTCCTGTCACATGTACGCGGCAACTCAAAACCCCCAAGCGGCACAGGGCGCCGTTGCTCAGGCACTTGGCATTGCCGATGCGAGCAAAGTGGTCGTTGAAGTAACCTTGCTGGGTTCCGGGTTTGGACGCAAAAGTAAGCCGGACTATTGTGTTGAGGCGGCGATGTTGTCGCACAAGGCAGGGCGTCCGGTGCACGTCATGTTTACTCGCGAAGACGACATCCGACATGACTACTATCACACGATGTCGGAACTTTACATGGAAGCGGCCGTTGACGATAAAGGCATGCCAACGGCATGGCTTGCCCGAGCAGCATATCCGCCGATCGGATCGACTTTTAATCCTCGCGCCGATGAACCCGGCGGCGTTGGGCAGGGGCTTCAGGATGTTCCGTTTGATATTCCCAATATTCAGGTTGAAGCGTGCAAAGCCAAGGGCCATGTGCGGATTGGTTGGTTGCGAGCGGTAAACCACATCCATCAGAATTTTGCGGTCAGTAGTTTTGCGGATGAATTGGCTCACCATGCTGAACAGAATCCAAAGGACTATTTGTTGGCGATTCTTGGCGAAGATCGAGTTCTCAAAGGTGTTCGTTCCAGTCCTCGATTCCCTTGGGATGTTGGCCGTTTGAAGAAGACGCTTAAGCGTGCGGCGGAAATTTCAGATTGGGACGCTCGATACGATCAAATGCCAAAGGGTTCCGGATTGGGGATTGCATGTGCTCGTTCATTTTCCAGTTTTGCCGCTCATGTTTTTGAAGTGAAGGTCGGCAAAGACGGAAAACTGACTGTGCCCAAGGCATGGGTTGTGCTGGACGCGGGCACCGTGGTTGCACCCGATCGCGTGAAAGCTCAAATGGAAGGGACCATCGCGATGACGATGGGGCAAGCCATGTTTGGTCGGATCACATTTGCTGACGGTCGTTGTGAACAAGGCAATTACGACACGTATAAGATGTGCAAAATGGAGCACTATCCAAGCGAAGTCATTTGTGAAATCGTTGAAAGCACTGAAGTGCCTGCCGGTGTCGGTGAATCAACGGTTGCCAGTGCAGCACCTGCATTGTGCAATGCGATTTTTGCCGCGACTGGAAAACGTATTCGCGACCTGCCAATTGAAGACCACGATTTGTCGTGGGCGTAAATGCAGCGTTCTGAACTAATGAATTGATGCCAGGCTTCGGCAATTAATTGCGCGATTCACATTCGCGCGAATAATCTTCGGGCGTGTCAATATCGCGCGGTCTAAGTGCCAGATCGAAATCGATTTTTTTGGTTGGGCTGCGCTTGATCAAAGCATCAAGGCCTTCGTCTGGATTCAGCTCAAAGATCTCGCTTGTTTTAGGCCAGGGGAATCCGGTTGGGTGTCCAATTTTGTCACCGTACATCGGAACAACAATTTTCGATTCAATCGCACCGGCCACCGCATCAATCAATTGAAACGTCAACTTTGGCAAGTCCGCTGGAGCGATCAGACAGCGCTCAGTTTCCAGAGGTGACCAAAGAGTCTCAATATGTTTGAGTCCCGCTTGGATCGTTTGTTTCATATCATCGGTGTTGGTTTCGAGTGCCAGGACACAAATCGATGGTTGAAGTGATGCTGATTCGATCAAGGACTCATCCTCTTTACGAACGACCATCACACTATGATCGACACAGCTTTTCGTCCACGCTTCCAGCACACAATCGATGACACGTCCGTTTTTCCACGGCATCAACAGCTTGTGTGTTCCCATTCTGCGGCTGTGTCCTGCTGCGGGGATGATCCCAAAGGTGCGATTGTTTTCCACGTATTCTCTGAAATGGGGGTGAAGTATCCGTGTGATTTGTCAGAATCAGAATCATGAATTTTGATTTCTATCAGTTTACCACCAAAGCGGTTGAGCTGTTCGACAGCCAGACCAGTTTTGTGACGATCACTCAAGTCGCAATTCGCGGCAGCGCACCTCAGATTGTTGGTGCCAAGATTCTGGTCACGGCCGACGGGATCGAGGCGGGAACCATCGGAGGCGGCAAAATCGAAGCGGCTGCCGTTGAATACGCAAAGCAGTTGCTTGAGCAAACGACCGAGAAACAACTCTGCGAACTGGTGACCTGGAATTTGCAGACCGACATTGGGATGACTTGCGGCGGCGAAGTCAAATTCTTATTTGAAGTAGTGCGAAACGATGAGTGGCCGATTGTTGTGTTTGGTGCCGGCCATATTTCTCAGCAACTCGTCCCACTGTTACTGACTTTAAATTGCCGGGTAACCTGGATCGACCCACGTGCGGATTGGTTGGCAAAACTGCCGGATCATCGAAAGTTAAAAAAGATTTGCACCGACGATATGCCGGGACAAGTTGGATGCCAGCCGTCGGGAGCTTTTTTTGTGTTGATGACTCGCGGGCACGCGTCGGATCTTCCCATCCTTCATAAAGTTTTGGAAACTCGCCGCGCACCCTATGTTGGCGTGATTGGCAGTTCACAGAAAGCCAGTGTGCTGCGTCGTGATTTGAAAGAGCAGGGGATTGGTGAGGATCTAATCCAATCGTTCTACTGCCCGATGGGAAAACCGATTGGTAATAACACACCAGGTGAGATTGCGATCAGCGTTATTTCTCAACTGATCGAAGTCCGGGATGAACAGGGGATTTTCGATCACAAAACAAAGTCGTTTGCGGAGAAAAAACCTGCGCAATCCGCTTCAGCTTCTTCCGTTTCAGCTTCTAAAACGAATAAACAAGGGTGACTGACCTATGCAGATTGATCAGGAAAAATACGAATCCATTGCCAAAGAGATTCACAGCGACACCAGCCCCGTCGGCATCGACGCCAAGAAAACACACATCCTGATTTTACAGATGTTAATGAATATCGATGCCAGATTGGAGCAAGTTGAAGCGGCTTTGAATATTAACAAAGCGGATTGACTCTTTAACGGCTCCAAAAATTGCACAGAAAGCAGGAAACGATTTCATTTAAGTTTCAAAGGAGGCTTTGATGCCAGACCTAACGATTGTTGCACACATTACTGCACAGGATGACCAAGTGGATTTGGTGAAGTCTGAATTGCACAAGTTGATTGATGCAACTCGATCTGAAGAAGGTTGTTTGCAATACGATTTGCATCAGGACAATGAGAACCTGGCACATTTTATGTTTTTTGAAAACTGGCAATCGCGTGCACTATGGCAGAACCACATGGCGAGCCAACACTTGAAGGCTTTCCTGGCTGCAACCGATGGAGCGATTGCCGAGCTTGCCGTTCACGAGATGACCAAGATCGGCTAATCGCGATTTTTCCCGACTGGAGACAGACGCCAGGCTGAAAGGCTTGAACGCGAAGAAGTTGCATAGTTCGCAAGAAGTGAATCATGCGAACCAGTGAATTTGGTAGATTGGCGTGATTCGTTATTTCTTGAAAATCGAGTCGACGGGTAAAGTCTGTGGACGAATTGCCCGTCCAATGATTTGGGCCATATAGAAGCTGCCGACTATCCACCAAACAATTGAAATCGTCAACCAACTGCTCTGCGAACAGCTTACTGCGATCACAGCTAGAAGCCCCAGAATGTTGGTAAAGGCCCGCCAGGGAAAGCGAAAGGACTCGATCGAACGAGCGGCTTCAGCTTCCATGCTATTAGACACAGCAGATGCGTTCTTCATGATCTCTCCAGCCGATTTCGTAATGAAAGAGCTTTCGGCGGCCCCTTTTAAAACTTAGCCCACCCCACTGTAAGGGGGCTGAAATTTTCTTAAGAAGCTTGAAACAACGATTTCATTACCGTAAACGATTGCGTTGGTTAACATCAAGACCAATATGTCGCAATTAGTGTTAAAACACACCGCGTTAAAACCAAAGTTTGCAGGTTGGTCTAAATGGGCACTCTGCGAATTCCTGGCTTTCATACGAAAGCGAACGACTTCTCTTACTTACAGACCGACTAGATTCGAAATCCTTACGTAGAAGCCAGAGAAAAGCAGAAGCCAGAGAAGATTATTCTGTTTTGATTTGATTCGGAGAATCATTAGTCGATGAGGTCACGTTGCCCGTTGTGATTCCGATTCTGCTTCCAGTTTCACCCGGAGCATTCAAACCGGTTCGGGCACACTCGCTAATGGATAATAAATTTTACTAAAATTCAATGAACGTCCGTTGGAGAGATGCGCACCATTGGATAAACTTTGAAGCATCATGTTTCAAAGCAAAAAACAATTCGCCAAAAAGGTCAAACGCTACGCGTTTTAGTCTGGCAGATTTTATATTGAATCATTCATACCCTGCCAGTTTTGGCGGGGTTTTTTTTATGGAGTTGCAAAATGGAATGTCCAACAACGGCGTCGTTGCGGTGGTGTACGCCGGAAGAGTTGAAATCTCGTGGTATCGGGATCATCGACTCGACTTTGCGAGAAGGCGAGCAGTTTGCCAATGCTTTCTTTTCGACGGAAGACAAAATTGAAATCGCCCGGATGCTTGACGCTTTCGGTGTCGAATACATCGAATTGACCTCACCATGTGCTTCTCCGCAAAGCCGGGATGATTGTGCGGCGATTGCCAAATTGGGGCTGAAATCAAAGATCCTGACGCATATCCGCTGCAATTTGGACGATGCTCAAATGGCGGTCGACACCGGTGTGGACGGTGTGGATGTGGTGATTGGAACCTCCAGCTTGTTAAGAGAATTCGGCCACGGGAAATCGGTCGAACAGATCATTGACTTGGCCCGCGATGTTGTCACATGGTTGTGTGAACAGGGTGTCGAAGTCCGATTCAGTACCGAAGACTCACTTCGCAGCAATTTAGTAGATCTGTTACAAGTCTATCGGGAAATCGACAAACTTGGCGTTCATCGAGTCGGGATCGCGGACACTGTCGGCATTGGCAGCCCCGAACAGATTCAATCGCTGGTCTCGACGGTGAAGTCCGTTGTCAAAGCTGACATTGAGTTTCATGGACACAATGACACCGGTTGTGCGATCGCCAATGCTTACGCCGCTCTTTGCGGTGGTGCACGATTCATAGACACCACCGTCCTTGGGATCGGCGAACGAAACGGGATCACACCGTTGGGCGGATTGGTCTCAAGGCTATACGCACTGGATACCGAACTGGTTGCGCATTACGAATTGCCACTGTTGTACGAACTAGATCATCTGGTTGCCGAGCGAGTCGGAATATCGGTGCCTTTCAACAACTATATCACGGGCTATTCGGCATTCATGCATAAAGCCGGCATTCATGCTAAAGCTGTTTTGAACAACCCGCAGACCTATGAAATCCTTAAGCCGGCAGATTTTGGCTTGAATCGCTACGTCCATGTCGCTCACCGGCTAACCGGATGGAATGCGATCAAGGACCGGGCACAACAGTTGAATATTGAATTAAATGACGACCAGATTAAAGAGATCACCGTTGCCGTTAAACGATTGTCGGACCTGAGATCTCTTGGTCTGTCTGACGTTGATGACTTGCTGCGTTCCTGGGGAAGTTCTAGTCAAAAGAACAAGCTTGAGGAACTTTCGATGGCCGAAACCCAAGGAGGAGCATCCTGATGGATTCCCAAACGCCGACACCCGACCAGCAAAACGCGATCGGGCAAACACTTACCGAAAAGATCTTCTCAAGAAACGTTGGGCGAAACGTCAAAGCGGGTGAGATGGTAGTCGTCAAACCAGACGTTGCCATGGGGCACGATTCGTTGTCGCCTGGCATCATCAAGATCATGCGTGAACAGCTGAACATCGAAAACGTTTTCGATCCGTCGCAAATCGTGATGGTCATGGATCATGTTGCACCCGCATCCACCGTTGGCAATGCCAACGCCCAGGCAAAAATACGGGCCTTTGCAAAAGAGCAGGGCATCCGGTTGTTCGATGTTGGGCGAGGCATTTGCCACCAGGTTCTTGTCGAAGAGGGGATCGCAGCACCGGGCAGAATCATCATTGGATCTGACTCGCATTCGACGAGCTATGGGGCCGTCACCGCATTTGGAACCGGTATGGGCTCGACTGACATCGCGTTGTGCTGGGGGACCGGGCAGGCTTGGTTCCGAATTCCCGAAACGATTCGCTTGAAGTGTAGCGGTCAATTCAATCCGTCAGTCGATGCAAAGGATCTTGCGTTGTGGTTTTGCCGGCAACTGACGATCGCGGGGGCGACTTATGAAGCGATTGAATATCATGGGCTCGATGATTTGCCTCTTAATGAGAAACAAACGATCTCAAGTATGGCAATCGAATTAGGTGCCAAAGCCGGTATCTTTCCGTTGTCAAACGTTCACATCACTCCGGAAAATGACTGGCTGCAGGTAGATCCACAAGCAACTTACACGCGGACTTTGGAAGTGGATCTGAATCAGCTGGAACCGCAAGTGGCTATCCCGCACAGCGTCGACGATGTCGTAGATTTATCCGATGTCGCCGGTCGTCCAATCGACGTTGTTTTCCTTGGAACCTGTACCAATGGGCGTGCGGAAGACCTGGCAAAAGCTGCCGACGTGGTCGCTGGAAAGCAATTGGCAATTCGGCTGATCGTGACTCCAGCTTCGCGTACGGCTTTGCAGCAATCCATCGCCGACGGTTCCATGCAGACACTGCTTGATGCCGGAGCGACGTTGACAACGCCTGGTTGTGGGCCATGTATGGGCCGACATCAGGGAACGTTGGCAGAAGGTGAGCGATGCCTATCAACAGGAAATCGAAATTTCAAAGGCCGGATGGGCTCGCCAGATTCAGAAATCTATTTGGCGTCGCCAGCGGTTGCAGCAGCAACGGCTTTGACCGGACAAATCACTGACCCCAGAAATGTCACTCAAGAATTGGAGATCGCAAATGCCTAGAGTCTGGAAATTCGGCCGCGACGTCGATACGGATCAAATCGTACCCGGTCGCTACGCACCATACATGAGGCCCGATGCTGATGTTGGAACTGCAGCGTTTATCGAAGCGCATCCTGAATTCAACGAAAACGCCCAGCCGGGTGACATCATATTCGCCGATAACAATTTTGGATGTGGTTCGTCTCGAGAATATGCGCCGCAAGCTTTAAAGAATCGACAGATTGCCGCGATCATTGCCAGCAGCTTTGCACGAATTTTTTATCGCAATGCCATCAATCTTGGCTTGCCGGTTTTCGTCGCTCCTGAAGTCGTCGATCAAGTCCGTGACGGCCAATCCGCAGAAATTGATATTGTCAACGCGACGGTTAAAATCGACGGCCAGGAATTTGCATTGGAGCCGCTTGCTGATTTCGCGCTGCAAATTGTTGGTGCCGGTGGTATCGCTAACTACGTCAAAGAGCATGGCAGCTTTCCAAACGCGATTGGCTAAAATTGCAAACTTGGTTGCCTGTTCGGTAAGTGCATCTTTAGGAACAAAAAATGAACGCTCGTAAACTTTGTGTTATCGGCGGTGACGGGATTGGTCCGGAAGTGACTGACGCCGCCGTCGAAGTACTGTTGTCAATAACCAGTGACATCGAAATTGTGCGTGCGGATGCCGGCTGGCAGACATTTTTGGATCAGGGTGATTCGGTACCCGTGGCAACTTTGCGAACGATTCGCGACTGCGGTGCTGCATTATTCGGAGCTGTTTCTTCGCCGAGTAAAAAAGTTGAAGGCTACCGCAGCGCGATTTTGAAGATCCGGCAAGAATTAGAACTGTATGCCAATCTGCGGCCTATCAAGAGTGCGTGGCATCCAGAGCCAGTAAAAGATGGTATCGATTTTCTGATCGTTCGCGAAAATTCCGAGGGCCTGTATTCAGGCCTGGAGCGTGCCGCAGATGATCGGGCGGTGGCTGAAAAAGTGGTTACTCGCGGGGCTTCGCTACGGATTGGCGGATGGGCAGGTCGTATCGCTCAACAACGCTCCGGAAAAGTTCTAATCGCTCACAAAGCCAACGTATTACCAGTCTGTGACGGACTGTTTCGCGATTGCGTGCGAGAAGCGATCGACGACGTTGGCATGCACCGGTCCATTGAAATTTCTGAAGGATTGGTCGACATCGTGGCCTACCGGTTAGTCGAATCGCCTGAGAATTTTGACGTTATCGTAACGACCAATTTGTACGGCGACATACTATCGGATCTGTCAGCGTACTGGTGTGGTGGTATGGGTCGCGCTCCCAGCTTGAACATTGGCGATTCCCTTGCAGTCGCCGAACCAGTCCATGGCTCTGCGCCGGATATCGCAGGCAAGGGGCTCAGTGACCCATCGGCAACTATTTTGTCCCTTGCATTGCTCGCACGATTTCACTGGCAAGACGAACAAATTGCCAGCCGATTGGAGTCAGTAGTATATGATTCGTCTTTAGCAAAGATTCGCAATTGAAAGCTTCATTGCTTTTTTGTGGATGTGTCTGAATTGACTAACCGCTAACTTCGTTTCGACAACATCGCTACTATTTTCGAGGCTCAAGCGCGCGGTTTGAGAAAACGACAAATTCAAGTGTAGTGAAAACGGCCTGAAGTTTCATTGATGACACGATCAGATCGTGTAGCTCAGGTGGGTGTTGAATGAAGTGGTGGAAGGAAAAACACAGAGTCACAGAGGGCACGGAGAAATCTGCTTTTGTCTTCTCTGTGATCTCTGTGCCTCTGTGTTTCACAAATCCCCCAGCCGAAACCGAACCCATCGGT
>CAYONX010000096.1:0-10484 GCA_964405425.1 uncultured Pirellulaceae bacterium | reverse complement strand
ACCAAGGTGAATCCATTCGAATTGCGCTGTGTTTTTAGATTCATTGATTTAGTCCGATATTGGAATAAGAAAGAAGGAAAATCGGCCAAAATATAGCTTCCTGATTATAGAAAATTTGCTCTCCCTTCACAGCCGCAATTCATGAAAATGCGATCAATTATCCAGCTCGATAGAAACGTATGTTCGGATTTTCAGCGTGTGATGTAAACTTATCTTCATAATCTGATAGGCGATTATGCGATTAATTCCGACTGTAGCGTCGACTATTAAAATGGGTCGACGATGCGGGAAGATCAGGCGATGGGCAGGCAGTCATTTTTCAAGGTGGATGGCGGGTGAAAGAAATGGATTCCAAGGCTCCCAAACCGAGCCATGAAACCAGCATTTGGGCGAGCCAGTTGCCGCTGGAGACTGAGACGTGTTTTTTCATCCTGGCCAACGCCATGGATGTGTTCATGACTTACTTGTTACTTAACCACGGCCCGGAATTTCAGGAATCAAATTTGCTGGCCAACTATATTCTCAGCAGGTATGGATTCCGAGGCATGATCTATTTCAAGTTCGCCCTGGTCGCGTTTGTGACTGTCGTTGCACAAATTATTGCCAGGACGCGTCCCCGAACGGCCCGTGCGGTTTTGAATGCCGGCACCGTGATCGTCTCCCTGGTCGTTGTTTACAGTATCAATCTGTGGATCCAACATTCAGGGTATTTTGGATAGACAACCAACCTATCCAGCTCACAGCAGAAACTCTGGCTGCGTTTTGGCATGCCCGAGAAAAACCACTTGGATTGGATGGCTGGTTGGGGCCCAGTCGCATTTGCCGCCAGCTGAAACTAAACTATTTGGCTATCGCACATCTGGACGCGAGACCAAGCATCAGCACCAGAGCGTGAGAACCAACAACCTGATATACAACTTAAGATACTTGCGGGAAATTTATGGGCAGCAAGTCCAAGAAGAAAAAGAAAACCATGGCTGATAAGGCGGACAAATACGCCTGCTATCAGGCATCGGTCCAGTCGCCAGAACACGAAATCGAATTCTTCGAACAAGCTTATCGAGACCAATTTGGCAAAACGCCGTTAACGCTGCGTGAGGATTTTTGTGGGACCTATGCAATTTGTTGCAACTGGGTCGCATCGAATCGAAATCGTACCGCACTTGGTGTGGATCTGGATCCCGAACCACTTGCGTGGGGCAAGGAACACAATCATTCCAAATTAAAGCAGGCCGAATCGCAACGGGTTCGAATTCTGCAGCAAGACGTTCGCAAAACCAATCGACCTCAAGTCGACATACTGGCCGCGCAAAACTTTTCGTTCTGGATCTTCAAAACACGGGACGAGGTAATCGAGTATTTCAAAATAGCTCGCAGCAATATCGCCAAACAGGGGATCATGATCATGGACATGATGGGCGGCGGTGGCTGTTACGAAGAAGGCCAAACCGATGTGCGAACCATCAAGAAAGGAAAGAAGGGATTTAAGTATTACTGGAAACAGGATCGCTTCAATCCAATCAATGCCGATGCACGGTTCTATATCGGATTCAAGTTTGCCGATGGAAGCAGGATCAAGAAAGCGTTTGAATACAATTGGCGATTTTGGACGATTCCTGAAGTCCGTGAAATGCTTGCCGAAGCTGGTTTCAGCGACAGCCACGTCTATTGGGAAATCGAATACGACGATGGCGACAGCCAGTGGGAGAAAGCCACGCAGGCCGATAGCGACCCAAGCTGGATTTGCTATATCGTTGCGGTGAAGTAATCAAAGCGTGTTGGAGGCAGTCGTAACGATCGTGCTTTCAATTAGATCGTCGATGGCCAGCTGGTAATCAATGGTCGGTGCGTCTGCGTGTCCATTACCTTCGATTCTTAGAAACCGTTTCTGACCACCAGAAGCTTCGAACAATTGAATGCCATGTTTTAGCGGAATGATCTTGTCCTCAGAACCGTGGGCGACCAAAGTCGGGCCTTCGTACGATTTAATTCGTTCGAGGGAATGGAATTGGCTGGTTAGTATCAGCTCGGCGGGCACGATTGGTGCGTAGCGGCGTACCAATCTTGCAAGGGATGTAAAACCGCATTCGACAATCAGTCCTTTGGCCCCGTCGGTTGCAGCTAATTCAATGGCAACGGCGGCTCCCAGCGAATGACCCATCAAAATGATTTCGTTTTCTGCCAGTCCAGTGCGACCAGCCAGCCAGCGCCGCGCGCCGCGAGCGTCCAGGTACAACCCTTCTTCATTGGGCGAACCTTCACTGCGCCCGAAACCGCGATAGTCGAACACCATCGCCGATACCTGATGTCGCTCAATGAATTTGGCAAGCGAGTTCACACTCGAAGTTACGTTGCCGGCGCGCCCGTGAGCAAACAACAGGACGGCTTTTGGATTTGGGTGCTGGGCAAACAGACCGTGCAATTGCGTGCCATCGTCCGCAACAAAATTGGCTTCTTCAATTTCGAGGTCGGCAAAATCATTCCATCCGTTTGGATAGACGGAAGGGTTGTAGATGAGCTGGTTTTCCAAGGCGCGGCATCCGGTCAACGAGCATGCAGCCAGAGTGCAAGCAAGCAGCAGAAAATTCGCTATTGGTTGCGAGTGGAAAACGTTCACATTCCAACAAGAAACGGTCTTGGGTCAGAAAAATTATCGACCTGTCGAACGCCGTTCAGCGTTGAGCCCGTTTCAAATGTTAACGCTTGCCAAGGCCGCAAAGTTTAACACGCTTTTACTTGGAAATTCTTTCAACTTGCTGTCCGGGAAATCGCATGAATTTGCATGCAAGCAAGACGCATATGTCTCTTACTTGGCTGCCCAATCCAACAATTGCTGGAATTGAATGGAAAAGTCGTGCTCGTCGCTGCCCAGTGGAGACTTGAAGAAGCTGCCAAGATGCGTCAGCAATCCTGATTCGCCGCGTTGTTGCGACAATTCAGCAAACCGGCATAGATCCAAAACCAAAGGTGCCGCCAGGATCGAATCGCAGCCTTGCCATGTGAATTGCAAGGTCATCGGCGTACCTAAAAAGCCACGAAAGTGAATATGGTCCCAAGCCGTTTTCCAATCGCCAAGACTCTTGATGTATTCGATGCTAATGTGCGATTGAGGTTGGTAACCAAGAATGTGCTGGAGCATCTTTCCTTTGCTGGAAACCTTTGTTTCTTTGTTGACCGGATCGTCCAGAATTTGTCCGTCCATATTGCCAAAAATGTTGTGCCCAACCCAGGACATGATGTCCAGGTTGCGACGTGCAAAGGCGGGTGCAAGGACACTTTTCAAAAACGTTTCGCCGGTCTTGCCGTCGCAACCAGCGTGGCAAACATTCTTTTGAATGGCCAAATCATTAATCGCCGATAAGTTGTTTGCCAGCGAAGGAGTGAAATTCACAAACGGCATTTGAGCTGATAACGCAGCGATCGAATACAAGGAACTGGCTGGAAGATTCGAACTGGCATCGTCCAGGACACCGGCAAACGAATCCCAATCTTCGGGATAGTCACGAAACCCGGAATCCGGTTCGGTAGACGCTACGTTGATCACGATGACATTCTGGCAATCGTTTTGCTGCTTGAAATCCTCCAAATCGGCCTGAATCTTTTGAATGGCTTCGCGAGGTGTTGCTGCAGCCGCGATGCGATCAGGTGCCCCCAATCGCTTAATCGAATCGCCCACGTTGTTGACAATGCCTGGCCGAATTTGGCTGTCAAAATCTTCAAGACCTTGTTTGCAGGCCGAAAAATAGCTGGGTGCGAAAACCGGCTGCGGGCCGTTACAAAGCAATTCGGCTTCTTGGGTACAGGTTGTATTTCGGATTTCATGACCGCCAAGAACGATGTCGCCAAAATTGACAAAGTCAAGCGACTTAAATTCCGGCATTTCGCTGACCAATCCGCACTGATCACTCAATTGCTGTTTCAAGGCCGAAAGGCCAACAGCAACGGTGGTCGAAACGCCGCCGCATGCACCGATAAGCCACAATCCAGTTTTACGCGACATATATTGTATTCTTTTCTGTTGATTTAATGACTAAATGATGTCGCGAATGGGCCGTCGCGGATCGGGCAGACATGGATTAAACTTTGGATTTTCACACGATAGCACGAACATCGTCAAGGCAAACTGTCATGTTTGAATCAGCGCCGGTAAACCCACCTGACGCCATTTTCGGTTTGATTGAAGAATTCAAGCGTGATTCAAATCCGAAAAAGATCAATTTGACCGTTGGTATGTACCAGGATGATACTGGGCGAACACCGGTGTTGGATTGTGTGCGCCAAGCCAAAAAACAAATTCATGATTCAGGTAACAGTCACGTTTATCTACCCATCGGTGGCCTGCAAAATTTCAACGAATTGATTCCCAATTTGATTTTTGGGGACGCTCACCGTGTGATTGAGCAAGGCCTGGCATGCTCATCGCAAACGCCAGGTGGGACTTCTGCTTTGCGAGTGGCTGGTGAAACGCTGCGATCCCGATTCGGCGTCAAACGAATCTGGATCAGCGATCCAACCTGGGCCAATCACAAGAACATTTTTCCAGGTGCCGGTTTGGAACTCGGGCACTATCACTATCTGGACGCTGGCGGAACAAGTTTTGATTTGCAGGGATGTTTGACTTCGATTGCTCGAGCCGATTCAGGTGATGCAATTTTGTTTCATGCTGTTTGCCACAATCCCACCGGAGTTGATCCGAATGCCGAGCAATGGAAACAGATTTTCGCAGCCGTTGAATCGAAAGCGTTGATACCGATTTTTGATTTCGCATACCAGGGATTTGGTGAAGGTGTGGCTTTGGATTCGTATCCGATTCGGACTTATTGCGAAACGAATTCGGATGCTCTGATTTGTAGTTCGTTTTCCAAGAGCTTTAATTTGTATGGCGAGCGAGTTGGTGCGATTACTGCCGTTGGTCCGAGCCGTGAGGATGCCCTTGCAGTTTTGAGCCAGTGCAAGGCTGTCATCCGTTCGATTTACTCCAATCCACCGACGTTTGGTGCTTCGATCGTCAGCACTGTTTTTCAGGATGAAGCTTTACATCAGTTGTGGCTTCAAGAATTGGAAGCCATTCGAACTCGGATATGTGATTTGCGAAAAATGTTTGTGGAGGCGATGAATCAGCGGTTGCCTGAGATGAATTTTGATCACATTTTGCAACAGCGCGGCATGTTCAGCTATTCAGGTTTGCAGGGTGAATTTGCTCAGCGATTGAAGAAAGAGCATTCGATCTATGTGCTCAAGAGCGGCCGCATCAATGTCGCCGGGATCAACGCCAACAATCTGGATCGGCTTTGCAATTCCATTGCAGCTGTGGTCGCGGCTACGAGTTAGTTCAAAGCCAAGTCTGAAGACTGCTTATTTGTCTTTGTCGGCTGACGAGGATATTTCTTTGATGACTGCCTCAAGCCCCAGTACTACATTGGCAAGTGTCGCATAATCGATTTTGTCAGGGGTGTCCGTTGCTTTGTGATAGTGAGGGTAACGGAACGGCGCCGTATCGGTGATCATCAATCCCGCAAATCCTTCTTGCCAGAATGACCAATGATCGGACCAGCCGACTCCAGGGATTGTTCCAGGCAAACATGCGATTTCGGCTGGCACCATTGAATGGCTCTTGAAGGCCTTAAAACACTTGCGAGCAAATACTCCTGATTTCGTGTCGCTGACAAAGCCGATGAAATTTCCGGTTGTTGGATATTCTGAACTGATCGGCGGCGGATAATTTTGGCTGTTAGGAGCGTTGGAGAAATAGCCCATCGTTTCCAGGCTGATGACTCCAACGATGTTATCGTTGTCCTTTCTGCATTTTCGGGCATAAACCCATGAACCCATTTGGTCTTCTTGTTGAAAATAGGGTGGCTCTTCATTGGTGAACGCAACAAATCGCAGAGTGTAATCCGTCTTCAGTTTCTTGAATCGCTTTGCCAGAACCATCAAGCAGGCTGTACCGCTGCCGTTGTCGTTTGCACCTGGCGTACCTTCCACGCTGTCATAGTGAGCACCAACAATAATGATTTTTTTGGGTTGGCTGATCCCTTTTTTCTCGGCGATGATATTGTGGCAATCGAGATTGCGGACTTTGAATTTCTGGCGAGAAACCTGGTAGCCGAATTCTTTCAGATTCTTTTCGATCCAATCAGCGGATTGATTGAGCGCCTTGAATTTCGTTAGATTACGCTCGCCAATATCATCAGCGAGCACCACAACATTTGCTTTCAACTGCTTTTCGACCTCGGATGTTTCTAATCCGGGATTTTCTTGAGCCGTAACCAAATTGACAATCAAAATGGCGATCAGCAGAGTAGGGGGCATGGCGTTCATGTCTAATCAACGATCGGGATAAGCCGTAATCACGAATTTTTCGTTGTCGAGGACAAGTGTCAGCTTGCTTCGTGACGGATAATTTTCTCGCTGCCCCCGCTTACCACCGAGATAACCAATCTTCCGTTTCATGTCGACGGTATAGGCGGTACGAAAATCGAGTCGCTTGTCTGGTTTGGATTTTACGCGATTCGATTTGGATTTAATTTGCTCGTAGGCTTCGTCGATGACTTTCAGAATTTCATCTTGGGTTCCATCAAAGACGCTGTGTACCGGTCGGTTCTTGTCGTCTACGGCATGGCGCATGACATGATCAACACGATGTTCGCCTCGACTTTCACCGTAGACCAAACCGGCTGGAGATTGCAGTCGGTTTTTTTTGCCGGTGGGCGTCAAATAGGCCGTTGAGCTGTTGGAATGGCTGGAAGAGTTGTTTGAGGAACGATTGCCAAGTTTCGCATCGAGAGGCGCTCCCAAATCCGGGCGATGATTATGCGAGTCTGATTCAGGATCGATCGTGGCTGTGGAGCTGTTATCGTTTCGGATCGAAGGTAGATCCCATCCAGTCCATTCTGCCACATAGGGTGCGCCGTAGGCGTAGGCGAGCACGGCAACGAGAATAACGGCTGATATCTTCTTGCGCCAATTTACGGGTTTTTTGTCGTGTACAACATTCATGAGAGAATTCCTTTTGAGTGACCGTTAATTTTTGTGGTTTTTGGACCGATGGGCCAGTCGAGATTCTGGAATTGCATAAAAAAAGGCAGCCACGGATGGCTGCCTTTCGTTCACCGTCTATTTACCGGTTTTTGTACCTATCTTTGCGGGGGCGAAGCTTGATTTGCTCCCGTGCGAACTGTACCAGCTTGTGAAGTTCCTGCCAGGAAGTTGTCAATTTGGGAGGTTTTTCGCAAACGTTCAAATTCATCGGTCATCGCAATCTTCAGCTTCTTCTCGAATATATTTTTCTGCAATTCATCTTTTACAGCTTCAAAATCGGTTACTCGCGGTGTGGTTCGGCCTTTGCAGTAAAGGATGATCCAGTGTTCACCGGCTTGAACGATCTTGGACAGTTCGCCTGCTTGCAGAGTAAATGCTTCCTGTTCAAGTTGCGGTCGTCCGCCGTGCATTTGAACCGGTGGCACTTCGCCGAAGTTGTTTTTTGACAGCGGTTCGATTGAGTATTGATTGGCGAGTTCGCCAAAGTACTTTTGATTGAGATTGTTTTTGGCCATGTCCCAGACTTTAAGGGCCATGCGATTGTCAGAGAGAACGATCGCTAAACAGTCCACACGGGGACCGTAATTGGCTTCAAATCCTTTTTTCATGTCGTCCTGATCAACCACGACTTGGTCTTCGACAAGTTTCCGCAGGGCAACTGATGGCCAGACTTCGTCTTCGATGTAGAAGTCGATTTTTGATTCGTCGTTTTGGGTTACGAATTGCAACCAGCGATCCACGTCGACTTTCCCACCAGCCGCAAAGTAACCGTAGCTGGCTGCCGCTCGTTCGATTTCGGCGTTAATATCGTCCTGGGATACTTGCATATTGTTCTTTTGCAATTCCTGGATCAACAATAATCGGTTGATTTCGGTTTCCAGCATTTGCTGACCATAGCGAACGATACATTCTTCAGCCACAAATCGTTTTGAAATTTGGGTGTCATTAACGGTTGCTGCGATCCCGGGCATCTGTTTGCTAAGTTCCGGATCATTGAGAACGTTTGAGATTTGAACCGTTTCCTGAAGCCGCTTGAACAACTCGGTGGCCGAGTCGGCCAATTTGTCGTTTCGCAGTTGATCGGTAATTCTCTCGGTTGCTTCGGCCACTTGTTCCGGGGCAAGTTCGGCAGCCGGAAAGATACGCTCACATTGCAAAATGATAAATCGGTCTTCGATTTCGAAGATGTCAGAGATTTGACCTTCCTGAAGCGAGAACGCAATTTGTTCGAATTGTTTAAGTCCAGCGTTTCTGCGAACCGGTTGCAGCAACCCGGATACCGAAGCGCTGTTTGGATTGACGGAGTACTCTTTTGCCAATCTACCGAATTGTTCCGGTGCCTGTTGAACCTGTTGCAAAATATTCTCGGCGTCTTGACGGCTTTTCAAAACGATTTCACGAACTTGAACTCGAGAGCCAAACTCAAATTCCATTCGTTTTTGAATGTCTTCTTGAGTGATGTTAAGATCGGTCGCCGCCAGGCGTCGCAATGCAAGTTCTGACCAGATGATATCGTTCTTGAATCGGTTGATTGGAATGTTGCGGCGAGAAGTTATCAGTTGCAAATACCGCTCGTCGGACATATTGAATTTGCGAGCGCGACTGATTATTTCGTCGTTAATGTCTTTTTCGGTGATCGCGATGCCAAGCTTTTGGCATTCGGCGTAAACCAGTTGCTTATTGATTATGCTTTCCAAAACCTCTTCGCCGAATCGACGCAGAGCTTCGGTCGCAACTTGTTGGCGCGAAACTTGTTTTCCGTTGACGACAGCCAGCGTTTGAATCTGTTGTTGATTGTTGCCTGTATCGGCAGGTTGCTGCGCATCGACGCCTTGCAAAAGGCAAGCAAAGATTAGGGTGATCGTAGCTAAACTGGCAACTCTCATTGGTTCCTCCATGAACACTACCCGATGCAATTATTGGGCAATTAGATTGATGTTCCGATCCGCTGCCGAGTATAGAAATAGTCTGCCAACGGGGTCAATAGAAATGCTGAAACTTGTTAACGCGTTTTCACACGGATTTGGCTAGCATTTTCTTTCTGGCTGGTTGCGAATGTGAAAACAACAATTCGTCTGTCGAATGGATTTCGATACCTAGATTGGTGGGCGTCAAAACAATCTTTGCGAATCCGGAGGCTGCTTTTGCGAACAACGATGTTTGTACCCAGCTGACGGTGCGTAGCTTTGATCCTGAGCCCGATACTAAGTGCAGCCAGCCACGTTGTGTGTCGTGCAGTTGCAGGTCATGGTCGTGGCCACAGATATATAAATCGATGTCAAATTTGTCGAACAGTTTTGCAAGCTGGTTGTAATTGCGTCGGCTGCGGCCATGTTCACCGCCGCTATACAGTGGATGGTGTCCAATCACGATTTTATAATTGGCTGTGGAATGCTTTAGTTTGTCAGTTAGCCAGGTAATTTGGGCGCGAGTGCTGTGGTCGCCTTCTTCGATGGGCGTGGTGTCGAGAACGAAAAATTCGACGGTGCACTGGTCCGCGATCTTTTGTGTGAATGCATAGTACGGCGCTGGCATGTTCCATTGGTCATGCAATTGAGTGTATTCGACTTGCGCGGCAATGTTGCCATAGTAATCGTGGTTGCCCAGACAGGCGTAGAATTTCGAAGTGAATCGATTTGCGAATGGCTTGATGAAATGACGTTGCCAATGTTTGTCAGTGGTTGATGCTACGCCTTTGTCGTAGAAGTTGTCACCGACCAGGAAGATTGAATCGAGTGGCTTTGTTTCTTGTTGGCCAGCCATTTTGTCTATGACCGCTTTTCGATTTTCCGATGCAAGACCCGTATCGCCAACAGCGATAAACTGGTAACTGGAATCAGCATTCGGCTGTGGAAGCGGTTTGGGTGGCGGAAGTGTTCGCTCACCAATCGTACGGATAACGGAATCGTCTTCTTTGAATTCCCGGTAGACGAAGTATCCACCGATCGCACAGGGGATCGCAATCAATGCCTTAAGCAAGTTTCGTCGGTCGAAGGAGATAGTCATGGTTGGGTGGTTGGTTTCGAAATAGTCACTTCGTTCCAATGCGTACATTTTTAGCACATCAAAAACTTAATGCTCTGGTGCCTGTGAGCCAATATCGAATTGGTTTAAGATTGGATAGCTCGAATTGATAGCATTGGGGTAGCGTGTTGACGGAAAAACAAAAGTTGCGAATTGGTTGCCCGGTTTGGTCGTGCCCGCATTGGCGAGGCAAAGTCTACAAAGCCAAATCTGCGAGAGCCAATTGGCTCAAAGAATACTCCGAAGTATTTTCGACCGTTGAAGGTAACAGCACTTTTTATGGCATTCCAGCTGTCGACACTTTTAAACGTTGGGCAGACGTGACAGCAGAAGGATTCTGTTTCGCGCTGAAATTTCCTCGCGTTATTTCTCATGAGAAGCAATTGAAGGATGTTGAACTGGAAACGGATCAGTTTCTT
>CAYONX010000095.1:0-10863 GCA_964405425.1 uncultured Pirellulaceae bacterium | reverse complement strand
ACGACGGTAGGCGGGAATCGGCTGAGCACCACCGGACTCCGCCTTCCAACTGTCGATCAGCTGTTTTAACCGGCTCTGCACACGAATCCTCTGCCTTGGTTTTTTTCGATTCCGATCTGGCTTATGATAACTTACTTACAAAATCACGAAGCTGATCGGAGAAATCATGAGCCACCCCAAAACCAACCGCCGAAGCTTTCTTAAAGCCGCCGCTGCGACTTCGATTGCAGCTATTACTCCGTGTGTTTTCTACAACCATCGTATGATGTCGGCAGAATACCGCTGTGCCAACGATAAGGTTCCAATCGGTTTGATCGGCGCTGGAGGCATGGGCGTTGGCAACATGTGGGCCGCCAGGCAATGGGTTGATGTGGTTGCAATCGCGGATGCCGATCTGCGACGTTGCGAAAGCAGCAACAAAAAATTGAGTAATGGCAAAGCAGACGTTTCGCAAGACTATCGCAAAGTCCTCGAAAGAGACGACATCAAAGTCGTACATATCGCTACCCCGGATCACTGGCACACAAAACCAGTGATCGAAGCAATGCTGGCCGGCAAAGATGTTTACTGTGAAAAGCCACTGACACTGACTGTCGACGAAGGCAAGTTGATTCGAAAAGTTCAGAAAGAAACTGGCCGAATCGTTCAAGTTGGCACGCAGCAACGCAGCCAATTCAAACTGTTCACAAAAGCGATCGCGATCGCTGCGGAAGGGCGACTGGGAAAAATCAAAAGATTGCAATGTGCCATCGGTGGCGCTCCGACAAGCGATGCGATCCCGATTGCGGACGTTCCAAAAGAACTGGACTGGGATCGCTGGCTGGGGCCGGCGCCATTGACCGACTTCCGCTGGGCCAACAAAACATTGACCAACGATAAAGGCAAAGAGCAAGTTACAAGACGTAACAATAATCATTATGAATTTCGCTGGTGGTACGAATATTCTGGCGGTAAGTTGACCGACTGGGGCGCCCATCACGTCGACATTGCGATGTGGGCTTTGCGAGCTGCAGGCCAATCCACAAACATCCTTTCGGTTGACGGAACGGCGCAGCATCCAGTTGAATTCAAAGATGGTGTTCCTGTTCAGAACGATCGATACAACACCGCAAACAAATTCAATTTCACCGCCCAAATGGAAGGCGGCGCTGAAATTGTCATTCGACACGACACCAGCAACGGCTGCTTGATCGAAGGTGACAAAGGCCGAATTTTCGTCAATCGAGGGAAAATAACTGGTAAGCCGGTCGAAGATTTGGCGGACAACCCATTGCCAGAAGACGCAATCCAAAAAGTGTACAAGAATCTTCCGATGGAAAATGCTGAACGAAAAGCTCACTGGCTGAACTTCCTGCATTGCCACAAAAACGGAATCGAACCCATTTCCGACGTCCATTCCCACATGGAAATGCTGAACCTTTGCCACCTGGCCGGAATCTGTGCACGCGTCGGTCGCAAAATCAATTGGGACGCGAAATCAGAATCCATTGTCGGTGATGAGATAGCCAATGCCATGCTGGCGCGGCCCTACCGCAAAGGATATGAAATTGAAATGAAGCAATTGGCCGGTGCGACAAACTAGATGACTAAATGGCTAAGCGCTCGCTGGATGAATACAGAAAGCTGAAAGAAAACACCCAGGCAAATCGAATCACCGAAATCAGCAACGCGAGCAAATTATCGCTTTACGATTTCCAACAACTCGATTGCCGGTTCTTCGTTGCAGTAGATCACAGCAGTTCTGCCATACTGCAAGTCATTTGCCGCACAATCCAATTGCCCAGCCAGATAAGGCGACGGGGCAATTTCATACAAAGACAAAAGCTTGACCTGCCGCAAGACATTGTGATCGATCAAGATTCGTCCAAGCGGCTTTGAATGGTCAACAATTTCGCTTTGAACACTTTCATCCAAATGATTGAAGTTCAGTCGTACGATTCCATATTGCACTACTTCACCGTCTGATGATTTTTTCAATCGGATCTCGCGACTGTAAAAATGCCCCTCTCGCTTATCCTGTTCCACAACAACGTTCACGCTACTGCTGTGAAATTTTTCAAGCGTCACCGTCATGTGACTGTCATGATTCAACAGCGATTTCTGTGGCTCGGGAATTTGTTGTGCCGCACAGAGTTGAAATCCACCTAACGCGTCCGCACCAGCAAGAAAAAGCCCAACCAGCTTATCCAGTTCAATTGAATGGGCTTTGGATTCCACAAATAAGTCTCAATCAGGGCGGGTAAATACAACCGATGCTATCGATTGACGCAATCAACGGATAACAGAATCAACGGTTAATAATTGGCAGAACTTCAGAGAAACTCAAGTCATTGAATTCAATCGTCGGCGTTATTTCACCGGTTCGATCCAATACCGTGTCCACCAGATAATACATCAGCCGTCGCAATTCTTCCGGTTCGATCTGATCCGCGATCTCCTCGGCCTTCTGCTGATGCTTGTCCACAAGTCGATGAGCTTTTTCAAACACGCCCGCTTCAAAGTACAAATGACGAGCACGCTGAAGCCGTTTCACCGGCGACAATTCACATTCAGGATCTGTCAGCGATTGAAGTTCCTGACGATCCGCGTCGTTCAATCCTTCCAAAGCAAGTGCCCACAACAAAGTCGGCCGCCCGCCCAGTAAATCCGAACCAAGAAAATCATTCTTTTCTGAATCCTTTTCCCAGTCTTTTAGATCGTTAAGTATCTGGAATGCCACACCAAGATTACGCGAGAACGCTTTGACGTTGGCAACGTAATCATCACACGGCCCCGCCAATCTCAATCCGCAGTAGAAAGCCGCTTCAAACGCCGGTGCGGTTTTGAGCGCATAAACTTTCAACGCGTCGATCGGCTTGAGCATCTTGTTTTTCGCATCACGCCAAATCAGCTCCGCCCCCTGCCCTTCACACAAACGGCTGTGACAATCGGCCAAATAAGCCAGAACATCAGCAGCCGTTTCCGCGCCAAGCTCGTTACGATCTTCGGCAACGATTCGATAACCAAGACTCACCAGATAATCACCAACATTGATTGCGGTCGGCAAACCATGCTGGCGATGTAACGTTTCGCGTCCGTATCGGTATGCATCATTGTCTTCAATATCGTCGTGGACCAGTGACGCTTTATGGAACGTTTCAATCGTGATCGCCGTTCGTTTAACCGCATCCGAAAAACCCGCAACCACTTTATCGCCGCCAGCTAACGTGGCACCTGAATCAGTAATCGCATCGTAGACCGCCATCGTGATGAACGGACGTGAGTGCTTTCCACCAGCCGACAGAAAGTGGTAAGCGATCGCTTCGGTCGCGGCGATCGGATTCAGCCCCGCAACGCCCTTTCCGTTGGCTTCGGCCAGCGACTGGCCACCACGGATTTTTGGAATCAGCTTTTCCAATTTGTCTTCATGCATCAAATCATGAGCCGCACGCATCAAATGCAGATAGCTTCGCGTCTCTTGGACCGTTGCCTCGTAAGGCGTCCGCACCATTTGATCCACCCAATCTTCATCGACACTGGTATTACGACAGTCGCTCGAAAGCAGCGGAACCGCCATACAGGGAATTCCGGCCAGCAGGATTTTGTCGATTGCTTTTTCCAGCACATTCAAACACGCAACGCCCACGATCGCATCCACATGCCCGCTGACGATAATCTTAAGCACGATGGGCGATCCTTCAGCGACCAACACCTTGTAACCCATCTCTTCGGCTGTCGCACGGAAATCAGCAATGCTGCACGCGCCACAAGTCTTACACGCAAGTCCAAATTCGTCGTAATCAGCCGGGCAACCTTCGGCATGCTTCAAACAATGTGGCAACAGAAACAATCGTCGCTCGGGCGGAATCGATTTGATTTGATCGCCCCAAAACGCACTCGACAATACAACCATCGTCCAACCAAGAAAGCCTTCTGGCTGCCCTTGATCGGCAAGAACTTTACGACAGATCGCTTCCAAATCGTCTTTAGAAGGCGGAACTTTGCGACTCAGCCCCGCCGCAATTTCCGACAGTGTTGCGCGCAACGATTCCCGCAATTCCTTAGTCGACGGAACCATCTTCAAATGGGCCGTCTTTCGGCGTCGCGAACGTCGCTTTGGAGTTTCGTTAGTTGTCGACTGAATCAAGTTTTTTCTCCACTGCGAATTCAACCGTGTCCATCATCATGACTTGGCGGAATTTCAATCTGCTTTGCGAGATCTGCACAAAGCCGCAGTTGCAAAAATCAAAGGATACAATTTTTCAAAATACCATAACTTAGCAAAGTAAAAACCAATCGGTGTACTTTCGTTAATCAAGTCTTTTTCGACCGCCGATTGCAACCAGTTCAAGCCGCGTAAAGCCGCAACCTGCGATCGCTCATCACCATCGAGCAAAAGTACTTCCGCACACAAGGCGGTTTCCTCAACGCTGCTGATTGAATTATCCGCAACCGAAAACAACACCGATGATCCGCCCCCCCAGCCACCATCAGCGTTTTGGTTTTCTCGAACCCAGTTTAGTCCATTTTGAGCCGCCTTGGTATGCAATCGGCCAGTTTCGTAATAAGCGTGTAAAACTTTAGCAGTTCCGTAAAACGGATTGATATCGTCGTTTTGGTCCTGATTGCCAAACCAAAGTGGCAGCCAACTTCCATCTTTCCGTTGTTTTTTGTCCAAATACGCAAATCCACGCTCGATAGACCGCAATAATTTCGTGCGATTTGGAACTTCATTTTGCCACTGTGCCAAGGCACGAATCACATGTGCGGTCAAATCGCTGCCACTACGATCAAACGGTAATCTTCCCCAACCGCGACAAAATGTTGGCCAACCGCCATCCCTGTTTTGTAATCCACGCAACCAATTAGCACCCGCCGCAGCCGCAAGCTCAATCTCAGTCTTCTTTGCCAACGGCAATTCAGCACGCTCATAAAAACATCTCAGTGCGAGCATTGCACCTGGCGTGTCGTCGGCATCCGGAACCGCACCACTTAGATCGCTCCACCCCCATCCGCCCGGCTGCGCTCCCGTAAAAGGATGAACGGATTTGTACTGGCAACTTAGAATCCAATCCAAACATTGCGTCCAATCACCATCCTCAAATCGGAAATCAGAATCTGCACACAAGGCGTTCACGCTAAGGGTCGTGACCCATGTCGCCAGATTTGTATCGATGGGCCACGTTCCCATCTGAGCGCCTTGATCGTCACCCGAACTGCGAAATGAATCCAACAAAAACCGTATTCCATTTTCAACAACACAATGATCAGCTCGTCCGGATCTAGTCAGAGCCATGCAAACAAAACTCGTTAGCGGAATGGCTTCCAGGTAACCACCACTGGCCGGTTGCATGTTCGAAAGCACATTCAATGAACGGCCAATTGAACATTTTCGAATCCATCGAACCAATGGATTGGTGGGCGGGTCAAAATGAAATTTCGCCTGACCGATCGCAACCAATGCGGGAATCGCATAACTGACCACCGGCAAATTCAACAGATTGTAAAATCGCTGCGGAACGACTGCCGCTTCAAAAGGCAACACGCCAACTTCTTTCCAATCGACCAAGCCAGCCATCGCACAATTCGCCAGAATCGGAACCGCAAACGTCTTGTCTTCACCATAGCGTCGCCGAATGCCTGCTACACCGCCCTGCTCTTCAACATATCGATTCGCCGACTCGATTTGTTGGCTGTAGCGCTGTGCGATTTTCGCGGCATGAAAAGCTGCGATCACTAACATCGTCGTCGAAATGTTCGAATAGTTTTTTTCGGTGTCACCCCAACCACCGTCAGGGTTTTGATTGGCGACAAGCCAGGTGATACCGGCGTCCACTTGCTGCTGCGCGATTTCCGCACAAGCAAATTCCTTGTTCGACTGTAAATAAAACGAGATCGCGCTGATCGCCGTCGCGGTAGACAACGCAGAAGCGGACAACTCACCAACCCAATGCCCGCTCGCGGCACGCGCATCCATTAATTGCTGACGAGCTTTATTCGCCGCTGCGGCCACTCCTGTTTCTGTTAACGTCAAATCTTCTCCAAAATCAATGTACTGCCATTGTCATCGTTCTTAATACGAAAGAGAACACTCTGAAGTTGCAAAATTTTTAAATAAGCAGCCCTTGAGCAGCTTAATCCAGATGGATCGGTGGCTGAAACGGATTTCCCGTTTCAACGACTTCGGCGACAACATCATCACCGGCAATTTCCGCCGCTCCACTCCGCCGCAACGAATCAGCGAGCTTCAAAAATGCCATCGCTTCAGGTCGGCCACCGAATGCATGATTGGCGATAACGTGGATCATCCCCGTTGGCGGTCGAAAACCAATGAACCGCTCGCTGTGATAAAATGCAACAATATCCTGCAAGCTGTACCGCGCGACGGCTTTCGGATAACCAATCATCAAATCTTCTTCGCTAAGTGTTACCTGAATTTCTTCATCTGGAATTTTTGGCTTCTTTTGCTGCACAAGGTTCTTGGTGTATTTCCACCACATCAGCGCCAAAGCAAAAGGCAAACCAAGTGCAAACGCAAACAAGGCGACCTGGTCCCAATGCGGTGGGCCACCGATGTTGAAAAATTCAAAATACGACATTAAAAAACCGATCGCGATCAGAATCAGAAACGTGGCCAGGATTGGGCTCCTTCTTCCGCGACCTGATGAATCACTTTCCACGGACCGAAACAGCTGCATCTTCTCCTTTTGTAGCAGTTGAATATCCGTATCACTCCAGCGAAAGGAATACTTGCCGAATCGACATTCGTTTTCAAACCACTGTGAAAACTTGTCGACTTCATCGTTCAATCTACTATTCAATTTTGAGTGCATATACGTGATGCATGCCTCAAGTTCTTCTGGTGGAATCGAACGCTTGGGGATCGCGGTTACTTTTTCGTAATGCTTCAGCAATAAATGACCGGGCGCATCAATAAAATCATCAAATGCAGACCAGGATTTTTCGAACATCGAGTTGGCAAATTCTTCAACAACCCCGGAATCCGAAATCGTAATGGTCCGCACAAGGTATTCCCGGTCGGCCATCCCCACGCGATTCAATCGGCGCACGAACCAGGACAGCACGATCATCGCCACAAACAACAACGCCATCAAAATATTCCACTGATCCAGCGCACCAAGGATCATCAGACAAATCGCAAATCCAGTCGCCCAGACGCTAATCGAAGCTGCAGGCGAAAAACGCACCACTCCACTTTCATCCCGAATGATCTTTAGATCTGACGGACCGTACTGAAATTGGAATTGGAATTGCGTCATGGACAATGAGTCTGAATAAAACGCATCAACGTTGACTTAGCTCATGCACGATGTCGACTAATGCGATTGCGTTTTCGACGGGCGTTTGAGGCAGAATACCGTGCCCCAGATTGAAGATATGCCCATTGCGCTGCTGTGTCAGTTCCAGAACTTTTGCGGCTTGTTTTCGAATCGTTGCCGTATCCGAAAGCAATACCGCTGGATCCAGATTCCCCTGGACAGCTTTGTGATAGCCAATATTTTGCCACGCAGTGTCTATCGGAATCCGCCAATCGACACCAATTACCTGAGCCGATGTACTGGCCAACTCGGGCAACAACATGGGATTGCCAGTGGCGAAATTGATTACCGGAACAAGAGGTGAAATCTCATCAATGATTTCCGAAACATGTGGCAATACGAATCGGCGATATTCTTCTACGCCCAGACAACCCGCCCAGGAATCAAACAGTTGAATACACTGCGCCCCGGCTTCAACCTGCCCCTTCAAATAGATTTTTACCGATTGAACCAGCTTACTCATCAACACATTCCAGGCCGGCGTATCACCGTACATCAATTTTTTCGTATACGCATAATGCTTGGTCCCGCTGCCCTCGATCATGTAACTGGCCAACGAAAATGGCGCGCCTGCAAAACCAATTAGAGGAATGTCAGCCGGCAAATCCATTCGCGTTTGCTTGACCGTATCCATGACAAATTGAAGTTCATCATTGGATTGCAGAGGAATAACTCGATCGATGTCTTCGTTAGTACGAATAGGATTGTGGATAACCGGCCCGTCGCCTTTGACAAACTCCAAGTCACATCCCATCGGTTCCAATATCGGCAGCAAATCCGAAAATATGATCGCCGCATCCACTCCCAATTTCGCCACCGCTGTACACATCACTTCGCTACAGAGTTGCGAATCCTTGCAAAGTTCCAGGAAATCGACTTTAGAACGTACGTCGCGGTATTCCTGCATATAGCGGCCAGCCTGACGCATCATCCATACCGGTGTAACATCGACTGGCTCACGTCGAAGCGCTTTCATGAACCGGCTGTTGTACCAGGGTGAGTTTGGATCTTGGCTGCTGGATCCAGGGCCGGACAGATTTTGCCGCGATCGTTGCACGCTTTCTCGGATAAACGCCGAAGAGTTCTCGATTTCGCTGCGAATATGTTGGTCTTTCAAAACAACGTCACATTGGATGCCACGATCCAACAATAACTGCTGCGTTTCATCACCGATCGCCAACACAATCAACTGAGCAGAATTTCTTTTCAAAATCGGACGCTCGCGACCATCGATTAACGCTGCAAATCTGGCTGCACATACAGGATTGGGGAACAACATCGTTCCCAAATCTCCATCTTCAATCGCATCCAAAATATCCTGCTCTGGCGAACTCGGATCAGGCTGGGTGAACGAAATTGCCTCAACTCTAACGACCGATGCTCCACGCGCCTCTAAACCCGCAGCGAGCCCGTGAATGTCCGAAGTCATTTCAACAGCAACCGTCAAATTGGTGACCGGAAACTCCTTATCCATCACCACCAACAAATCACGCCAATCCAATCCATCGGCAACTTGCATCGACGGCTGAACACCCAGTTCAACCATTTTTTCAGAAACCAGGCCGCCGACAGCTATCGATTGAATATCGGTGAGACTATCCACCAATCGGGCTTGATCATTGGTTTTAATGGCGCGTTTGAAAAACTGCTCCAAACCAGCAGCTGTAAAAAACACAACAGCATCAATTCCGCCAGTCAGCAAATGATTGGATAGATTCTTGAAATCGGCGTCGTTAGCTGGAATTCCGACAGACGCGTCGCGAATGATCGCTTCGTTTGATAGTGAGCGAATCCAATTTAACGTGTTGGAATTTACGCTGGGGTCGACAAGGACCCCAAGTTTCTGACTGCCGATACTAAATTCTTCGTTCATGGCATCTATGCTAACTTGTAACCGCCAAACCCAAAAGGGAACGATCATCGACTCAGCGGACAATCGTATTTAAAATCTGTCTCCACCCCATCTTTGGCAGCGAAAACCATGTCCCAGTCAAACCAGGCATTTAGACAATTCGAAAACAACTTGAATGCAGAAGGAGATATCGCTGCTTTTGAATTCCTGGCGGACCATTACCGCGATACCGGGAAGTATCCAGAATTGTTCGAAGTCCTGAAAGCAAAGATTCGCTTAACCTTGGGGCTGCCGTTACTTTCGACCGACAATCTGGATCAACTGGATGAATCGGTCCAAATCAAACTTGAAGACCAATTGCTTGAGGCATGCGGGGAAACAGGATTTGCGCTGTTGAATGACGGACAAATCGCCCAAGCATGGAATTATCTGCAACCACTTCCTGATCGAAAACGCGTAACGCATGCGTTTGAAGCGATTGAAGTCAACGACGAAAATTCGGCAGAGTTTCTGGAAATCGCGCTTTACGCAGGTGCCGCTCCTGTAGTGGGATACCGGTTGCTACTCCAACAGCAAGGCACATGCAACGGCATCACTTTTTATGACACCCAGGCAGCGTATCTCAGTGAAGCCAATCAACAAAAACTTGCCGCAGTATTGGTCACGCACATTTACGACGAATTGTGCGACCGCCTGGTGTCCGATATCACTGAGAAAGAAAATGCAGCCCCAGTCCAAAGTTCGCTTGCCGATTTAATCGACCAAAGAGCCTGGCTGTTCGAAGACTGTGGTCATCACCTTGACGTGACGCACCTGGCATCAGTAGTTCGCATCGCCCGTCGATGTGAATCGACGCAGTTGCACAAAGCTCTGGAATTGTCGATGTACGGAATGAAGCTTGATTCGCAATTACACTACCCAAGCGAAGCACCTTTTTCAGATTGCTACCTTGATCATTACTGGTATTTTTGCGGCAGGACTGGATTGAAACACGACCAGGCGGTTGAGCATTTTCGATCCAAACTCAAAGCCACCCCCGATGAAAAAACAGTCACTCTTCCGATCGTTATCGAGCTTTTGCACCATGGTGGACAATCGTCGGCTGCGATACAGGAAATGCTCAATCCCAACGAAAACGAATGGACGCCCCAGATTTCGGAGCTGATCGGTCTCGCAAAAACGGAAGCCGATTTCAACGCAATTGCCGCCCATTACATTCAGCAAAATGATTTGCTTGGATACAGCATGGCTTTGGCTGCCAAACATCAGGCGTTTAGAAAAGCATAAGATCTATGCCGACCATACGCGCATAAAAAAAGCCTGATCGAAATTCGACCAGGCTGATTTTTTTCTAGTGGATAATCAACGATTCCTAGTTAACACCAAACTGTCGCCGTCCGCGAAAGATGAATGCTGAAGGATCTACCACAGGGCTGGTTCTTACACCATCAGAGATACTTGGCTGGCTAGGAGCAGCTGGAACTGGAGTAATTGCTCGTGGAGCAGATTCCATAACTGGCTGAACCTGAGCAGGCACTGAGTTTCCGCCAACAGATGAGCAACCTGCATTGCAACCACTTGAGTATGAGTAGCTTGGTACAGCTGCTGCATCGCAACCGCTTGCACATCCGCCACCGCATCCAGCGTCACATCCGCCACCGCATCCAGCGTCACATCCGCCACCGCATCCAG
>CAYONX010000094.1:6132-11017 GCA_964405425.1 uncultured Pirellulaceae bacterium | reverse complement strand
TCCGGGTAATGACAAGGCTTTAGCCGGAAGGCATGACGGTTTCCGCCGCACGAGGATTCCACATAAAGGCGGTACTACAAACTTTCAGGCAGAAAGATTTGCACCAAGCTCCGGTCGTCTACTTACCGGTCACAATGACTTTCCGCTCAGGGATTGATGGTGAGTGGACTTCGTGGATCGTTCCATCGGCGCTTTCCACGACAAAGACGTTGCCAATCCGCGAATCAAGGGTCACTTCTTCGTCCACTTCCAGTTCCTCAATTTTCTTCTTCGAACGTGCTCCTTTTCCAGTGATCGGAATGATCGAGATCCTGGAAGACGATTCATTCTTAAAAGAGATCTTTGCTTTTAATCTGCCAGAGTTCGGGTTGGAATGGATAGCTGGTGCCAGGACCAATTTGATTCGAGGATGTGTCTCCAGCAACTTTTCAGTAAGTTCCTTGACCAACTCTTCGGGAGCGACATCTGCAATATTATTCCGCTCTGCAGGATCTTGTTGGTGATCATAAAGCTCCGTTTCTGTGACTTTGCCTGAAGAAAAATCTCGCCACTCGACCAACCGATGCGTCGCCGTTCGAATCGTGTACCCCATATATTTTTTGCCGCCTAATTTGCGATAGTACTGACTAATCGCACCGGCGTGAACGCTTGCCGATGGGTCTTTCAGGATCGGTACCAGGCTTTTACCGTCCACAAAGTCCGGTGTCTCAATTCCTGTCAGCTCGCAAAGCGTCGGAAACAGATCGAGCAACTCTGAAAGCTGCTGCGTTTTCTTTCCCGCCGTCGGCATTTCCTCAGACTGCATTCCAGGAGCAGAGATGATCAACGGGACTCGTGTATCAATTTCGTAGTTCGTCATTTTTCCCCAGCCACGATATTCACCAAGCTTGTAGCCATGGTCGCTCCACAAAACAACAATCGTGTTGTCCGCAATGCCTTCTTCTTCCAACGCGGCCAGCAACCGCCCGATTTGGGCATCGACGTAACTGACACAGGCATAGTATCCATGAACCATGTGTCGGATTTTTTCTGGAGAAAGCGTTTCGTCTTCCCAGGGCTTTGGCATGTCGATCAAGTCAATGTAGTGAGAAAACTCGCTGTTGTTGTGCAACGCGTACTTGGGCGTGCTGTCGTTGATTTTTTCGTCCAGCATGACTGGCAGCTTCGATGGGTCGTGCATGTCCCAATATTTTTTGGGAGCGACCCAGGCTAAATGTGGCCGGATGTATCCCATCGCCAAAAAGAAAGGCTTGTCCGCTTTGCTCAACCGACGCAAGTCTTCAATCGCCATGTCGGTTTGAGCACCGTCACGTACTTCGGAATCCGGAAGATCGGGTGCGGCAGTGCAGGGTGGTCGCAAGCTTTTTTTGCGCCAATCTTTTTCGGGAAGTTCTTCCTTGGCAGCTTCGATCGCGTCCTTGGTCCCTTCGGGATAAGGATAGGGAAGTTCGTCAGGCAGCTCACTGATCGGTTCGCTCCAGGACTGCGGATCAGGCGTTGGGTTGTGATAAATTTTCCCGTGGCTGATTGCGGTGTAACCTGATTTGCGAAACCATTGCGGCATCGTGACGGCGTTGGGTTTCGCTTCGCGGAAGTGAATCGGTAACGTCCAAACGCCCAAATTGTCTGGCCTCTGGCCGGTCATCAAACTGGCTCGTGATGGATTGCAAACGGCGACCTGACAGTACGCTCGGTTGAAGGTTAGCCCTTTTTGAGCCAGTTTGTCGATGTGGGGCGTGATCGCGAGTTCGTCACCGTAGCACCCGATCGAAGGTCGTAAATCATCGACTGCGATGAACAAAACGTTCGGGCGATCCTGAGCCAGTGAATATTGTGAGATCAATGCGGCAAAGCAAGCCGTGGCGAACAGAATCGAAATTCGTTGTTTCATGTCGGTATTTAATATCGGTTTGTGCAAATCGTGCTGCAGCCAATATAGCTGCTGGCGGAAAAGTATGTTGCACCATTGAAAACTTCCACGTCCTTTAATACGTGTTATCATGGCTTCATAGCCTTGTTCATGTTCGGCCCGTTATGACTCAGGCATTCCGTTTCTTGTTTTGGCGATTTGCGGCAGGGCTTGATAAGCTGTATTGAAGTGAAACCATTCGGAGAGGCTGTGATTTTTTGCATGCCGTGTTTGTAGTACCGCCTTTAGGCGGAATCGAAGCTGAATGAAGCTGCAAAATTCCGGTTAAAACCGGTACTACGAACAGCCCAACTGACTCTGAACGATATGAAAGACATGAAGACTTTATGAAAATCGCCACTCGCTTCCTGCCCGCTTTATTGCTCGTCACTTGCAGCCAGTTTTTCTGGTCGCCCGTTTCGGCAACATTTGCCCAATCGTTTGCCACCAACAGCCGACTTGTATTGGGAGATCCTTCGAATAAATCCGCTTCTATTCGACTGGGTGATTTGGATGGCGATAAAGACATGGACGTGGTTGTTGCCAACGGACGCCACTGGCCGCAGCAAAATTTTGTGTTCCTGAATCAAGGGCGAGCGCGATTTACCGTGATGCGGCCGCTGGGGATGGATCGCGCAACATCTTACGCGTGCGAATTGGCTGACCTCGACGGTGATGGTGATTTAGACGTCGTTACCGGAAACGATATGGCTCCCTGCCAAATTTTTCTGAACGATGGAGCTGGAGGGTTTACACTCAAGGGAGCATTCGGCAGCGTGACCAGTGTACGCAGCTTACTGGTCGCCGATGTTGATCGGGACGACGACCTGGATATCCTGGTGACATGCCGAGGACGAACGAATTCAATTTATCTTAACGACGGCGCTGCCAGCTTTGATTCTGGAATCAAGTTTGGCACCAGGACCGATTCCACCATCGACGTTGCAGTCGGTGACGTCAATGGCGACGGGCACAATGATCTGGTGTTGGCCAATCGCGACGGTCAACCTAACGCCTGGTTGATGAACGACGGCCAGTTGAAGTTTTCTGCACCTGTCACTTTTGGTGCTCCGAAAAGTCAGTCGCGTGCGGTAACCGTTGGAGACTTTAACAATGACGGAGTTTTGGATTGGGCGGTCGGAAACATTGGTCAGCCGAATGAGTTGTATCTGGGTGATGGTTCGGGAGGCGTAAAACGAACGGTTAAATTTGGGCAAAGCGATGGGCGAACGTATTGCCTCGATTCGGCGGACATTGATCTTGATGGCGACCTGGACTTGGTGGCAGGCAACGTGAAGCTGCAGAATTCTGTCTTCTTCAACAATGGTGATGCGAGCGATTTTCGCGCCGAACCATTTGGCGGTGAAAACAATGCGACTTATGGTTTGAGCGTTGGTGATCTCAACGGTGATGGAATGCCCGATATCGCGGTAGCAAATTCTGATGCGACGAATCACGTCTATTTGAATCGGATTGAGA
This sequence comes from uncultured Pirellulaceae bacterium, assembly GCA_964405425.1. Classification (GTDB taxonomy): domain Bacteria; phylum Planctomycetota; class Planctomycetia; order Pirellulales; family Pirellulaceae; genus Mariniblastus. The sequence continues at coordinate 7,629 of CAYONX010000094.1, read as the reverse complement.
AGCCAAACGGGAAGCCTCAAGTTACGTCAAACAAACGATCGCCTGGGAAAAGCAATGATCAAGAATCAGCGGCGACATTGCCATCAGCGGCAAACGACCTGGTAGCCTTTCAAGAACGCCCGGAGTATCGGACTCAGGATTGGCCCGCCTTTCGCGGCCTTGGTGGCCGGGGCGTTGCAGAAGGATTTTCATTACCGAACACATGGAATGCGGATCCGGACGCTGGCAAATTACAAAACGTTCATTGGCAGACCGATGTCCCTGGCCTGGGGCATTCCAGCCCGGTCATTGCAGGCGACAAATTGTTTTTGCTGACTGCCGTCGCCAGTGAAGGAAACGCTCCGCTTAAAGTCGAAGCTGGTGGAAAACCGACCGCCGCAGATGATAACGGCGTGCAAGACTGGTTGCTGCTTTGTTACCAAAAGACGACGGGCGAAGAACTGTGGCGAACAACGTTGCACAGTGGTAAGCCTCGAGCCACTCGTCATGCCAAGGCAACTCATGCGAACACAAGCGTCACCGTCGCTGGCGACAAACTGGTCGCGTTTCTGGGTTCGGAAGGGCTGCATTGTTGCGACCTCGACGGCAAAGTAATCTGGAAACAGGATCTGGGGGTGGTCAACATCAGCAAGTACGGCATCGGATGGGGATTCTCAAGTTCGCCAGCTGTTGATTCTGATCGAATCGTTGTGCTTTGTGATGATCCGTCGAATCCTTACCTGGCTGCACGCCGGTTGAGCGATGGTGAGGAAATCTGGTGTACGTCGCGCAAAGATTTGTGTGAACGGAGTTGGGGTACGCCGCTGATCCATCGACAAGGCGATGCTGCTCAGGTCGTTGTGAATGGCTGGCCGATGATCATCTCTTACGATTTATCCAACGGCAAGGAAATTTGGCGGATGAAAGGGGGCGGTGACAATCCAGTTCCGACTCCGTTTGAGGCGAATGGACTGATTTATATCACCAATGCACATGGTGGCCCTTCACCAATTTACGCGGTCCGACCTTCTGCAAAAGGTGATCTCGATTCCGTGGCTGACGGTGCGGCAGAAGAAGAATCAAATGGTGCCAAAAGCGATTCGCCTTTGGATGCTTTTGCTTGGCGGATCGACAAAGGTGGTTCTTATATGTCGACGCCGGTAGTTTACGGCGATCAAATTTATGTGTGTACTACTCGTGGCATCGTTCGATCTTTTGATGCGGGAAACGGTGAAGCGATTTTTCAAAGTCGGCTTGGCAGTAAAGCAGGGGTGATTGCGTCCTTGGTCGCTGGCGATGGTAAAATTTATTGTGCTTCAGAGAATGGCACTGTGTATGTTCTTCAGCACGGCCGCGAGACCAATATCGTCGCCGAGAATAAGATGGGAGATCCCTGTATGGCAACTCCCGCCATTTCCGAAGGCACACTTTTCATTCGTACGACAAAAAAACTGATCGCCATTAAACAAGCGAGCGATAAGCCGTAGCATTTGTGAAACACAGAGGCACAGAGATCAC
>CAYONX010000094.1:0-6032 GCA_964405425.1 uncultured Pirellulaceae bacterium | reverse complement strand
ATTTGTGAAACACAGAGGCACAGAGATCACGGAGGTGATACGCGGAAAGGAACCGCTACTGCATTTTGGATTGACCAAGCACGAACTCTACGGCTGCTTGAGCATGAATCTCTGTTGTATTGAAGATCGGAATTTTCAAATCGGCGGCGGAGATCATTAGCGGAAACTCGGTGCATCCAAGCACGATTCCTTTGGCGCCCAAGGCAACCATCGAATCAATCGAGTCCAAAACATACTGTTTCGATTCTGGTTTGATTTGACCGAAAGTTAACTCTTGCTGGATGATGCGGTGCAATTCTTCCCGCTCATTCGATTCCTCGGGAATGAGAACACGAATGCCGTGTTGGGCGATTCGACCAGTTACAAAATCCTCATTCATCGAGAACTTGGTTCCTATAAATCCGACCGCATCGACTCCTTGTTGTTTAATCGCGGCCGCGGTTGCATCGGCGATGTGCAGAATCGGAACGGTAATCTGCTGCTCAACCGTTTGGTAAACCTTGTGCGGTGTGTTGGCACAGCACATCACCGCTTCTGCTCCTGCCAACTCAAGGCGACGGGCGGCGTCGGCAACCAAATCGGCCACCGCCGACCAGTAGTCTTCGACCTGGTAGCGGTGGACAAGTGCCTGGTTGAGATTAAACAACAGCAACGGAGGGTTGGTGTTGTTACCAAAATGGTCGTTCGTGGCCTGATTGATGATTCGATAGTATTCGATGGTGGAGTGCCACGAAGTTCCACCGATTAAGCCGAGTCTTCTCATCGTTTGCTTCTGATTCACTTTGCGTTTCCAGGTCGCCATGGCTCAGGACCATCACCATTCTTACGCAGGAACTTTGCTCCCACATCTTTGTACCAGTTGTGAAGCTTCTCTCTCATTTCGGTAACAAGATCTGGGTGCTTGGCCCTTAAATCGTTCTGCTCTCCGATATCGTCTTTCAAGTTATACAAGTGAACCTGGCCATCTTCGTATCGCTCTACCAACTTGAAGTCTCCCATCCGGATAGCTCCGCCAGGCATTCCACCCTGATTGCTGTAATGGGGGTAATGCCAATAGAGTGCTTCTCGTTTAAGCGATTCTTTACCTTCCAGGACCGGCAGCAAATCAACGCCATCAACTTTATGATCGACCTCAATTTTTGCAGCCGCATTGATCGTGGGAAAAACGTCGATCGAACAAATCGGATCGTCGCAAGTGGTGCCAGCTTTCGTTACTCCCGGATAGCGGATGATCCAGGGCTCACGAATTCCGCCTTCGTACACCCATCCTTTGCCGCCACGCAGCGGCAGATTGCTGGTGGGCTTGCCTTCGCTGGTCGATAGCCCACCGTTGTCTGAAGTAAAAATCACGATCGTGTTGTCGGCAACTCCAGAATCTTCGAGCTGCTTCAGCACAACGCCGACCGCCTCGTCCATCGCTTCAACCATCGCGGCGTAGACAGCATGCTTTTGCAAGATGCGAACCTTGCGCGGCTTATTACGCGCCGGTCCTTTGCCGAGGAACTGTTCTTCTTCGCCAAACGCAACTCCTTCAATCGCCGCCGCCCTCTTTTTATACTTCTTCACCAAATCGGGGCGCCCCATCAACGGCGTGTGGACGGAATAAAAGGAGAGGTAAGCAAAAAACGGTTTATCCGCTTGCTCTTTGATGAAGCTGGCCGTCTCTCGCGCCAGCCGCGCCGGCAAATGTTCGCCTTCGGGACTTTCAGGTTTCAATTGAGGATTCTTGAACGGAGCAAAGTATTTTTCGCCGGTGTACGGGCCACCTTTGTTCCAGCCACCAATGTTCACATCGAAACCACGGTTCTGCGGAAAGTACTCTTCCGTCGGTCCAAGATGCCACTTGCCGGCAAAGAAAGTTGCATAGCCTTTGGACTTCAATGTTTGTGCCAACGTGATTTCTTCAAGTGGCATTCGATTGTGCAATTCCGCACCGAGGAATTTTCCTTTGCGGTTGCCGGTGAAGAAGTTAGTTGCACCAACCCGAGTCGGATATCGCCCGGTCAGTAAACTGAAACGGGTTGGAGAACAAACGGGATTGGCAGCATAGCCATTTGTAAATCGCAAACTTGTTTTTGCGAACCCGTCGATATTCGGAGTCTCGTAGAAGCAGTCAGGATTGTTCGCTCCGATGTCCATATAGCCAAGGTCGTCGACCAAAATCACAACCACGTTGGGCGATTTTGCATTTGGCTCACTTGCTGAATTGTAATCTGCGTGGACAACGGAAGTAGCAAACAACGTTGCTACAAAAATGACGAATAGGAATCGAAGATGATGAATCATAAATTCTTGCTGTAAATTTGGATTACGAAGGAAAACGGCAGTAAAAATGAATGAGAATCAAATCTCTCAAACGTGTGAAAGGCAGGCCAATTATAAATAAGCAACCTGCCCTTTTTACTGTAAAAAATCTGTTCAATTGGATTCAAACTTTAGCGTGCAAGCCCAAGCTCGGTGATACCGTCTGGGTCGGGCCAGACAACGGTACGAATCTCATCGGACTTGAAGCCTACCAATCGTGGACGCTGGACACCGGGCAGCACCAGGACGTCGTAAAGTTCCCTAATAGGATCTTCCATCCACATCCAATGCACGATGTCTCCGTTTTTGAGGTCGATGACAAGTAAACCACATTTGGCCGACACCTTTGCTGCTTCAAGATTCTCCTGCAACGGCAGCCCTTGGAAAGTCGGATCATGTCTTGGCAAGGAAATCCCAACGACTGCAAAATTTCCGGAGAACGCAAGTCCACGAGCAAACCCTGGGCAAAATGTTATCCGTTCGAACTTGCCTGTCTCCAGGTCGAGATGCCCGAAGTATCCAGTGCCGGCGTCGAGCAACCACAACTTGTCGTGATACCAACGAGGAGAATGTGGCATCGAAAAGTCCCGTCCAACGATCTCGTGAGAGTCTACGTCGATCACGACCCCGCCTCCTGATCGGTGCTCTCGCCAGCCATCCACAATGTCAGTTTCCGAACAAGCTGTTACAAATTTGGCTTGGCCGTCGACCATCGCCAGGCCATTCAGGTGACACCGATCTTCACCCGCCAATTTGGTTATAAAATTTGGGGACCAGGTTGGACGAAAATGGTACCGCTCAGAAAGTTTCGCGAGACAACTGAACCGGGCACAGATATAGTTAACATCTCCGTCGGCATCGACGGCTACGTCATGAACATTTAGATCGCCGGTGGTATAGCCAACTTGCGGTACGTAAGAACGATCGTAGCCATCGGTTGCTTCTCCAGGCTGGAGGACGTTTTCCAAGCGCCAGATCTGAAACAGCGTCGCCATGTAGATAGTCTGGTCATCGCCAGCCAGCCCCATCGCTCGTTCGAATGTTCTTTCGAAAACCGAGAACTGACCGTTCGGATTTCGTCCGATTAAAAACAGTTTGCCTGTTTGATAGGTACTGACTGCCAGCGAAGCGTTTTGACTTCCGAGCCAGTCGACGAATCCTCGCGACGCTGAGATAACTGGATTCACAGGCTGGCCTGTTGGATTTGGGTTGGTCATGGCTAACTATTCGTTGAATAGTGTTTAGCCCGATATTTTGGGCCAACATTCATGAAATAGCAATCACCAAACCAGCGATGAGAATTTGCATAGTACACCACAGTTCGTCGGAGATCATAACGACGATGTTGGTATCTTCTTGTTGGAAGCATCCACTTTCTTTTTGGCCGGTCGTTTCGAGGGCTTTTTGGCTCGCTTCTTTTTGGCTCGCTTAATGGGCAGGACTTTCCAGTCGTCAGTTCGAAACGACGATGACGGCAAGCCTTCACTGTTCATCAAATTCGGTTCGTCAGAATTCCCCCAGCCGTATCGAACCGCCATCGGATCAGCGACTTCTGGTGAGCCAACCAGGATCGTTTCGCCGTCGATCGTTGCTTCTGCAGGATGAAAGACTTTGTCTTTGCCAGCGATTGTGAAATGAGAAAGTGGTTTTCTATCTCGCGTCGCCAGTCCGTCTCCGGTGTGTTTGAACTTCAGCCGAATTTGGTTGGATTCAATTTCATACCCGACATATTCCGGGCCCGAATAGACCAGGTCGGCGTTTCCGTAGTCTTTGGCCAAAGCCAACATGGCAAGTCGCTCACCAACAGGCTTTTTTTGTTTTGGGTGAATGTTCTGCGGGTTGCCAATGTCCATGGTGACAACCATGCCTGTGTTGGGGACTTTAAGCGATTGAAATTGTGCCTCGCGCAACAGAGCTGCTGGCTGGTCTTCCATTCGATAGTGAAAGGGAGCGATCTGGACAAAGTAAAACGGGAAATCCCCCTGCCCCCATTCTTGCCGCCAGCTTTCTATCAGTTTCGGAAATAGTTTGCGATATTGAACAGGATTCTTGACGTTTGATTCGCCCTGGTACCAAACCACGCCTCGAAACGAAAACGGAATCAGCGGATGTATCATCTTATTGTAAAGAACCGAGGGCATCCTCTGGTTGAAACGCTTGGGCTTCTGCTTACCTCTTGGAATCACAACACCATGTTCTTCGATCAATTGATCATAGCCGTCCAACGCCTTGGTAAATTCTGGCAGCTCGCGCGAAAGCGTCTGCGGATTCATCCAGGCTTCGGCCGACGAACCACCCCAGCTGGTTGAGATCAGACCGATGGGGACATTCAATTCCTGTCGAAGTTTGTCACCGAAAAAATAGGCAGTCGCACTTAATTCGAGCACCGTCTTTGGCGTGCATACCGACCAACGCGTCTTCAGATCGTCTAAAGGTTGCAGAGCGATATCCTTGGGGATCTGGCAAAAACGAATGTTGGGGTGGTTAGCTTTGTCCACGTCTTCTTTGAAATGTTTCACTCCAAAGCCACGCATCTTCCAATGCATATTCGATTGTCCAGAACAAATCCATACTTCACCTGAAAGAACATCTTTTAGAATCCTTGTCTGAGTTCCTGAAGCAATCTGAATCTCAAACGGTCCGCCTGCAGCTGGCGTTTTGATATTCGTTTTCCATTTGCCATTTTCATTGGCCGTAGTCGTGGTGACTTGATCATTCCAGGATGGTTTGATCTGAACTTCGGCGTTGGGGTTTGCTTTGCCCCAGATAGCCGCGTCGGTTTGCTGCTGCAGCACCATATGGTTTGTAAACACTCCAGCCAATTTCAGCGAACTGGCCTTTGTGTTTTCTTGTGCCCAAAGCTGGCCCAATGGCATCAGAGTTAGTAGGAAACAGAAAGCTAAAGCGTGGCGGAGTAACATCGATTGCACGGTATGGTCTCGAAGGAGCTGTTTTGTCATCAGAATAATATAAGCCAACTACAGAATGAATTCACTATGTTATCAAGGCTCTTATCAAGGCTCAATTCGTACAAAGCCGGTACTATTGGATACCGAGAATGGCTCTTTCTCGAACCAAATTATGTTCGTTTCGTCCTTGGCCTAAGCGGAACTTGCGTCCATGGCCTAAGCGGAACCGAAGGGCCTTGCTTCATAAATGGCGACCATTATGTGTAGAATGCTACCGATTGTTTGCAAAGCCAGGCACTTCTTCAACAAACAGCATCACGCCGATTGTTGAATCTAATATTGCCGTCATCTATATTGGATAGATTGAAGTTTAGCTAACACCGAAGAGCTCGAAGTTGGGCGAACAAAATAGTCGTTCAGCAACAGGACCCGTAATTGGAATTGAATGAATTATGCAAAAATTATTTTATGTCTGTTTGACGTTTTTGATTATCACCTTAGGCAACTCTTTGACCGCTCAAGATTTTCCAATTGTTCGATTGGTTTTAGTCGAAGGAGATGAGGTGCCAGGCGTAGGGACAATTGAAACCATTGGCGATGTTGCCATCAACGACTCTGGCGACACACTCATCGTTGCTAACACCAACGCCGCGACGGCGAGCGACGAGGTGTTGCTGAGAAACGGCAAGGTGCTTCTTCAGGAAGGTATCACCGGACTGTTAACTTCTCCGCCTGATGCATTCATTGCCGGAGCGGAACCATTCGCTGGTCTTTTTACTTCACTAAACATCAGTAATTCAGGCGAGACGTCGTATTTCT
>CAYONX010000093.1:5867-11422 GCA_964405425.1 uncultured Pirellulaceae bacterium | reverse complement strand
GCGCGGCTTTTGGAATCAATGTCTTTCGCCGCAACCCGGTGATCGTTGCCGTTATGTCGCTTAATCGCCGTTGTGTGACGCTACAACACCTGCCATATCGTCGAAACTCGATGAGCGCGAGTCCTCGTCGAATGTTTCAATCTTTGGTAGTGCAATCCAAACGAGCGCAAACAATATCGCTAGTTCAACAACTGTGAGGCCGAAAACGCGTCGAGTAGTTAGCGTCCGGCGAATCATTCCAGCAGACGGAACGGTGTTGCTCGCACTGGACTTATCTTTTTCGAGAGAGTTCATGTTTCATCACCAATTTCTTTAGGCTCTTTGAAATCTTGCTTCGCTTACAATTCAGTCCAGTTCATAATTTCCAAATGCGATAGAAACTGTTGTATTTGTAAGAGTTGTTGGCAAATTACGGAATGTGAGGTCGTGAACCTCAGAATTCTTGCTACGATACTTAAGGAAGAACTGCAGGGCTTCATAATTCCGAAAACGAAGGATAACAATGCGATGAACACGAAGACGCTGGGGCACGGTCCTCTGAGGTCTCCGCGGATAGCTTCGGGCTGGGTTTTAAATCATTCTCGATTTCAATTTCAAGGCTGGTAGAATGCATAGCATCATCACGCTTGGTCGCGTGATAACAATACGATGCACACGGATACGCGGGCCGCGCGGCTTTTGAAAGCAATGCCTTTCGCTGCGGCCCGGTGATCGTTGCCGTTATCCGGCTCAAGACGCCTGTCAAAAACTGAGACCGCATAGAGGAAACCGACAAGTTGGAGTTTCGTTTTCAGAAAACAGAGATTGGAGACAGTGTTCTTCGGTTTCGTTATGTCGACAGCAACGATGAATTGCTTTCATTCCGTGAAGTCGTCCGTCTTTGGGCTGCTCAAGGCTCTGCCGGGGATCGTTTTCGATTGTTTCATTGCGGAGTACTGAGTCACGTTCCGTTCAAAGCCTATAGGTGGGAAACACCGGTCGTTGACCTTGCTCGCTTCGATCGTCCGTTTGAATTTGTTACACTAAATGACCCACGACTTGAACGCTCAGAGGATCAGTCAGCATTTCAACAACATTTTAATTCCGCTGACGATGATCAATGGATCACTGAATTTTCGAACTTAGGTAACAATGCGGTGCTTGTCGTGCCGCTGCCCGGTGGCTCGCACGTTAATCACTGCCATTTGGGTTCGTTTATGGAAACCTGTTCAGCTGAACATGAATCTCGGTTGTGGCAACAAGTAGGCGCAGCGATGAATAAACGTGTGTCGAATGTTCCTGTGTGGCTCAACACTGCGGGCGGCGGGGTTGCTTGGCTGCACATACGGCTGGACAACAAACCGAAGTACTACGCATACAGGCCATACAAGGCAAAGTAGTTGCGATCCGCCGGATAACAATGGGTTGTGCACGGAGCGGACACGGTCGCGCCTGCCGGCTTGTCGTTAAACTAATTCGACAATATTGCCTGGGAAATAAACGAAGACATTGTCGCTCCCCCTTCGTGACTTCGAGGAGGTGTGATTTCAAGCCACTGCGGGGCGGTCTGCGTCCTTCAATCCCTGTAATCCGAGATACCGGCAACTGGACGTTTAATCTCGGAGCATCAATCAGTTATTGATCCGCGTTCGCTTTGGTTTGACTTAATTTGAATAATGGCTCGACTAATCGACTTCTCAACTCTGAGCCAGTTCAGGTTCAGCATTTTGTTATTTCTTTGGGGTTGAATGCGGTTTAGTTACAATTAGAGATTGAATGGTTGCTGTGGGCTCTAACTAAATGGCACGAACGTCCACTGTCACGAGTTGGATCGCAACTATACTGGACAACATGTTCTTTTCACATCAACGGGCAAATGCGATCCGATTTTGTGATGCAGTCGTTTCACCCAATGAAGGCAAGAGCATCAAATTCGATCCTGTGAAATAATGAGGGTGCCGAATGTTCAAACTTCGCCGAACAGAATCTGCAGTAGCCTGCAAGCTGTTTGCGCTCTCGCTGGTCATTGCGGCGTCCTATGTCGCAGCCAGAACGGTCGCCGACAGTTTGTTCCTCTCGCAAGTGGGCAGCGATCAACTTTCACTCGTTTATGTGATCGCGGGTTTCGGGACGGCGATCGTGGCCGCGTTATGGTACTTCCTGACGCGAAAGCTAAGTGTGACACTGTCGATTCAGATGTCCAGCTTCGCCTTCGCGGTGCTGACGTTTATCGCCTGGTACTATTTGCCGTCGAAGCAAACATCGTTCTGGATGCTGGCTAGCATCTATTTGTTGGCGGAAGTCAAAGGCTGCATCAATGCGATCAATATTGTCTCTGCATTGAACACAAAACTTGGCAGGGACGCCAGCAAGTCGACATGGGCTTTCGTTGGAATCGCAGCACCAATCGCGGCCATGGTTGTCGGTGGTGTGCTGGCCGCAGAATCACAATTTCTGACAGGCCGCGACTGGCTTCTACTGATCGCCGGTAGTGACTTGATCGCGGGCGCGGTTGGTTTGTCCTTGAGCCGCGAAAAAAGCGTCAAGCAGAACATTCAAAGTAGCGACGCAGCGAGCCGTTTTGAGGGCTCCGTTGGTGCGCGAGCCAAACGATATGTTTGCGCGACGGAGTTTCAGAAATGGATTGGGATCCTTGTTTGTGCGAAAATAATCGTTTTGACCATCGTGTCGTTTGAGTGGAAGGCTTCGGCGAGCTTTTATTTTCACGGTCGACCGGAACAGTTGGTTCGTTACTTTGGCATTTATTACAGCGCCGTCGGAATCGCAACGATTGTATTTCAAGCGGCTTTGACTTCACGGTTGCTACGAAAAAGGAACTTTAACATTCCGCTTTTGTTCATGCCGACCTGCATCGCACTGTTCGCTGCCATTTTCTTCCTCGGGGCGACTCCGCTAATCTTGCTGTTCGCTACAACAGGGGCCAAAGCTATGGACTCGTGGCGGCGAAGCGTTTATGACACTTCCCTGAATCTTCTGTATACCAGAATCCAACGCGACAGAAGGCGCGAAGTAATTTCGATCAACAGTGGAATTGTAAAACCGATTTCCGAAGTCGCCGCGGCCTCGGCGATCTATTTTGGTGCCTTGCAGTTTCATCGACCATTGCTCATGGTCTCGATCCTCGTGTGGCTGGTTGCAGCAAGGAACCTGGTTGAACTAGCGAGATCCGTCAAACCAGCCACTCAACAGCCGGAACCGTCAGAGCTCGGTTTATCTTTCACCGAACTGAAGAGCCGCCACGAAATGATTCCGGACTACCAAGGCCCAAAATCAAATTGAGCCAAGTGCGTTTCGGAACCGTAAAGTGTGAGCCCAACCGCTACGGCGGGGCTGGAAGAATGGCCGTGATTTCCCCAGCCAAGACGCTTGACTACGAAACACCAGTCAAGATTAAGAAGCACACCCAGCCCCTGTTCGCCGATCGTAGCGCCGAGCTAATCGATATTCTGGGCCAATACTCGCCCAAGCGATTGGGCAAGCTGATGGGGATCAGCGATAAACTGGCTGAGCTCAACGTGAATCGGTATGCCGATTGGACACGTAAGAGCACGACCAAGAACGCTCGTCAGAGCCTGCTGGCCTTCAAGGGCGACGTTTACGTTGGGATGAATGCCCAGAGCTTCAAGGAATCGGAATTTGCTTTTGCTCAGGATCATTTACGAATTCTGTCGGGGCTCTACGGTGCTTTACGTCCGCTGGATCTGATGCAGCCCTACCGGCTGGAGATGGGTACCAAATTGAAAAACGAACACGGCAACAATTTGTACGATTTTTGGGGGCCAACGATAACTGAGGATTTGAATAAGCAGCTTAAGAAGAACAAGGATGATGTGTTACTTAATCTGGCTTCCAATGAATACTTCAAATCAGTTCAGATCGGTTTGCTTGACGCACAGGTTGTCGCGCCTGTTTTTAAAGATCAAAAGAACGGCAAGTACAAGATCATTTCCTTCTTTGCCAAGAAAGCTCGCGGTGCGATGAGCGGATGGGTGATTCGCAAATCGATTACTGATCCCAAGAAGCTAAAGAAGTTCACCGAGTTGGGCTATCGTTATTCTGCAGACGAGTCGACCGAAAAGAACCCCGTGTTTCTGCGCGACGAACCGTAAGCTCACGCGAGGCGCGTGATGGGCTAACTTACTTACAACGATCCGTCATCGAGGCTGGGCCAGAATACCGCGATCAGAAACAGCACAGTCGACGTTCCGGGAACGTAATCGAAGATTGGATTTTCAGTCACGGAAGTGATCAGGATCAAAAAAGAAATGAGCGCGGCCAGAGGATATCTAGAGCCCAAAGATGAAAAGAACTGGTGGATGAGCAGCATGCTCACGCAAAGCGCGCCTAGAACGCCGCCAGCCAAGCCAATGTGCAAGACAACATTGTGCGTGTGAAGCAGCATGTCTTGCTCGCCCAGGAGCTTTTTGGCGACACCGGGGCCCCAGCCAAGCAATGGTCGCTCGGCGATCCGGTCCAGAGTAAAAGCCCAAATCTTGTCGCGGCCGGTCACCGAGGTAATCTCGTCAAGAGTCCCGGACCTTGTCACCGATTTCAGCGCCGAACGAGACGCCATACCGCCAGAATCCTCTGAGAGAATCATCATCGCTGCGGCAACAACAAAGCACCCTACGACCATCGCCAATGGAAACACATCCCTTCGAAACAGCCACTTCCTATACACAACACAAACGGAAACCAGAAACGCCAAGACAGCGACTCGAGTTCCCGTCATTACCAAAGTTGCCAAACACAGGGTCGTTGCAGGGACTGTTATCCAAATCTGCATCTTCCGCTCAATGGTCAGGAAGAGGATTATGACCAGGCAGAGGACGGAGCTGGACGCCAGATAATTGGGGTGCGAAACTCCACCCATGCGCTCTACGTAGTTCCCGGCCGCGTCGGTGATCTCAATGATGACACCGTACTCTGGCAGAGCGAAATACAGGAACCAACTGGCGACCAGCGTCAATTGCAATGATCCGAAGATCAAAAAGATCGTGAGCCGAGTTCCCATTACCGCAAACGCAGTCGGGGCAAATAAGGCCACAGACGTAAATGTGCACAAGTGAGGAAACGCGATTTCTGGATTTGGAGAAAAAACCGATCCCAAGAAAAGCAAAACCCAGATGCCAAGGATCCAGATGGCGGGAAACGTCAAAAAGGCATTGCGGACCCGTTCGATAAACAGGAGTCCATAAATTCCAATCAGCCCACCAAAACCAGTTGCACTCAACCGCGCCAACAGTTCCAGCCTCGGAAACATCTTTACGTGGTCGTTGGTCTCAATGTGAACCTGATTGGCACACGATATCGCCAACAATGCCGCGGCCGAAAACACGAATAGGACTTGCGATTCGAGATCCGCAAATCGAATTTGTCTCGGTTGGGTTTGAGTTGGAAGGACTGACACTGTTTGACGATCTTCTAAGAAAACAGATGGAAATTGTTTAAGGTTTGGTTGGATAGCGTAGCGTTAGCAGTTTGACTGATACACGGACGGCAGGTCGCCACCAGGCTCTGTCCTTTAAGTTGCTGAAGTTGGTCTCAAAATCTGA
>CAYONX010000093.1:3842-5767 GCA_964405425.1 uncultured Pirellulaceae bacterium | reverse complement strand
CGCTCACGGATTAAGGGATAGAGTCTGGGCAGTTCGCCATTATCCTCGGGCGGCAACTGTTTCGTTGATTAGCTCTCCTTCAATCCTTGGCGTTTGAGAACGAGCAGGACTCGTACTTGGGAAAACGATCCGGTTGTGTCGCAGGAACGTAATCAACGTTGCGAACATTGCAGCCAAGACCATCCCAAAGCTGGCAAACATCGAACCGCTGGGAAAAATCTTCTTAAACAACAGGCTGGCGTCCTGGGCGATCGTGACATTGGTAATGTGTTCCGAATCTAGTGCGCCAATCGTATCGCTTTCGGCTCTCTTATCAGCCATTTTGAACATCGCCATTTTCTGGATCTCAATTTCCCGTTTGACCTTGTCTCCCAAAACCTCTGCCAGGTTAAGCGTTTTGATCTCAGCCAGTTTGGCTTCGATCGCTTCATCAGCTGTCTCCAAACGCTTTCTCAAGGCCATCGACTCTGCCGAAACATTGGCGAACATTACAACCACGTCTGCGTGGGCGGTGTTGAGCGCCATGCCGGCTTCCTTGAACGAGGTAGGGATGTCTTTAATTTCAGTTTTTGACTTCTCGATAGCTTCCCGAATTGCAATTAATCGTGGGTTGGAGCTTTCCAATTTGGCGCTCAGTTCGGCCTCTTGAAGCTGTAATTGGAACAGCAACTCAGTGGCACCATCTCGGGCTAACGAGGAGACGTTCGTATTGGTACCTTTGACCAAGGCAGGGATCGTCTTGAGTTGAGTCGCCAGTTGCGCGGCTTTCTCTTTAGCCTGACTGTATCCAACTTCCGTGTTTGCTCGGTCGAGACGAAGCTGGTTGATCTCCTGCTGCAGGATTCCGCGCGCACCATCGACAGTCAACGAACCGATTGAGTCACGAAACTCTCGAAGTTCAGTTTCTGATTCCTCAAGCCGTTGTTCGTAAACCTTGAACTGAGAATCAAAAAATCCGTCCGAGGATTGTCTCTTATTGAGTTCAACATGCATCATTTGATACTGCTTCAAATAAGCGTCGACGACGTCACGCGCCAGATAGGGGTTTTGCATCGAGGCGGCGATCGTGACGACGGTGGTTGTTTTTTCATGCTCAAACGCCAGCTTTTTCATCAGCTTCTTGACGGCTTTGTTGCGAAGCTTAATCTCATCGACTTCTTCGGCGGATAACTCGCCATCGTTGCTGGCGCTTGAAGAAAGCGGCATAGATGGGAGCCAGCCCAGAACATCATTGAACATTGAAGCAGAATCGATGATTCGTTCCGCTCCAACTTCATCAACAACTCGTCCGGCAAGTTCTCGGCTTTGAAGCATCGCGACGACGGACTTGACCTCTGTTTCGCGAGAGTCCTGCAAAGAAAGCACACCTTGGGTTGCATCGGGAGAGGCGCCAACACTGCTTCGTCCAACTTGAACAAAGAGCCGGCCGTCAGACATGTATTTTCGGGGCAGCAGGAGATAGGTCACAATGACCAAAGCGAAAATTAAAAGAAACCAAAATATAAAAAATATTGGTGACTCTCGAATCGCCCTTACGATTTCGAACAGGGAGATTGGATCAGATGGGCGGACTGGAATTCTGGTAGACATGGTGCGAATCTGAGGCTAGAAAAATCATGTTGCGTGTTACAGGGTTGACCAGATGCGTAGGTTACTTGCCCGTCAAAAACGATGGCAAGAAATTTATCCAATTCTGGCCCTTACAAGGATATATAAGTCAACCATCGAGATGCAATTTTTGCGTCTAGAATTGGCATTTTTCTCAAAAGGAGAAAGCGGAATCAGGAAATTCTCGGCTGTATCGCTCCCCAAGGGATGGATTTGAAAGGATCCCGGCTAAAACGCTTAAAGAAGTCTTTTGCCATGTTTTTTGACGATCGGCAACATCAGCTCATGGAGCCGAGAATTGGTCGCCAGAACGGTAG
>CAYONX010000093.1:0-3742 GCA_964405425.1 uncultured Pirellulaceae bacterium | reverse complement strand
GCAGCCCGCCAGCTTGCAACCGCGGTCGAGCGAATCAAGTTCGAGGCTTTTTCGCACGGTGAGCTTTACCTAACCCTGGCTCCCGCAACGCTGGATCAAATAAATGGCACTTTGCAATCTTGGCTGAGATTCCAAAAAAACCTCTTGACTTCTGAATTTAGTGGCAATAAATTAACACTGTTAATAAATTACCACTTGGCAATTTTATGCCACGAATCGAGAAACCAATGGCGAAGAAACCGAAACCGTCAGAATTAGGCAAAAGGCAGCGCCAAATTCTCGACATCATTTACGAATTGGGGGAAGCTTCCGTCGGCGATGTCCTGGAACGGCTTTCTGATCCTCCATCCTATTCCAGTGTACGAACCATGATTCGCGTCCTGGAAACCAAGGGGTTGCTAAAGCATCGCAACGAAGGAAACAAGTATTTCTACAAGCCAACGCAAAAGCGAGAAGTCGTTCGTAAATCGGCTTTGTCCCACCTGATGAAGACGTTTTTCAGCGGCTCAGAGACCGATACCATCGCGGCGATTCTTGATAACTCGGATGGCTTGTCGGAAGAAGAACTGGATCGTCTGGAAAAGATTATTGAACTTGCGCGAAAGGACAGGAAGTAATGTTTGACTTAACAACTGGCGTCGTCATCGCATCGAATGAAGCCGCGTCTGCTGCATCCATCCAATTCGTCATCGAGATTGCTGTTTGTGCAACCATTGTGCTGACAGTGGCCTGGCTTGCGACTCGATATGGGCAAGGTTGGTCAGCGGCCATACGCCACCGGATTTGGTGCTTGTCCTTTTTCGGACTTTTGATTCTCCCGATCGCGATTTTGTTCCTGCATCCACTGAAGATTCCGTTACTCCCGCCGACTCAAATATCGAAAAGCATTGACGCGGAAGTATCGGAAGTCGATTCGCAGGCTGGCTTCTTCCATTCTGAAACTCGCGATTTCCCAATCAACCTGCGGAATACCATCGAGCCGCAAATTGAATCTCCAAATCAGGAAGAGTTGACCGAGATTTCGGAGACAGCACCTGCAAAAACTGAATTAAAAAACGCCACAACACCTGTTTCGGTTTTGCCCGGGCTTACTGCCAACGTCAAAAAAGCCGGGAACCCGATTGTCGTTTGGTTGATTGCGATATGGGGCACAGGGTTTGCCGTAGTGGTTGCGCCGGTTCTGTACTACGCGGTGGCTAATCGCCGCCGATTCAATTCAGCAAAGCCGATCGGCAATCAGGATTGGCTGAAAATAAAGTCCGAACTCTGTTCGGGGCTTGCGATCAGGCAGTCCGTGCAACTAGTCGAATTACCTGATGCGGTCGTCCCGATGACTTGTGGAATTTTCAAATCAACCATTGCGATTCCGCTCCGGGATATTGACTGCTCTGAATCGAAAATACGTTCGGTCCTTGTACACGAACTTGCCCACATTCGACGACAAGACGTTTTGACTCAAGTCGCTGCACGAATTGTCTGTGCACTTTACTGGTTTCACCCGCTGGCCTGGTTGGGATTGGCAAGAATGCGTTTCGAAAGAGAGATGGCTTGCGACGATCTGGTCGTTTCCTTGGGTGCAAAACCAGCCGACTACGCGCTGCAGTTGGTTCAATTTGCCCGTCGATGCAAGGAGTCTTCGAATTGTCTTGAAGCAGCCATGGCCGCATCAACTTCCAAGTTGGAATGTCGCATCACCTCTCTGGTCGACACATCGCGGTCGCCTCGGTTACCAATGACTGACACCATAGCGCGACTGTTGGTGTTGAGCATGATCCTGATCATTGTTGCGTTGGCTACGATTCGAGTTGGCCATCGTTCCAACGCGATGCCATTGGCGAACCTGGAAGGCCCCAATGGCGCGATTGCTGCAACTAGTCCGACTATTACAAATGGCGAAACTGCGAATGGCGAAATTGGCGAAAGCAAAGTCGGTGGAATCGTGACTGACACGTCGGGCAACCCTGTTGCCGAAGCGAATGTGAGTTTGGTTTACACAAAGATTCGCCGAAAATGGTATACGTCAACACATGAAGTTGTTGCGCAAGCCAGGACGGATACCAAAGGTGCTTTTGAGATTTCGGTTCCGCCATCAGTCGTAGAAAACCTGGGCGATCACAAAACGTTTTCCGGCAACCTGTTCGTTGCGGCAACCAGTGACGGCTTGATTGCTGATTGGCAGAAGGCCTACGATGATTTCTACGGCTGGAGCAAAGAGAACATCAAATTGCGACTGGAAAAGGATTGTCTTCCAATCCACGGTCGGCTGATTGATCAGAATGGGAATCCAGTTGCAAACGTAACGGTAACCACATTGGAAATTTCTGAACCACCAGCTGACGCAGATCTCGAAAAGTGGCATGAGTTAGCGAAACACAACCCTGTGCAGAAACCGGGTGAAATGCTTCCCAGCGACGGAAATGCGGTCCACCACTATCCAATGGATAAGTTCGCTCGAACATTTGGATTTCCTGGTCTCCATCAAACGACAAAGACAAATGGAAATGGCGAATTTGTTTTTGAAAATGTTGGTAAGGATCGGCTTGCGTTACTTGAAATTTCAGGCAAAGGAATTGCCAAAACGCAAGTTAGAGCAATCGTTCGCAAGCAAGAATCGGTACCCTGTCCAACGACTGACCCAAGGTGCAGTCCCAAAGTCTATTTTGGAGCGGACTTCGAGATCGCAGTGCAGCCTTCGCAAGATATTTTCGGAGTCGTGAAAGACAAGGACACCAACCAGCCAATCAGTGGTGTCAAAATCAGTGTTCGATCTTTCGGTTATGGAAACTTGAGTTTCGGTGGCGAGTTCGCGACATCCACCACCGACGAAGACGGAAAATATAAGATTACGGGAATTCCAAGACCGGGCGTGGACGCAACTGAGACCACGATCGACATAACTCCATCCCAAGGCACTGCCTACTTTGCCAGAACATTTGTACGGATTCCAAAGGCGGCCGACATCGGGCCGGTTGAATCAAACTTCAAATTGAAAAAAGCGGTTTGGGCCACCGGAAAGTTGGTCAATGCCGACACGGGTGAGCCAGTTTCTGGCTGGCTGAATTATCACCCAAGCCTCGAGAATGAAAACGCCAAACAGTACGCAAACTTTAAACGCGATATGTTCATGCTAAATCCCAATGCCGAGGGAACTTGGCCAACGGACGCGAATGGTAATTTTCGTATCCCCGTAATTCAGGGCAAAGGTTTGATCACCGCGTTGGCTGACAAGCCGATGCTGTTCGAAGCTGCCTATTCTGACGACGAATTGAAACTTGTTCGTGGACTCGGTCTCGCCAACCGCGAATTCGCGCCAGAGTTTTATCAATTCGTCATGGCAGACGCGATCAATTCAGCCAAGCTGGTCAATGTTGAAGATAAAGGGGCGAGCGATATCACGATTCGCATGTTGCCTGAGTCGGTCAGGAATGTGAAAGTTCGGGATGTCGATGGGAATCCGGTTGAGGACGCTCGTTGTGTGGGCGTTTATTCTCGATCACTTCTGGCACCACAATTGAGTTTCAAATCATCTCCCAAATTGCCTGGCGATGAAGCCAGCATCTATGGTTTGAATGACAGTGGTGAACGCCTGGTTATCTTCCAACATTCCGATTTGAATATCGCCAAAGCGATTGTCCTGACCCCAGACGGAACAGAGGACGTAACGCTTGAGCCATGTGGGACCATTCGTGGAAAAATCACTGGGCTGGAAGACGTGGCTGGCAAGCGACCGGTTGTTAAAGTC
>CAYONX010000092.1:0-12123 GCA_964405425.1 uncultured Pirellulaceae bacterium | reverse complement strand
GTACCTGACACCTTTTGTTCAAACTGAATGTCTAAACCACTTTACAATTGCATGACCAAGGCAGTCATTTCTGACGGTGACTGCCGCACCATTGGACCTCAATGGATAACATCCAGGCGAGCAAGGCTGAAGTTGTTTGCGGAGCATCTGACCTGTGGTGATTGGACCTTGGAATACGACGAATTTGAAAATGCGGAGTTGGCATCATTCCGAACCCCATTGTTGAGAATTCCGGGGTATATTCTGACTGTACGAACGTCGAATCAAGCTTACCATTTTGGAGTCAACGGTGGGAGTTTCTGGAATGGCGATCTCCCATTTCCTGTAAGCCGAACTAAAGGTCAATTGCAAATGTCTTGGGTGTCGATTGTGGCACGAATGGCTGTGTTTGCTGGCGTTGCTATACTGATTTGGCAATGGCTGAATTGAACTCATACCAATTCGCGGTTTCACAAATGCATGAACCGCAGTGCCGATGGGTCGCAGCCAGCGTTGCTACTGGGTGGCATCTGGTTGGAGTTTCCTGGGCATGGGAAGAAACTGGGTCGCGAATCCTAAGCCCGCAATAACCGCAAAGCAGAATGGAACCCAGTCACCTATCGTCAGGTAAGGGCTGTCAAAGTGTACGGCTGAGACTTCGGTTAAGATCGCTTCCTTTTCGCGCCGCGGCCCTTGTTTGATAATTTGGCCTCGCTGGTCAATGTGTGCCGAAAATCCTGTGTTAGCACAAACGATCATTGGACGCCGCATTTCGACAGCGCGGAACACGTTGCAGGCTAAATGGAAGTCAAGACAACTGGTTCCGTAAAACCAGCCATCGTTGGTCAAGTTAACTAACACGTCGGCATCGTTTCCCGACGCCTGCAATTGTAAAACCTGATTGCGAATGAAATGTGGCACCGTCGACTCAAAACAAATGTTCGGTGCCAGTTTGATGCCTTTGATTTCAAACGTCGTTGCTTCCGTTCCAGCCATCAATCCTTTTCCGATCGCGGGAATGCGACGCAGCAGCGGAAACCAATCCGCTAACGGTACGTACTCACCAAACATCACCAAGTGGTTTTTGTAATAACGACCTTTGATTTCTCCATTTTCATCGATCCACAAAGCTGAACCATATGAATCGTTGTCTATGGGTTGGTATGTCAAAGCCCCAGTGATTATCGGAGGCGTTCGTTGGTTGGCTACAAATAAGCTGGTCCAGGCGTAGAAGGCATTTTCATCGTAATGATGCAACTGCTGAGGATCCATCAAGCTTTTGTTGGTGTCGGGGTGCAAATCAGTAACTGGCCAGCCGTTTTCCGGCCAAATGATCACGTCGACCGATTGCCACTGGTTAGCGGCTTCAAGATAGAGATCGTGATAGTGCTTGGATTTTTCTGCGTGGAACTGTAAATGCTCTTCTTCGGTGCTGGGAAGCACTGCATCGACGCTGCCTTGGATGAGCCCGACTTTCAGGTTTTCAAACTTGGATTCGTTGTCCTGGTACAACTTCGAATTACCATACAGCATCAAGCCGCCCATGACGGCAAAGCAGACTAACAAGTGGGCCAGGCCTTTTATTACTTGGCCTTGAGCTACATGACGCAATTGCCAGACCGCAACCGGGAAAATAGTCATGGCAAAGGTCAATGTGTAAGCTCCAAAAAGATCGCTGACTTGAATGATCGCCGGAATCTGGTATTGAGAATGGGAATGGCAAACCAACCCCATGCCGGTAAACAGATGGCAACGAACATATTCCAGCCCCGTCCAGCAAACTGGAATGGAAATGACGTACGGCAACTTGAATCGCTGACTCAATGATCTGGCCGAACCGACGAAAACCGGCAGATAACAAGCCAGGTAAATCGAGATAACAATCCAACCCGCCCACAACGCCGGGTGTGGAATGGGGATAAAGTAAAAAGTGCCAAGCCAATACAACAAACCTGCTACCCAGATTTTTCGGTAATCGTTTTTCGCAAGGGTGCGTTGGTCGATCACGACTTGAAACGCCGGGATCAAAGCGACCCAACCAAGATACCACAGGCCGATCGGAGGAAACGACAACCACAATAACAGCATCGAGGCAGCCATTGGCCAGAAAACAAACGTGGCTGCTGAATTTGATTCGGAAGATGTTTTTGACATGAACTTGTATCGGTCCGCCGTAATTTTGAATGTGTTTATCGTATGGAATTTGGTGCTTTTTACCTATAGATCTAAAAACTTCGCCTTGATGTATAAACCATCTGAACCGACATTGGTGGTGTAAGAAATTTGGCCAGCGCATTAATGGAGCAAAATTGGAATGGATCGACAGTCC
This sequence comes from uncultured Pirellulaceae bacterium, assembly GCA_964405425.1. Taxonomy (GTDB): domain Bacteria; phylum Planctomycetota; class Planctomycetia; order Pirellulales; family Pirellulaceae; genus Mariniblastus. Next base: position 9,815 of record CAYONX010000092.1, on the reverse strand, counting down.
GCATTTGAATTGATGTGCCAGTACACACAAAATGAAGGCTTGCGACGCCACATGCTTAGCGTTGAAATTGCGATGCGGGCGTATGCTGAAGCTGGCGGCGAGGACGTCGAAAAATGGGGCATCGTCGGTTTGCTGCATGATTTTGATTACGAGCGATTTCCTACCGCACCGGAACATCCACTTGAGGGATCGAAAATTCTGGTGGAAAATGGCTATCCTGACGATGTGATTTACGCGATCAAATCGCATGTCGATCAAGTGCCTGATTGTCCGCGAGTATCGCCACTCGACAAAACGTTGTTTGCGGTGGATGAACTTTGTGGGTTCATAACGGCGGTGGCGCTGGTTCGTCCAGATGGCATCGTTGGAATGAAAACCAAAAGCGTGAAAAAGAAGATGAAACAAAAAAGTTTCGCAGAGAAAGTCAGTCGCGAAGATATCGTCAACGGTGCAGAAGATTTGGGCGTCGATTTGAATGAGCACATTCAATTTGTAATCGATGCACTGGCCGCAAAAGGTGAAGAGTTACAGTTAGTGAAATAATTTGAGAGGGAATCATGGAAATCCAGAATGCTGAACAATTGACGACGAAAAAATGTGAACCGTGTGAAGGCGGAGTTGATCCCTGTCCGTTGCCCTTTGTCCGGGAACAACTGGAGAAAATTCCCGGTTGGTACCTTACCAATTCCAATCAACGTATTCGCAAAGACTGGACAGTGAAGAATTTTATGGCCGGGATGGCTTTTTTTGAGAAAGTTGCCGAGCTTGCAGAAGCCGATGGCCATCATCCCGACATTCATCTTGAATCTTACAAGAACGTTTCGATTGAAATGTGGACGCATGCAATTGGCGGTTTGAGCGAAAATGATTTCATTTTGGCAGCCAAGATCGACAAGCTGGCTATCGAATTGGAATAGGATTCGGGTTCCCTGGGCGTTAAACTTTAACGCCTTGATAGTCTATTCGGTTGACCTCACCGCAGTATTCCGATTATCGCGGTTGTACCTGCTTTATATGTTCGACGGGTGATTTGCATTTTTCCCGTCGATACACCTGAATAATCGTGCATTTAATTATGATCGCTTAAACGCGATGCACTTTCAGGAAGATCCATTGATCTGGTAGGTCGAAATGCGAATTCAAGATGTTTTGATTGTTGCTGCTCTTGTCTGCACCGTGTTTGCTGGATGTGCAGCCAAACGACGTTCGCGAGTTGCCGAACAAATCGAATCCAGCCAACCTCAGCACCAACTTGCCCAAGATCGACTGGGCAATACCAGCGACTATTGGCAAGGTTGCGACCAGTGTGAAGTAGGGTTGGTTCAATCGTCTTCCTTGCCGGTCAACCCAGAGAGCCGTCTGCGGTGCAGTCAATGCAATTCCAAACAGGATTGGTTGGTTGACGGCAAGTGTATTGCCTGTACCAAAAATCGTGGTGGTGGTCGCATCTTTCCTAAAAACGTGACAAGCTCCAGCGTTGTCCATAATGAAGCTCCACCGGTGCCGGTATTTAAACAGAGCCAAATTGATTCATCGAAACGCAGAAGTGAATCGCAACAACTGGTTTTGTCCAACAAACTTCCGCTCAAGACAAAACGTCAACAATTGGTTGAAACCAGCAGTGATTTCTTGAAGCGATCGCAATCCAAATTGGGAGGCAATATTCTACAGGCGAAGAATTCCGGGACGAGTCAAGTTAAGCGACAGGCTGACAACCTGATTAGCCAAATTGAAGATTCTCGGAACGAAGTTGAGAATGCAACTAAATCCATCGACTTGGCAGGCGACGGTAATTCCCGCCATGAATTTGAAAGTCCGATTGGTGACTTGTTGACCAGGAGTCAGAAACAGCCTGTTGCGAAGACCAATGAACTCAAACCGGGCAAGCGGATTGAAGAAGTTTCTCGGGAACCCTTTAGCATTGAATCTAAAGTCGAACGAGAGGTTGCTGCCAGGACGATATCAGCGCCAACGCAACCTGCACCAACGCAACCTGCACCAAAGCAACCTGCACCAACGCAACCTGCAGTTAACGCCGATACAGAAGTCGGCCTTTCATTAGCTCCGGCCGAGAGCGATTCTGAAATTGAATCCAGACGAAGGACTAACTTGACGGGTGATGCATCTATTTATCCAGATCCTAAATTCGAAACGTTCAAACTGAACGACCTGTTTCCGGGCGAAAAGAAAACTCAGTTACCTAGTGAGAATCGCCAACGCAATGCCCCTGATCGCAATCAGTCGAGTATGAATTCCGATTCGCAACGACAGCCACGGACGGAAAAACAAATCGTCGAAGACTTGCGAAAGAATACTGTTAAAAGTCGCGTCGTTTTCGATACGACACCTGAAATTCCACAGCAGAAATTCAAGGCTCCAGAGATCGTTTTGCGAGCGACACCCGTTGGTTCATTTCGAAACCTCTCTCAGATGGCCAGCAAGCCGTTGAGACCGTCTGGGTCACGAAAGTTTTCTCAAGATGAAGCAAGTGATTTTGATATTGATCGATCGCTGCCAACAACGATCCGAGCGACCCCAGTCAAGACACGAAAGATTATCCAACGCGAGCCGATTGAATTCAGTCCCCTTCCAACGATGGAGCAGCCTGTTGCGGAAGTGGATTTGAGCGTCGCCAGTTCCATCGATGACGAAGTTTACGATCCGTATCAGTTCCCGGAAAACGAAAAAACGTTCGAGTCGGATTTCGAATTTGACGGTGAAGCTTCATCAGTTATGGAGAAAGAAATTCCGAAACTGGAAATTCGCCAGCTGCCAAACGTTGATTCGGACACGGAAGTGCTTCCAACGCTTACGATTCCCAATGTTAAGGATGAAACGATCTTGTTACGAGCTGTTCCGTCTTCCAGTGGGATAAGAAACGCGGTTCAATCCATCCACAATTCAACTTCGAAAGCTCGATTTAAGTTCGTGCAGCCAAAGTTTCAACGCACGATCATTGACGAGTAAGTTCTAGTTGAATTTAAGCCCAACCCTTGTGCTGTTCGATGCGGTCGGTACTGTCATAAAGCCAGTGCCGGGAGTAATTGAGATTTATCACGAAACGGGTTGTCAGTTCGGCAGCCAGTTGCAACGCTCCAGGATCGTCGACAGATTTCGTGAGGCTCGCGAAAAGCTTTTTCGTCGGAGTTCGGATTCGTTTAAGTCAAGCGACGAAATCGAACGGGAGTTGTGGCGACAGCTGGTCGCTTATGTCTTTGAGGATCTTGAAGACACCGATGGGCTGTTCGAGAAACTTTGGCGGCGATTCGCGTCGCCAGACGCATGGGGGAAGTATGCCGACGTTGAAGACTGTCTGAATTCCCTTTGCGCCGGCGGAATCAAAGTAGCCATTGGCTCAAATTTTGATTCCCGTTTACTCGCCATTTGCGACGACATCTTTAGCCCGAGCACATTCGAACATGTCTTTTGTTCGTCGCAGCTTGGCTATCGAAAACCGGCTGAACAGTTTTACAAGCATGTTGAAGCTCGGTATCCAGATCATCGAATTGTGATGGTCGGCGACGATGTAGAAAATGACGTTCGCGGACCTGAATCCTTTGGCTGGGAATCGTTGTTGTTAGACAGAAGCAACCAGCTTGACCATCCAGAATGTATTTCCAGCCTGTCGCAGTTGCCGCCAAGAATTGTCGATCGTTAGAACGGCTCAGTAACGCCGGAAACGATTCTAGCCTGCTCCAAATATCTTCCTGACTTTGTGAAGCGTTACAGCGCGACCGGCCCGTGCGATCGACGTTGTCAACGGTATCTCTTTTGGACAGACGGCGACACAATTTTGGGCGTTGCCGCATATTTGCAATCCGCCGGCATCGGTCAGAGCATCCAATCGCTCGGTTGCAATGTTGTTCCCAGTAGGATGGCTGTTGAACAGAACCGCTTGAGAAATCGCTTGGGGCCCGATGAAGCTGTTGTTGTAGGCGGCTTGCTGACGCTCGAGAAATTCTTCTTCCGATTCGTTGCTGGCTTTGAACAATTCAACTTTCGTGTATTGAGGACATGCTTCGACGCAGCAACCGCAACTCATGCATTCGCTTAGCGGATAGCTGACTTCTTGTTCCCGACGAGAAATCTTGGGGCCAGTTCCCATGTCGTAGTAGGTATCCACGGGAACCCAGGCTTTGATTTTCTGCAGGCTGCGGAACATGCGTTCTCGATCGACCACAAGATCGCGGACAACGGGAAACTTGCTCATCGGCTGTAAAGTGATTTCCTTTGAATCGTCTAAAAGCTTATCGACTAGAGCCGAACAGGATTGACGGACGCGACCATTAATCACCATCGTGCACGAGCCGCAGACTTCTTCCAGGCAACCACAGTTCCAGGCAACGGGTGTGGTTGTTTTGCCATCGGCAGTTTCTGATTGTGCAGCGATTCGTTGAAGAACGCTGATTACGTTCATGTCCGGCTCGTATTTGACCTGATGGCTTTCCCAATACGGAGATTGGCCCGGCCCGTCCTGACGTTGGACTCGCACATCGATTTTTTTCAGCTCTTCGCCGTATGCATCTTTGATCATGAGTATCGACCTTCAAAAATTGCTTATTGTCAGCTTGGCTACTTGCTGCCGCCAACTGTTTGGGCCTCAGTACGTTCTTTCCAAACCTGTTCGATGGTTTCACCGCCAACCAATCCGTACAATCGTGGGCGTGGTGGAATCAACGATACATCGACGGGTTCATATTCGATTTGTGGGTGTTCGCCGTCGTATTCAGCGATGCTGGACTTCAGCCATTTCTTGTTGTTTTCTTCAAAGCGATCGCACCATTGGTTGGCTTCCTTGATTTTTTCAGCTTCATCGGTCGCCTCCAATGAAGGGAAAGCAAAGTCTGGCTTGAAATGAGCTCCACGGCATTCATCGCGTTGCAACGCACCTTTGACGATGGTCTTTGCCAATGGGAACATGTCGAACAGAGCTTTTGTGAAAACAACGTTTTGATTGGTCCACGTCCCAGTATCGGACAAGCCGCAATTCTTGCTGCGCTGATGAAGCTCGCTGATTTTTTCGTAGGCGTCCTGTAGTTGATCGTTGCGTCGCACAACTGTTGCTGCCTTGGTCATGATGTTGCCAAGTTCCTGGTGCAATAGATACGGGTTCTCGGTGCCGCCGCTGCGACGAAGCAAGTTGTCGTGAATTTCCTGTTGTTGTTTTTGAGCGGCTTCGATCACTGATGAACTCGTTTCACCAACATTAGCGATCTTGTTCTGGATTCCAGGGGCGGTGAACAAGCCAGTGAAAATACAACTGAGCAATGAGTTCGCTCCCAGGCGATTGGCGCCGTGGTAGTGGTAATCGCATTCGCCAATGGCGTATAAATTGTCGATGGAAGTTTGGTGGTTAACGGGAGAACCGACGACAAGGCCGCCTTGGTGAGTTCGTTCGTAATCTGCCCACAATCCGCCCATCGAATAATGAACGGCAGGGAAAATTTTCATCGGAGAGAATCGCGGATCAACACCCTGGAATTTCTGATAGATATCCAGAATGCCACCGAGCTTGCGATCGAGTTCGGTTTTCGGGATATGCGTCAGATCCAGATATACGGACAATTTCTCCGCCTCGACACTCAATCCTTCGTTTACGCAGATATCAAAAATCTCACGCGTTGCAATATCACGCGGGACCAGATTTCCGTATTCAGGGTACCGTTCTTCAAGGAAGTAATATCGTTCGGCATCGGGGATCGATTTTGCATCGCGCGGATCTTGTGCTTTACGAGGCACCCACACTCGACCGCCTTCGCCACGCGCCGATTCACTCATTAATCGCAACTTGTCAGCGCCGGGAATCGCCGTTGGATGGACCTGGATGAATTCTCCGTTGCCGTATTTGGCTCCTGCCTGGAAGCAGCGACTGGCCGCACTGCCGGTGCACATGACGGACATGGTGCTGCGTCCGTAGACTAGCCCCGGTCCGCCCGATGCGACTACGACAGCCGAGCCGCTATAGCCTTTGATTTCCATCGTGTGCAGATTTTGAGCGACGATGCCGCAGCAACTGCCGCTTTCATCAAGAATCGGGGCCTGAAAATCCCAATATTCGAATTTACGAACCATGCCCTCGGTTTCCCAACGGCGCACTTGTTCATCCAATCCGTACAGTAGTTGTTGGCCGGTTGTCGCACCGGCAAAGGCTGTTCGCTTGTATAGAGTTCCACCGAAGCGACGTCGATCGAGGAATCCTTCCTGAGTCCGATTGAAGGTGACCCCCAATCGATCCATCAAGTCGATGACTTTTGGAGCCCAATCTGCCATTTCTTTACATGGCGGTTGGTGGTTCAGGAAATCTCCACCGTAAACGGTATCGTCAAAGTGTTTCCATTCGGTGTCACCAAGCTGCCGAGTTGCGTCGTTACAACTGTTGATGCCGCCTTGAGCACAAACGCTGTGCGACCGTTTGACTGGAACCAAGCTAAAAAGATCAACTTTGACGCCCAACTCTGCCAACTTCATCGTGCATGACAAACCAGCCAGTCCGCCGCCAACAATAATCACTCTTTTTTCTGACATGAATTCACCTGCAATCATCGACCGTGATCGATTGGGGATTTATAACCGCTGAATTAATGGGTAACCGATTTTTCTGACGAATAACCGTGCACTTTATGTGGGTTTTCCAGGACTGAACCATCTTTGACGCGCTGTTCGTACATTTCAATTTCGCGTTTCTCGGCTGCCTCGATATCGACGTTCCAAAGTCCGACAATAGCGCTGATTCCAAAAAATGCAATCACAACGCCAAGGCCCATACAAACTTTGCTGGCCAACGCTTGTGCTTTTGGACTGACCCAAACGCCCCATGTGATTCCCATTGTCCACAGGCCATTGGCAAAGTGGTAGACACAAGCCAAAACACCAACCGCGTAGATAATCGTGATGATCGGATTTTGCATCGCACGAGCTGCAGTCGAAGCAGCGTTGTATGGGTAAAACTGTGCCAAGCCAATCGGGCTGAGGACTTTGTCTTTAAACCAGTCAGCATGAATGACACCGTTCATGTGCAAGACATGGTACACAATGTAAAAGAACGCAATAATCCCGGTGATTCGTTGCATCCGATACCTAAAGTTGCTGGTATACGGATAGCGGGATGTATTGTTTTTTGCCGCAAAGATAAATACGAAACCTAGCAATGCATGAAACAGAATCGGCAGAAAAATAAACAGCCACTCAACGATCACGACCGCGTCGCCAAGGCTGTGAATCTGATAAACGATGTTCTGGAACGATTCGGTTCCATTGACGATGCTGGCGTTTGCCAGCAGATGCACCACCATAAAGGCACCAACAGGAATCAGTCCGCAGAGCGAGTGCAGTCGGCGAATCCAGAATTCGTGCCGCTGGAAGAAGCTTTGTTCACGGACTCCATTCGTTTCCAATGACACGGAAGATTCCCTCAAAATTATGTGTTTTGCCTTAAATCAATTTAGTGCAAATTTTGCATGTAAATTGGCGATGGCCATCAAGCGGTCATCCTGGGGTCCTAGTATAGAGGATTTTATATTCTGAAAACCAGCGGAAAATGTTTTTTTGAATCCGCTGTAGCGAAAAAAGGCGACGCTCTCAACGAAAGCGCGCCCATAAGCTACGTACGATGGAGGGAGCGATTTATTTAAGGACTCGTTTCATCGTCATCATCATCAGGACCTGGGCGTTCGTCGGCCGGTTTAGATTCTGCGTCGGCCGGTGGCGTGCTTTGTTGCTGTACTACGGGTGCTTCCCGAACAACCATTTTTTCCAAAGTTTGCACGCCCGATGCCATCATCGGGTAGCTGACTTTAATATCACCAATCATTCGTTCAACCGCATTGTTTGCAACTTTTGCGTTGTCATCGACAAGCATATTACTGTTGCCTTCCTTTGGCTCCCCCGACAATTTGAATGATAACCGCATATTGCGGGCAATGGCTTGTCCAAAATCATCCACGTTCCGCTGATCAGGAATGTACCTGAACTCAACGCATTGAATGTAATCGTCTGCAATTTTGACGACGAACGAGTCCAATGTCTGGCAACCACGGTTTTGTATGGGTTGATCCGGTGCGATGGCGGCGCCTCCTTCAATTGGTTTTGCTTCGGCCGCACGACAACTACATTTTTCATCTTCTTTGGCGCAACCGGTGGAGTTTAATTCGCTGCTGAAAATCATTACTTTGTCCGTCGCCGTGTCGCAAAATTCGCCGCTGCAATCGATTGCACGGTAGGCCCACAAATTGCTGCCATTGGTCCACAAGAGTTGATCCGGGCATTGAGCGAAAGAGATTGAGGGAATTAACAAGCTCGCTATTGCGATCGCCATTATTTTGAACGTGGGTTTCATCGGGATTTCCTGTGAAAACTGTGAAGGTGTCGGTTTCTGGATCTTAGTTTCTGGATCTTAAAAACGCCGTTTATCGTAATCAAAGCCCAAGCCAATGCAAAAAGCGATTTTAGTAAGGGGTTTCGCAGCTATAAACGCATTTCCATCGCTTGATTTCGCAGCTCAAAATGCCCGTTCGCTGTCGATTTGGATTCAAAATTGAGGCAATTTGAATGGATTTTGGTTATAATTGGTACAACCTACTGGTTAAGCCATCTTGGCGACATCTTTATATATCCAACCGGCAGCAAATCTAAAGCTGCTGCTTAATATAAAATCTGGGCTAATTGCTGCCTGTTTTTCTCGCGTTAATTTTGATCAATAGATCTTATTTGAAGCTGAACTCGCGATTCCTATATTTTTGCAGGACATTCAACATGAACATCAAAAATCTATTCTTGTGTGCAGCCATCGCCATATTGGGATGCGGCAACGCTTATGCTCAAACTGATTTCTTCTGGTCTTTAAACGACCTTAACGGCGGGGCCACCAATACGGATCTGGTAACGGAATTTGAGCCAGGCGAATCCGGAACACTTTTTCTTTACTATTCGACCAACGGGCCGGCAGATTCTGATATCGATACAGGCGCTTTTCTCGATATTGCTACTTCGCAAGACGGAGTGATTCAATTTGCTTCGGCACAAACATTGGACTTCAATATCAGCTTTTTCGGTTCGCCTTTGGCCGTACGCTGGGGCGATTCGGTAGGATCGACAGCTACAGTTAACGACGACGAGATCGATGAATTGAGCGCGTTCACATTCTTTTCAGGTGAGGGAATTCTTGAATCCAACAACGGGTCTGCCGGATTAGTGGACGAAGGATACGATGCAGGCGCCGATGCATTCTTGTTTGCAGAAGTCGATTTTACAGTATTGCCGTCGGCTGCCGCAGGAACCATTGTCGAGCTGGTTACGACCGCTGGATCCGGCAACATCGTCAATCAAGGCTTGCCAGTGCCGGCAACTTTCGGCAGTGCGTCAATCATGATCGTGCAGGGCATCGTGCTTGGTGACTTCAACGGGGATGGTGATGTAACCATGATGGACGTCAATCCGTTTGTACAAGCGATTATCGCAGGTACGTTCAGCGAGGTGGCAGACCTCAATTTAGATGGATTTGTAAATCTTTTGGATGTTCGACCGTTTGTCGATGCATTGACTAACTAAGTCACAAATAGTCTTACCAGGAAAACGGAAAAGCAAATTGAAGAGCCCGCACTAAGGTTAGTGCGGGCTTTTTTTCGTGTATGCAAACGGGATTGATTAAAGATCTTTCAAATAAACCGTAATCGAAACCTGCTGGCCAAGCGAAATTCGATGTGCATGTTAGAATCAAGCCAGCGCGGCGACTCCATGGGTGGCTCGAATTCAATAATGGCTGCTCAATATTGCTCAAGCGAAAATGCTTGCTGTTCTTGTGAGCGACAAGGCGCTAG
>CAYONX010000091.1:0-12645 GCA_964405425.1 uncultured Pirellulaceae bacterium | reverse complement strand
AGTTCTCGATCAAACCCTATCGGGATTCAGAGGAAGAAGGGAAGAGAAAGAAGGGAAGAGGAAGGGAGGGAATCACAGGTTCAGCAAAACGCCCGCGCCCATTACCATCTGTCAGCGAACATCATGCAAAAGAAACCAGTTTTTCATTGAAGTGCATGATTTTCGCCCGGGCAATGACCTCATGGATGTGTTCAGACGTTTCCATGTAGCTGTGGACATCAACCAGCTTTCGCGGGCCATCGATGTTGCTTTCCACAAACTGCTGATGACAATTTAGTGCCGCAACAACATCACCAGCATCTATTGGCTGCAATCGCCACATTGACTGGGCGTCAGCCATTTCTCTCAACGCAACTTCATTTGAGTGACTCTCAATCACGCAACCTGAATCATCAACCGAAACCAGCGAGATATAGTCCCACCGCTTGTGCCTGTCGCGACCAAGTATCACGGCAACGCAACCACCTGGCTGCGCAAAATAATGCTGAAACCGTCGCCGTTTTATCTGCTCGAATCCTAAGTCACATAGGCAGCGATGATGAAATCGATAAAAGTTCGAATCGTCGATACAAACTAGATGCTTGTCCAAAGGCAAAAACTGTTGATCTCTTGCTTCAATCCTCTCGTATGCTTCCGTTGATTCAGAATATTGACACCAACGCATCATGGGCCGAATCATGAAAAGGCAAAAAGCAGAAAAAGCAAACAAATTCCACGCCGGAATCTGTATTCCTGCTTGAAGGTACACAACAACTAGTAGCAGGGTGCAGACCGCACTCGGCCATGGATAGCGAAGTCGTTCTGTGCGAATCCGATTGCTTGTCATCGGTAACGTCGGCACCAGATCGGCATGCTCATCACCACGACCAACCTCGTCACGCCACCGCTCTTTGCTCAATGGACAGTCAGCAAGCAGACGGACTCCATACCGGTATTCGACGAGAAAAGCATTCCAGAACTTCCATGCCGCCCAAAAATAAGCCGTTTGAAAAATAGCCAGCATGATTAATCTGCTGATGATGTTTGCGTTTCCGTTGGCATTATTGTGTGGTGACAGCAACAACCAAAACATCATCACCGCCATTGCCAGCCATGCGATGGTCGACAACAAAAGTCGAATCGTTTTGGGAGAAGAAAAGATAAAACGCATTGGGATTGCTGAATCAAGTGCAGTAGGTTTTGGTCTCAAACAACTCTACGCCACAACGGAATTAATTACCGAATTAATAAATGGCAGAGGAGTGTGGCGTTAAATTCATGGGCCCGCAAATTCGTCAAACACAAAACAATCCGTCACTCAACCTTGGACTTTCCAAAGGCGACGGTGTCCGATTCATCTGCTATTATGTTCAAACTGAAAATCTATCTAAAGCTCCTGTACTGGTGTCAATGAACAACAAACGCAAAAGGTATAGCGCACGAGATTTTATTTTCCTTGGATTGTTTGGCCTGCTTGTTTGCTCGGCGACATTCTGGCTACTCAAGACAATGACACCAACTCCAGAGCCGGTAGAGTTGGTTACAGAAACGGACGATCAATCTGCTCCATTTGAATTCAGCTCTTCGGTTCTAAATGAACCAAATGATTTTCGGGCGGATATTAAAGCGGCAGTCGAATTGATAACCGAACATTTTTCTTATCTTGAATACCGGCAAGAGAATTCAAGGTTGGATCTAGTTAGTCTGGAAAAACGCGCCCAGGCCATTCTTGGGGATCAACCAAATGCAGCTTTATTCAATGAGGCATTAACGCTTCTGGTCGCGGGCCTGTGTGATGGACATGGTTTCGTAAATCACAGCGAATTTGTAAAACCGAAACAATTCCGCTGGCCATTCAACCTGGTCGAGGTTGATGAAGGCATCGTGGTAGGCGGACTGGAACTGATTAAGAAAGCGGACGGTGAAAGTTGGGGGCCGAATATTTTGCCGCCAACCAGACCGGGGGAAGCGCCTAAGGACGCGTTGCAAATAGGCGATGTTTTAATTTCCGTTTCTGGCCGGTCCATCGAAGATTGGATCGCAGAAGCGCAAGACTACGTTTTCGCTTCAACCGCCCCTGCCCGTCGACGCCTCGCGATCCAGAAACTGGGGCATTTCGACGATATGCCCGAACGTCAATTCATTTTCAATCGGCCTGGTAAAGGTCAGCTGAAATTCAAATTCAAACTGTATCTCTCCATTTTGAAATTGGAAAACCCTTCAGCATTGTCAGTGGATCGCACACATAAAATACTCGATCAGAACATCGGATACTTTCGACCTGGAAATTTCGCTCCACCACCGAATGAGAATTGGGAAACACGACCGGACCTTCGGGACGAAATCGTGGCCGACATGTATGGGGAATTTGATCAAATCATCGGCGAACTTAAATCGACGAGTGGATTGATACTGGATCTGCGTGGCAACCCCGGAGGAACTGATAAATTGGGGAATTTTCTGGTCGATCGGCTGGTCAATCCAGGCTACGTTTACTATCAACTGTCATCCAAGCTTGCGGGGCAGTGGCGTTTTTTCGATAGCAATGCTAAACCTTCCGCTGGAAGCAACAGCTTCCGCGGCCCGCTCGTATGCCTGCTCGACGAGTACACTTTCAGCACGGCCGATAACGTTGCTGCCTGCTTGAAAGATGTGCATCCCGACGTGACTTTTGTTGGCCGCCCCAATGGAGCCGGGACTGGAGCACCACGATATTTCAAGCTTCCTCGGACAGGTGCGAGTATCCGATTCTGCACGATGCAGGTAAAGGCGCCTAACGGAGCAATGGCCGAAGGCATATCGGTTCCGATCGACATCCCCATTGTTTGGACTCGACAAGATCTGATTGAAGGTCGAGATCCAGACCTCGCAGCAGCGGTTGATTTCCTTGTCAGCCGACTCGACGAAAACAAGGATAGATGAATACAGACTTGCTGTGCGGATCGGACGCGATTCTCTATGGTGTTGCAATTTTGATGGTCGTGTCAATTTAATGGATGTGGCACCCTTTATTACGATTCAGACCTGCGTTTGAACCGTCACTTTCTGAACCGTATCGAAATTGCAATCAAACCAATCGAATCTATAATTGAGAATGTTGGTTCGTCCATTTGTATAACGGTCGATGTCTTGGGCTATGCATTCATGGACAATCACATGTGATTCTCAAGAATTGGCCAGATGCGGTTGAGAGTTGGTCAAGTAGTACTTAAAACCTTTGTTGTTTTCCATGGCTTCGCCGAATCATAGGTTTCAATGAACAGAATATTTCAAATTGCAGCTATTGTTGCCAGTGTGATCGTCGCAATGCTGTTGATGCGCGGATCTGAAGCTGCGCCCGAACCGGAACCCAAAGAAACGACTGCAAGTGTCGATATGCTTCAGTTTGTAGACGATAAAGTTGCTTCTCAGGAATGTGTGAAAGACGTCCGCTGTTGGAGCTCGGTCAGCAAGCTGCAGATGTTCGCGGCCGGGGCTCCGATCGAACACGATGCCTTGGCTGTTCGAATCGAGTGCTACAAACAATTTCTCCAATCGGTTTGGGAGCAAGCTGCTGAAGGTCAAACTGAACCGATATCCAGCGACAGGCTTATTGCGATCCTGGGGCAAAAGTTTCCCGAATCCAAACCACCCTGGTCCGAATTTTCGTTTTCAATAGACCAGCAGCAAATGGTGTTGAATGAATTGATTCAGGATTATTCCGATACGATTGAATCGTGGAGAATCATTCAGTCGTGGCTTCTGGGCAAGCTTGGCTCGGATGGAAAGCTGGATGTTTCGGTGCCCTATTCAGATGCCGCACTGGAAGCGTTTCAGAAGTTTCTGGTCGGATTCGATATCGCTTTACTCCGCCATGCCAGAGATGTTGCCGTCCGCCAGAAAAAATCGGTTGTTGATTCCGAGGCGATGCGAACGGCGTTTGTCGAAGCAGACCCCACAGCAGAATTCCAGGTTGGAAAATGACGACAAAATCTCAGGCAGGAAGTTGGCTTCTGGTTCTGGCAATCTGTGCAGCAATTGTCGGGGCATCATTTTGGATGAAGAAGAATCCATCGGAAGCGGCAAAGGCAGCAATCGTCGTGCCGCGAACGGCACAACTCGCTCGCAAAAAACAGGCATCTCTGGAAACATACAACGACGAAATTTCGGTCGATGAAATCGTCAGCTTTTATCAAAATCACACGGCGAAGAAGTTCAGCCCTGAAGCCTTTGAACATCTGGAAGAATTGATCCGGGAAAATGCGTTGCGAAAGCTTTGGGTGAAAGCCAGTGAGGAATCGAAGGATTCAACCGTCGTTTCCCATCGCACGATGGTAGATGAGCTGCAGCGTTACTTCCCACATGAAGTCCTTACCAACGCAGATGTCGTATTATTTCCAAACGATTCAAGGCTGCGAATCATCGTTGCCGAAGCGGCATCAGACTTCTTTCGCGACACCGCTCGCCACTGGCGCTGGATTGCAGATTTTGCCGACGGATCCTCCAACGACTCTGCGCCAGATCGCTTTTTGGAACTGGACAGTTACGCTGCGGAAGAGCTAAGCGAATTTCTATCGGTGCTTGCCGTGGGTGTTGTCGAACTGGCCGCTGCCGACTCAGAAGACGGTCAGGTGACGGCTGCGATGTTGGACACCGTTTTCGACAAGGTAGCGAATCAGGTGGATGATATCAGGCAGCCAAGAGATTCTACGGTTGGTTACTCGGATATTGCCAAAAATCAAATTGGTAATTCGCTGCCGAGTGTGTTGTTCAAAGACGTAACGCTTGACGCAAACATCGACTTTACTCATCGGCCGAAGCAGGAGTTTCAGGAACGCAGATCTGAGTTGGCAATTCCGCTGGGGATTGCAGGGGGTGGAGTCGCTGCGAATGATTTCAATGGGGACGGTGTGACGGATTTGTATTTCGGTGGAGACAAAGGCGGCGTTTTATATATCGGCGGCGGCAACGGGGAATTCGAAAACGTTACCAAAACCACTGGCATTGAAACCAATAAAGAAACCCGGGCTGGTTACTTTGTTGATTTTGACAATGACGGCGACAACGACTTGTTTGTGACGTGTGTTGGCGCACCTAATGCGTTGTTTGAGAACGATGGAACTGGAAATTTTCAGGATGTCAGCGAGTCGATTGGATTGTTACAGGACGAATTTACATCGCATGAAGCGGTTTGGTTCGATATGAACAATGATGGGTTGCTTGATTTGTATGTGGCAAATTTTGGCAACTGGCTCTCTGGCGAATCGCCTACGCTGGGGCGATTCAACACCAACGGGCACCCCAATCGACTATATCGACATGAACTGAAAGATGGCAAGCACTTGCTGGTCGAAGTTGGTGAAGAACTTGGAGTCGATGATCGAGGCTGGACCCATTGTGCGGGCGTTGTTGACATCGACAAAGATGGCTGGCTGGATCTTCTGTCGATCAATGACTTTGGTGCCAGCCAGGTATTTCGGAATCTCAATGGGCAAGCGTTTGAAGAGGTTTCAAAAGAGGCTCATCTGGACGACATCTACAATGGAATGTCATTTACTCTGCTGGACTTGAATCACGATTCCAATTTCTCGATCTACATATCGCAGATCATGAAGCTGACACATCGGCAACGATATCGGCGTCCGACCGAGGATACGAAAATGGAATTCGACCCCGACAAAAAAGATAACCTTCGCGTGCTTGTTGCGAATCGTTTGTTTACGCGGGCCTTCGAATCTCGATTTCGTGATGATCACAATTACATGATCGAACCGGCCAATTTGGGCTGGTCATGGGATGTGAGTGGATTGGATTATGAAAATGATGCGGATCTCGATTTGCTCGTCTTAAATGGCACGGAATCAGCGACGCCGACTTCTACTACCCGCGATCGAGAAGTGATGAAAGGCAGGAATTATCTTGGGAAATTCAATTATGAACAGAATGTATTTTTTGTTCAGGACTCGGGATACTTTTATGACTGGTCGGACAAGAATCCAGTTGCGTTTTATGGCAATTCGCGAGGCTCCGCATTTTTTGATTTCGACAATGACGGGGATTTAGATGTGCTGATTTCAAACTACTACGGTTCCCCGAAAGTGTTTGAAAATCTGCAGGAATCCAATAACAACTGGTTCAGATTAAAGCTGGAAGGAACCCGTTCCAACCGCAACGCGATCGGCGCTGTGGTGGAAGTCGTCTTCGGTGACAAGCGGCGATACGGAATCGTCGTTTCCGGTTCAGGGTTTCTTTCTCAAGATCCGTACACATTGCACTTCGGACTGGGACAAGCGGATTCGATCGATTCGGTGAAAGTGACCTGGCCGTCCGGGATTTCACAGGATGTGACCGATGGCATTAAACTGAATCAGCTAAATGCGGTTACCGAAGACGAATCATCAACACCGCCATCTAGTGCCAACGAGTGAATTCAGGTCCATCGACTTGATACCCATCTGAACGCTGCGGTTACATAAAACCCAAAATGCACCCCTGGTTTAACTGAACCAAACAAAAACCAGGACCGCGCCAAATGGCACGATCCTGGAACCAATTAGAATTGCAATTTATTGCCAGCGACTACCGCCTTCGCTTGCGTTTTACAATCGCAAACGAAACGAAAGCTGCGGCAAACAAACCACAACTCGGCTCGGGGATTGTCGCAAGGACCACATTGTCAATGGAAAAAAATTCCCCCGACGATGTGGGATTTTCCCGCCCGAAAGTCACCGAACTAAAACTCTGCTCGGAAATCACACCAAAAAACCCGGTGCCACCACGCGTAAAAAAATCATCTAGATTATAGGTGGTGTTATTGATTTCAAGTGTCAAGAGATCGCTGGTAAGTGTAGCCCCGAAATCCGCACCAAAACCAAAAACTGGTTGATCGAAATCAAATCGCAATTCCTGGTTATGATCGTTGTCCAAGTCAGCTTGAAACTCTCTTGAACTGTCTACCAAACCAAAATCTACGATTCCCGTCGTTTCATCAGTATCCGCAGCTCCAAGAAAAACATTGAAACTGCCGATGTCGTTGGTTCCGGCTGACAACAGACCCAATGGCGAAGACTCAAAGTCCTCGACAACGACCGAATCGGCCGTACCAATATATTCGGCTCTGTTTGTGAAAGTCTGTTGTGCAGTAGCCCAGTTGGCAGACAAAGCCAACACAGCAAAACCAACGCAACAAAGCGACTTACTATTTTCAAAAAATGCAAACACTGTTTACTCCGTTTGTTGAAACATGAAGAAAAACAAGGAAAACCACACCGCTTCCGGAGAAAAGGTGTGATTCACCGGAGACTTTTACAAAGACAGAAGTGCGTCTACAAATGGCTGAATATCTGACAGATCCAAAGCTCCGTCTTCATTCATGTCAGCAATCACGTGAAAATCGCCAGCGGTTAACATAGCGACAAACGGACCTACGTCGTCCAATTGCAATGCGCCGTCTTCGTTCATATCACCACGGATAAAGGAAGACGGAGGTGCAGCACCATCAAAACAATCAGGTGCAACAATCTCTTGCTCCCTGGTACAGCATTCTGAAACATCTTCAGTGTGCAAAGTGATAATGAAATTCACGGGACTACCCGGAGTTGCACCCACGATACGCGTAGTAAAGGTTGCTGTTTCGCAGAACTCCAACGGTTGACCGAAAAGATCCTCGAACACAAAGAAATCAGGCTCAAAGGCTTCTTCACCCAAGCCAATCAGGAATGAGTGGAATGCCGTAGTCTCGACTTCGTTAAGGAAAAACAGACTCGTCAATTCATACGTGTAATTGAAATCGACTGTGCCATCATCGTTACAAACAATGTCACTGAATTCCTCACATCGCTTGTCGATCTGCCAACAGTCACACTCAGGTAGTTCAACGGTAACATCAACACTACAGCACTCTTCGCCATTTTCACCAATCAACACCAATGTAAAGGTTACTTCGTCAAGCTCCTCAGCATTTTTGATAATGACAGCTGTGCTGTCGTCATCTTTCGAGCCAAGTGTTACCGAAGCACCGACCGGAAGCAGTTCGTCAAGAACAATACTCTGCGAACCATTGCCAAAGCAAGCAACTGTACCCTCTGGAATTGCATTTGGCTTGACCAACAGATAGGCGCCCGGGATAGATTGGCCATTTGTGAAAACTCCGTTTACTGAAAAATCCTCAGACAATTCGCCGTCTTCACAAATACAAAGTGCCTGACACACGTCGAAAGTACAGTCGGCACATTCGTTGATACACATCGATGCGGTATCCGCATATCCAGGCATCCCGTTAAGCGTGTTGTTGTCAAAGCTCAACTGCACCAAAATACTTCGAGTTCCAACCGGAATTTTCGTTCCTTCGATTGAAACTTGCTCCCATGTTCCCAAATTCGAATCCAGTGATTGCAGGTTCAATGAACTATCAATCGCTGCACTGAAAAGTTCACCAACATCCCCAGAAATTTCCGGAATGAAGAAAAGCGAAATCCCTGCTACAGGTGTCAACATGCCATCGGGAGCATTGAAACTACAAGAAAAATCAACGCATGCGCCGTCCGCATCAATTAGGTCTGCGAATTGGCTGACGTCGACTCTTTGTACCACCTGAGTGAATTCCAAACCGTCATCAAACATGCGTAGCATGCCAGTTCCCATATTGGGGCTGATGCCATTTTCGGCACCAACGACAAACGATGAATCCGCACCCCAAACGTCCAATTCGTAAGGTAGCTCGACAATGCTGACGAGCGTACCTGCTAAATCACTTTCGAAATCATCGTTGGACAATAAATCTGCGTGCGATGTTGATGCTGCCATGAACATCGTTATCGCTGCTGCGCAGAAAAGCTTAAACAATCTTTTTGTGTACATTTAAAATCCCCTAAAAAATCCCCTGAAAAACTTAACTACTCCTCCGTTTCAACTCGACACGCTGTCGGCCTCCACCAAGGTTAAGCCCAAAGACAAGACAACCCCTCAATCCGCTATCCGTAGCTCGACGTTTCTCAATCCCCTGCAGCGAAATAGAGTCACTCAAAAACTAGCGGCCACGCATCAAGCTCGGTTGATAATTCTGTTTCACCGTCAAACTTCAAACGTGAGTTACATGGTACGGGTAGAAGGCGCATTTCTCACTGGACGTTCAGGCAGGACGGAATTTCTTTTTTTTGCAGAACGTTTTTACAACAACCCAAAGCAAAATCCGACGACCCGGACGTTATGGCAGGTAACACATTTCGTAAAGAATGATCGATGCACCGAAAGATCGAAACCGTAAAAACACAGGTCTCAAAAACATCCTACGGCAGCAGAGCATGTCGGGCGCATTGACAGGCAGACTCAACTACTTAACCAAAACACAATCTGCGGGTCGATGCGCATGACATCGCTACTGGACGTTATAGCAGGTTGCTATTGAATCACTCCAGCACTGGAAGCTTTGTCGTTGGCGATCACATAGTCTCGCAACTGAATCAGTCTGAGAATCAAATCAACGCGATTTTTCACTTGCAATTTATCGTGAATCGATTCCATATGAAAACGGACGGTCCGCTCGGAAATGCCTAATTCACAGGCAATTTCGCCCCTTTTCTGGCCAGCGAACAAAAATTGGCAGGTCTCGATCTCACGAGGCGTCATATCGACTAGTCGTGAAATCGCCGCCCACTGTTGTTCAGAGACCAGGTTCTCTCCAGGACTCTTGGACCAGTCGATTGAGTTGATAGTTGCCAAAACAAGAGTTGCATTCATTCCATTACGCACAACACCAAAATGGCATTCTACAATTGAAAGTAAAGTTGCCGTCAAAATCCCCATTTGGAACAGTCGCAAAGCACGCCGACGTTCCGCCATCTATCTACCTGCAACCCTACCAAAAAAACCGCAGTAAAAAATTTAAATTTGCAAAAAAGTCTTAAAGAAAGTGGCACTCATATCGTGCCTGTTGTGCACGTTCATTTTGACAGGGCCTATTCTTGGGAAGATTGCGACGCGAATCAGGAGCGCGAATCGGATTGCTGTATCTCAACACGATGCACAAAGCACCGAGGCCGCTAGGTTAATTGGTCTGTTCACACCGACCAACTACACACTGATTAACTATCTAGTCTTCAAACTTGCCGGTTCCAGCTCGTCGGTCAGATCGGATAAGTGGGTTTCGATGGCGCGAACGATCCCTTTTGATCGATGAAATAAACGGCTTGCGTGTTCATCTGACCCCAACGTAACGCCAATGATTTTTCAGGATCATCGTGAATGACATGGGCTCCACTTGCCATCCAGTCGGTCGTAGAGTCTGACGATTTGCCAGATCATTCAAAACCGATTTAATGCGTGCCTCGATCGGTGGTGGCGAAATGGAAATCACGGCCGGCATGGAAGCTTGCTGAACAGAACTCAATTCCGCAGCCAACGACACCAATTCACGAGCGTAATCGACGGGCAACACGCCCCGCTGCAAGACATGATCGTCACACGCATGCCGCTGAAGAGACCAAACTCCAAAATACATCATGACGTGAGACATGGCGTGTTCATGATCTATGACCATTTGCAACCGATCAGCATTCCAGGACGTCACTGATAACGGAAACAGAATGGTGTGGCGCAGCACGCCAATGGTAACTGGAATTTCAACGTCATTTGACTGTCGGACAGGCCGATCGTCGGTTTGAATTTCATCAGCGTGAATTGAACGATTCCGCCAACGAATCGTTTGAAAGATCGCATACAGTAATCGGGCCAGATTCAAAACAGCGACGATCAACCAAATGGCAACGACCATTTATTGAACGAGCGATACGGGGCTAAAAAACCGTATCTGGATTGTTGACCGTTATCATAGTGATTACGCTTATTAGCTGGGAAAAAGGTTGAACCATGTATTGAAAGCCGTCTAAACGCGGTAAAGGGTGATAGCTGCCGAGAGTTCCCGTAAAGCCAGCGCTGAATTGGTCGCTTGGTGAGATCTGTCTTGATGATGAACGTGTTTGCTACTGGACTATTGAACAATATGAACCAGATTCGGTTTTTCATGCTATTGGTTTCGGTGATCCTGTCCGGACTCGGCTGTTCAGTGGCGAACGGGCAAACGCTAACGGAAAAAATTGCCAAAGAAGATCCGGCGCAGTTGGTTGAGCAGGCTCGCGAGTACGGCGATATTGTTCGAGGCGCGATCCTTTTTCACCAAGGCAATATCAATTGCGCTAAATGCCATCGGCCGACCGCTGAGGAACAACGTATTGGCCCTGATCTTGGGCGTCTTGAAGCTGAAGTCACCAACGAGAGTCTGGTTGAATCAATCCTCTATCCGTCTCGCCAAATCAAGAAAGGTTACGAGTCGATCGTTGTGCAGACCGCGGACGGCCAAGTGCTTACGGGTACCAAAGTCAGCGAATCGGAAACCGAAATCGTGATTCGTGAAATCTCAGATGTTGATAAATTGGTAACGATCAAAAAGGACGATCTGGACGGAATTCGCGCTGCTAAGAAATCGAGCATGCCCGATAAACTAGTCGACGAATTGAAGAACCGTCAACAATTTCTGGATCTGTTGCGATACGTTGTCGACTTGCGCGAGCGTGCACCGGACGCGGCAACGACTGTCAACGCCGACGGTGGACGAAGGCAACCTGATGAAGTTGTTCATGGCCTGGTTTTGATTCAGAAGTTCAATTGTATCGCTTGTCATGCTACTGAATCACTTCAATCGTTTCCGGTAGCTGCCAAATTAGCGCCTCGATTGCAATGGTCGAGCGAGCATTTGAATCCGGACTATATCAAGGCGTTTGTACAGAACCCGCATGCGATCAAACCAGGTTCGACGATGCCTGATTTGATGAGTCAGATGGATGATGCGAAACGAACTGCGGCGGCCGAAGCGATTACTCATTATTTGATTTCGAAGACCCAAAATGAGTTTCAGGTTCCGGTCGTCGATTCGGAATCGGCAAGTCGTGGTCACGCGTTATTTCATCAAGTTGGTTGCGTCGCTTGTCACTCGCCTCGCGCTGCGACTGGAGATGAACAACCTGTAAGTGAAACGACACCGTTGGGCAATTTGTCGAAAAAGTACAGCCTGGCAGGGCTCACCGAATTTCTGGAAGATCCGTTGGTGGTTCGTCCGTCAGGCCATATGCCGAACATGGTTTTGTCGCATCGTGAAGCGGTCGATTTGTCGAACTTTCTGTTGCAAGTCCCCGCCGGCGCAGGTGCGACGGAGTTAGCAATTCAAGCGACGGATTGGAGCGTCGACGATGAATTGGTGGCGAAAGGTAAGGCCTTGTTCGCTGAACAGAATTGCATCAAGTGCCATACGGATTTTATGGCGGGTGCATCTGACATGCAGGCGGCCGTCGCCCCTGCCCTTGAAAAATTGAATGTTCAAACTGGCTGCTTGTCGTCTAAAGGTGGAGCCTGGCCTGTATTTGACTTGCAGGATGACGAACGCGAATCAATTCAAGCCGCATTGGCCCAGCACCCAGTCACGCTGAACGACACGCAGCGAATCGAAGGTACGCTTTACGCATACAACTGCACTGCCTGTCATAGCCGAGGTGACCTGGGCGGCGTCGCGGTCGATCGTAACCCGCATTTTCAAACCACCAACTTGAACCTTGGTGATCAAGGCCGAATTCCTCCGACGTTGACCGGCGTAGGCGCTAAGCTGAATCGAAAATGGCTGCGGGATGTGCTGGTGAA
>CAYONX010000090.1:3301-12667 GCA_964405425.1 uncultured Pirellulaceae bacterium | reverse complement strand
GGCGAACGTTAGCCTTGGCTTACATAATCAAGGCGGCTGTTTAATGGAAGGGAACTAGCCACCGGTATCTGGCTGAAAACAGCGTGCACCGGCGGCTAGCGACCAACCACTAAATAAATGCTACCGTTTGCTTTTGCGTCTAAGGGAAGTTGATGGCGTCGATAAACGGCTGCACGTCCAACAGATCTACCGAGTCGTTGCAATCGAAATCAGCCGCTTTGTCATATTCACCGTTGATCAGAAGATCGACGAATATTCCAACATCCAGCAGTGTGACCACTCCATCGCCGTTAAGATCGCCAAACAGAAAAAATGAATCATCGATTAAATGTACCGACCCTAACGTGAGGTCTACAAAATCATTGCCGTTGATGAAATCAAGCGCGCCTGAAGAAGTCGTTAAGTACACGTCTCCTGGACCCGTACGCCTGACCGAAACCTGTCCAAACAAAAAGGCGTCAGCATCGGCGTCATAACCCTCGTCGAAAAAGACAGGGCCGGTGTTAAAATTTAAAACCCCGCTGCCGCTTCCTACGTTGAAGAACAAGAACTCCATGGATTGGCTGTCATCCGATATAGTTCCCTTCTCTTCAATAATTTGCCATCTGACGCCAATTGGAGTGCCAGCAACGGTAATGTCGAAATTGAATCCACCGCCACCAATGATGTCGACGATCCCGCTTTCACTTGTCGCTACTACGAGCGAACCATATGTCAGATCGGTCATCGTTGGGCCATTGGTGGTGTAGTAAATAGATATGGTTGCCTCGTCGCCAATGGCAAGTTCCAAGTCCAATGGCTCATTTACCACATCAATTCCACTATTCAATGAGTAAAAAAAATCCGACTGGGCGAAAACCGGGTTATAGCAAAGCAATAAGATCAACAAGGTTAAAGACCGGTGCATGTTGGGCTCCATAAAGAATTAGAGTTCATTGCTCTTTAATATGAGTTGCATTTCGCAGCACATGTCATTGTACAGAAAAATCCGACTAACAGTTGCATAACTTATTATGTCGCAATGACCTAGAACAATTGCAACAAAGTTAAGGATTTTGAAAATTCCTCAGTAGCTAAAACCAACGAGCTGCGGTGCAACGTTACGTAAGCTAATTAGCAGCCAGCATGCGTTTGCGTGCGAATTTCAAGGTGTGCGTTGAATCAAGATACGACCGTCCCACTGGATTGGATGCGGACAAGCTATTGGGATTTGGCTGCGCTATTGGGATTCACTTGAGCTATCGTCTGCCGAGCGATCCCAAAACGAGATCATGAACAACAGCATTACGACGAACGCGAAGGCTGCTGGTGTGTACCAGAATGAAGAAAAATCCAGAACTTCATCGGTTGTGTAGCGTTTGCCAAGCCAGCCGAAAGCCTGCGCTCCAATTCCTAGCCCTAGACCCTGAGTCAACATTACGACCAGCGATTGTGCTTGTCCGCGGATTTCTGGTTTTGCTTTTTTGTCGGTGTAGATCATACCAGTGACAAAAAAGAAGTCGTAGCAAATGCCGTGAAGCAAAATTCCAAGAAAGACCGGGAGCGTAACCAGTGGCCCTTCTTGTCCAAACGCAAAACCCCAAAGTGCGTATCGGATCACCCAGGCTAACATGCCAATGATCAACATTTTCTTGACGCCCAAGCGCGCAAAGCAAAATGGCATAATCAACATGAAGAAGATTTCGCTCATTTGACCGGTACTCATGGCACCGGTCGTGGAGCCGAACAATTTGATGCCCATTTGATCGACAAAGCCGTAGCCATTGGCGTAGTAGCCTGCCAATGGGATGCAAGTCAGAAACGAAGCGATTGCAAAGACCAGAAACGGGAAATCCTTTAGCATCGACCAAGCGTCAAGTCCCAATACTTTGCCAACTGAAATCGATTCACCTTTGGCCGGAGGCGCAGTTCTTGGCAGCGTCAAGCAGTAGATGCCAAGCACTGCAGACGCGATGGCCGCGGCTTTGAAAATGAACTCAGAATTATCAGTGTAGATTCCGTCTTCGCCAGTGAACGCTCTCATTCCCCACATGGCCCAGTTGCCAAAAATCCAGCCAATGGTGCCGAGAACGCGGACGACTGGAAATTCTGCCTCACCATTAGAGAGATGCTTGAACGACAAACTTGCGGTCAGGCCAAGGGTTGGCATAAAGCAAATCATGTAACCCAGCAGGCACAAGATCATTGGGTGTGCGAATTGGCCGGTCATGCTGGCCGTTTCACCGGCTGCGGCCAGCGACGGAGTGATCCACAGAAGCGCAGCGCCCAATAAATTCAGAATCGCCAATACCCATTCGGTGTTTAGCAGTCGGTCGGCGATCAGTCCCAACGTCAACGGAGCGACGATGGCCGCGATTGGTGCGACGGTGTAAGCGGCTGCGATGAAATCACTCATCCCGTTTTCGTTCAGAAATCCATTCATCGAAACATACCATGCTCCCCAAATGAAAAACTGAAGGAACATCATGATCGCCAGACGGACGATCAAAATGACGGAAGATTTAGACGGGGTTGCTGACTCGATCATGAAGTGTCCTGATTTTGAATTTATGTGCGACTAATTAAAGTCAACGGCTCGGGATTTGCAAGTAGCTCGGCTAGATTGTCGTACGGAAATCCGGCGACCAACGTTTGTGGCTGTTTTGGCTACTCGCCGCTGCCCATCAAAGGAACGAGCTTCATCATGTCGCGCATCGGAATGTTTTTAAGCAGACTTCGACGTTCCTTTTTGAAGAACAGTACCGTTTGACCGTCCTTTTCTGAAACGTGAAAACAATCCCAGCGCAGTCCGCCAAGCTTGTTAAGTTCTTCTTCTACCGCTTCCAGATCATTTAGCTCAATCTTGACGATCTTGTATTTCAAAGCGTTCATGTTGCGGATGTCATCTTTTAACCATTGAGCAGGTGTAGCCGCTGTGGTCATCCCTTTGTCTTTGAGTTTCTCGAACGCGTCTGCAGCCCATTTCGCAGCATCATCGGCAATTTGCATCCCGGATTCGGAAGCGTCGCCAAATTTTTCGTTCATCCAGTCTTTTGCCTTTCCAGCTTCGTCTGATTTTTCTTCTGCTTTTTCGAGTATCTTGTTGGCAAAATCCAATAGACCACCTGCTTTTGATTTTTCTGGCTGCTGCTCTTGTTGAGTTACAGCGATCGGCTGCTTGGCCGCTACGTTTTTCGATTCCGATACTGTGTTTGGTTGGTTTACTACAGATTGATCACTGCACGCTACCAAAGAAAATCCACAAACGAAAAAGAAATACAGACACAAAATTTGACGCATATCAATTACCTCCGTCTAGAAATCGGGAACTTCGATCCCAGATAGCATAACAAACTTGAAAAAGGTTTGGGCAGCGGAACTTCGTGGTTTGCTCAGGGTTCAATAGCCAAATATCCGTCAAACGAGATTTCGAGGATGCAATAATGAATGTCCAATTTTCGATGCGTTTATCGATTTTGTTTCTATTGATGTGCATTGGATCTGGAGGGGAATTGCCAGCCCAGTCTACGTCTTCATCTGCATACGAAAGGTACGCTGAAGGTTTGTTGAAGAATTACGACCAGGACGAAGACGGATATTTAGACGCCGAAGAAATGGGCCAGATGCGTCGTCCGCCAGAAAATGCGGATACGGATAACGACGGAAAAGTCTCAAAGGCCGAACTCCTGGATTCAACCCGTCAAATATTTGCGAAACGCAAGTCTGGGAAATCTGGGCGTCTGGGAAACAAACCCAGTGGTAAATCGGCGGGCTCGCTGTTAGGCACTACATCAGGTCAGAAGATGTCTTCATCTGCATACGAAAGGTACGCTGAAGGTTTGTTTAAGAACTACGACCAGGACGAAGACGGATATTTAGACGCCGAAGAAATGGGTCAGATGCGTCGTCCGCCAAAAAGTGCGGATACGGATAACGACGGAAAAGTCTCAAAGGCCGAACTCCTGGATTCAGCCCGTCAAAAATCGGGGAAACGCAAGGCTGAGAAACCAGGGCGGAGCGTTGGTAAATCGTTAGGCTCGCTGTTAGGTGTTAAAGCAAGTCGGAAGTCCGATAATCCTGAATTCTATGACGCACTGTTAAAAGCAAGTCAGAAGACCGATGCTTCTGAACTCTATGACGTTCAGTTTCATCTGTTTCAATTTAGTGACGATGCCGGGGAAGATGTTACGTCACTGATTGCACAGTTAGATGTCGCCAACGATGATCCGAAAGGTTTAATGGCGCCGTTTATCGACCACGAAAAACTTGTCGATTCTGCACGATTCCAGATTGGTATGCTCAAAGATGGGCGTATGGAGTTAGAGTTCGGAATGCAGAACGATAGTCAAAGAATCGCTTTCGATGCGCATCTGAAGGCGACTTCACCAAAGATCCAATGCCAAATCAAATTGGAATCGTTAAGCCAGGGAGCTGTCACAGAGTCAGCCAAAATGGTTAGTTCAAAACCTTTCATCCGTGTCAGTGGCCTTGACGGTGAAAAAGGCGGTAAAGAACGGCTGGAGAAAATGATTCTAGACAAAATTAATCAGGGCCTTGATGTACGTGGTGGTGGCGTTGAGGATGACAAGGGCGAGAAAGAGCGACTAGAGAAAATGATTCTAGATAAAATTAATGAACGCCGAAAAAGAGTGACCCAAAAATCACCCGTAGGCCGTGCAACGAAGAAGAGCAAAGCAGTCAACTTGCGGTTAAATACAACTTTGGTTTGCGAACCTGAGACCTTTCATACCGCCCAAGTAATTCACGACGGTCGACTTTGGTTGCTAATTGCTCGTTTCGACCCGGATCAATAGCTAGTGGCTCGTTTACCAGGTTTCCAGGCTGTGTGACCAAGGCGTAAGTCAGTCAATCAACGATCGAAATGTTGATTCCTTCTTGTGCATCGTAAGTTAGATAGATTGCGCCTTTTCTGGCGTATTGTGTCAGGATGTTTTGGTAAAGGCTGTGTTCAGTTGGCCAGGGATAGGCGTAAATCAAATCGAAATCTTCAAGTTCCATGTCTAATTCTGCATAGGCCGAAGGTACGTCCACAAAGGTACGAACGGATTCGTCGCCGGAGGAAGGATCCCAACTGAATTCGTCCGGTATAAAGCTGCCGGCGGCGAAAGTCGCTTGCGGTGCATACTCGCGGGCGTATTCTTCGGCCATTGAAACGAGACTCGCTTTCGCTTCGATCCCATGCGATTTGAACCCCAAATGATCTGCCATCATCGTCACGATGCCCAGTCCGGAGCCAAATTCCAGAAACGTATCTGCCTTTCCGACCAGCGACTTGAGCGCATGAAATACTTCTCCGTAATCTGCACTGGCATAGGACTCGAAAGCTGGTTTTGCTTGATAGGTTTCCCAAACGTCATCGGCTTTATGCCAAAGTTCTACAATCGATGCTGGAATGTTGGTTGTATCGAATTGCAAAAGATCTATTCCAAAATTAAAAGTGGCAAAGCACGACTGGTGGAAGGAAACAGCCGCAACAATATCGGTTGAAATGAGAGAGCAGGGCAGGGGAGTCTTAGTCTTCGGTCCGCAAGACTTTAGCCTGGACTGGCGAAACGAAATCGTTACTCAATTGCCTGGCTTGTTCGATCGACAATTCGCCATCTTGAATCCAAAAACGATACGCTACCAATAGCGGATTGTCTTTGGTGATTTCGGCCTCAAAATAGCTTCCGAATCGTCCATAGTCGCGTTCGCTGAATCGGGCGGGTTTTGGGTTTTTTGGGTGATCGATGTAACAGCAACTGTATTGGTCATCGCCGACAAAGAAATTCAAAACGTTCCATGGCAAGTTGATGTGAGCCTTGTTGATTTCAGTTTCCTTATCCTTGGCCGACCAGTTACGGAAGCTTCCGGGTTTGGCTTTTCCATCGGGCCGCGTATAGAACGTCTTCTCCTTTGTATGGTCGGGAACTTGCTGAGTGGCTCTGAATTGCACACCCGCATGTTGTGGATCGCCGTCCAACCGGATCGGTAGATCTATGGTCGGCATTAAAACGGATGTGAATTCAAGCAACGTGTTGCCGTCGATCTTGAAGGCGGTTAGCTGGCGAGTTTCTTCGGCGAACGGCTTACCATCCTTTCCGTGCCAATGAATGAGGTTTGTATCTTGGCCAAAGACCGGTCCGCCGATTGGTTGGCCGGATTGGACGTGGCTCTGGTAAGCACCGTCGCGACAATGCCAGGTGTCTGCTTTCTTGTCACGGTAACTGATTCGATTGAAGCCGTAAAAAACGCCACGATGATGTGGAAACAGTCCTCCCGGTCCCTTGGTCAACAATTTGTCGCCGGCGGGATTGTAAACGTGGTGATAGGGTTTGTAAGTTTCCTGCCGCCGCTTGTCAGTAGATTCGTCGATGGCTTCATACATGTATTTGATGACGGCAGTGTCACCAAACTGTAATTCCGCTTGTGTCGATTTGTCGTCGTGCCACGTGAATTCACGGTGTGCACTCAGGCCGTCGACCGAAACGCTATAAGTTCGTTTTTCTCCTGCGTTCAATTTTGGAACGACAAACGTAACTACTTTCTGATTGGGCTTGGATATGTTGGGCAGCCGAGGCTTGTGAACTTGTCCAATGATTCGATTTCCAGAGTCGTCAGCCAGCGTCAGTGTTGTCGCATCCAATTCCGGTTCGACAAAGTAGGCTGAAACCAAACTGTTTACACGATCGTATTTCCCGGCGTTGACTTCAATTTTAAAAAGCTCTTTGGAAGCTTGTAAATTTCTAGCGTCTCTTAGTTCCGTGGCTACGTTCTCTGCTTGTTCAAGGGCTCGCAAAACATTGCCGCCAAGGATCTTGTGGATGTCGGTTTCGTTGTAGCCTCGATTCACTAGCTCTTGTGTGATATTTGGGTATTGCGAAACGTCTTTCAATCCGACCGGCAGTCGCGTGACTCCATCGAAATCAGAGCCAATGCCTACGTGATCGATTCCGGCGACCTTGATGACTCGCTCGATGTGATCCACGACGGTGGAACAGCTTCCGAAGGCTTCTACCTCTTCGCCATCGTCCTTCTTGGGGACTACGAATGAGGAAACGAAAGTGACCATCACGACGCCTCCGTTGGCGGCCGTCAATTTCAAAACGTCATCGGGCACATTGCGAACGTGATCGCAAATGCCTCGCGCCGAAGAATGTGAAAAGATTACGGGCGCTTTTGTTACTTCCAATGCGTCCTTCATGCATTTCGGTGAAACGTGAGAAAGATCGACAAGCATTCCAAGTCGATTCATTTCCCGAACGACTTCTTTGCCAAACGGGCTCAGGCCGTTGTTCTTCGGTTCGTCGGTACAGGAATCCGCCCAAGCCAGTGTCTTGCTGTGCGTCAGCGTCATATAGCGTGCGCCCCGTTTGTACAATTCGCGGAGCGCTTGCAGGCTGTTTTGAATACTGTGCCCGCCTTCGACGCCTATCATCGAAGCAACTTTTCCATCGGCGGTAATCCGCTTTATGTCCGCCACTTTGTCCGCCATTTCAAAATCATCCGGATAGCGGCGACACATTTCATGAACCAGTTCAATTTGTTCAAGCGTCTGGATCAAGGCATTGCCGGTAAAGTCGGTGGATGCTGGTACGTAGACTGACCAGAATTGAGCTTTGAGTCCGCCTTTGCGAAGTCTAGGAATATCGGTGTGGAACTCCGTCGCTTTGGCGATGTCGACTTTGTCGAATGACGAAGCTGCCTTTTCTCGCATTGCCCACGGCAAGTCGTTGTGTCCATCAAACAACATGCCTGCGTGGTGGATCTTCAGTGCTTCGTCGGATGGGGCAGGGTAGTCTTGCGCGAAGGATTGACTCGATAATATGACGCATAGAATTGCGGTCATCAGCAACGGGAGCAGCTTTTTCATAAGTTTGATTTCAGTTAGCGAACATTTGATTGATGTCTTTGAACGATTTGAATTCGAGTGCGTTTCCGGCGGGGTCTAACAGGAACATGGTTGCCTGCTCACCGACTTCGCCCTCGAATCGAATTTGCGGCTCGATCACAAATTCAATATTGGCTTTCTTCAACCGATCGGACAGCGTTTGCCAATCGTGCCACTCGAGCACCAGGCCGAAATGCGGGATGGGTACATTTTTTCCGTCGACGGGGTTGGTGAAGGCGTCATCGTTTTGTG
This sequence comes from uncultured Pirellulaceae bacterium, assembly GCA_964405425.1. Lineage (GTDB taxonomy): Bacteria > Planctomycetota > Planctomycetia > Pirellulales > Pirellulaceae > Mariniblastus. The sequence goes on along the minus strand of CAYONX010000090.1, from coordinate 4,545 downwards.
CACCGGGATTGAGGTGTGCAACGATCTGGTGGCCAAACATATCGAAGTCGATCCAGATGTCGCTGCTGCGCCCCAGTCCACACCCAAGCAGATCGCAATAAAATGCTTTGGCAGCCGCAAGATCATTAACAGGAAACGCCAGGTGGAACGGCGGTAAAGTTTTTGTGGCTGGCATATCGACTTCCAAGTGACCTATGACGAAGACTCAATGCCTAAAAGATAATCGCAGAATTTGATATAGAGAACGGGAAACTTCAAAAAGGTCGGCTTTTGAGCGACCAGTTTCGCGATTTTGGAACGTGATCGGAAACTCTTTCGTGCGGGCGGATACTTTCTTAAGGCACAACAGAATTTCCTGCAGATAAGAGTAGCCCTGACTTTGAATGGAATTCAGATCGATTTGTCGCAGGCAATCGACTCGGTAAATTCGCATGGCGCTGGTATTGTCGCCGTTTTTCAGCCTCAAAATGGTGCGTGCGAAGAGATTGGTCAGGTAGCTGGAGATTTTTCGATGTACTGGCCAACCGAGAATCTTACCGCCCGATACGTAACGGGAACCGATGACCAAATCCAGTTCGGCGTCTGAATCGATCGCCAATTTGTACATTTCTTTCAGCGAGACCGGGTCATGGCTAAGGTCCGCATCGAGCGTCGCCACCCAGTCGAAATTTCCATCGATAGCAGCATTGAATCCAACGATGGCGGCCGAGCCAAGACCAAGTTTGCCAGAGCGAACAATCGCATCGACCCGCTTATTTTCGACTGCGAATTCATTGGCCCATTTTCCAGTTCCGTCTGGAGAATTGTCATCAATAATCAATATTTGAGCATCAGGTAATTGTCGCCGAAGCTCTTTGGTCAATATGGGTAGAGAACCAGATTCATTGTAAGTGGCGATCGCAATTAGCAGACTTTGTTGACTCATGGTCCACGAAGTATATGCAATCCATGTGCCGCGCGGAACGGGCGTTGGCTTCAGCCGGGGCTGCCACTGTTGAGTTAATCCATGTTGTCCATGTTGTTGGGCTATAACGAAACAAGGCGGCTTGAACTGATGATGTTCAAGCCGCCTCTCTATATCGACCAGACTTAGCGTCTAGGTTAGAAAGCCAAATTGGCTATTGTGGTTAGTTGCATCCGCAACCAGCAGCAACTGCTCCGCCACAACCAGCATCACATCCGCCAGCAATAGCTCCACCGTCGCAACCGCATCCGCCAGAGATAGCTCCGCCGCATCCGCCGCC
>CAYONX010000090.1:0-3201 GCA_964405425.1 uncultured Pirellulaceae bacterium | reverse complement strand
ATGATCCGCCGCCGTATGATCCGCCGCCACAAGATGGTGCTGCGTTAACAGTTACAGGAACTTGCTCGCAAACAACTCGTGGAACGCAAACTGTTGTTGTGTAAGGCACCTGAGTAGCAACTCGGCGACATACGTTAACAGTTCTCATTTCAGTTACAGGTGTGCAAGTTGTGTAAGGTACCTGACGAGACTTTTGCTCGCATACCCAACGAGTGTTGCATACTGGAACTTGCTTGGTCTTCTGCTCACATACGTATCGAGTTGTGCAGTAATTGACAACCTTTGATCGTGGCTCGCAGACCCAGTTAGTTACACAGTAGTTAACTTGCTTAGTGCGTGGCTCGCATACGTAGCGAGTTGTGCAGTAGTTAACAACCTTTGATCGTGGTTCGCAAACCCAGTTAGTTACGCAGTAGTTAACTGTACGAGTTTGTGGCTCGCAAACAGTTCGGCATACTGTGTAAGGAACTTGCTCACAGTAAGACTCGCAGCGGTATTTGGTAACGCAAACTTGCTTTGTTTCGCAAGAAGGCACCCATACTCGCTTGCAGCAAGTCTTAGGAGGAGTCTGGCAGCAAACTGTTGAGCAGCAACCAGGATTCCATTTGCGACAGCAAGTGCAAGGATCGTAGCTCCACGAACCTGGTGATCGAACTCGACGTGAGTAAGAACGACCTGGAGTCGTGTAAGACTGAGTTTGCCAGCTACCACCACGTACAACAACGTTACGAGTTTCCGTGTAAGGAACTCGACGAGTACGATTTACAGTTCGTGTACGAGTTTCAGAAACTTGACGACGCGTGTAGGTAGTAACCTGACGTGATCGTTGCTCTGTAACTGGACGACGAACGTTGTAAGTCACAGTCTTTGAGTGTTGCTCTGTAACTGGACGACGTACGTTGTAAGTAACTGTCTTTGTTCGTTGCTCAGTAACTGGGCGACGAACGTTGTAAGTAACTGTCTTTGAGTGTTGCTCTTGGACAGGACGACGAACTGTGTAGTTAACAGTTCTGTAAGACACTTCGCGAACTGGACGTCTTACGGTGTAATTAACAGTACGGTAGTTGGTTTGACGAACCATACGAGTTGTTGGAACTTGCTTTTGTTCCGTAACTGTATTGTACTGTGTTCGATAACGAGTAACCTGCTGTTGTTCGTGAACAACGCGTCGTCTCGTTTGCATAACGGTGTAGCTACAGCCACAAGCCGCTGATGGATCTACTGAACCCATCGTGTCATAGCTGGCACCGCCGCAGCACTGTGCCATGCCGAAGCTGGCTGACAGGACTGCCACTACGGCCGCTGAAGTCAGCAGACTTCTAACAATTTTCATTTCAATTCTCCCAAACTGACGTTTCTAAACCTTGGAGGCGGCATCTGGTCGGGCGCCGGAACGCCATGCCCATTTACCTATCAAAAACTTGTTCCCCAGTAACAACGAAACCGTTGAAACCGGAATTAAGAGTGCCGAGCCATTCCGTTAACCCAGCTAGGCCCTCCATGTATTGATAAACTCGTCAGACAAGGAGGGATAAGTTGAATAGCTAGATTAGGGTGTGTGGAAAATATCGAAATAATGGTGGAAGATTAACGATTGCTCTAATTGTGTCGAATGACTTATAGATAGCGGTTAAAAAATCAAAGCCGCTGTTTTCCGTAGCGGTTACACAATTAAATGAAAAGCTGTATCAATAACGGAATTTAGTGCTATCAAATTCGTTTTGGCGAAAATACTTACAATGAGTTTGGCAGAATCTTCATCGATCGGACTGGGAAAGCGGTTTTCGCGTGGATCAGACATTCAGCCAAGTTTGGTTGAATATGCCGCCCGATCGCAAACCTTGCTGTTTGAATCCAAGAGTTGGAACGGTTGAATAAAAACAATAACAACGAGGTTCCAGCTGCGGTGGTCAGCCGCATGAGTTTGTATTTGCGCGAACTGCAACATTTATTGCGTGAAGACAAAAAGACCATCAGTTCTACCAAGCTTGGCCGCTTGCTTGGCGTTACCGACGCCCAGGTTCGCAAGGACTTTGCCTATTTTGGGCAATTCGGTTATCCCGGCATTGGATATCGATGTGAGGAATTGGTCGATGAAATTCGGCGGATCCTAGGAACCGACCGTATCTGGCCCGCTGCCATGGTAGGCGTGGGAAATCTGGGGCAAGCCCTTTTGGGCTACCAGGGATTCCAAGGGCAGGGATTTAGTGTTCTGGCTGCGTTCGATATTGATCAACGGGTGGTAGGCACCGAAGTATGTGGGCTTGTCGTTTACCATATTAGCGAAATCAAGGAAATTGTCCGGGAAAAAGCGATCCAGCTGGCGATTCTGGCTGTCCCTGCCGATGCGGCTTTAATGGCCGCTGAACAAATCGTGGACTCCGGCATCACTGGTGTATTGAATTTTGCACCGGTTACTTTGAATTTGCCTAAATCGGTAAGCGTCGTGGGGGTGGATTTAGCGATGGAGCTGGAGCAGTTGGCTTTTGCGGTTGTGAGCAAATCCGAAAAATAATATAAATCTAAGCAGCTTTACCCGGTGGTGTAATCGGCAACACTTCTGATTTTGGTTCAGACATTCTAGGTTCAAGTCCTAGCCGGGTAATTTCCTTTTTCTGATCTCTTCAAACGTCGCAAGAACCCTTGTTTTGCTGGAATGCGGTAGCTGCAAATAGCAACTAGTAGCCACAAATCCGGCAAACGCCCTCTGTTTACCGTGTATCGCGTCCACTTGATTTTCCCGTTTTCTCAGCTCAACCGATCCAGCAATTGGACCAATGGCTAGAATTTGAGGGGTATTGACTTGTGTTTCGCTGTAAAGTTTAGCTGATTGCTACAATGATAATTTTCTATTTGATTCCTGGATCATTTCCGCTATTTTTCAGAACTACTCCACGTTTATTGCGCTATACGGGAGTAAGCTAATTGGTCAGGACGAGTGTCAATATTATTTTTCTGCAGCTTATGGCTGCGATTCACTATGAAAACAAAAATCGTTTGTTGCTTTCTATTGTTCAGCACACTGACATGGTCAGTTAACGTTGTTTACGGCCAAAGATTCGGTAGACGAAATTTTGGCCAACGCGTAGCTGCTCCAAGCCAGCCGATCTATCAAGGCCAACTGCAACAACAATGGCCGCAACAACAGTGGCAACAACCGCAGCAGCAATGGCCACAACAACAGTGGCAACAGCCACAGCA
>CAYONX010000089.1:0-12687 GCA_964405425.1 uncultured Pirellulaceae bacterium | reverse complement strand
CAGCAGCAATGGCCACAACAACAGTGGCAACAGCCACAGCAATATCCATTCAATGGCCAGCAATTTCCGACGCAGCCTGCGATTACGAATCAGACGACGCAGCAGCAATTGCAGCAACCACAGGCGATCCCTCAATCGTTGAATTCAGCGGCCCAACCTAAATCCAATTCAACGCAGCATTGGACTCTGGCGATTGCTCCTCCAGTCAGGCATCATGATTTTGGAGTAGTACCAAGTTTCTCAGATCAGGAATTTGTATTCGAATTTGAAAACACACTCGATCAAGCCGTTGAACTCGTTGGAGTCCGGGCAAGTTGCGGCTGTACCAAGCCATCGATCCTTACCAAGACAGTTGCTCCAGGGGCCAAGGGTAAAGTTCTCGCAAAATTTGACACGCGAAACTTTAAAGGCCTGAAAAAGGCGACGGTATCGGTGTCGGTTCGAAAGAACCAGCCGTACATTGAATACGGCGAAATTCAGTTCAGCGTCAAAGGAAAAATTCGCCGAGATGTCGTCCTCAATCCTGGCACCGTAACGTTCGATGACATTACGCTTGGCAAAGGCGCAAAGCGGACGTTTCAGGTCTTGTACGCTGGAAATCCAAACTGGCAAATCACTGACATCAAATCATCCAACCCAAACATCAAGATCGAAAGCAAAGAGCTGCAACGGCAATCCAATCGAGTCGATTACGAATTGACCGTACACCTTGATGAAAACCAGTCGGTTGGCAGTTTCCTGGACAAGATCCAGGTTCATACTAATGACCAGGCAAACAAAAACTTGACGATCAACGTTCAGGGCAATGTGAAGTCTGTCGTTCAGGTGTCTCCGGTACGGCTGGGAGTGGTTTCCAAGGATCAGAAAATCGAAAAGCGATTGATTGTTAGAGGAGCTCGTCCGTTTTCCATCAAAACGGTCTCGACTGGGGATGATCGAATCCTGTTTACGCCTTCTGAAGGCAATAAAACGCTGCACATTTTGACCTACAAGCTGGATACATCATCAACCGGCCAGATCCGTTCCAGGATTACGATCGAAACTGACGATCCTGATCAGCATTTGGCAACCGTACCATTCGAAGCTCAGATCGTTCCAGCTACATTTGCTTTGGACGCCGTCGAGCAAAAATAAGACGCTGTTCTTCGAGGCACTCACCAAAAGCACGCTTCATGGCGTGCTTTTTTTGTTTATGAATTTGTCGTTCGGTAAACCTGTCGATTACAATCAATCATTGGATTCGACCAACAGTTTTGGAAACTGCATTCATGCCGATTGAAATTCGATGCGATAATGTCGCGGGCTTTGACGAAAGTTCCAAGAGTTACCTGGTTTGCAATCAAAAGATTCGAGTGCGTTCAGATCAAGTCGGCGGTCGCGTGATTTGTCCGAAATGTAAGCAGCCGCTCAAAGTCCATCCAGACGTATTGCCGCAGACAACTGCGCCGATTGGAGAAACGGGCGGTGGTCTGCCTGGCGGGAAATTGCGAAAAGCGGACGTGATGGAAATGGACTTTCAATCCGCAAAGAAGCTGCCCGTCAAAGCACCGTTTACGGCAAAGGGTGTTCGTTGCACTGAGTGCGGTGGAGTTTATTCGCCTCAGGGAGTTTGTCAGACGTGCGGCTACGTAGAACCCGTTCAAGCTGCCCAACGCAGGCATAAGACCAAGAAGAAGGATCGTACCGCAGGGTTTCAGCTTTGGTTGCATTCGATTGCAACTGAGGGTGTTTCAATGAACTATCTCGGTTTGGGGCTGTTCGTGCTGGCGGTGATGTTTTGTGTGGTCGTGATCGTCTCGGGCGTATTGTCAGCAACGATCATTGGCTCTGTTGCAGCGGCTTTGTCTGCGTTTGTGTTGATTTTTGTTTGCCTTTGTTTTCAGGCAACTCGAAGTATCGCCAGAGACAACAACGCCAGCCTGGGTGTACTCGCTCCGTTTTGGGAAGCGACTTTGTTTCTCGCCCGGATAAACGATTGGGAAAAGTACGATGCACAGCTCAAGGGGCGTAAGGTCATCGATCTGCGAAAGAAGCCAATCGATGATGAGCAATTGGCCGGCTTGGATGGGCTCAAAGATTGCCAGGTGCTTGATCTGGAAAACTCATCCATTTCTGATGACGGACTCGTTCACCTTTACCCACTGACTTCGCTCCGCTGTCTGGTTCTAAAGCACACCGACGTAACGCGTGAGGCAGTCACCAAGTTGCAACAGCATCGCCCAGTGCTTTGGATTTGGATGTAGAGTTGGGATATCGAAAGGCTGCTGCCGTTGTTTGACAAAGATCAATATGAGCTGTTGGATTTTGGCGGTGGCCAGAAGCTGGAGCGAATTGCCGGCGTCGACGTATTGCGAGAATGTCCGGCAGCGTCGAAGGGTGCACTTCAATACAAATCACCTTCTGATCCATCTGCCAGCAACGATCGAATCGCTTTCGATAAGCAATCCGGTTGGGATATGTCTGCCAAGGTTCCAGAACGTTGGCAACTGGTGCATCGAGATATTGTTTTCAACCTGAAGCTCACACCCTACGGTCATTTAGGAGTGTTTTGCGAACAGGCGGCTAATTGGGATTGGTTGTCGGAATTGCCCTTCGATTTGGCCGGCAAAAGAGTGTTGAATTTATTTGCATACACCGGTGGTTCTACGCTTGCGATGGCCAGTCAAGGCGCAGAAGTGGTGCATATTGATGCGGCGAAGAATGTGGTGGGCTGGGCCAGAAACAATGCGGCAAGTTCAGGGCTATCCGAAGCGCCGATTCGTTGGATCGTTGACGACGCGCTGAAATTTGTGAATCGAGAAATCAAGCGAGGCAAGAAATACGATATCATCATTGCCGACCCTCCTTCGATTGGGCATGCGGGAAAAAAAATGACCTGGAAATTTGATCGTGACATTGAATCGCTCCTGCACGGTCTTTCCGAACTTGTGAGCGATCACTTTCTGGCCCTGTTGGTTTCCTGTCACACCGACGGATTTGATTACCGCGACCTTTCACGAATGGCTTGTAATCAGTTTGCGTTGGGAAATGGATCGTCAAAATCTGACACTTTAGATTTGGTTACGGCCGATGGACGCCGTTTGAATTGCGGTCACTTTTTCAGATGGAGCCGTCAAAAATGATCCAAATCTCCAGCCCCAGCAACCCGAACTTTCGTAAAGCGATGCGGCTGCACGAAAGCAGAGGCCGTAAACAACAAGATCGCATTATTGTATTTGGAGCCAACGAAATTCGTCGGGCGGTTGCTTCCAAAATCGAAATTGATCAGGCTTGGGTTGCAGAGCAACGGAATTCCGAAACGGAGGCTCTGATTGAATCGTTCGAACAATCCCAGGTACCAATATTCGAAGTGGAAGAAGAACTGTTCTCAAAATTGTGCTTCGGTCAACGAATTGAAGACATGGTGCTTGTGGCGAAGCGGCCATCGACGGAATTGAATGGTTGCAAGTTCAGTTCCAACTCGCTGGTTGTCGTTTTGGAATCGATCGAAAAACCTGGTAACGTTGGGGCCGTATTTCGATCGGCAGTTGCGGCTGGCGTTGACGTGATCATTTTGGCGGATCCGCTGACCGATATCTTTCATCCGAATTCGATTCGCTCCAGTCTCGGGTCGGTATTTCTGGTCGATGTGTTTGCTGGTACCAGTGAGCAAGTGAAAAAGGCTCTGGTCGACAGCGGCGTGCCGATTTATGCTGCCCGAGTGGACTCGTCGGTGAATTACACTCGCGCGAATTTTAAACGATCTGCTGCCGTGGTCCTGGGCAATGAGCACAAAGGACTGTCTGAAGTTTGGCGAGGCGACGACGTTGAATCTGTTCATATTCCCATGAACGATGAAGTGGACAGTTTGAACGTGGCGATGTCGGCAACGTTGCTGGCCTATGAAGCGCGTCGGCAGCGGTCGATCGAAGAATGAATCGCCAGCCAGTAGTTCCAGGCGTCTTAGGCGGTGTAAGCGTGGTTTTGAGCTTTGGGAGTGGTTACCCGAAACAGAACCATAAACACGACTGCCCAAAAACCTGCGAATGCAAGTAGAAAGAACATGCGAGATGGCGAATATACTTCGCCTTTGGACAGCACGCCAATTCGGACGGGTAAAGCTGCCGTTTCGCCGTCGACGGTATAGTTGAGCTTTATTTTCTCAGTGCTGTTTTCATTGAATTGCTTCATGAAATCATAGCCAAGTTGGATCCCAATCTGTGCTTCGGGTTTAAGATTCGAAGCCTCATAGCTGGGCATAATCAAACTGTTCTGATCACCCAAAGTGAAAAGCTTGCTTTCTGAAGCGGATGTAAGGTTTTCGATTTCCAGGTTAATAGAATTCAATTGATAGTCGCTTCGTTTATCACTGGCTGGCAAATCGAAGGCAAAATTCAACTGATACATTGACTCAATGCCCTGATTCTTAAAAAACGAATACAGTTTGCCGGCAGAAATTACACCGTTTTCATCGAGTAAACCGCTTTCATCCAATTCGACAGGAGCGCTATAGGTGCTGACGTCAAAATCGCCAACGGTTTGTGTGTCAGAGAGAGATTCGTCAAGGATCAACTCATCTGCAAAGCCAGCAGACGAAACCGTCATGATCATGCAAACGGCAAACCAGACAAAAGGTTTGGTAACCAGCTTGGGCAGATCAGTAAAAGTAGTGAGTTGAAGCCGCATAAAATAGGCTGAAAACTATGCTTGAAAGGGGGGCAGAATCTAGGTGTTATTATAGTTACATCCTCTGCGGAATTGTAACCATGCCGCGAAAGTAATCAAATCAAAATCAAAACTACGCTAAAAACTCAACAATCCGTCACATTCGGAGTGATGCAAATGTTGGTTTAGGCGAATGATGGGGGATTTGCGGCTATTACGTTGGTATGCCATTGTGCGAAGTATCCAATGATTCTGACGCGTTGAATCAGGCTTCATCCGATGCAAATGTCGAAAAATCGCGACCAAAATTACATTTCTGGCTGTTTGGTGGCACTGAATTTGTCTGACCCAATAGTGTGACTGGAGTTTAGCCTTAACACGAATACCGTTATTCTCAAATGGGCGATTGTTCTTAACTGGACCGAAAAGGAGATTCAGGATGCTGGTGTTGTGATTCCGGATAGAATCACCCGATGTAAATAAAGGATTGAGAAGAACGCACGCTGAACGGAAACGGATTGAGTATGAAAAACGTAATGGCAATTGTGTTGGCTGGGGGAAAGGGTTCTCGATTGGAGCCACTAACGCGAGACCGGGCAAAGCCTGCCGTGCCGTTTGGAGGTGGCTATCGAATCGTTGACTTTACGCTTTCGAATTGCCTGAACAGCGGTGTACGCAAGATTTTGTTGCTGACCCAATACAAAGCCATGAGTCTTGATCGCCATGTTAACAATGGCTGGCGTCGATTCTTTTGCGGCGATCTTGGCGAATTCATTGACGTGGTTCCGCCTCAACAGCGTATCGATGAAAACTGGTACCAGGGAACGGCCGACGCGGTCTACCAGAATATATACGCGCTGGAACAAGAGCGTCCGGAGTACGTATTGGTATTGTCTGGTGATCACATTTACAAAATGGATTACAGCGCGATGATCGATTTTCATCAGCAAAGAGGTGCTGATTTGACGGTTGCGGCACTTCCGGTCACGGTTGACGAAGCGAGAGGTTTCGGAGTGATGGGTATCGACGAGAGTCAGCAGATCCGCGACTTTGAAGAAAAACCTGCCCATCCAAAAACGATGCCGGGCGAAGATGATCGTTGTTTAGCCAGTATGGGTGTCTACGTCTTTACGACGAAATTTTTGTTTGAACAATTGATGAAGGACGCCAACGATCCCACCAGCAAGCATGACTTTGGCAAAAACATCATTCCCAATATTATTGATTCCAGTCAGGTTTATGCGTTTCCCTTCAAAGATGAAAACAAGAAGTCGGAAGCCTATTGGCGAGATGTCGGAACGATCGATTCGTATTTTGATGCGACCATGGATTTGATTCGAGTTGAGCCAATGTTGAATGTGTATGACACGCAATGGCCGATCCACACGAAACTACAGAACTGTCCGCCGCCAAAGTTTGTATTTGGAAGCGACAACGAAGACACTCAACGCGTCGGTACTGCGATCGACAGCGTGGTTTGCTCGGGCAGCATCATTTCTGGCGGGCGCGTCGTTAGAAGCGTCCTGGGACATGAAGTTCGCGTAAACAGTTTTGCCAAGGTCGAAGATTCGATTCTTTTTGACGGAGTCAGTGTAGGACGCAACGCGCGAATTAAACGAGCGATCATTGACAAAGAGGTCTACATCCCAGCCGGTGTTGAAATTGGCTACGATCATGACTTCGATCGGCGAAGAGGGTTTACGGTTAGCGATGATGGAGTTGTAGTCATCGGAAAGTCTGACAAAATTGTTGCGACTTCAAATCGTGCTCCAGAACTAGTTTAGGCGAGCTGCCTGCGTTCATTGCTGGAAAGAAAGACAAGACGTTCTTTCTTCCGCTCCAGGCAAATAAAAAACGGGCCGTAACTATTTCATAGTCACGGCCCGTGGTTGTCTGGTTGTTCTTCAAAGACGAAAAACTAGTCGTCGTCTACTTCACGAAGCAATTCGCAAGTTCGGACAAAAGGTTCATTGCTCATAAAGTTCGATGCCAACACCGAGTTGTCCTGAAAACTGAATTGAACCGTTACTGAAATGATTTCGCTTGGTGTTTCCAGATTGGCAGGGTTAATGGTTACCGTCGCATTGTTTACTCCGACGGTCGCCAGGACTCGGTTGGTTGTGTTTTCAACGTCTTGAGCTGAAGAACCAGGCACGATCCCAACGCGTGCGCCTTCGTAGGCAGCAGCTTCGCAAGTATGCATTAGCATGTTTGCGCGACTCAGTTCGTATCCGCCAAAGAGCAGCAAAAACAGAATCGGCACTGTCAACGCAAATTCAACGGTGGTCGCACCGCGTCGTAGTTTATTTTGGTTAAACATAAGTGTGTTTGATTCCTGTTTGTTATTCAATTAGAACGATATTCAAAGTTCGTGCGATTTCACGAAACGCGTCGACCAGGCTACCGGCATCATCCGCGTGGATGTGCAGACCGCCTCCGATCTGAGCAACATCTTGCATGATGGCCTGATTGGCACCTGAGCTGAATGTAATTGTATGAATGGTTTGTCCTCGCTGCGCGGCGAGTTGGGCCGAGGGCAATGGTGTGCCGCCGACATTAAAGTTTCCGTCAGTCATGACGATCACTGTCTTTTCCGCAAACGGTCGTGTATTCGGATCCGTTTCAAGTGAATCGCTACCTTGTCGCAATCCCTGGAAAATGTTGGTGAATCCATCAGCCGGCAAAGCATTGACTTGGCTGGTGATAGAAGCAAAGTTGTCGGTCAGTGGAATGTCTCGAGTCGAAGCGGTTGAATAAGTCGTCAGTGATACGTTTGAGTTTGGGCTGGAGTCTTCAATTTCCGTCAGAAATACATTTACTGCGTCAACGAGTGCCTCAATTCGCGTTACCGGACCGGCTGGGCGATTCATTGAGCCAGAACGATCAAGGACTAGAGCGATGTCGCGGACTGAAGAAGCGGAAACGGAACTGATCACGGGCTCAAATGTGTCGGTTCCCAAAACGTTACCGAAGAAAAGGCTGACCGCGCCATCAGGCGCTCCTGCTTCGCGTCGTCCAGTGACATTTACTGAATTCAAAGCATCTCCGCCTGCAGAAAAATCGAATCTACCGTCATCGCCAGCTACGGCCTGTCCCAACACGACATCACTTCGGTTAAGAGTTAGTCCGTTGCCAGCAACAGAATTTTGTTCGGCGATACTCAACGCAGTGTCAACGGCGACCCCTGGATCCTGAGTTCTCGCCAGTGCTTCGGTGCCCGCTCGTGAAGCAGCATCAACAGCCGTACGCAATTCTGCCTTGACCATATGCATGTAAGCGATGTCTACACAGAATGCGGCACCAACCAAAAAGACCACCATCAGGAACGCACAAAACACCAGAGTGTTTCCTTTGCGTTGTGTTAAACTTCTGTTCGTTTTCATTTTTGGCCTCGGAGGGAATATTTGTTTTTTAGATAAGTGACTGATCGGGAGATTGTTCATTTCGCGAATGGATTCAGCAGCCTGCATCGACTGCTGTATTGCACCATGCTTATTCTTTCAACATCACAGAACGCACTTCTATCCTTTGTCCGCGGAACGGCCCGAACTGAAACAAGCTGTTGTTGGACGAATTGGCAACCACGGTAACGGTTATCGGTGTTCCCGGCTCTTGATCGGCTACATTCGCCGGTGAGAACGTGATGGATTCAGGTGTAATGCTCCTGAATGACAAAACAGATTCTGCTCGTTGAAGGGCCAAGGGAACGTCACCATCGGTTTTAACGGCTTCGCGAATCGCTTCGTAAGCTGATTGAACGACCGCTGTACGCAGAAATATCATCGATGTCGCCGACAGTGAGCCCATCACAATGATGGCGATGACTGGCAAGCAAACTGCCAACTCAACCGTGGCAGCGCCTTTTCGATTCTTGGGTGCTGATTTGCGGAAGTACATTTCTTGGAACCTGATTACTGATTGAAGAATAGACTTGTCGGTCTGTGTTTCGACCTGGATTAAACTTCGCTAGTAGCTACTGGCTGCTGCTGGGTTTGACCAAGTTGTTGTTTGAGCGATTCAATTTCTGTTTTCTGTTCTTTAATCAAATCATTTACTACGTTGAATTCAGCAGCAACGGTTTGCCAGAAATCATTGTCACGGAACTGAACATCTTTTGTCTCGCCGTCAGTGCCAAGTTCAACAAGGTGGCGACGAAGACGAACGATAGGACCAACGAATCGATTGCTGAATCGAATGGTGTCGACCATGAATACTGGGAAAATAGCGATGAAAACTATGCCCAGGAATGTGAATTCCGACAGCTCATTTCCCAAACGATCTGAGAATGAAATCGCTGGATCGCCAAGAAGGGTGTTGACCGACAAAACAGCGATTGCAGTGACGATGAAGAAACATACCCAATGAACAAAAATGCGGCGAATCAATCCACCTTGAACACTCTTGTCTACGAAATTCTGTTTACGCTTGAAATCCGACATTACAACCGTCCCGTTTACTCGAACAAATATCTAGTTTTTTTTACCGTATTGGACCATGCACCATGACTGTAATTCAGCCGGCGCTGGTTATTAAAATTAGGTCGTAACTAAGGTTGCGGCCAACTTGAAGCTGCACAACGGCGATTTAATGTGGATCGCCCTTCGCTCAATCGATAGAGTCCGCTTGTTCCAGATAATTGGAACGGGCATTCAGCGGGGCTAACCGAAGAGATCGATTTTTCCGATGTTGCCTGCGGTATGCTCACTGACGAACACACGGTCTGTAATTCACGATGAGCCGCTATTCCGTGAAAAACTGTTTGATGGCAAGGATTTAGAGCCAGATTGATTCGATAACAATATCATCAAACGTTAAATACGAGTTTGCTTTTTAGGCGTCCATTTCAACGCGTCTCGTTTATCATTCGAAGGGCAGGTCATGAGCCTTAAATTTGGAATCTATTTAGTCGAACAGCGGATCATTTCACCCGAGCAATTCTGTGGTCTGGTCAAGATCCAGCAAGAGGCTGGTGCTTCGTTGCCGACAGTCGCTATTCGCAAGAACATGCTGACAATCAAGCAGGTTGCCACGATCCTTGATCAACAGGAATTGCACCCACGCAGGTCATTCGCACAATTAGCGGTCGAAGGTGATTTTCTGGATCGTGCAGATGCCGAGTTGCTGATGCTTGAGCAGCGAAACACGACACCGAATTTACGAAAATTGGTTGTCGAATGTGGTTTGCTGACCGATCGACAATGTAGCGTGCTGTTCCAGCACTACCAGCGGATTGGTACTCGCCCGATTAAAATCGGCCAGTCGCGAACCAATCAAACGACGCAGACGCCTGCGGCTCCGACGACGCCTGGGACAACCACTACGCAACCAACGGTAACTCCTAATCAGGTTCCGGTTCCAAGGAAAGCAACACCAAGGGCACCTAAGTTCAAGCAGCGTCCGGTGATTGTTTCTCAGTACACCAGCCCGGCAAACTAGTTGCAATATTGCAGTTGCCGAAACGAAATACACAAAAAAAGTCCTGATCGTTTTTGTACGGTCAGGACTTTCTGTTTTGATGTGTTGTTTTTTGCGTTTGGGATGTCCCCAAAGCTATTAGCGAGTTTTAAGGAGTCTGGCTCGCTTGCTGCGTCGTTCTGCTCTTAGACGCGCTCGTCGCTTCGTTTCACTTGGCTTTTCGTAATACTCTCGTCGACGCATTTCCTTCTTGATACCGCTACGCTCAACCAGCTTTCGAAATCTTCTTACTGCCTCCTGAATAGATTCTTTGTCGCGGACCAAAAGCTTTACCATTTTCTCTCCAGTTTAAGAATAAATTTACAAACCATAACCAAGCCTTCTCCTGAATTAAAACGCGATCGATGCGCGAGATACTAGCCAAGTTTTCAGAATTTTCGTCGAATCCATGAGTTTAATTGAGAATTGATTGATCTGTCCATAGGTTTTGCGATTATTGCTTGGGTTTTTTCCATTTTGCCGACGTAATCGATACAGCTTATCTATTTAACTTCAAAGTCAATTTTGGCTTGTTTTTCTGGCAGGCGGCAGTTCCTGACGATGGCTCAATAGAGTCCTTATCAAGACGTTGCACCATTACGCGTAATCGAGCCAGAGTTCATGCCAAATACGGTTAATAACGATCAGTACGAGCTGATTCAAACTCTGTTGCAACGCCAGGACGATGCTTTGGAGAAACTCGAAGCACTCAATCTACGGGTGGAAGAAGCGATCCAGGAAGTCAATTCCATACGCGAATCTGACGAACCAGACGCGGAGATTGCAGGGGAAATTGCGGCGGAGCCGGTCGAAGTACCTGAATCCATTCAGATGGACTCCAAAGCCGCATAGCGGCCCGATCGATCAGTCTGATTGATCCAGATTGCCCGATTTGCGAATCGCCCAGAATAATCGCAGCCCCATCATGATGCTGACTGTGGCGCCCATCAGCCCGATCATCGAAATATCCTTGATGCCGTAGCTGCCCGGGTCGGGGAACATTAACGGCGAAACTTTATAGCTGAGCATTAACGCCGAACCCAGGAACAAAGCGCTGGTCATCAGGCCAAGCACCAGCCGGTTGACCGTTGGGCCGAGTCGACGATGGACCAGGTGTATATCGAATCGACCGGTTTGTACTTGTTCCAGAATCGACGAAATTCTATTGGGAAGGTTTTCGGCGAGTTGCTCCAGCTGTAAGTAAAATCGTTGTGCCTTACGCATTTGCCGTGCCGGTGAAAGTCGCTTCAGCAATAGCATTCGCTGAAACGGACGCATGACTTCCATCAAGCTGAATTCAGGGTCGAGAAGTCGAGCCGTTCCTTCCAGCGTTATCAGCGTCTTGATCAACAAACTGGCTTCTGAGGGCAGTTGAATCTTGTAGCGCCGTACAATATCTACAAAATCTCGTAGAGCGCCGCTCATATCGAATTGGGACAGAACCTGGGTGGAATATTGCCCAACGAAATCCGCAACGTCGTTTGACAACGCTGCATCATCCAAATCATACGGACATTTGCCGATTCGTTTGATCAATGCGGCCAGCATCGATGCGTCGCGACTGACGATCGACACCAACATTGATTCCACATCTTCTCGCAATTGTTCGCTGATTCGACCGACCATTCCGAAATCGATCAGCCCCAACGTACCGTCACGCATCAGCAAGATGTTTCCGGGGTGTGGGTCAGCATGATAGAAACCATGATTGAAAATCATCTTTAGATATAAATTGGCTCCATCCTTGGCCACCTTGCTAAGGTCGATATTCTTCAAATCCGTTTTCACACGTGCTTTGGCGTCGCGCAACTTGATTCCGTCAAGTTGCTCCATCGTGATCATTTTTTCGCTGCACAGTCTTGCAAACGGTTTTGGAATATGAATCCGATTGTCGTCTTTGAACAATGCACGAAACTGCATCAGGTTTCTGAATTCGCGATCGAAGACCAATTCGTGCCGCAGCATCTTACTTAGTTCGGCCACGACAGCCGAAGGTTGGTAGCTGCGGAAATCTTCCAGTCTTTCTGCCAATTGGGCCAGTCCAGCCAGGATGTCGAGATCCGTTTCGATTTTCTCTTCGATGTCTTTGTGTCGGATTTTGACGACGACATTGCGAGCTGCTTTCCCATTGTCGCTGGCTTCACAATGTTCTTTGGTGAGCTTTGCGGAATGCACTTGCCCGATCGACGCCGAAGCGATTGGGGTTTGTCCGAATTCTAAAAACAGGTCATCAAGTTTGCATTTCTGTTGTTCCTCAACCAATTCGCGAACGTACTCAAAATCGTCCGCCGGTGTATTGGATTGAAGTTTTGCCAGTTCGTCTGCAAGTTCAGCTCCGGCGATATCAGGCCGCGTGCTTAAGATTTGTCCGAACTTGATAAACGTCGGGCCCAATTCGGTCAGGGCAAGACGAACTCGAACCGGATAGGGCTGGTTTGCGATCACTTCACCTTCAGCGTCTCGCAGCCAGTCGCGAATCAAATCGATGTTCACCCGGCCCAACCAGTCGGCCAGTCCGTATCGCGACAGCACCGATGTAATTTCGGCCCATCGTCGGACGTTGCGATATAGTTGCGGAATTGCCGAGAT
>CAYONX010000088.1:0-13040 GCA_964405425.1 uncultured Pirellulaceae bacterium | reverse complement strand
GAAATCGATGCAGGTTTCGACGGTACATTCTTAATGACTTTCAATCCGAAGGCTCCCTATACACACAAGTCGCGCTATCTCTTGAATGCTCGTTTGACTGGCGACAAGAATTCGAACTTGACCGGCAACGCACAAGATAACACTTTGTCTGGTAATTCTGGCGACAATGTCATCGACGGCGGTGCTGGCCATGACACTGCAGTGTTTGCAAAAACAGAATCAGCCTACAAGATCACCAACAACGATGACGGCTCGATAACCGTTGTTGGAGAGGGAACGGACCGTCTTTTGAACATTGAGAAAATCATCTTTGACGGAAAGATGCTGGAATCGAAAAAGTTCGTGGTTCCAGTACCTCATAACCTTGCTGGCAGATAGCGTTATCAATCCGCGAACAGGTTAAACCCGATCGTCTCGTCCAAAAACCAATTTTGGACACTCATTCCATCGGCGGTATCATCTCTTAGCGATTCTGCGCTAGCCGCCGGTTTCGAACCACCAGATCACCACTATTTCTGAACCTTGAACAATTTCAATGTCGATCCACGATCTAGTTTCGAAAATCGTGGGGAGGTCCAGACTCAAAAGTTGCACTATTTGCCAATTTGAATAACATAAGTCTTTGATTTGGATCTTCATGCACAGGTTTATTCATGAAAAGCAAAAATGCTGATTCGGTTGGATCAGTAACCGAATGGATAGAAGACCTGAAATCAAAGGATCCGGAGGCTCAGCAAAAAATCTGGCATCGCTTCGTCGACCGATTAGTAAATTTTGCCAACCGAAAATTGTCTGGAATCAATTCGCCGGTAGTCGATGCAAATGACGTTGCCAATATGGCGTTCTACAGTCTCTTTGAAAAAACGCCTGATCAGTTCGAGTCCCTGATCAATAGAAACGATCTGTGGAGAATTCTTGCATTGATGGCTGAACGGCGAGCAATCGATGTGATTCGCCGAGCTATGGCTCAAAAAAACGGAAACGATCGATTACTCAATGAGTCTGTTTTACCTGTCAACAAAGATGGCCATCGTCTCAGCCTTGACCATTTCCCTAATGCAGACGCTACACCGGATTTTATTTTGATACTCAATGAAGAGATCGAAGTTCGGTTGGATTCATTAAACGATGAAACTTTGCGATGTATTGCAATTGAAAAAATGCAGGGAGCGAAAAACCAGGAAATCGCTTCTAAATTGGCAATTAGCCTGCGAAGTGTTGAACGGAAGCTGAGTCTGATCAGGAATATTTTCAGCAACATCGTTGAATAGGCGGCGAGGGCCAATGTCGGCGACTTACGAGAGCAAGAAAAAGCGTGACGTGCTGTGTGATCAGTTCGAAGCAGCGTGGCGCGAAAATCATGACTTGCGAATCGAGAGTTTTATTGCGCTGCAGAAAACCCCGCTAAATGAAGCCTCATTGCAAGAATTGATACTGCTTGAGATCGATTTGCTAAATGCTGGCGGGCTGGAGTTGTCAAAGGCTGAATATACTGACAGGTTTCCAGAATATTTGCACTCGGTTGAACTGGGCTTCAATCGGGTACACGAACTTCAGCAGACGTTAATTGCTCGATCGACTCTTGACCAAGGTAACGGTCATTCGAATGCTCTGATTTGGTCGCGAGCGTCGGAAATCCCTGCACGAGTCGGAAGATATGAAATATTGTGTCAGCTGGGCAGCGGTGCGTTTGGGGTGGTTTACAAGGCGCGTGATTTAGAAGCGAATCGCTTGTTCGCGCTTAAATTCCCTCAAAAAAGAACTCTGGGTTCGATAAAGGAATTGTTGCAACTTCAAAACGAAGCATTGCAGGCTTCTCAACTTGAACATCCGTCGATTGCTACGTCGTATGGCGTGCAAGAAGCTGATGGATTCTTATTTAGTGTGCAGCGGTTTGTTGACGGACCCACACTAGCTCAAATTGAAACCAACGATCGCTCACAACTGGTTCGCTGGCTCGCAGAAATTGCGGAAGGGCTCTCCTGTGCTCATGAACATGGAGTGATACATCGAGACTTGAAGCCAGCCAACATCATGATCGATCGCGACGGCAATGCCGTTATTGTAGATTTTGGTTTGGCGCTTGATGAAAGTGCACAGCGTCGGTTGAAGGGCCAGCGCTGTGGATCACCACCATACATGTCTCCCGAACAAGTCATGGGCTTAACGCACCAAATGGATGGGCGTAGCGATATTTGGAGCTTGGGCGTAGTCATGTACGAGCTTCTGTCCGGACGACGGCCGTTTGGTGGTGAAACGGTCGATGAAGTTTATGATGAGATTAAATCGAGAAATGAAAAGCCGTTGTGCGCTGTCAATCCGGAACTTGACCAAGAGCTACAGCGAATTTGTTTGAAGTGCCTGGTCAAGCCAATCCGCGATCGCTATCACACCGCAGAGCTTTTGGCCAAAGATCTGCGAAGCTGGCTTGAATTTGAAGAGCAGTGGAAATCCAAATCGTTTGCGCCTTTGATTCCTCGAGGGCTTCGCGCATTTGGGCCTCAGGATTCTGAAGCTTACTTGTCTTTATTACCCGGCCCACGTGACCGGCATGGGGTTCCCGACAGCATCCAATTTTGGAAGCATAAAATTGAATCCTCCGCTACGAATTCAAATTTTTCGGTCGGGGTCGTCATTGGACCAAGTGGGAGCGGAAAATCTTCGTTTGTAAAAGCAGGCTTGCTACCGCGTTTGGACTCAAATCTGGTTTCAGCAGTTTACGTTGAAGCTTCAGCATCCAACACGGAATCTAGTCTCTTGTCGGCCATTGAGCGTCTTGCTCCGCAGATTCCTGAAGAATTAAAATTGGAAGCGGCCGCTGACGGAATCAAAAATGGCGTTTGGTCTACCAAAAACGAAAAGACTGTCGTCGTTTTGGACCAGTTTGAACAATGGCTTTCTTCGCATCAAAAATATGAATCCTCGGAGCTGGTCCACGCACTTCGTCATTGCGATGGCAGATCACTTTTCTGCATACTTCTGGTTCGTGATGATTTTTGGTTTGCAGCCAGCCGTTTTGTAGAAGCTATCGGAACCAAATGGAATGAAGATGAAAACGTACAAAGAATTGATTTGTTTGACGTATCACACGCGGAGCATGTGCTTTTTCAAATCGGCCGGGCGATGGGGAAGTTGCCCGAAAATCGAGATGACCTGAATTTGGGCCAAGCCAAATTCTTGCAAACGGCTGTCTCAGAAATTTCACGCAACGCAGCGGTAATTTCAGTACACCTGACCACTTTCACAGAAATGTTTCGAAACCGAGAGTGGAATTTCAATGAGTTAAAGAAGGTGGGAGGAGTTAAAGGTGTTGGCCAGCAATTTCTCGAATCCAATTTTGGCTCGACCGGTGGCAGCCCGCATCGAGCCGAAACCAAACAAATAGCCGAATCGATACTGGAGCAATTGCTGCCCATTGGTGGAACTGGAATCCGAGGCGCTGCAAAAACGACGATGGAATTGGCAACGCAGTGCGGTAAAGAAGATCAGCTTGAACAGTTTCAGTCAGTCTTGAATTTACTGGAACGCGATCTCAAGATTGTTGCACTGGTAGAAAATATTAACGATGATGGAACCGAACAGCGATTTCAGCTGACGCATGATTATCTCGTCGAAGCTATTCGAGACTGGCTTGGATCGGAATTGCAAAAAACTCGCCGTGGACGCGCCAGAATTCGTATCCGAGAATTGGTTTCAGCAAACCAAAGCGGACTAAATGCGAAGGTGTTGCCAACCAACACCGAGTGGATGTTGTGGCAATTCCTTTTGCCGAAAAAATCGCTGACCGAAAACGAACGCGCATTGATGCTCGATGGACGCGGTCAGTTCTTGCGATGGGCAGCGACAGCGATTGTTAGTGCGATTGTTATCATCGCAGTCGCATCATATTTCGTCTTTAGATGGCAGCGTGCTAATCAACTTGTTGAAAATTTGATGGGCATGAAGATCCAAAACGCTCCGGCTATCGTTGAAGAAATCCAAAGCTTCAAAACACTCATATTGCCAAAACTAAAACAAATAATTAAAGCCCCGGATGCTTCAATGGATCGGGTGATGCGGGCTGAATTAGGCTTACTTGGACTAAACGAGATCGACGAATCCGAATTCATCAATAGAACTCTACTTCCGAATTGCTCAGCAAAGGAACTTCTAGCCGCGCATCAGATTTCTCGGCTCAATACCGAACTAAAACCAGCGTCAACGAATTGGTTGTTATCGATATTCAATGACAGCGAAGTCAAATTTTCGAAACGGTTACGAGCTGCAGCAATACTGGCGCTGAAACCTCCACAGAAATCAACCGTTTGGACAAACAAGGGTGGGCTTATTTTCCAGGCCATTTCCGACGAACCAATGGTGGATCAAGAACAATGGATAAACATATTCAAACCCGTTGGCCAATCGCTAGAAGCGGACCTTAGAAGAACTTTGAATATTACCGACGACGAACGACTTGCCCTCGTTCTGATTCAAGGCCTGGCATTGCTTTATGATTCAAAACAAAACGCGAAGAATTTTGCAGACATCCTTGCTGATTGTAACGACCAAATTTATCTGGAAATCCACAAACAAGCCAGCTTAAGCAGCGGCTCGAAATTCAAGCAGCAACTGATCGCCGAACTAGAACAACTACTGACGAGCGATGCCAACCCAAAACGAAACGCCAATATTCGCATCGCTCTGTTGAAGCTTGGTGAACCGTCGGCGTTTGTATCTTGTCTGGCTGACATCGATGATGTGATGCTACAATCGTACGCAATCGCAAACGCCACTGACAAAAGAATTGAATTCGAAACGATTCGTTCGCTCTACCTGGACGAGTCAACCGATGGTGCCAGAAATGCCTTGCTGAAAATTTTCGCCGAACATGCACCGGCCCTGGCTGATCATCAACAGATAGGCTGGCTTAAAAAAATATCGGAAGAAATTTATCTAACAACGGCTGATGCCGGCTGTTTTAGTGCGGCTGAATCGATTGCCAGAAGATTGCAAGCAGATATTTACGCGATGCGGCACAAACGAGTCAGACAAAACGGTGGCCGGAACCGACTAGGGAATGTCTATATAGACTCGCGCGGTTTTGCGTTCATAATCATCGAACCCGACAAAACCAATGGCTTGACTTATAACCTGACTGTTTCGACAACCGCATTGACACGTCGTGAATTTTCAGGAGCCAATAATGTATTACCTGAGGATTATAATTTGCCCTACGCAATTGAAAGCTTCCCAAAAGCGATCGCCTTTTGTAACCGCATGAATCTCGAAGACGGAATTGAACTAGCCAAATGCCCCATGCCAAATGCAACTACGGAAAATGAATTGCAGAATTTAAAAATCAATACAACATTGCCGGGCTATCGATTCATGACACGACAAGAATGGTTCGCTATCAACAAGGCGTCCGCCGGTGTTGATTTCCTGGGAACCCAAAATGAATTGGCAAATCACTACGCGATAGCTCGAGAAGTGTCAGAATCGACGGGGGCGTATAACGTAGCCTCGCGGCTTCCAAATTTATTGGGCTTGTTCGATTTGTACGGCAATTTGCACGAAATCACTATCAACGAAGACGAAGCAGACAAAGATCGCTTTTTGGCAGTCGGTGGTGATTATCGGCAGTCACGCGGTTCCTACTCAGTCACAGCCCAAACGGGTGTCTGGCCAGCTCAGCCACGGCCAATGGAGCCGGGACTGAGGTTGGTCCGAACCATGTTGGATGAAATTACAGACGAGTAATTTCTACTTTCCACTTGCCAAAAAAGATTTCCATTGGCTGCTCACCTCTCGCAAACGAGTATGTCCTCGAGCTGCCTGGCTGTGGATCCCAATTCAGTTCCACCGTTCCTTGCTTAGTCGGATCTATATTGGATGGACGCGGAGTCTGGTCAACGGCATTGGGCATCCAACTGGCTGTGACATCCCAAAGAGCAGTACCGAAAGTGGTCAGCCTTGCAGGGAACTTATGCGGTCTGCTTGAATCAGGAACGCTGAAAACCAGGTTGTGAACCCCCGAATTTCGCACACTAAAATCAAGGTAAAACCTTTCAGTCGTTGGTAAAACATTTCTCTTACAATTGAAAGTAGCCGCGGCGATAGCTCCTGAAACCGAATCATCAGGCACGGGGCATCTACACCCCAAGCCGCAACCTGCAGTGATTATCCACCGCTGGAGCTCTACATTATAAGTTGCACTACACGTCCCATTATCACTTAATAAAATTCGTTGCTGTAGTTGAACAGGGTCGTCACTACTAGAAACGTAAGTATTTGAAACATGACTGCAAGTACTTGGAACACAACCGCATTGAACACAACCGCAGCTATTGGAAACATAGCTGTAATTTGGATTAGTCATCCACGGCGAACTGACACTGGCCGTTTGGCCGAAACAAGGCGTATAAACTGGTGCTACGCTATTTTGCATGCAGCAACAGCTATCCGAATGGAGTTGCTGAAAACATTGCCCGTGCACTTTTGAACCGTAAAATATGGAAAAACCGACCAGTAACAAACACAAACCAAATTTGACATTCTTCATTCTCTGGCTCCCAACCATTGCGTAGATTCTTATTAACCAATTATTTCAATCGTAAAATAGCCTATTCTTACCGCCACGTCACAGATATAGGTTTCATTAATAAATGGAAATCGAGGAATTCGTTTACATAGCTTCTTTTTGTCAGCGAAAACTGCGGGGAGATACTATGCGAAAGAAAGCTGGTTCTAATGGGAAGGCGCTTGAGGTCGCTGGAAGATCGAATGGCATCGGCGTTTGCGGTCGATGCCTTTTTCTGTCATTAGTCTAATTCATTTACTTGCGGGGCTGGGCCGTGCGCCAATGGAAGGAATACCGCTTTCGCATTTCCTCGCATTCTTTCCATTCTCTTCACGTGCGAAAGGCGTGTGATTTCAACGCAGCTTTATTCCAAAGACCTTTGGGCTTTCTCAGCTGAAGTCGAGAAAATGGTTCTGGAACTGAGTCTCAAAACCCAAAATCATCAAGCAAAATTTCTTGATCGGTCGAGTGGAAAGGAACGAAGCAGGGGCGTTGATGCTGGAAAAATTCTTCATTGATCGTGTCGAACGTTTCTGCGGCCCGCTTTTCTCCCATGTCGAACAAAGCAGGAATGTTTTCTACTTCAGCCAACCCCCAACGCTCATTCATTTTGAAATTGATGTGTCGGTAACGATCACCCAAAAAGAATTTCAGCGGCAAGTGAACTCCTTGAGCCTGAGAAGTGCCCATCACATCAGCCACGCGACTGGCCCAGTAAATCAGACCAGCGTCTTCTCCAGGCGGAGCCAATGAAAATTGAGCTCGTCCAGTGCCGATCGAAAGCAAATGAATTTCGTCGGTCACAATCGAAGCATTTGGATCATGTTGCTTTTCGAATTGCTGTACACGAATCGCTTCGGCAACCGCCAACATACTTGGGTCTGCCGCCCAAACACCTCCGTCGACGTAAGCGGATTCTCCGATCTGCCGATGAGGAAAATAGGTTGGTGCCGCAGTCGTCGCAATGATGGCTTCAGCAATGGGAATTTCTCGATCGTGAATCGCTTTTGGTAGATGCGTGGACCGAAACACGTGTGGCTGACCCTTTGTCAGATTCACCGCTGGCATGATCAAACGCGTACATTTAATATCGCCCAGCGTGTTATCTCCAAACCCCTCTTTGAAAGACAACTCCAGCGTGTCTGGGCAGAACCTTGCTCGGAACGCCGAATCCATGCTGTCGCCAGTTCGCTTCTTGAATGCCCAATTGGCAATTGGGTAAAGAAATTTATAAATGCCCTTTGCTTTGTAAGCGGGACGATCGCTAAATATCTTAGCACCGTATCGCACATAAAAGTCGTGCATTTTCGCAGCAGGATGTCCAAACGCCAGGCCAGCAGCAATGATACCGCCAGTGGATGTTCCAGCAATTAAGTCAAAACTTTCGGCGATTGGGCGGCCCAGTTTTGCCTCAAGCTCCTTAAGGTAACTGGTAACAAACGCACCGCGAATCCCTCCTCCGATCAACGACAGTATTTGAAATCGAGCCAATTTACTTTCCTTTAGCTTGCAGGTAATAATTCTTGCCGGTCCAAACTATCGTCGAAAGGATTTCGTAGCGGGATTTGGACGTACGTCTTATCGTGCTCCAGCCAGTTCATTCGAATACGGCCTGAACCGGTTCACGAACACAGCTGCGAAAGGCACCTCACAATTATGACGTAATTATGGTTGTACAAAGGAGGGTGGGAGTTCCTTTGCATTACTTTAGCGATCTAACACATTCTGAACCATTTGGTAAATGCGTTTGACAATAGACTATCAAGTCTAATTATCATCGTCGCGGTCTGCAATATTTCGTTGCAAAAATGCCTTTTAGCCGTTCATATTAACGCAGAAAATGCTTTCAGCTTCGACGTAAACAAAGAAGATCGGCCAAATTTTCATCGGCGACTACGTTGGAAGCTGCGGGCGCGGAATTCACCAGGCTGAAAATCAAGCGTTACCGAAAACCAATGCCATTGCCTAAGAATTTCGGATTGAAAAATTAACATCCTGGACAGCCAAATTGTTGCAAGAGCTGACCAGGAAGTCGTTTCGATTTTCTTATTACTGACGCATTCGCTTTCATATTTTTCATGAAAGCGAATGATAGCTCTGAACTATCTTGAGCCAGAGCCGCCAAAGGAACCTGTTGTTCCTGACCCACCACCAAATGATGGTTGAGAAGAGAAACTAGGTGCAGGTCCATTTATCGTGCCGCTACCGCCTTGTGGGGCATACCCTTGGTTGGATGGCTGAGAAAAGCCACCCGACGAATAACCGCTGTCGTAGCTTCCGCCGGTTGAACAGCCAGTTGAACAGCCTGATCCACAACCGCCACTTGAGCAGCCGCCACCAGAGGATTGCCACGGAAACAGACTACCGCCACCGCGGCAACCTGAGAACGCGAAAATGGTAAGTGCGAGGATCGCGACCGAAAGGGTTGTTTTGTGTGTGAGTGATTTCATTTCTTAGCTTTCAAACCATCCATGGGTTATTGGGTCCAACTGAAGCGATATCGGCATGACCCGAACAATCAATCGACTTTATTCGAGTCACATATCGATTTATGTCAGTTATTCGTAAAGACCAATTCCAACTTGGCTAGCGTTTAACATGCAAAGTGGTCGCGCACCACACACTTGCCCACGATAGCAGGCAGTTGCATGCACCTTGGGCCATCGTCTTGGTTTCACTTTCTGAGCAGCCCTGATCAGCACTGCCAAAACCCTCTCATTTTGTGATTCGCGGATCCTGAATGCCTTTTCTTATAGTGAATCAGTCGTTGATTCCAAAACTCGCCCTTATATGCTAGTGGTTAGTATCCTTTTCTCCTTAATCACCCACCAATCTGCAGCCTCACCGACATGTCTAAAAAAATCATTCCCTTGCTAGCGATCACGCTTCTTTTTGCCGCATCAATTCAATGTCTGACTGCCCAGACGATCGTCTTTGATAATGGAGTCGGAGGCGCAAGTGGAATTGACGATGCCCTTCAATCCGATTCCGATCCGCTGCCTGAAAACGGAAACTCGATAGAAATTGCGGCGGACGACTTTTCCGTTGCAGTCGACACATTAATCACGAATGTGGAATGGGCTGGGTTGTATGCAATC
Source organism: uncultured Pirellulaceae bacterium (assembly GCA_964405425.1). Lineage (GTDB taxonomy): Bacteria > Planctomycetota > Planctomycetia > Pirellulales > Pirellulaceae > Mariniblastus. Next base: position 3,383 of record CAYONX010000088.1, on the reverse strand, counting down.
TCAAACACACCAATGGTCGATGATTTTTTGATTCGCATTTATGCGGATAACGATGGACCCAGCGGAACACCGTTGGCGTCGTTTGCCGTGGGAAACAACGTCAACCGAGTTGCCACTGGCATCGACTTCATGTTTATTCTGGAAATATTTGAATACTCTGCGGAAATCAAATTCGAAGCCGTCGCCAATGAAACTTACTGGCTCAGCATCGACGCACAATCCTTTGCCGACAACAACGACACATGGTTCTGGGGCAGCCTTTCAACAACTGGCAATGCACACATGTCGTCGGATGTAGGAACCACCTGGAATCTCTTTGGGCATTCGACGACGATGGTGTTGCAAGGCGTCGCCGCATCTGAAGAAATTATTGGCGACGTCAATTGCGATGGAGAAGTCAACTTGCTCGACGTAGCACCATTTGTAGATCTGATCACCAGCGGCGGCTTTTCAACGAAAGCTGACATCAACGAAGACGGGAACGTAGACTTGCTGGACGTCGGCCCGTTTGTCGAATTACTGGCTGGTTAAAAATAAACGACCATTCATCACGTCACAGTAACAGACTTTCATCAATTTCATGAAAAGCACTGGCTGCTGAGATTAACGCGTTGGCCGTCAGAGATTTTACTCCGTAGACCTCCGTTCGAGTTCCGTACTTCGATATAACTCGGTCGACCGCCAAATCGAAATCACCATCACCGGACGCAAGGATAATTTTATCTACCTCGTCTGAATGTTCGACCATGTCCAAGGCGATACCCACATCCCAATCGGCTTTTGCGCTGCCATCCTTTCGCTGGATGTAAGGCTTTAGCTTTACGTCAAAGCCAATGTCTTTCAAAATCTGTTGAAAGCCTTTCTGCTTACCGCTATTGGGCTCAATCGCATAAGCATTTGCGAGCACAATTTCTTGACCCACCGAAAGCGTATCCCAGAACTTTTGATAATTGAATTGTCGCCCAAACGCTTGGCGCGTTGTGTAATAGATATTCTGTACATCGATAAAGATCGCAATGGTTTCCATGGTGGCGGCAGTCTAATTCGCCTTGCTTACAAACAAAAGGGGGCAACTGATATCGAGCAAGAAGTGAATACGTCTATCAAACGGCGGCATTGAAAATACTGCTTACTTTGATGCACAATTCCGACTGGCGACACCGGCTACTTGAAAAACGTAGCTGGGCTCGCCAGAGCTCGCCAGAGTTCAAGCCATCCTACAACAGGGTATCACCGATATCCAAGAATCGGTGCCGCTAGGCGGCGAGAGGCGTCACGAACACTCGTTCCACTCAACTGGCACTCCGACGCTTCTTCATCGGCAATAACAAACGCCTGGACTCATTGGTATCGCTTATGGCGCATTTGATACATGCTGGGCGTTTTGCCGATCTTACAGAACGACTGCGTGCAGCAAGACACGGCAACACAAACAAATATTTTTTTTGGTCCATTTTTATTGGCTTGTTTTGGCTGAGCGTTACTGGCATCATTATTTTGTATCGCGCGAGACTTCGTTCGTAGACATGCCTTGAATCGCGTGATAACAATGCGATGCACGCGAAGTCCGGCTTGCGCGTGTTTTTGAAATGGAAGATCTTCCGTCCGGACTCGGTGATCGCGGACGTTATTTGACTGAGCACAATTGTGATGAATACGCAAACTGTTCCCCGTACCAAATTAGCCGTTGTCGCAATTGTACTGATGCTGACATCACACTTGACTGCGGGCGAGACTATCGTCGACGAGACTCGCGGGTTTACTTTGACGCTGCCGGACGGATTCGTGGCGAATCCCGACCTCGTTGGGGCCACACCTGACATTGTGCATGGTTTTGTTCTCGGCGATCCGACTGATGAGGATCTCGATATAATCCTCTTCATCGAGAAGATGCGCGGCACAATTGGCCGCGAGCGTCTCAAACCAGAACATATGCCGCCCAATTTTCAAGGCCGCTTGTTTACGACTCAATGGCAAGAGTTTGAGGTGGACGGCTTCGAAGTCCCAGAGCAACTTGGTGAAATCGAAACAATTACATACAACGTGCAGATTCCGCTGAAGCGTGCTGCCATTCAGGTCAAGCTTTTCGGGGCTGCTGACCGCGAATCAGAAATGAAATTGCTGCTTGCAGAGATCCTCTCCGGCCTCAAAGGTGAATCGAATTGGATTCAATCGGCGGCGCCGTCCGCTCCTATGACGTCCTCGCAGAACTACGGCGTCATTCTCTTAACATTGGCTATCGTGTTTATAGTTGGTGGCCTCGTTGTCCTCTGGCTCATTTCTCGCAAGGCTCCGAAGGGCACAGTTCTCGCAATTGCTGCCGTGATATATTTTCTTGGATTGAGGCTCGCTAGTGTACGTGTTCGTGAAGTCGTGATGCTAACAGGTGCCCTCAAAATGCTGGGGTTTGCCGGCGGCATTCTGGGCATCGTTGATCTCGTTCGCAAACGGAAACCAAAAGCCGAAAATGCAAAATAACAACGTCATGAACCGGAGTGCTCATTGACGCGGCAATTTGAAATCATGGTCTTCCGTTCGCACTCGGTTACGGCAGACGTTATCCAGCTGAACGAAAGCAGTGACCGACCAAAGTTGGTTCCCACCGGCCAAATGCAAATGTTTACTGCCCAGCCCGAAGCCACCAAACATGCCCACTGAAGATGATGTTTTCGTTGATGTAAAACGATTCCTGAAGCGATTCCGGCCCTTTGAGCTAAAACGCTTTTACCGGTATGCCGAGAAATTTGCCAAGGTCATCGATCCCGAGACGCAAGATTATTTTTCCGTATTGATTCGCGCGAAACGGGCGCACGAGATTCGGGAATGCCTGCTGGAAGAGTTTGACGGGATTCAGGTCTATTTTGGCCACGAAGAATTTCGCCAGTCGGGGGCCAAACGACCTCGGTCTGTTCAGTGTTTCTGGCTGCTGATTACCCTGCCGATTCACGGCTACGAATTGCTTCGTATCCTTGAAGCAAGCGAACCTAATTGGAATCTCGAAGCAGAAGACATGATTCGTTTCCTCAAGCTGTGGGAGAGCCAGTGTCAATTCGAGGTTATTACGGCAAGTGGTGGCGAGTTGATGGTGAAGTTGGGACGGATGCCTGATGATCGTGTCGCGTTTTGTCGCGCTGTGTTGAACTTCGCTCCGACGACTTTTGATGCGGATCAGTTTGACATGCAGGGAGCTGAGTGGTTAACCGCTCAGACTTTGCCTCCGAAACATGCGAAATCAAAAGCGTTGTTGCAGCCGTACCCCGAAGCAGTTGATTGGTTTTGGAATTGGGTCAAATTTTCAGACAATTGTGTCTCGTTCTATTGGGACTAGTGTTTCCTCGTGATAAATTATTAGGTTCAGCGGCGCAAACTGGCACTTCCCATCG
>CAYONX010000087.1:0-13195 GCA_964405425.1 uncultured Pirellulaceae bacterium | reverse complement strand
CTCAAGATCCTTTACTGGACAGCGACGGATTGGCGATCTGGTACAAGCGACTTGAGCAAGGCACGTTTCAGTTTCCCACTGACGGTAAAGCCAGAGAGGAGCTGGCGGCCGGAGTTGAAATCACCACCAGTCAATTGTCACTGTTGCTTGGTGGAATCGTGGAAGTCGCTTGCTGGGTGCACTGTCGTCGCTACTGGCACAAGGCGCGTGAGCAAGATCCACAGCGTGCTCATCATGCGTTGGCCTTCATCAGTCGTTTGCAAGAAGTCGAACGGGCGACTCGCGATTGCGATGCGCTCCTTCGCGTAGCAAAGCGGGACGAACATGCTGCGCCTCTGCTTGCCAAGTTTGGAAACTGGCTTGAAGGAGAGACCTTTCTCCCAAAAAGCCTGATCGGCAAGGCCGCAACGTACACCCGCAACCAGTGGGCGGCACTCAATCGTTACATCGATGATGGCGATTTGAGTTTCGACAACAACTTCGCCGTACGAGCCATGCGTCCGATCGCGATTGGACGAAAGAACTGGCTGTTGGTCGGTAGCGAGCGTGCCGGTCACCGGGCTGCAGTTCTGACATCACTGATCGCCAGCTGCAAGAATAACGAAGTTGAGCCATGGGCCTACCTCAAAGACATCTTCACCCGCCTGGCCTACCGGCCATCGGCGGAACAACTGAACGAGTTGCTGCCCGATCAGTGGTTAAAGGCAAACCCAAGCCACAGATGGGATATCGACCAAATACGACGAAAAGAGCGAAACAGCTAACCTGCGCATCGCCGTGCGCTTACCGTTAGTAAGCCAAATCCGCTGATTTGTAGACGATGTTGGTGACCGTGAATCCGACGTTCTTGTAAAGCTTTAATGCGCCTTCGTTGTGGGCAGTGACTTCCAGCGAAACAGCCGATACACCAACACTGGCGAAACCACGCAGAGATTGCAGCAACAATTCCGTTCCCAGCCCTTTGCCTCGATGAGCTTTGGAGATGCCGAGATTTTGAATCGAACCAATATCGTTCGGATTCTTAATGCCTTGCACTGTGCCACAGTTTTCGAGATGAGTACAGCCTGGCGGCGAATAAACCAGCAACCAAGTTGCCTGAGGCACAAATCCAACTCGACAACTAATTTCGTTCATTAATTTCAAGCAGCCATTTGCATCGCCAAGACAAGGGAAAACATGCGAATCGAGTTCGTCACAAAAACTTGAGTATTTGGCATCGGCATGTTGCTGAAGCAATCTTCGAGTCCAGGGAAGAAACGAGTAGTTTGCGAATTCCTGCGGCAAAATATCACGAATCAGATTCAGATCGATCTGCATCTTGTATCGTTTGAAATAGGTGACCGTCATGGTGCGCGTGAAGGAGATCAGTGTTTGATGGCTTGTACAGGATCGTCTTGGGGTTGATGTTGGCTAGTGGAAACGACTTCGCCATCCACCACATCCGGGTCTTCAGCCGGGCGCTGCATTTTTTGAACCTGGACCTTCAGGTTAATCTTAAGCCAATGGATTGCATGCTTTTTGTAAATCTCTCTAAGTTTTGGAATCAACAAGGACAATCCCAATAGATCCGTAATCAATCCGGGCGTGATCAACAAGCCGGCGGCAAACAGAATCATGCCACCATCGGTCAACAACCCTGAAGGAATGTTGTTTTGAACCAGTTGGTCTCGAATCCTGGTCGTAACTGATCTCCATTGTTTTTGCGCGAGCCACGCACCCACGATCCCGGACGCAATAACGACCGCAACGGTGGTTGTCCAATGGGTCATCTGTGTGATGCCGTACAGAACCAACAGATCTGCCAGGGGGACCAGAATGAACAGCAACAACAGTCTTGCAAACATTGTTTTAGTTGGGCGACTTTGAAAATGGTTTTCGTGTTATTCAGATCTTACACGAAACGATTGGCAACAAAAATCAAATTAACATTCAAATGTTGTTGTTTTGAAAAGAGCTCAGGCTGAAGAATTCCGCTATAACAGAAAAAAGAGAGGTTGAGGCTTCCGCAGCTCACTGACTTACAGTGCCAGTGATTCAGCGGAAGTCCCAACCTCCCAGATGTTTTCGGTCAAATTCAGCTTAGAACTGGTTGATGTTCGACTGACGATAAATGGCTGGTTCATCGATGCCATCACCATCCCAGTCGCCCATTACCGGACGATCGTTGGCTCCACCGAGCTCAAACGTTCGATCCGCAGCGTCCAGTTCCCGGTTACCATTAGTATCGATTAGCCACGTACCAGAACGGTAAACAGCAATTTCTTCGATACCGTCACCGTTGAAATCTCCGACCAGTGGAATGTCGCCGGCTTTTCCAAATTCAGCAGTTGCGTCTTCGTAATCGAATCGGCCGTCACCGTTGACATCGAATTGCCATGTGCCGCTGTTGAAGTATCCGATCGAGCGAATTCCGTTTCCGTTCCAGTCACCGGTGATTGGAGTGTCTTGTTCATCGCCCATGCCGAACACGTGATCCACGACGTCAACACGTTGCTTGCCGTAGCTGGTCAGTTTCATAACGCGTGCACCGTTGGTAGCGTGTTCGCTAACTGGTGGCACGTTTTTCGGTGTCGTATCTGGATCGTTGTCCGGGTTTGGCAACCCAGGCTCACTTTGGATCGCTGAACGATCTCGTTCCCAGCTTGGACCATAGATGCCGATGTCATCTTTTCCATCGCCATCCCAGTCACCAACAACCGGTCGATCTTCTGAATCACCAAGTGTCGCTAAAAGATCCGTGTCGTCCCAGCGACCGTTGTGGTTCAGATCGATCATCCAGTAACCGTCTTTGAAGACGGCCAATTCATCTTTGCCATCGCCATCAAAATCGCCGGCCAGTGGAATTCCATCCAGCATTCCGAACTGGGCCGTGTCGTCAGTCACAACAATGTCACCGACGCCGCGAGATTCAGTGAACACCCACAATGCAGATGACATATCGAATCGCTGCCAATCCCCTTCACCGATGAACGAAGCCTGTTTCCAAATGGTATCAGATTGACCATCAGCAAGTTCGGAACGCGGTTGGCCCGCGTTGACAACGCTTAAGTGCCATGTGTACTCAGGTCCGGTTTGTTGTTCTACTTCTGCCTGGAAAGCAACCGTTCGGCTGGTTCCAATGATTTCAGTAAACGAAACGGGTTGAGAACCGAACAAGCTTGGCAGACCCTGAATTCCCGGATTAGGCCGAACTGGATTGCTCGTCGTGATTGGGTCCGTCAATTGCGGGAAGATGATGGGATCGTTGTTAGCAATCTGAGTGACAGTAACTTCGGTAAAGTTGTTTTCAAACGATGCTCCCCCGACTTCTACGCCAATGTTGATCACGGCATCCATCTGTTGTGCACCCGAGAACCCTAGCAGGAATTGAGGCACTGCCTCGTCCCCGTTAAGAGCCAGTCCGGTGGTCGTACCAGGGACATCGTTGGCATCTTCAAAGCCTTCTGGTTGTTGTTCCAGAACCGCATAATTTCCAGCTTCGAGTCCGGTAAACCAGTATTCGCCGTTGGCATTGGTAAAGGTTGAAATAGGAGTCGTTGGATCGGTGCCCAATGTGGCATCGTAAACACCCGGTAACACGTCTCCGATGGTGACCGGACGCGTTACAGACTCACCGCCTTCTGCTCGATTGACGAAGTACAAGAATACTTCCACACCCGCGATCGGAGTATCGACGCCTTCGGTAAAGATTCCGTCACGAAGGTCCCGGAAATTTTCCGGTAGCTGGCCATCTTCTGTTTCAAAGGCAGGGCCATCTTCAAAGACACGTCCGTGAATCTCGGCTCCCGGATGTTCGCAGAAATTGTATTGAACCAGGTTTTGGCCAGACAAAATGTTGATGTTAGAAATCAGATTGTCGGCTTCAACTTCGCCGTCGCCACTTCCAACAAGTGTGGCTCCATCAAAGTACTCTGTTGGCTGTGATTCGCGAATCGCATACTCGCCGGGACGCAAATTGCCGAATTCATAGAATCCATCTGCATCGGTTTGAGTAGTTGCAATCACATCGCCTTGAGCGTTAAGTAATTCAAGCGTGACGCCTTCGAGTGGATTGTCACTGGATCCGACATCCAAAGTGCAATTACCGTTCATGTCCGCATGAACAAATCCGGAGATCGACGCTGGGCGGATTTCACCAAAATCGTAATTAACGCCTTGTTCACCGCCACGCAATTCGATGCCAGTGAACATGTCTGCCATGGTTTCACCAATCGTGGCACCGCCAACCTGGCCTACACGATCCATGCCATCGATGAAATCGGTCGGTTGAACTTCTTGTAACTTGTACGTGCCAGCAACCAGGTCGGTGAACCAGTAATTGCCCGCAGAATCTGTGCGCTGTTCAGCAACCAGATCACCATTCTCGTCAATCAATTGGACAAGAACGTCGGCGATACCTTCTTCGTTTGACTGGAAAGTTCCATCGTCGTTAAAATCGTGGAACACACGGCCATGCAATTCGGCTGGAATATGTTCACAGAAATCGTAGTTAACCGCCTGGTCACCGGATGAAAGCGTGATGCTTGACAGACGATCGTTGCCTAATTCACCGACGGTAACGCCGTCAATGGTTCCCAGATGATCGCCGCCATCGATGAAACCGTCCGGCGTGAATTCACGGACCGAATATTCTCCAGGACGTAGCCCTTCGAAAATATAATTGCCATTGGCATCGGTAACTGTTTCTGCTACGAAATTACCGTCGCCATCAAACAACCGCAACGTAACGCCTTCCAGCGGCTCATCTCCATCGGCTGCGTCAAAAACACAATCGCCGTTGACATCCGCATGGACGGTACCGGAAATCGACGCCAATCGAATCTCGCCGAAGTTGTATTCAACTCCGACATCACCGTAATCCAACTCGATGTTAGTCAGTAAATCGTCTGACAGATTGCCGATTTGCGTGCCATCGATGTTACCCACCGAATCTCGACCATCGTCAAATGTAACTGGCTGTATTTCGCGAACCGAATACGTACCACGTTGAAGATCAGTGAACCAGTACTCGCCTTGAGCATCCGTTGTTGTCGATTCGAGAACCATACCGTCAGCGTCCAACAATTCGACAGTCGCGCCGCCGATTCGTTCTTCACCGGCTTCAAGAGCGCCATTGTCGTTTTCGTCATGGTAAACGGTACCGTGAATTTCCGCAGGCAAATGCTCACAGAAATTGTACATGGTTCCGGCTGAATCGGAGGTCAGAGTAATCTGGGTGAATCGATCGTTGGATGTAACAAAACCAAGTTCTTCACCATCAACGCTGCCGATATGTTCCGGTCCGTCAAGGAAGCCGTTGGGTTGGATTTCAACAATGCTGTACGTACCGGGATTCAAGTCAGCAAATTCATAAAAGCCATTGGCGTCTGTGACCGTTTCGGTCAAGAATTCACCGTTGTCGCTGAACAACTGGATGGTAACGCCTGCGATACCAGCGTGAGCTGGGTCCGAAGGATCCAGACAGTCCCCTTCTGGAGTAGAAATCGAAACGAAACCGCTGATGGATGCCGGCCTGATTTCACCAAAGTCATAGTGAACGCCTTCCTCACCCGCACATAGTTCGATCAATGAGAATCGATCGTTTGCACCGGTTCCATTGACCGTATTGCCTACTCGTCCAACGGTATCTTGACCGTCAATGAACCCTTCCAGCGGACTTTCTTCGTTGGGGTAGTTGTTGATTTCGACCACTTCGTAGATGCCAGGCGGCAATCCATCGACGCTGTAGAAACCAGTTGAATCCGTACGGACAAAGATTGGTTCTGCGTTTTCAAACGGATCATGGGTGGCGCCGTCTTTAGCACCGACACGGGTGACCTGAATCAGAACATTGGCGATGCCTTCTTCGCCAGGATCGCGTACGCCGTCATCATTTCGATCATGGTAAACATTTCCTGAAATGGCTGCTGGAAGAATTTCTTTGAAGTCATAATCAGTCGCAGCGGTATCGCCTAACGGAATGTTGATATCGGTAATGATATTCTCGTTACCCAGTCCGTTTTGCTGGACGGTTCCCGTAGCGGCACCTTCTACATCGCCAGCAAGCGCGCCGACATCAAGGTAGCCGTCCGGTTGAATTTGAACGATTCGATAATTGCCTGGCTGCAAATTCAGGTCGCGACCGAATTCGTAATCACCATTGGCGTCGGTGTTGGTCGTGGCAACAAATTCGTACTGTCCCGTACTCTCGTTCAATTGTTGCAAGTTGATTTGAACGTCGGCAATTCCTGATTCGTTACTGTCTTGCGTCCAGTTCAGATTGTTGTCTTCGTAAACGGTACCAGAAATGGTGACCGGCTTGGGTACCAAATCGAATGCGTCGACGGCGGCGGCTGTACGATCGGCCTGCCCTTCTTCATTGTCGCGAGTCAGTTCGATTTCTTGCAGACTGACTTCTTCAGCTCTTTCAAAGAGCGCGTCGTAGTTGTCGTAAAACACGCCTTCTGTTTGACTTTGAGTGAATCCGCTGTCTAAATCGACATCTACGCCAATGCTTCTGTCGACAAACGTGAAGTGATCGTCTTCGAACGTTGCGTCAAACGTTGAAGCTTCGAATTCAACACCCGATGCGATTCTGTCGATGTTGAGATTTTCAACTTCATCGACATCGATCGTAAATGCCAATAAATCTCCAGCCTCAAAATTCTGGACGTCAACGGTCAACACCAATCCATTTTCAGATACATTGACGTTGAGAATGTCCGATTCGGTGATGCCGCTACTGTTAGCTGCATCAAAGATGAATTCGTGAGAACCGCCGGTGCCAGGCAAGCCCGGGCCGATGTCGAAAAATACATCGCCGTCGCTCAGCTCGCCATTGTTGTCTTGATCACCGTTAATGATGAACTGGTTCAACAGCGTCGTGTCAGAGCCACCTTGAAAGGTCACTTCGAAATGATCGGGCGCCGTGTCCTGTCCTGAGTCACCTTCCAGATACGTTACTGCTGCAACGACTGGATCGGCAGTCAAAACGATTCGAGGTTCCATGACCTCAAAACGGCATTGACGATTGGTGGCGGCCTTTTGCTTGGCTTCTTTTGAAGCAAGTCTGGCTTTACGGCGGGTTAGTGACGAAAGTTTTTTAAGAAGACCCAACTCTCAGTCCTCCATGAAATTGAGTTGATGATGACTTGTAAGCTAATTGTATTGGTTAGCGATGATTTATCGCTGGTTTTTGAAGACTCGCGTTTGGCGACCAAGAGGATCTTGGCCCGGTTCAATCGTCCAAAGTCGGACTTGTGTATCGAAACTTCCGGATGCCAGTTTGTTACCGGAGAAATCCAAACAGGAAACCGTTCCTGTATGACCCCTCAGCGTTCCTATTTCCTGGCTATCTGAAATCATCCAGACGTGAATTTGGTTGTCGCTGCCTGCGGTTGCCAGCAGGCCGTTTTCCAGGATTGCCATGGAAAAAAGCTTTGAGCCGTGGCTGGGCAAGGCTCGTGACTGTTCGGTTTGAAGATCGGTAATCTTCACGGCTTGATCGTCACTGCAGCTGATCAGCTGATTGTCGCGAGTGAATTCGATAGCACGAATGCGTTGCCGATGCGGATTCAATTCGCTTCTTTGCCGACCGGTATTGGTTTCCCAAACTCGAATCGCGCCGCTACGGCCACCGGCGGCAATCAGACTGTTGTCTTGAGAAAAAGTTACCGCATGGTTGTCATCGCATTGGCATCGCAGAGTTTTTTCGACCGTGCGTCTGGCAACGTCGTAAATTTTCAGTTCAGAATTAAATCCGACGGTTGCGAGTCGACTGGAATCGCTGCTGAACGCGACGTTGATGACCGCATCTTTGTTGCGGAATTGAGTCGGACTCTTAAAAGTCTCGCTGTCCCATATTTTTAGTTTGCGATCGTTACCTGCAGTGGCAAGCAATTTTCCATCGGGAGAAAATTTGGCCGTGCGGATCCAGTCAGCATGGGCTCGTAAATCGTGGATGAATCGCGATTGTTCGATATCGTAGATGCCAACGTGATGATCATCGCCTGCGATCGCCAAAAGATTTCCGTTATTTTGAATCGAAACGTCGGTAACGACTGGGGCACGGTTTCCTCTGCCGTGGGGAATGGTACGAATGACGTCGCAATTCCAGGGCAGTTTGGTGTCAGCGGGTGCCGCCAATAGTGATTTGGACAGTGCAGGTACGGCTGCAACAGCCGCAAGTGAACCGATGAATTGTCGGCGCTGGATCATTTATCTGGTCCTCCTTAACATTTCTTGCCAGAGATCAAGCGAAAAGAATCCGGCAAGAAGATACATTATGGATGTATCGACGAATTGAATGCCAAAATCCGACATAAATCGATCTAGTGGTCGTAACGGGCTAAGGGGAAACCCGATTATCGGAAAAAACCAATAAACAATATGCCATCGCTAGCAGCGTTAAACCTTTACGTGAAAAAATCTTATCCCGCTGAGCTGTGCAAACCATAAACCTAAAGGCATTTTGCACCCGTCAAAAATAAAAGCGAATTCGAATCATCTGAATTCGTTCGTTTGACGTGCCCATCAATTGCCAGCCTTCAGGTAAAAGCGTGGCGATTGCATCGGTTACATTGGCGACTTATATTTTTCGAGCAGAGCATTTTTTAGCCGTGATCGGTACCACGCGGTCGCCAGCAGAACGCTGCAGCCAATCAAGAGACCACCCAAAAGACCCGACGTAACTCCTATTCCAACGCCAACTTGCCAAATCTCGTTTTGCGGCGTGTCGTAGACGTCCCGAAAATATGCTGGGACCGAAACCGCCATGATCCAACCTGCGATACCACCAAGCAATCCAAAAATCGCTGTCGTAGAAACGATCATGTAAAACGCACGAATCACCATTTTGTCATTGGACAAAACTCTGGCAACTTCTGCCGAGATCTCAGACTCAAAATTTGGTGTAGGGTTTTCTTTTACCATCGTTAGCTCATCCGGTTTTCGCTGCAGAACTAAAATCTCTATCGTTTCTACGACAGAAATTTCATCGTGCTCTGTAAAAAAGTCTTGCTTGTATCGATCGTGCGGAAAAGATTGACGCTGCCAAATCGGAAACGATTATACCGCATCGCGCAAACGCATCGCTGGTGGTTGAAAATCGGCCATCTCTCGTAGCAGTTGTCGCCAATTCGACGGGCTGCCCGGTGTGATTCGACCGAGGATTCGTTGGCTGTCGGCGCCGGTGATCCAGGGGATGTTGCCAGGCACTTGATCCACGTTCATCGCGCCAAGTATCGACGTTAAGACTGCCGATGACGCACCCGCTTGTTCCAAAATTGAACTCGCTGGCTGCACTTTTGATTTTGGGCATGCACGCTGAAACTGATTTACAAACGAACCTAAAATGGAGTGGCTGGAATCGATGAACCATTCATCAATCGTTTGCTTGTTTACGCTTGAATTCAGCTGGTGCAGTAACTCGTCCGTTAATGCGACGACAAAAGAACGGGCAAAATCGGATTTCGATTCGCTCATCGTTGACTCGCAATCGCAATGCTTGGAATTCAACGTGCGTCGAATATGAGCTACCAATTCTGGGATGCATTGCCCTTGGATATTGCATTGGTGTAATTCAGATTCGAATTGATTGGATTCGATATCAAAATACTGCGCCAAAATTGGACGGGTATCGATGTTCAAAAACCGGATCTCAGGAATCTCGATATCAAGTCCATCGGAAGCTGGTAAAAAGTAAGCTCGGCATTCGGTGCCAATTTGAATCAGCGCTCGATTGCAATTGGCGATTGGTTTGGCGCGATCGGCAAGCAGCAACCAGGCTGGCATCGAAAACAGCCCTTGGCCCGTACCATGGGCAGCCCGATCTCTGATGCCAAACGCATCGACGATCGTGATCCCAGTCATTTCGGCCAACAGGTTTGGGTCGCAAAGCGGGAAATGCCGTGTTTTTCCGTCTGTATCCTGAATGTGAAGACCTGGATCCAGCGTGGCAATGACCATCAAGCGGTCGACGTACTTTCCAGCCTGGCTTTTGAGTGATTCGGCAACCGTGGCGATCGTAAAGGCTACATCTTCCTGAATCGCACGCCAGTCCAACAACGTCGGATCGGGCGACGATGCAAGTTGTGTGAGAATTTTTTGAGTGTGCAGATCAAGTTCATGGACGCAGCTGGTCGAACCGATCACACGCAGATACTTTCCTTTTCCTTCAATGACCGTCATGGCACCGATCACGCTTCGCAAATCGCGTTGCAATTCGATGCCAGCGAACAGACGACGGCCGCGTTCACCGACTTCTCTTTCGATCCGATGTGCCGGATCGAAAGGATCACGTATCGTTTTGTCGCGTGAATAAAATGGAAAGATCAAAGCGGCAATCAGAATATCGAGAAGCGCAGCAAACAAGCGGTACCAATGGGTACCGCTAATTAAATCGACTTCTCGCCAGACCCTTTTAAAGTCAAAAACCGAATCCGCGAAAAGAAACTGTGCTAGCTACGCTGCAACGCGAACAAAACTGCTGGCGTTTTCGCGGATGGCATCGATGAATTCTTCGAACACACGAACATCAAGTGCAGAAGCGGCATCGTTTTCTGGATGGAATTGAGTGCCCAATGCGATCCAACCAGGCATTTCACTTTCAATCGCTTCTACCACTCCGTCGGGGCATCGTGCACTGACCACAAATCCTTCAGCCACTTCGTCGATGGCCATGTGGTGACGGCTGGATACTCGAATTTCGCCGTCGCCGTAAACGCGCTCCATCACGGTTCCGGAAACAACTTCCAGGCTATGGCGATGCGAAGGATCTTGAGGATCTTTGTGCGGAATTGCCGTCGGCAAATCTTCGGGAATGTGGAAGAACAAGTTTCCGCCCATTGTGACGTTCAACAACTGCATTCCAACACCGATTCCAAAAACAGGATGCTTTCGTTCAGCGATCAAGGCCATGAATTTCCGGTCGAATGCTTCACGGCGCGGGTCAAGCAATCGAACCGTTGGGTGTCGCATGAATCCGTCCAAACGCGGATCCAAGTCGGCTCCACCGATCATTACGATTCCGTCAATTCGCTCCAAAATGGAAGTCATATCGTCTTCGGTAGCCAAAGGTGGAATGACGACCGGAATTCCTCCGGCCCGTGTAATACAGTCAAAATAGCCTGCAGTAACCACAGAATATGCCGGCTGACTACCGTTTTGGCTGCGAAAATCTGCGTTGATTCCAATAAGCGGCTTATCGAACATCCTTATCTCCCTACTTAGATTCGATTAATTTATGAGCCAGAACGGCAAGATGCGATGAACGCGAAAATCAAATCGTTACAAAGTTGGACTCAAAATTCATGTTGAGTCAAAAGCAAAAATTCGTATGCTTTCACTTTGTTAGCGACGATAGCATCCCTCGCTTCGCCGTTGGCCCTCCTAACCAGTAATTTGTTAATGTCGCTTAGTCCTGATGCGACAACGGACGTATTGTGGTTTATAAACAAACAAACGCAACTAAGGGGCCGTAAATAGTTGTATTTGCAGTGCTTCTGCCCTATATCTTGTGCAAGCACAGGGGTTTTGTGCTAGCAGTAGTGTTGGCTTAAGATCTGGATTCTTTGTTTTTTGGCCGTTTGAATCGGTTTGTTTGTAGATGAATTACGAAAATGTTCGCATCGAATCGTTCGGTTATACGATTCCGGATGAAGTTTGGTCGTCCAGCGATATTGAACGCAAACTTGAGCCACTCTATTCGCGGCTGAAGTTACCTGAAGGGCGTTTGGAATTGATGACCGGCATCAAAGAGCGAAGATTTTGGGCGCCCGGTGTTCGTCCAAGTGAAAACAGCGTTAGAAGTTGTCAACTTGCAATTGAGGCAGCGAACATAGATGCTGCGAAAATTGGGTTGCTCGTTCACGGTTCGGTGTGCCGCGATTTTTTGGAACCGGCGACCGCCTGTACTGTGCATCATCAAGTAGGGTTGCCCAACGATTGTGTGATCTACGATGTTTCGAATGCTTGCCTTGGATTGATGAACGGCATGTTGCAAGCGGCGAACATGATTGAGCTTGGCCAAATAAATGCTGCATTGGTTGTTGGCAGTGAAGGCGGCAGGCAGTTAGTTGAAACCACCATCGATACACTCAACCGCGACACGAGCTTGACGCGGAAATCAGTCAAACCAGCTTTTGCATCATTGACGATCGGATCAGCGAGTTGCGCAATTTTGTTGACACACGAATCCATTTCCAAGTCTGGCAGTCGCATGATTTCGGCCGCCTGTACAGCAAACACTCAATACAATGATCTTTGTCAAAGTCACCAGGATCAAGCGGGTAGCGAGATGGCGCCGCTGATGGATACCGATTCGGAAACGCTCATGCTTAAAGGTGTTGAAACCGGCGTGACCAACATGCAACGGTTTTTGCAGTCGGCCAATTGGACAGTCGACGAAATTGACAAAACCGTTTGTCATCAAGTCGGCTCTGGTCACCGTAAATTAATGTTGGATTCTTTGAAGCTTAACCCGGAACTGGATTACGCAACCTTTCCGTTTTTAGGTAATACCGGCTCGGCGGCGTTGCCAGTTTCGTTGGCGATGGCCAGTCAGCATAAATTCCTCAATGACCAGGATCGTGTCGCGCTGCTTGGGATCGGGTCCGGAATAAATTGTGTCATGATCGGGGCGCAATGGAGTTCAACGCCAGTAGCTTGTAACCGCGAAATCAAAGAACTGGCCGCATCGGCAATTTAGCCGAGTGTAAATTAACGCTGGTCGCGGCGGCTTTTTTGAGTTGAAGTTTCTGCTTTATCGCCGCAATAGTACGTTTTGGAAGCGATTGTTCGACGTAACTGCTGCTACTGTCGTGACACAATGTTGTAACCGATCAATATTGAAATTGGAAACTATCGACACGACTCAAAAGGCGATATTGTTTTCTCATTTATTCAAAAGCAATAAACAAGGTTTGAACAAACTAGCGATAGGGTTTCAAGAGCCTGAGTTGCGAAGTAAGGATCACTCATTTTAAGCTGCGTCCCAATAGGTGTTCGGCACGGCAAGGGTAGCCACGAAGATGCGGTGGAATATATGATCCCGAAAGCTGCAAGGGGTCAGCCAGCCACTGGGCCAGCTACGTCCCCTTTTTTCTCCCACGATAGGTGTATCCTAAACCCATTAACTGAAATTGGTTTTGACGTCGAATTTGGGACAAACGCAGAAATTAAATTGAAACAGTGAAACTTCCATTTTCATTGAAAATTC
>CAYONX010000086.1:10998-13438 GCA_964405425.1 uncultured Pirellulaceae bacterium | reverse complement strand
TTCGTCATTTGAATCAAAATGCCGAAGTCTTGGAATCAACAAAAAGCAAAGTTCCGCTTAAAAACATTCTTGGCACGGGGCGATTTGAATTGTCGCAAGCAGAAGAGATGCCCGAATGGTTAGCGGTACCGCGAGGATCTGAAGAAACGGAAACAGAAGAATATGGAATCTCCAGTTTTGTTTATCGCAGCGATCGTCCATTTCACCCGAAACGTTTGTGGGACACCATCAATTCAGATATGACTGACGGGTTGTTTCAAGATGTCTTGAGAAGCAAAGGACTTACCTGGGTCGCGTCCAGAAATGAATGGGCGTACAACTGGTCACAAGCCGGTTGTTCGATCCTGCTTGAACCAGCAGGCTTTTGGTGGGCATCGGCGCCGGCAGAAGAGTGGCCTGAAGACGAGCAGGAAGCCGCAGATATTCGCTCACGATTTAACGGAGAGCATGGTGATCGCCACCAACAACTAGTCTTTATCGGTCAAAACCTGGACCGGAAACGCGTCGAAACAATTCTCGACAGTTGCCTATTGACTGATGATGAGTTTCACAAAGGCCCGAACTGCTGGTCGGAGTTGGAAGATCCACTTCCGGCAATCGAGATTGTTGAACCTGAGGAAGTTTCTTGATGTCGTCTGAGAATTCGGTGAATGAATACGACGTCTTGGTCATCGGTGGCGGAGGGCATGGCACCCGGCAACTGCCGACGTGATTCGTATGTTCGCTCGTTAAAAATTAGCTCGCGATGGTTACGCCACGACGTTCAAACATAACGATCTCCAACTGGGAAAATCGGATTCAAGACGTAGAATCAGAGAGCAATTCAGCTTCTGGTCCACAACAATTACATAGGCATCCAAAACGCCGGTTCATCAAATGAGCCGCAACCAACAACATGCCACCAAATGGGGTGATCCAAGGGGCAAGTCGCGATAGTAGCCCCTTGTCCTCTGATGTTGAAGTAACAGCCTCCAACGAGGCAGCATTGATTTGTTCGCTCGATGCTTCACTTGAACAATGCTCGCAGTGCTCGCATGCAGCACCGCAAAGATCTGAATCGGTGCCGATGCCGGCACTCGCATTTGCGACAGCTTCGCACGACGGACAACACTCTCCCGCCAAGCCAAATGCTGCAAATGTAATGAACACCAATCCGACAGAACCGACTCCCACCGGCAGCCAACTGCGATGTTTGCGAAGCCCTGGCAAAAACGCCGCAAGTGCGACTAGAAAACAAACTAGAGCCATCCATTTGTGAAATGCCTCATCAGCCAAAAAGCTCAACCCCCACGCGGGAAGATAAGCAATCACAAACGGCATCGCCGCACAGTGGATCGCACAACCAATAGAGGCAACAATTCCCACTAAATCCTTCCATGAAGAATCGTTTTCTGGGACTGCCATTTCTAATTCCATCGAATTCATTACTTTTCCTATCAAAGTCCTTGGGCGCTTTCTCGTTCGAGCCCTTTCGCCAAAAAACAATCATTACGCAACGAGAATTGCGATGACTTTCATTCAAACAAAAACTTCTGGAGCTGCGGGCCCCCACGAGTTGAGAACAGAGTAATCCCGCAGGCTCCAAAAGTTCAAATTTGCCTTTCATGTTAACGATATTATTATGCAAATGCACAGGATGTGCAACTGAGGGTTTGCGATAGTAATTCCGCTATCTCAAATCCCGGCCCTACCATCGTCTCTGGCTCCAAGCGTCCACCAAACTTGCTGGTCGATTGAATCCTGAACAAAGCGAACCGAACCGTCCACCATCACGGCGTTAACACCTCCCGGATGCCGGCTGCTTGGAGCAATTACGAAGTCACCTTCGGTACGTGTTGAACTAAAGTGCCCTGTAAGAGTATTAGGGGTATTAACATGAAGATAAGTCGGGGCGGTGGGGGTGTAGCCCGAAATCCAAGCCCGTCCAATATGTCCTGATTCAAAAACATCAGAATGCGTTTGGAAAGGGCTAATCTGCTCCCTGATTTCAGCCAGAGTTCTGGCAACCTCAGTGACATGAAACGACTCCAGACGCGGATCAAAATTGCGAATTTCATCCGGAGAATTTCCGTTTTGAACGAGTCTTTCTGAAATCATGAACGTATTGGATGTTCCATCGTGTACATCAGCCATGGATACTTTGTTTTTGTGCCAGGCCACTGCCACAGAAGGATTGACCAGCGGGATGATGCCATTGAATCGGCCGGGGAAACTGCGCTCTCCTGAAAAGCCTGTAGCATACGATGGCCAACCTGCATTCCCTGCATAGTTGTCAGATGCCGGGTTGGCAGTCCCCATTGCAAATGCGTTTTCATGTGTCGGAAAATCCGATGGACACAGGAATATATCTATCTTTGTGTTGGCGACCAGCGCGTTTGGATGGTCACTATTAATGAAATATCCAAATGGCTCCCCGTTATTAATTTCATGTTGGATCGCA
>CAYONX010000086.1:4820-10898 GCA_964405425.1 uncultured Pirellulaceae bacterium | reverse complement strand
ACCAATACTGGATTCGTAATTTAGAACCGCTAGTCCCAATTGCCGCAGGTTGTTGGAGCAACTGGTGCGCCTTGCTGCCTCGCGTACGGCCTGAACCGCAGGCAACAGCATTCCAATTAATATTCCGATGATGGCTACGACCACCAAGAGCTCGACGAGTGTGAACCCTCGAGCAACTAAACCCAACTGTGACATTGTTGTCTCACTATTATTTGTTTCAAAGGAACCTGACTGGACAGCTTATCGATAGAGTTTTATAGATTGAAAACTCTTTAAACGTCTCGACCGCCCATGAAATTCGAATTCGCGCAATACGAAATTAAACGAAATTAAGCTCGCACTACCATTTTGTTTAGATGCGTGAAGGAGGCCCTCTAGCTGAATGAGAAACGGGAATCGAAGCCTGAGTTTTTAAAACAAGGGGAGATTTTTGGTTTTCGATTCTGGCTGAGATTGTAAACGCGTGTTTCTCAATCGTTACCTGATACTGTTTGAAGAATTTGCAGATTGGGCAATTGCAAGGCGGAGCCTGAATTGCACCACCTTGATCACCATGTTCCAGACTAAACTCGACCACTTCGTGACAACTACAGCCACATGACACTTTGAAGGCGGTTACCGACTGACCAAACAATGTCGCGCGATACCACCATGGACCAAGATTCACAAACAGAATCAGGTAGGTGAGTAACAACAAACTCAGAAGCCTATTGCGATTTGCTACCACTGAAAAAACCGAAAATTCGTTGCCAAATACGCGCATTATCGAATCTTAACTCAAATGCAATCGTTATGCAACTGCATTCGTTATTTGTTTTGATTGAACAATGCATAAGTAAACCTGTCCGGTTTTGTTTGCTGGCTGTAACGTTGGCTGGCATTCTGAAAATAAACCGCCAAATGTGATTGAGCTGATTTATAAGATGTAGTCCAACGTGACGAATCTACTGATGTTTGGTAAACTAGGGTTGTGAAAGGTTGTATTAATGAACGATAGCAAGACGATAGATGCCAAACAAATAAAGGCGATGATTCGCGAAGCTGGGTTGCGTGCTACTCCGGCAAGGATAGCCACGCTAAAGTTATTGCACGAAATATCGTCTCCAATGACTCATGCTGAAGTTGCCGCTTCGCTAGAAGAGCTTGGCGTAGACAAAGCGACAGCTTTCCGAAATCTGAATGATTTGGCCAACGCGGGCATTCTTAACCGAACGGAACTGGGGGACCACGTTTGGCGATTTGAGCCGATTGGGGAAGATGGATCTGCGCACCCACATTTCATTTGTGTGGAATGTGGTAATGTGTCCTGCCTTGGTGATGTCAAGCTAACAGCTCGAAGCCTTAGAGCGAGCCAGGAAGTTGGTGAAGTGACGGAAATCTTATTGCGCGGCCATTGCAACGATTGCAGTTAAAGCTTGCTTCCACGTCTCAAAACCTTTAAGGCGGAGCACTAACATGGGCATTGCCCCATCGTTATTTAACTCTGGCAGCTTCTTTAATAACGATCAATGCGGATTGGATTTTACTGGATTGCTCATCATAGTTTGATCCTTCTTCGCCGTGAAACGTCTTGTCAATTTTTCCAAACGCAGTGAACAAGTCTTCTTTTGCTTGCTCAACCGCCGCCAGCACGTCTTTTGGAATGTCCTCCTCTTTGCAAGACTTGACAGGTTTTCCAGAACTTGACCGACATCGTGGAGTGGTCCATGTGCAGTATGCGTATCATTCGACGCGAATGCGTCACGATGTTGTTGCGACATGAAATCTACACGTTTCCGGAAATTGCTGCTCTGTTTCGTCGGCACTAGGAAATTGAAACCAACTTCGCACACCTCAAAACAACGATGAGGATGGAAGTGCTCAAGTGCCAGACGGTTGACGGGGTCCTACGTGAATTACAGTGTTTGGGTTGCTTACAATCTGGCACGTCAAGTGATGTTGCAGTCCGCGGAGCATCAACAGTTGGATGTCAATCAAATCAGTTTCATCGACGCCCTGCGCTGGCTTAAATCAGCAGTGGTTGGTGACCAACTCGAGCGTCTTGTCGTGTCACCCGATCGACCTGATCGCTTTGAACCGCGAGTCAAAAAACGTCGCGCCAAAAACTACAGGCTCATGAGAAAACCTCGAAGCCAGCTAAGGCAACTACCCGCACTGCAATGACTTACAAAGATGTTAATGCCATTAGAGCCTGACATTTTTATCCCCCTTTTAATTTCAATTTCTATATTTCTTTCTAAGAATTACCTGGATGGGTATTTGTTCAATGAAGCTAACGATATTTGTTTTCAACTTGAACTTTGGAGAATGAAATGAAAAAGAAGATTTACCTTTTATTGATTTTTTTGGCTGCATTTTCGTTTGGACAAACGCAATGCGCTCTTGGACAGGTTTGTCTGGGGCCAGGTGAAGAACTCACATTGCTACCAGGAGATGACGCAGGGGACAACGCTAAAGTAGGTCCAGGTCTGGCTTTCAATGAAGCAAGCCTCTTTGTAGAGGGTGGGACCGTTGGGGATAACATGATGATCATGGGTTCCGGAAATGTGTTCATGAGCGACGGTGAAATTGGCGGTGGTGGTTCGATGGAAGGAGCCGCGGCATTTGTCGTTGGTGGGGCTTTTTTTCGAATGGACGGCGGACTACTAGGTCCGAGTTTTCTTGTTGATGATAATTCTACGATGGAAGTCTGTGGAGGATTCATTGAACCTGGTCTGACAATTGACGCTTCGAGTTGCACTCTAGTTCCTGGAGCAGCCAATTTGAATATTTCTGGGGCTGAGAATGAACTTAGTATTTCCCACTTTGTTGCATTGTCTGGTATGGTTAACATCATGGGAACCCAATTCAGTATCGGTGGAACTCCTCAAAATCTTATGCCCTGCGAATCAAGAAGCGTCGACCAGCGTGGCGCGGGGCTTTTTCTCAATGGCTGTTATTCTGACGGAACACCGTTTTCTTTCGAACTCAATAACAATCCAGGCGGCGCCGACCTGTTTTTAGATCCGCCGATTAACGAATTTGGACCAGGCGTATGCTTGAGTATCACCGATACCGTCGAGCCAGCAGAGAGCCACAATGCGTTTCGTGGGTTCCTCGTCGAAGGTTCGACGGCTGATGTTGTGAAATCAGACGACGAACGTTTGATCTACCAACCAGGATTCGTGTTGAATGACACCGAAGCACCGGTCTGGCTGATTTTTGACGGCCATGTTGGAAACGTGCCACTCGGAAACAAGTTTGACGATCCAGAAATTGTGACTTTTGTAGTGGAGTCGCAGGCCGGCACACCTGGACTAGAACTGACCGTTGAGATGTTCAATTGGATTACTAATCAATGGGATGTTATCGGAGTTGATGATGAGTCATTCAACAGCGATAAGTTCAGGCATTTCAATTTATCCGAACTTAGACATCTTTACGTCAAAGAAGGGGTTAGATCTGAGGATGGCCGTGTGAGAGCCCGCCTCGGTTGGAGACAAACCGGCTTCATTATCAACTTTCCTTGGAATGTGAGAGTTGACCAAGTTGGCTGGATGTCCGGATGTCCAGCCCTCAACGACAACTAAATAGGTGCTTTATCTGACAGTCGTCGGATAATCTCCCTTGCGTGCGTACTAGTTGGTCAAGCATTTTTGCTTGGCCAATTTTAGTTTTCGTCGAGCAATTTCTTGATCGTTTCCTCAAAATCTTTAGCTTCAATTTGAGTCGATCCACTTGCAAACTTCCTCACAACTCCTTTTCGATCGACTAGGAATGCAAATGGATTGCTGTGAATACCAATTAATGACGACAGACAGGATTGGAAGTGCGTGACTTCCCAGCGCATCTAGCTTGATCACCGACACGGTCCATGCGAACCGAGCCGTTCCCAGTTCGAGCATAGCCGCTGTCCAGGTCAATCTTGATTGGATCCTTGGCCGCCGCCAAACCAGCCAGGTATTAGCGGTACTACAAACTGCTATTTTTCAGGCCAGCCAGGAAGCTCCATTTTCTTCTTCACATTGGCAGTGTGCTCGCTGTAGTGACGTTCCATTTGCTTAAGCAACGCACGGGGCGTCCAAAAACGGCTGCCTTTGGCTTTGGTATCCAAGTCCATCTCGTCCAACAGGTAAGCAAAACGGCGCGTGAAGGCTGCCACGCGTTGCATCTGTTTCGCTTCTTCGGCACCGGTCCAATCTGGGTGTGCGAATTCGTAATCTTTGGGCATCTGTTTCGGATTCAAGTCCATAATCGGGATCATCGGATCGACGGCGTTGTAGATTTGCGAAAAGAACACCAACTCGCGCCCCATCATATGTTCCGGGTTCCAACGAGGTGTGTGCGTGCCGTTGTCCGGCTTGAAGTTCATTTGTTCGACTGACAATTCAGCAAAGAACTTTTGCGATGCGTTGCAGGCTGTTTCCTTTTTCGCGAACAATTCTTTCAGCTCGTCGCTCATCTCATAGGTCTTGTCACCAAGCGACACAAATTTCGTCTTTTCCGTTTTGAGTTTTACTGAAGAAAAAGCGACCGTGTTATGCGGAACCGCTTCGACTTCTGCATCGCCAACTTTTGTAATCGAGCGAGGGACAACCATTAATACCGGTTTGTAGCTGGCAGCAATTTTCTGACACGCAGCAGCGTCGATTTTGTCCCCAAAAATCGTGATTGCCGTCGGAAGTTGCGAGACTTTGTCAGACGCCCCTTCGCGTTGTTTGAAATGCTCTTCGCCAGGAGTATTTGAAAAAAACAACAACGCCATTCCATCGATGAAAACAGTTGTTGGATGATCGTCGTTTTTACGAGTCGCCAAAACCTGATTGGTCTTGGGCTTAGAATTCTCGTCGCGCGACGAAGTTACCTTGTCGGTATTAGGGGCTCGCGACAAAAGGACTGATTCCCCGCCTTTCAGCGAATCGAGCTTGAAATCGAGCGTCGACTCGAGCTGCTTTTCTGCCGAGGCATCGATTCCGAGTCCAAGATGGATCCCCCAATTGGTTTCGAGAGTGACTCCCCCACCAGGCCAATGACGAATTGCAATCGGCTGCGGATCTTCGGCGGCTACTTTTTCGGATGTAGCGCAGATTACTGCAAAGAAAAGAACGCAAGTTAGCAATACACGGGCAACCATAAAAATCTCACTATCAATAATTCGGTGAAGCTAAAACAAAAATTGGAATCTGTAATCACAGAACCAGTTTACGCGATACATGAGAATAAAGTCCACGCCCGGCGGTAGGCTCTGTCGAGTTAGTTAAGAAGTTTCAAAAATAGTGTCATACGTGGATAACCCAGTACATACGCCAGGGCTGTACACTTTAGCGCCCTACTGCTCAATCGAGATACTGTTTCCCATTTTTCGTGAGCGACAAGGCGCTAGCCGTCGGTTCGTCACGTCGCGTGCACCGGTGGCTCAGGCCTCGCCACTCACCGAGTTGAACAGGATGGGCTTTAGCCGGAAGCACGTTGAATTCCGTCTAAAGGGCCTTAAGGGCCAATGGGCGGTACTGCAAACTTTCAAAACCGATTTTGAAACGCTCACTATTTATGTGGATTGAAGCCAGTAGTTTCTGTGGCTTGGATGACAAAAACGAATTCCAGTGAACGGGTGAAAAGTGAAGCTGAAGTTCGTGACATCCATGAAGATGTTTGCATCTGCTTCGACAATTTGGTACGTCAGTTTGGGGTTATGCGTGCCGAGTGGGATAGGATATCCGGGCACAAAAAAATCGCCGGACAAAAATTGGCCGGCGAATGTCGATCTGATTCAGAAGGTCGCTTTGCTACTTGTCGTCGTCTGAAAACCCGTCGCCGTCTGTAAGCCCGTCACCGTCTGAAAACGATTCGAAGTTCCAAGTCAAATCGACGATCCAGGGCATTTGCGGCTCCGGAGTGTCATATTCTGCATCATTCCCAGTAGCATCCAAATTCTGAGAATAAGGCAAAATGGTGAAGCGTCCAATTTCATTGGTATTTTCAAAGAAGTGAGAGTAGTCGACGCCGGAATCAATCTGCAATTCAAATTTGACTTCATCGACCGGCTTGATATAACCCAAAAGGGTGACTCTATTTTCGACTTCATCGACTGGCTTGTCA
>CAYONX010000086.1:0-4720 GCA_964405425.1 uncultured Pirellulaceae bacterium | reverse complement strand
CTTGATATAACCCAAAAGGGTGACTCTATTTTCGACTTCATCGACTGGCTTGTCACGACTGAAAAACGTCCAAGTCTTCCAGTCAAATTGGAGATGAGTCGTTAAGTCATACAGCTGGTCCGAAATGTTAAACCAATCTGAAATCTTTTTCTTGTCATTTGCTTTAACAAGCCGGACCGTTGGTTCAGAATGGTTGGCCTTGGCATTTTGAACTTCAGTGACAACTTTACCATCTTCCTGACTGATGGCACTATGGTGCATTATACCGGCGGCGGCAATGCAGGCGATTGAAAATGATACTGCGATTTTTGATAACATCAGCTTCGCTCCCGTTTGATTGTATCCAGTTAAGTAACTGTGAATGATTCCGGCAAATCCGGCCATCGAAGCGGCAGCAATTTTGTTGGTCGTTGCGACAGTCAACGAAGGACTGAGCGATAATACAGGTAGCAATAAAGCAGCAAATGTCGTTTCGAAGTCGATGCCTCGAAGTATCAGCTGCGATCGAAGAGCCTGACGCGCCTGGCGCAAGCGGCCTTCGACTGCCGAAACGGTGATTCCCAACGTGTCGGCAATTTGTGCTGTACTGTCGCCCATGAAGTAGAACATAAGTAAAGGACGCTTATGTTTTTCCTTCATCAACATGATTTCCGCGCTGACCAGTTCGTTTTCATTTTTCCGCGCAACATATTCCAAAACGTTGTCAGTCAACCGTGGGTCGACTGACGTTTCGTAAGGCAACATGTCACGCTGTCGTTGTCTGCGAATGGAACTCGCCACTCGAAAGGCAACACCATATAACCAGCTTGAGAGCGATCTTGGTTTGCGGATCCGACGGGCCTTGGACGCCAGTAACAAAAAAGTTTGTTGAAATGCGTCTTCGGCGTCATGTCGGTTATGCAAAACTCGGCAACAAACGTTCCAGACCAGAGATTCGTACTTGCGGACAATCTGCGCAAACGCATCCTGATCATTTTCGCTGACAAATTTTGCCAGCAAAATTGAGTCTTCAGAACGTTTTGGCACGGACTTCCTGGTCATCTTCATAATCTAAAACTCATAGCCGCTTTATAGAATAGTGCCACTAGGTGCTTGTACCATTCAAAGAAAATTGAAAATGGACAAATTTTTTGCGCCAATGGCCAGGTTGGCTAGTATTGCACGCGGGTGTCAGTGAGGACACGTTGATGACGTCGATCCGAGAACATCGATCTGAGTGCTGAGCACTTGTGAAAACGAGTTCGCGTTTTCACTGCAATTTAAGATAAGAATTTGTTTGGTCCTCAATATATGAAAAATGGAAATTGGGTTGCTTATACGAAATGAGAATTGAAAAGAAGCCAAAAGCACCAGCGGCTAAAACGCATGACGATCTGCGTTCTACCGTACAAAATCAAGGCTGAATATTCCTTAATACCTGAAACAATCGCACAGTTGTCGCGGGGTATTGGGTTTCATTTACGATTGCTTTTGAACAATTTCCCCGCAATATGTATTGGATTGTTAGAATGTAGATTTGTGGTTGTCCTGTCTTAGACATTCTTCTTGGTTTCACTATCTCAATGGCAAAGCGAAAGCAAAAAGATTCGTATCGCCCTACTCTGCTTGTCTCGGTCTTGCGTCGCAAGCCGCAGGACCAGCCAAAATTCGGCAAGCGACAAAGAAGTTTTTGGTACAAGACAAAACAGCGCGTATTTATTTTGCTGTTGATGGGGGCTGTCGGTTACCTGGTGTTCTGGCTGCAAACGCGAAAACCAACCACACAGAATGCCGAATCCATCGCGACCGTAGAGGCCGTCGATGCGAGCGCTGTCTTGGATCACAGGGACGAATTGTCGACAACCGATCTGATTTATCTGGCCAGAGAAATGGATTTGAATCCTGACGCCGCGTTGCCAGTGCAAATGCAATGGATTGACGATCGCATTGACATCTCTAATCAGTTGTTGGAGAAATCCGACGAAGAGCTTGCTCAAAAAGAAGGAACACTTTATCGCATGGAAGCGCTGCAATTACTTTCGAATTTGAATCGAAAGTACAAACTAGGTGAAAGCACCGTCGATGCGCAGCTTTACGAATTATGCGAATCGAATTTGAACCATAACGATCCGGAAGTATCCAAAATCGCGGCCGTTGTCGTGATGATGAGCGCCTTGCACCAATTTTCGACCGATCCCAGTCTGATCAATTTACAAGACGCGCTGAACAAGTGCGAACAGATAACTTCACAATTGAACGAAGATCATGAAATAGCGCTGGCCATATTCAAATACGCAAAATTGATGCAACGATCCGATGTCATGATCGATGATTCAGTTGAGTTCTACAAAGTCATTGTGGATCAATACCTGGACAGCAAAAGTGAAAAAGCGAGTGTTATTGCAACTAACGCATTCCGGGAAATTCTGTACGGAGATCAATCGGGCGAAAAGCAGTTTTCCGCCTTGCTGATGGCAGGCATCAAGGATCGTTTTCGTCAAAATCGCAAATCCATTGAAAGCGAGATTACCAATCGAATTGTATATTCGCTGAACGAGGAACTGCTCGACGAACAAGGCGTACAGCAGATTGTTACGCTGTTGGAAATTTTGTTGACCAAGGACCGGATTAATCTGGCAAGCGATATCTCGGATCAGGTCCACAAATTTCTATCCAGTGGTGCTGGTTCAAAAATTGAAGGTGCCGTCGCAAAGCTTGACGATTACAAAAAGCGGTTGTCGCTTTACCAATCCGAATTTAGCCTCGATGGTGTAATGCATGTTGGCGGTGCTGAAATTGAAAATTCTGAGCAGCCCATCTTGTTGGTTTACTGGTTGCCCAGCGATGCCCTGTCGACCCGTTTGCTGAATTCCTTGAAGCGTTTGTCGGTCGGAAATGTTGTCCAGTGTATTGTGATCAGCGAAAATCTGTCCGAGGACGAGCTGGCGCAAACTAAACTGCTGGCCAAGTCGATTCCTGAATTCAGTTTTACCAATGTCGACTTGAATTCAGAACTGGGCGCAGAATTTAGAGCTCAGTTTCCGGTCCCGCGTTTGCCTTATCTGGTACTGCTCGATTCCCAGCGGCAAGTGATGGGTATCAATCTGGACGTGCGTGATCTGGGCAAAAAGTTACAAACGATTCAGTGACCTGACGGGCGCGCCTGACGCGCGCATCGTCTCGCCTGGACAGCAAGGTTCTTATAGTCCGCCGGGAGGACCCATCAACGTAACGGCAACTTTCATGTAAATAACGATGCCAATGATATCGATGATTCCTGCCACAAACGGGTTACTCATCAGGGCCGGGTCCAGGCCCAGTCTTTCGAATACAAGTGGCAATATCGAACCGGTCAAGGTTCCCGCAACCACCACCAGCAACAATGTCAGTGGAACCACGAGTGCTTCAGGTGAAAAGAAACCGACTCCCTCAAGCATGATCACCGAAAAATATCCAAGCACCGCCAATGAACCACCCAGCATGATTCCCATCAGGAATTCTCGCCAGATGATTTTGCTCCAGTCGTAAAGCGAAATGTGGCCTCGTGCGAGTGCCGTAATGATCAGCGTTGCCGATTGGTTTCCGGTGTTACCGCCGCTGCTGATGACCAGTGGAATAAATGGTGCCAACCAGACCCAGCGTGCCAGTTTGGATTCGTTTTGGTCCAGAATGATCGCCGTCAGCAACGCAAAGACGAACAGGATGATCAGCCACACACCACGTTTCCAGCTGAGTGTTATCAGCGACGTCTTTAGATAACTTTCATCCAGTGGGTCGACTGCCGCAATTCGGTGCGCGTCTTCGGTCGCTTCTTCCTGAACAACATCGATCACATCATCGTGCGTAATGATGCCGAGCATTTTTCTCTCTTCGTCGACAACCGGAATCGCCAGCAAGTTCAATTTCGCAACTTTTGCGGCGACGTCCTCCTGGTCTTCGAGCGCTTCACAAACAATCAGCTCCGTATCCATGATCTCGGCCAGCTGGATATTGGGGGTGCGCATACTGGCCAGAAGTTTTCTTGTCGAAACGAGCCCGAGCAAATGATCGTCGGAATCGACAACGTACAAGTAATAGATGGTTTCGTATTCTTCACTTTGGCGAGCAATTTCGGCAATCGCTTTTTCGATCGTAAGATCAGCAGCCAATTTCGCCACTTCCGACGTCATCACTGCACCGGCGGTACCTTCAGGGTATTGGCTGAGCCGCAAGTAATCACGTCGTTCATCTGCTGGCAGACGCTGCAAAATATCCTGCAACAAATCGTCTTCAAGATCTTGCAGAATGTCCGCTCGATCGTCAGGTGCCATTTCGGCAACCATTTCAGCCAACTCGGCCCGATCCTGGCTTTCCAGGATTTCCTTTTGCCGATCCAATTCGAAATAGCTGAATATCTCACCGCGGGTGATAGATTCAGTATGGCGAAGCACTGCCCAAGCTTCATCGGTCGTCAGGCCTTCCATGAATTCTGCAGTGCGAGCTGGATGCAAAGCTTCACAAAATTCGCGCAATTCCAAACCGTTGTTGGCGGCCAGCAATTCACGAAGTTCCGGTAAGTAAAGCGTATTGATCATTGAAAACGCAGCGCTGCGATGGCAATGGAGCCCAGGATTTGAAAGCGGTATAGTCTAGTTTCGAATGCCGCTGATCCAAAGGCGAAATCGCGATCAAGTTTTGACGCATTATGCCGCGTCTTCTTCACCACGGTTGACGGCGGCTTCGGAGATTTCTCCGTCTTCGC
>CAYONX010000085.1:3129-13600 GCA_964405425.1 uncultured Pirellulaceae bacterium | reverse complement strand
AAAGCCAATTCTGAATAGCATCGTGCTTGAGTTTAATGAAGTTAAACCGTAGCTGGAGTCGCCAGAGCCACTCAACAACGCAATCGTATTTCACGCCAACCCATCGGCTCCCGAAAGGGACGTGACAAAGTCCTGAAAGGTGCGGACATCAAATGCCGCACCTTTGTTTGTTTCAAGTTGTCGTATGCCTTGGAAAGTTACCTGTTGTTGCCGCGACTCTTTTTAAGTGCCGCCGCTTCTCTGGATAATTTGAATTCAGGCCCGTTCAATTCAAGCCCTTTTTCGAGGAATCGCGGGGTCAACAAAAAGACTAACTCCGATGACTCCTTGTCACCGTTTTTCTCATTCCGGTAATCACTTATCAACGCAATCGTCTCGCCAGGCTTGACACGTCCGATGTTGTGAGAGAGGTCCGCTGCAACAGTCCAGGCAGGCGCGCTCAAACGAATCCTCTGAAGTCTGGCGACTGCGTTTACGTTGCTTACCCACTAATGCCAAGTGTTGACCGAATGCGCAAAAAATAACTCTCTTTTTTCTTTTTTTGTTCTGTTGGCTAACGAACATAGCGCTGGTTTTCAGGCCATTCTTGCTTGCGTTAAGCGGGCGCTTAAGCGGTTAGCCAGAAAGTTATCGTGAATTCGGTTTGGTGAGCAATTTGCCGCGCTTGAATTGAACGACTTCGCCTTTAAACTGAACTTGGAACAGGTTTTTATTGTTGTTCATTTACCTTCTGAGGCGATCGTCTTGAAATTCAATCCAACTTACTTGTGCGCATTATTGCTGTTTGCCAATGTGTTGTGTGCCCAGCAGCATCCGCTGTGTGACTTCGAAGCAATCTCGTCCAATGCTAACGAATTACTTGGCGATGCGACTTATGGAGATTTTGATGGCGATGGAGATCTGGATGTTGTCGCGTTTGGTTTCGAAATCGATGACGAGGACGTAATCACTGCAAACGGAATCGAGGTGCTTCTGAATAATGGGGACGGTACGTTTTTTACTGCTGATTCGTTCGCAGTCAATCTGGAAGCGTTTCGGGTTATCAGCGGGGATGTTGATGGCGACGGCGATCTGGACCTGGTCGTCAGTAATTCATTTTTGAATACCGTCTCGGTGTTGCTGAACAATGGCAATGCTGAATTTGCGGCGGCGATCGATTTTCCGCTGGTGCAAGATCCAATGCTTGCGGCCTTTGAATTGTCGCTGGTTGATATTGACGGTGACGACGACGATGACTTGCTTGTGACCAGTGTTAGAGCAGATCCAGAGGTTGATGTTATTGGAACGCTTTCGATATTGATCAATGATGGTGCTGGTAATTTTGGCGCCGCGTCGTCCAGCGAACTTGCTTTTTTCCCGTCGACGATTGAGCCGTTGGATTTTGACAATGACGGCGATCTGGATTTATTGATTGATACCAATGGGTTAACCGAAGAATCATTGGCTGAATTGTTGTTTATGGAAAATGACGGCAACGGTAATTTTACGATCGACCGCGCGGTTGAGATTTTTCAAGCAGGAAGTGCGACTATCGAAATCACAGATGTGGATGCCGATTCGTTTGATGACATCATGGTTTCGGCGGGTGGTTCCGGGTTTTCGATCCTGTATGGGACGGCGGATGGATTCGAAGAAGAAGCGGTTAGGAATTCGTTCAGCGGGTTGGCAGCAGATTTTGAGTTGAAGGACCTGGACAATGATCTGGATCTGGATGTGGTTATTGCAAGCAGCATACTCGATCGCATCGGAGTGTTGATCAACAATGGCGATCGAAATTTCACAACGATTGAGTATTTTTCGCTGGGGCTGGATGCTCAATGTATGTTCCAGGACGACTTCACGGGTGACGGTGAGCCCGAGTTTTTGATTGTTCATTCAGAATCCATGGAATTGGTTGTCACATCCATTACTTGCGAATTTAGCCCGACCGATTGCAATGCCGAATCGGTAACCGTTAGTGAGTTGAACCAGCCCGGAGGACTTGCTGTCGGAGATTTCAACGGAGACGGTTTGCTCGACCTGGCGACGGCAACCGCTGAAAATAGTCTGGCGATACAATTCAATAACGGGGACGGTTCTTTTGCGGTTCCAACCTCTTTTGAAACCGATGGTGAAATTGAACGCTTGGCTGCCGGTGATATCGATGGAGATGGTGACATCGATCTGGTTTCGGCAAATTTTGTTTTGAGTAACAGCTTTTCCGTATTCGAAAACGATGGCAACGGCGATTTTTCAAATCGTACGGATGAAGGATTTTTCTTGCCTGGTCTAAATAGTCCAAATGAAATTGAGCTGGTAGATCTGGACGGTGACTCGGATCTGGACGCGGTTATTTGTGTGGGTGGGTTGACGGACGGAAGTAGCGGCTTCGTTTACCGGAATCAGAACGGCAGTTTTCAATTCGCCGATTTTCTTTCGGTCCCCGGGTTTTCGACCGATGTTGAGGTCGCCGATTTTGATCGTGACGGTGATGTGGATTTGGTGTTCAACGATGTCTTCAGTGACCCCGCATCCGTGTTTGTCTTCTTCAACAACGGAAACGCGTTTTTCTCTCTTGCGGAAGTGATCCCCACCGGCGGCTTGGCATCATCGCCAGGGGAGTTAGCTGGATCTGGCGTTTTTGCGGTCGGTGATTTTAACAATGATATGTGCAGCGATATCATCGTGGCCGATCGCGCAAGTAATTTCCTGTCGACTTTGCTCGGCAGAGGCGATGGGACGTTCGACTCGCCGGTGTTAAGCGAAATGGATGTATACCAGGCAGCCATAAAGTTGGAGCCCGTCGATGTCGATAGCGATGGTGATCTGGATTTGCTGGTGGCCAATGGATTTCCCAATAATGTGCTATTGGTCTTGAACGATGGCGATGGCAATTTTGATTTGGACTTAAGTGTTTATCTTGGCGACAACCCGTTTGATATCGAGGTGGCGGACATCGACAACGATTCAGTATTGGACGCGGTTGTATCTCACACCGGATCTGACAGCGTCGAAATCGTAACTTTTTCCTGCAACGATTTTTTGTTGGGCGATGTGAACCAGGACGGTTTTGTAACGCTGCTGGATGTTGGCCCGTTTGTTGATTTATTGATCGATGGATTGTTTCAAGCTGAAGCGGATATCAATCAAGATGGCGTTGTTACTCTGCTGGACGTCGCAGGGTTTGTTGATCTGCTGACGGGAGCGTGATACTGAAAGATAAAACCTGTGAGACATAGCATGCTCGAGCTGCGCGTGAGCATGGCACCCAAATTCTGAGATACATAGCTTGGGCTACAAATCCTCAATTCAGCATTGTCGGAGCAATGGCATCCGAGTTGGAAAACATTGAATCGTAAATGGTCTTAAAGGCATCGAGAATGGGTTCCCATTTTTCGGTCGAAAACATCCAGTCGACCAATTGATGCCAATCGCTGAAGCGGATTTTCCTTTTTTTGTTTTTCCGCGACTGCTTCTTCTTTGAATCCCGTTCCGATTGATTCTGTTCATCTTCCTGGACTTGTGCACCCGATCCAGCAACCATCGCACTTGAACTGGCGACGGTAAGCGTTGGTGGCAGTGTTTGCAGGGAAAACACGCAAAGCAGCGTGAGGACAACCACATTTGTTTGACGAAACATCGACGCACCTGAATTGGGACTTGGCTAACTATTATTGTTAACCAAGCCGCAACCAGTAGGTTTCGGTCACTTTTCAGATTTTACATCAAGAGATATTGATCAAGGATTTTGAACGTGGAGTCCTGATTCAAGGCGGCTTTACCAAAACCTGGGACAGCACCAGCGTCGACGGCATCCGTTTGAGCGGAATCGTAGTTGCTGATCAACATGATCGGGACTTCTTTAGTGGCGGGTGAAGCTTTGATTTCGCGGATCAGGTCGAGACCTTCCGTTTGCGTTTTGTCGAAGATACGGTTGACCAGGACAAGATCAAAAGCAGTGTTTTGGATCTGGATTAATGCGTCCTGGTGCGTGTCGGAGGATTTGATTTCGATTTCGTAGTGCTGGTTGATGGTGTCAGAGATTCGGGAATAGTCGGCACAGCATTGGCCAACGATTAAGATGTGATTCATTTTTGTCTGCCTGATTGGATTAGGGGTGAGCACGCATCTGGCAAAAAAGTATCTATAAATTCTCGCGTACTGGAATCCCAAATTGCGGTAAAAAAACGACTCGGAGAGGGGCGCTACTTTTACTTGAGCGTGAATCTAGGCGTTAATTGAATCGGGGAAGATATGTTTGCCGTTTTTATCGAGAGGCAGAAGTTCGGCTGATTGGATCGTTGATAGATTCAGCGGAGCGTAAAGGTGAGGGAAAAGGTCTCCTCCCCGTGAGACCTCCCACTTCAATTCGTCACCCAGCAGATTCTCGTCGATCGCAAGCAGGATCAAATCACTTTGACCGGCAAAGTGTTTTGCTGCCGTTTCAGCGACTTGGTTCGCTGATGAAAAGTGAATGAAGCCATCGCTGTGATCGACAGCCGAGCCAGCAAACTCTCCTGCTTGCTGGGCCTGGCTCCATTCATTTTGACTAAGAATCTTGTAAATCAATTATTCAGTTTCTCCTTGCATTTCATCGTCGACAATTTCTTCCATTGGAAATCGAGTTTGTGGCCAGACGATCCAATCGCCATTGCGTGCCTGTTCGACCGAGCTCGGATACCAATTTGCCGCCGCCCGCATGTGACGCCCGCGTCCCCATTCCTTTGCAATGGTACGAACGCCACCGTCATCGTCAAGGTCGTTTCCGACGCTGTACACAATTGGTCCTTGTTCGTCAAAACTGAGCAGCATTTCGTTTCCGGTAACAATGTCGGTTGGAATTTCGGCTAGGAATTCAGGAGACAATTCAACAAGCGAGCCTGGCCATTTTCCGTGTTCCAGAAAATAACGCTGCAGAGCGATTCCAGTGAGCACACCTTCATGCCGAGCATTCAGCCGGTCTGAAGCGCGGATGACGGAATCGAAAGCAGGCATCAGAAAACTCAGGAACATGTGTTTGGTTTCATTTTCCTGCAAAAATTCTTCGTAATCCGGCATGTCACGATTCCAGTACGGTTGCTTTGCCGCAACAGTGTATGCTTCAGTGAATTCATCAATTTTTTCGACCGTCTGTTTCCTGGTCGCCAAGACAAACATGGAAGCCGGGGCAACTGCTTCTCTGGCAACGCTGATAATTCGATCGGCGTACGGGTCTCCAGTTTCCATCAATAGACCTCGCTGGCTGGCCATTCCCGGTAGATACTTTGTCAGGATTTCTGTACCGATGGGAGTGATTCTGCCATCGCCTTTTCCATCGTCGGAATAAATTCGTTGCACCAAGTCCAGTTGGTAGGCCCGTTCGCCTTCGATGCGCGTAAGCTCAGTGAACGAGATATTGGCAATTCTTTTTTGAATCTGCGCTAGTTGTTGCTTGCTAAAAAAGTCTGGGTG
Organism: uncultured Pirellulaceae bacterium; assembly: GCA_964405425.1. GTDB lineage: Bacteria > Planctomycetota > Planctomycetia > Pirellulales > Pirellulaceae > Mariniblastus. Next base: position 8,170 of record CAYONX010000085.1, on the reverse strand, counting down.
CCTGAGCATCGTTTCTTCCAGTTCATTGAAACCAATGCCCGCGATTGAATACGCGACCAGGCTGCCAATCAGGCTGTTGTGGTCGGCGGCGTGCGATGCCAATCCCCAAAAGGTTTCGAGGTTTTCAACCGCTCGCTGTGAGTCGTTTTGTTCCACCGCCCAACGTGTATCGACTGCCATTATCCGGGCTGCTGTGCGCAGGGGCTGCAGGTGAGGAAGCAAGATGTTGATGATTGCGCCCTGCATCGACGTTTCGATTTCTGCGACATCATAGGAATTGCGGTTGACGACGTCTTCGAGATTTTGATTAGGGAAGAGCGCCTGAAAGTCTTCAGGCGAGTATTTGCTAACATCGGCTTGGACCACCAAACCAAAGCGTTGCTTTTGGGAGCCCGTTCGAAACGCATCCAACAGATCGGACAGTTCTTCCAATTTAGCGACTGCCGCTGGCCATTCCGAGTCACCCGGTGCGACTAACCTTTCATATTTGCCTTCTTCATCATTGTGTGATGTGAAATGATGGGGTCTGTGGAAATCACCTCCTTCGGAAAAGCTGTATTTGCTCCACATCGGTCGATAGATCGGCCAAGCCCTGTCGTCATCGCCGACGCTGGTTTGCAGCGAATTGAATTCGGCCATATAGTCTGTGGTCGGAGACGGAACGCCGGCTTGGAAATACGTGTAGACTGCGAACCATGCGGAAGCAACGCCCAGCAGCATCCAACCGAAAATTTGAAGTGATTTCAACATGATTGGTCGATTCCTTATTTTTGATCTTCGAACTAGTTTCGCCGTTACGTCGGGATCACCAAAATTGGCAATGATTTGCGAGAAGTCTTTGCCGGCAAGATTGCCGTCCTGGAAATGCCCGATCAATTCCTGGATGACTTCAATTTTTTCGAACCTCATCAATCGCGATTTCTTGATCACGCGATGAATCAATTCTTTTGCTTCGTCCGGCAACCCGGAATCGGCAATTGTTTTTTTCCAAGTTCGCGCTTCGAACGGAAAGTACTTTGACCAGTCCGTTGAATTGCGACCCGGAGGCATGATAGAGGCATTGCTCACACAGTTCTCCGGTCTATTGAGTTGGCTGATTTGATTGTCTTGCGGCTTTAAGCGAGATGGATATTTGGCCATCTTTTGCCGACATCGGCCACAGAATCAAATCGCCTTCGTATTTCGAAGTGGAGATTTTACCGTAGTGCGAATAGGCGTGGTCATTTGCCGATCGCAGCGGTTGAAAGCTTCCGTCGTCCAATTGATGTTGATAAAACGGTGCAGCACCGCCGTCGTCATCACCGTCTTTCCAGACGCTGTAGACAATCGGCATGTTGTCTCGAATCACAAATTTCAAATGACCGCCACTGAAGACATCAACCGGGATCTCGGTCAAGAAATCAGCCGTGAGTTGTTCCATTGAAGCTGGCCAGGAATCATTGGCGCGGTTGAAACGGTGTGCGGCCAATGCCAATACCGTCGCTTCCTGGACTCCGATGGTAAAGTACATTCGGTCCTGGATTTGGTTGTTTGCCGGTAGTAGATAATTCAATGGTGAATACTGCCCGAATTGTCCTCGAAGTCCGCTGTCGGTGAAGTCGTGCATGTTTGCCTGCCAGGCCGGGCGATCGAAATCTTCTTCGATCAAATCGAGAATGGCTTGATAGCGCTCGATGGTTTCTTTGCGACCGGGCGTACGAAAGACGGCTACGGGCTCGGTAAGATGTTGAGCCGCGTCAGCAATTGCCGCGAATTCCGGATACGCCTTGGACCATTTTTCATTTCGCATTCCGATGACCGATTCCAACATTCGGATTCCTGCCGGAGTGACTCTTCCGTCGCCATTGCCATCGTCGGTGTAAATCCGTTGAATCAGATCGTTCGCCAAGGCTCGTTCCCCGTCGAATTGCACTAAATCACGGACCTTGAAAGATTCGACTGCCGATTGGATTTGGTGCAATTGATCTTCGTCAAGAAAGCCGTTAATAGTGACCATCTCGTCGATTTCTTCAAAAGCCAAATTGGCAACCGCAATTCCAACGAGTCCGCCAACCAAGCAATTACAATCGGCAGCGTGTCTGGCCAAGCTAAAATGTGCGATTAGATTTTCAGTAACTCGCTGTGAATCACCTTGCTCAATCGCATGCAGATTGTCAAAGTGCAATAGTCTCGCTGCTGCACGAAAGCTTTGAACATGCGGTAACAGGATGCCGACCAGAGAGCCATCGATCAGATTGGCTAACTCTGGTGTCGATTCGAGTGCCATGGTTTCGATATAGGAATGGTCCTTTGTTTCCGTTGAATTTGGAAACAGAGCTGCATAGTCTTCCGCCGAATAGTTGGATTCGCGAGGTTGCAGCTTCAGACCCATTCGCGGCTTGGATGCGGCGGCGCGGAACGTATGCAGCAATTCAGACCACTGTTCCAATTGAGCGGTTGCCTGTTGCCAGGTGGGATCATTGGGCGTGATTCGTCTTGTGTTGTCGCGGCCATATTCGTCTACGCCTCCTTCAGCGACGTAAAAGATTTTCATCTTGCTGCTAAATTCACCACCCTCACAAAACCCAAATTTAGCCCAGGCCGGACGGTAAATGGGCCATGCCGTTTCGTCTTCATCAAGATTGTCAGCGAATTGATTGAACGCCGGCATGTAGTCGGTGGTTGGCGTTGGGTGTCCGGACTGAAAATAGCCCCACAATCCAAGATAGGCTGATGCCAGTGCAAAAAATCCCCATCCCGCAATTTGCATTATTTTGAACATGATTGGTCGGTTCCTGATTTTAGAGTTACGTATCAACGAGGCAGTGGTTGTTACGTCGCCAAATTTGGCGATCAGTTGCGAATAGCTTTTGCCAGCCGCTTTTCCGTCAACGAAATGGTCAACCAATTCGCCAACAACTTCAACTTTCTCAAAACGCATCAGTCGTGATTTCTTGATGACGCTGGTGATCAGCTTTTGAACGTCATCTGGAAGTCCGGACTTTGCGATGGTTTGACGCCAGCTGATTTGCTCGTACGGCCAGTACCGGAAACCGGGGAACTGGCTGCGCGGGTTCAGCATTGGCGAAGCGTTGCTCACGCGAGACCTCCATCGATCGCGAGGCCTGGAATACCGCGTGTTACTCCTAGAGCGCCAAGTCCTTCGACAAGTGCGGCCCATTGTTGGCGGTCAGCGTCAAGCTTCTTCTTGCCTTTGGCCGTCAGCTTGTAATAGCGCCGCATGCGGCCATTGGGACCAGCTTTTTGCTGCGAAGTTACGATTCCCTTTGCTTCCAGGTTGTAGAGCATCGGATACAACGTCGACTGGCCCAATTCAAACACTCCACCAGAGCGTGAAGTCAGGGCTTCGACAATCTGATAGCCATACATTTCGCCGCTGGCCAGTAATTGCATAACGGCCGTCGGTCCAGCGCCACGCATTAATTCTCGTTCTAATTTCATAGAATGCCCTTAAAAACGTTTGTTATGTATGGCATAGTATCGGGCGCAGAGTGGCACGTCAAGTAGTTTTTTTCCAGTTTTTTGTGGTGGATGGGACGCCGCAGAAGCGTGTGTTCGTTGGAAGCGTGTATTAAATGGACGTGTGTGTTAAAACATGGGCTCAATACCCCAAGACACCAAAACCGCTTGGTACCAAAACCAAAATGGCGTTTGGGGTGTTTAGGTTGGGTGTTTTAAGAACTGCAAAAACATTGAGGGCATGGATTGGTGATATTTTCCCGTTTGAGTTTGACGATTGCAATATTTCTGACTTCCGTTGTCTTTGCTCAGGAGCCGGATGCCAATTGGACTCAATGGCGTGGTAATCTCCGCGACAGTCAGGTTTCCGGTTCTTGGCCCGCCGCGTTAGACGAATCGAAATTGAAACAGATTTGGCGAAAGGAAATGGGGCCCAGTTATTCGGGGCCGATCGTTTTGGGGGATCAGGTCTTTGTCACTGAAACTCGGAATAAGCAGGACGAAGTTGTTTTTGGTTTGAACGTTGAAACGGGCGAAGAGAATTGGAATCTTCAATGGCCTGGTTCCATGCGAGTTCCCATGTTTGCTGCCAAGAACGGCAGTTGGATTCGTAGCACGCCGGCGACCGATGGCGAGCGATTGTATGTTGCTGGAATTTTGGGCCGATTCGTTTGTATCGATGTTGCGAAGGGCACTGAAGTTTGGGCGGTCGATTTTTCAAAACAATACGGCGTGAAGCACGAAGATTTCGGTCAGGTTTGTTCACCGCTGATTATTGACAGTGACGAAAAAAGCGATCCATTCGTTTACATTCAGTGCAGTGCCGGGTTCATAAAATTTAATCGACTCACCGGCGAAGAGATTTGGAGAACGTTGTATGACGGCGGCAGCATGATGTCGCGCGGTGCTTTTTCATCGCCTTATGTCGCGACGGTGGCGGGTAAAAAACAGATTCTTGTCCAGACGCGAACTCATTTGAACGGCGTCGATTTGGAATCAGGGAAAACGTTGTGGCAACAGCCCGTTCCGAACTTTCGCGGCATGAACATTTTGACTCCAACGGTTTATGGGGATACGGTTTTTACCAGTTCATACAATCACCAGTCGTTTGGTTTTGAAGTTGCCAAATCGGATGCGGGATTTGTGGTGAATGAAAAATGGACGGCGGCGAGCAAGGCTTATATGTCATCGCCCGTGGTAATTGGCGACAATGCTTATTTGCATTTGCAAAATAAGCGGGTGGCTTCGATCAATCTGAAAAGCGGCGAAACCAATTGGGTGTCCAAGCAGCGGTTTGGTTCGTATTGGAGCATGGTTGCCAACGGCGATAAGATTCTTGCCCTTGATTCAAAAGGCAAATTGATTTTGATCCATGCGAACCCGGAAAAGTTCGACATCGTTGGTGAAGCAAAATTGCAGACCAATGATTCGTGGGCGCATTTGGCAGTCGTTGGCGATCGGATTTTTGTACGCGGTATCGATTCGATGGCCGTTTACCAGTGGCAGAATTGAGCCACTAATCGCAAGCGCAGACTCTGTTGCGCCCTGGCAATTCTATCGCCTGAGCTGCGAAAATTTGTTT
>CAYONX010000085.1:0-3029 GCA_964405425.1 uncultured Pirellulaceae bacterium | reverse complement strand
TTGTTTAGTGGTTGGGCGATAGCCGCCGGTGGGCGTTGTTTTGCAGCCAAATAACGGGGGCAAACGCCTGCTAACGTCCTGACGCTAAAGAAGACGGCGATCATGATTTAACAATTGCCTGTTTCGCCAATGTGTTTCCGGCATTTTTCGTTCCTGGCTGCCCAGAAATCAATGAATGCATGCAAAATGACGGCTTGCCAAAAGTGTAGCATTGGCTACACTTTGGAAATGTAGCCAATGCTACACTTTGTTTTGGATTGCAAGCTGGAGTCTGAATTGAACAGAAATAGATCGGCGTTCACCCTTGTCGAATTGTTGGTCGTGATCGCGATCATCGGGATATTGATTGGAATGTTATTACCGGCGGTGCAAACTGTTCGCGAAGCGGCTCGGCGCAGCAGTTGTGCGAATAATCTCCGCCAGCTTGGCGTGGCGTTGCACAATTTCCATAGTTCGATGAATCGTTTTCCGGCGGGCTATCTATCGAATCATAATTCTGATCAGAACGCATCGGTCACATTTCTTGATTCGCAAACCTGGGATTCCAATCCGGGTTGGGGATGGATGGCGCAGATCTTGCCGCATGTCGAAGGTGCTGCTTTGTTTGAGTCCATCGATTTTAACCAGCCAATTTGGTCAGACGAAAACCGGGCATTTGTGGAAGCAGATTTTCCACTGGCGTTGTGTCCTTCGGCCAGCGGAAACATCGGACCGGTTAGCGTAGTGGATGAGAACGAACAAGCGTATTCTCCTGAAGGATCGCAGGCGCTGAAATTAGGTCGAAGCAATTACGTCGCCAGTCATGGTCAGGAATCATGTTGGGGGGAATGTGGCAGTGCCGATGTCGTTACCGTTTTCGTCAACATATATTCATCGGAAACAAAAGAAATACGCATCGACGGTGACGCGTCAAAGGTTGCCGATGGGCCTTTCTACAGGGATTCAAAAACGAAGTTTCGTGATGTTCTCGATGGCACTTCGAATACGATTTTTCTGGGCGAGCACAGTTCATCGTTGAGTGATAAAGTTTGGGCAGGCGTCGTACCTGGAGCCATTGTGCATCCGCGTAAATCCAGTCCGGAAAATGGTCCTGACAGTGCGGCTACGCTAGTGCTGGTGCATGCCGGGCCATCGGGCGGCGAGTTGGATATCACCGGATTCCCAATCATTCATCCAGTCAACTTTCCAGCTTTGCATGTTGGGCAAATGTTCGCCGAACATCCTGGCGGTGGAAATGTTTGTGCGGGGGATGGGTCGGTTCGTTTTGTTAATCAAAACATTAACTTGCTGACGTTTGCCGAAATGAGCAGCTTGAGCGAAGGTGAATTGATTGAGAACCGATAGAGAAATTTATCGTCAGCGATTGCGAAGCGTCGTTTTATTGTTCAGCTGTATTCTTTTGGCAGGTTGCCAGCGCTATGGAGAAGTAAGCAGCGAGACCAGCAATTACGCCAGTGCGCTGTATTCCATTTGTAATATGAAAGATGTTAATCGCCTTGAAGCATTCGAGCAGAAATTGCTGCAGACGGATGACTTACCGACCGAAGAAGCCCGTTGGCTATTGGAAATCGTGGAACTTGGAAAAGCGAATCAATGGGATCGGGCTTCCAGTCGCGTTCGTCAATTGCTTGAGGAACAGGTTTCGCATTAATCCAAATATGCTTTTCGCGTAATTCCCGGTTTCGCTTACTGGTTTTGCTTTCTTTAATGTGGTTGGAACGCTTCCAGTTTTGTGACTAAATCGGCCAGGTATTGGGCAACCATTTGGCAAAGCTTTTCGCCTTTTTCTGCTGTTGCGGTTGTTGGGTCGCCTTCGACGGTTCCGGGCCAGTATCTGGTTTGGTCTCGAACCAGAATCGGGCTGGGGAAGTTGCGTTTTTCTGCAGGTGGAAATTTATCCTTATGCACAAGTTCAGGTTGGATGGCCATGATTCGCGATGTTTCGATTTCGCCAGCGTGGATATCACCAGGGGTATCGATAAAGTCAGCTTTCTTTGTGATGTCGTAATCGCAGACGACGGCAATGTTGACGTCATTGAATTGGTCGATGAATTTTTCGCTGGCTTCTGCCATCGCGGCCATTTGTTTGGAACTTGCATGACCTGAAAACAAAATGAAATTTCGAATGCCCGTTTGATACAGCGATTGGATGATGTCGTAGGTTAATGCTCGCAATGTGTCGCCGGAAATCCCGATCGTTCCCGGGTGGCCGGCAGCGCTGCGACACATGCCATAGTTGACCGAAGCAGCGACAAACACGGGTTTAATTTGTGAGGCTCGCAGGGCAGCGTCTTGGGCCTGGATGGTGTCGGTCGAAAGCGGCATGTGAGGGCCGTGAGCTTCCATAACTCCAAATGGAATGATCACGGATTTGCAATTTTGCAGCGCCGATTTGACTTCGTCCGTCGTCATGGATTGCATTAGCATTGTGTAAATTCTTTTTGGTGAAGTAAATTCTGTGCCGGAAGTGAAACTTCGGATGGGTTTCGACGTCGGCAAATATTGTTGGTCACGACTGGCTGCAATGCAATGGTCACTTGAATAAGGCGCGAAGCAACCTAACGACGGCCGGAGATGTCAAGGCAACACCGAGCGCTGCGAACCAATATAGTACGCGCTTGTTCATAAATATCTCCTGAGCTTGTCAAGAAATTAAATCAATTTAACAATTTCTCCACTTCCGACTGAAGCAGAACAATAACATTAAATTTTTACGACATTTTATGCTTACATTTGAGAGAGGGATGAAAATCATGGTGAAGAAGGTATTTACTACAGCATTTTCTATGCAGTATTCTCAGTGGAACACTAGGTGCTCAAGGACCCTCGAATCTAATTAACTTTGATTCTTTTCGTAGCTTTGTTAACGGAGAACCCGAATCAGCCTATTTCCCGGGCGACACTCACTCAGTCGGCGGGAATTTAGAGTTGGCAAACCGAACAGCTGCTCCATTAACGTTCACAATAACAGTCACAGTCGATGGAGTCGTAACCCGGAAGATTGCATTGGAATCAACGGACCTTACGGA
>CAYONX010000084.1:0-13924 GCA_964405425.1 uncultured Pirellulaceae bacterium | reverse complement strand
ATCGCGGAGCAAATGTTATTTCCATGCGCAAAGTGATTCTACCTTTGCAGCGGAACCGTCTCGAACCCAGCCATCGAGTTGCGATTGTTCCTTGAGTTGGGCGCCTCGGAATTGTTCGACGGCAAAGAATCCGCAGTCCAAATCAGCCAGTGCCGTCATGTCGCTCCAAAGTTTTTCGAACTGTGCAACGGGGAAAACATCTTCCTGACCATTGCCCCATCTTTTTTTAACGTCCTTGATGGTGATGTAGGTAGGCATCCGCTGACTCAAGCTGCGGACGGATTGTTTGATTTTTTCTTCGTCACCAAGCTCGGATCGATTTAGATGAAACGCTGATAACAATTGATCGATGTCGATCCAGGTGGTCATCGAATTGTAAAACGAAAGGAGAAATTCTGCTTCTTCGCGCGGCATAGCCAGCCCTTCCAGCAATCGCAGACGGCCATCGACTTTGGCGAGCCCGCCGCCACGATCTTCGAGTTTTCTTTCAATGACTTCAAAGCTTAAGCATTTTCCGCTTTCAATGTGCTGGCCAAGCAAGCCGGCATCGATACTGGCACCGGTCGTGTCGACATTGTGCAAAAGCAGGTATTTCAAATTCGGGTGCTCGTCGACCATGCGTTTAAGAACACCGTTTAACAACATGTTTGGGAATTCGTACCAGTGTCCAACGGGGTGTAAACATTGCATCGGCAAATTGTCACGATAGTCACTGCCCTCCCCTGCACTTCGCGCCCAACCCCTTAGCGCCGCCCGTAAACTGTCACGTACTTTTTGTTGTTGTTCGTCCAAAACTTGTTGAGTAACTTCTTCCCAGGCAAACTGCAAATCTCGAACCATCGGAATCGTTCTTAAGCCAACCGATTTGCCATGCGATAAATAAACGGGGCCTTCGTATTCAAATCGATTGAAGCGGTCCAGGTAATTTTCGATCGGCTGATGAGTCAGATATCCTGTCGTGAAAATATGCGGAATGTGGATGCCAGAGTCTCGGCTGACTTTACGACTCTTTGCCATATGCAATTCCAGAAAGCTGCGATGTTGCCCGTCAAATTTACAGAACGGATGCAGCGCCTTGACCACACCTGCGCCTTCGGTCCAGCGACTGCCGACTCCTGCCGCGAGCGTCATCACAGCGACTTCGCCATTGGTGATCGAGTTTTCGCCAATAGTTTTCAGGCTTTCAGTGATGCTGTTTCGAGCGTCGAAAATTTCCTGCAAAGGAACATCTTCAATTTTTGTGTTGACCGATAATCGGTTTTGCGCAAGTCCGTAACGACCGCCGCGAAGATCCCGCTTCACCTGGTCATGCAATTCTTGATCGAAGCCAAGTTGCTGAAGTAATCCGTCCAGCGAATCGCTGGTGCCTTCTTCGGTTTCATTGGACGGCAAAATGTTAGTCAGCAAATTTCTTGCCAGGCTTGAATCGGTTTTCATGCTGCTGCTGAGCCGAGCAAGTTCCAGGCGGATTTGTTGGCTGATCGAGCCGGGATCTTCTCTTAGCCATACGGGCGCCGAAAGCTGGTAGTATCGATCCGGCATCAGGGCCTCGGCGTCTGTTGAATCGTCGAGTAATTCACACCAGCTGCCGCGATCGTTGATGCGGAACTGGTATACGACCGGATCCATGGCAAACGGCAACGCGAACTGCAATTCCGTTTTCGTGGCCTGCATTGCTTCGGCCAGCCAGGCTTGAGCTTCTGCTTTCTTTGCCGGGTCAAAAATAAAACCCATGCCTCCGCCAGCCATGCCGCCGAGCATCCAGAAGCCCCAGAAATCTTCGCCGTAACGAGCCTGGCATTGGTCGACCAGCGACTTGGTATACAGGTTAGTACACCAGGGAATAATTGCTTGAAGGGGGCCAAAGAAATTTTTATGTGTTGCGTTCCCTACCGCTTTGATGTCACCCGCTTCCAGGCAATTCGTAATCTCGTCCAAAATGCCAGTGGCGACTTGTCGAGATTCCCATTCATGAGGGCTTCGCAGCAAATACCTTTCAGTAACCATCTCCAGAATCGGACCTACATTTTGGGCCATGCCTCCATGAACCAGCACCAAACTATCCTGCAATTTTTTTCGCGTCTCAGGTTTGATTCGCTGTTCATCAAACACGGTATGGTTGGGCAGAAGCCTGCCGCGACTAATGCCAAATTCCGGATCGCCTTCGGCTGCTTCCGTTCCAGCAATGAGTTTAATTCCTGGCCACACACCGCCGGAATCCTGCCAGCCGCCGCCAGATCCTCCGATCCATTCTCCAAGTATCGCACGCGCAGCGACGAGCCTGCGATCGGGCTCTTGAAGACCTTCTGTCAACGAGCGAATCTGTCCGGTCGCCCGCATGCAAATGGATATCAAGGACCCAAGCAAATTGGTGGAAACGGCAAGCCGGGAACCCTTAGGTATGTCGTTCACTTTGCTGACGATCTCAAGCCCCAAATCTGGCCGGCCGGTTAAAACGCTCAGGACATCGGAGATCGGTTCATTGCAGCCTTCCAAACCGGGAGGAACAATCCCCGACGCGATAACAGCAGCTTTCAACAGGCCCAGGTAATCACGCGCGAAATCAAAAACGTCATGGATCGTTTCAATTTCAGCTTGAGCGCCCAAGTCGATACTTGTCAGGCGCAAAACGGGGCGATCGATAACTCGCAAATAGGCTTCGATGGGTGGTCGAGGAAAATCATCGCGTCCCTGAACGGCCAGATCAACCGATGCATTGATCACCCGAGCCCCTTCCGGAAAATCCATTCCCAGAAAAAAAATGTCGCTCCATCCGCTGTGACTGAAGTCCATACGGACCGATGTCTTTTCGGCGAGAATCGGGAAAGCTCCTTTGGATGTCTGTTCCAGAATTTCTGCCCGAAGACGTAATGGGTGATCCGCCGGGTGGCCGACACGAAACATCCATTGATTGCCTTTGACTGTGCGAACGCTTTTGCGGACTTGATCGGCTAGAGTCTGAAATCCAAGTTCGTGATAGGCGGTTGCCAAGCCGCTGCAAATTCCCATGCTTGGGCCGTTTTTTTGTTCAGCACTCAATAGCCCGTCAATCGCTTCTACGAATCGCCGTTGCAATAGATGTTGATAGGCGTCAAAGGGAATCAATGACTTGCGATTATTGCTCAATCGGTTCGGCAGATAATATCGATGAATGGCCGAAAGAAAAAACAGTGAGCGAACTCGGTGGTACAGATTGTCGGATCGGCGCCAGAATGTATCCAATTCAACAAGATGCCCACTCAGCTCGCATTCGTTCAATTCGGCGACCACTTCATGCAGCGAACAATTGCGAATTGCGTCATCGTTTGAAGTAATGATATCGATCAATCGATTCATGTCTGCGTCCTATGAATCATCTTGAATCGATTGCTGGGCGAGCATTTCGACCAACTCGGAAAGGATTCTATCTCGATCCCGGCCCGACAAAGCCAGTTCAAGTTGTGCACGAAGCAGTCCGTATTTGACACCGATGTTGAATCGCGTGCCGGCAAGTTGATACGCAAGATATCTTTCCTGTTGAGCCAATTTGTCGAGCGCCGAAGAAATGTGACGGATGCCCTGGTCAAATTCGCCTTGCAAAATAGAAAGGAAGGACGCAGGTAAAACGTGCATGCCGGATACACACAAGAAGAAGCCAGCCCGCAAGCCTGCAACCACAAGCTCCTGTTCTGCTTCGGTCGGGGTTGGCTTTTCAACGACCCGGTTGATTTTGAATAATTGGCTTTCGTTGACGATTCGAGTCGCACCGATAGTGCCAAAGTACGGCAGTAAACTTTCACGAGTCGGCTGCACGGCTGTCACGGCGCAATTTTCTCGTGATGCGATTTCGACCAGCTGTCTGGCGCAGCCGTCTTCGTTTTTCGAGAGATACAGATGATCACCGACCAGATGCAGGAAATTTTCATCGCCAACAAATTCTGTTGCACGAAGCAATGCGTCTGCGTAACCGTTTGAGTTATCCTGCTCGATCAACTCCACCTTGTAATTCGAAGTAGCCTGGGCAAACGATTCGCGATTTCCTTGTTGAATGATGATGCATAGTTCTTCGATACCGGCTTCGATAGCTTCTTCGACAATCAACTTCAACGCGGTTGTTTCGTTACCGCTACGGTCGATCAAACTTTGAAACGGTAACTGGGATTGGTCCGGCGCCGCTGCCGCGATCACAGCTTTCTTTATTTTCATGGAAAGATGGTTGGCCAAAGGATGGTTTGTGTGGTCGGTTGAGCAATGAGCTTTATTCTTCTATGCCGCCGCATTCCAGATTAATCGACACAGCGCAAGATCCAAGTCCTGCCATCGATAAGGCCGACAGAATGGCAAAGTCGTTTTCTTGAGATGGTTTCACAGCCGGAAGTTTAGGCTAGCTGGATGCTTCGTTGACCAGATGCAAAACGGCAAAGAGATTGTTTTCGTCGGTCCATTGTTTGTGCAGTACGAAACCGGCGGTACTGGCTAGAGCTACAAATCCTTCGATCGTGTATTTGTGGGAATACTCAGTAAGAACTTGTTCATCAGCTTCAAATTCGAACGTTCGATTGCCAATCGTGACGGTTTGATTGCATTGGCTGACGACATGGATTTCGACACGGCCAAGCGACTGGTTGTAGACTGCCTTGTGCTTGAATTGATCGACGTCAAAATTGGCACCGAGTTCCCGATTGACTCTATGCAGCACGTTCAAATTGAATTGGTCGGTGACTCCTTTGGAATCATTGTATGCCGGCTCGATTATGGATTTGTCTTTCTGCAGATCAATTCCAATTAGCATTCCGCCGTTGGGGCCCAGAATGTTGGCAATGGTCATCAGCATTTTTTCAGCGGCATCGGGAACGAAATTGCCGATTGTGGAGCCTGGAAAAAAAACGGCAGCATGGGAAGGCGGGCGCTTTGCATCGGGCAATGAAAATGGTTTGGTGAAGTCCGCGACCAAAGGCAGGATTTCGATGTGCGGATAGTTTTCCTGTAGCTGCCTGGCTGTTTTGTGTAAGTGTTCTTCTGAAATATCCAGTGGGACGTAGGCAACCGGATCGATTAATGCGTCGAGTAACACACGCGTTTTCATGCTGCTGCCGCTACCGAATTCAACCAACATCACTTGCTCGCCGAGCTGCTGCGCCATTTCGCCCGCATGATCCAACATGATTTTGCGTTCGGTACGAGTCAGGTAATATTCTTCAAGTTCACAGATCTGATCAAAAAGCGCCGAACCTTTTTCATCATAAAAGTATTTGCATTGAAGTTCTTTGGGTGACTTGCTCAAGCCTTCAATGACGTCTTGCAAAAATATTGAGTCGATAGTGTTTTGATTCATGGATCCAAATTATGAGTGTTGGGGAAGCTGATAAGTATCGACTGATACCAAGACGAGATGTTGTCAAGAAAACGGTTTCAAATACAGTGCTGCAGAAGGCCAGCGGAATTGGGGAAACGGAAAGCGAAATATCACGTGATGGAATATGTGAATTGGCTTATGTTCTTTTAAGCAACAACACTTCGCAAGTGTCAAACTCTCGATCCTGGAAATATGCTTCAAGAAACGTGGAGCCGACCTTGGTTTGTCTTGAATCAACCAACCAATGAGGATGCGCGGCAAGCGTTATTGAGTGCTCTGCAGCTATCTGAGCTCAATTCAGACAGCAATTCAGATAGTTGACACCTTATTTTGCTTGTGTAGACTCCAAACCGTAGTCAGACTGATGAAATCCCTCTTTCAGAGCGATTTGGTGACCAAGCTGACCAAATCTTGTCCTCGTCTCGGACAATACATGCAAACTAAATTGGCCGTAAAACGTTGGTTTTCGACCGTATTTGACTGAAGATTCTGCTTTCTTCAGGCGCTTAAAGTTCGCATATTTTTCCACCTCAGATTATTATTTAGTGTATCTAACTCTCTCATAGTTTATCTCTCATAGCCTGCTTCAAATCGGAAAGAGACCAGATGAAACGCAATCATAAGCGTTCCCTTAGTAAGACTAAGAACACCCGCCACGGTTCCAAGCAATCACAATCACTTAGCTACGATACTCTCGAAAGCCGGCAAATGCTGGCGGCCACTACTGGTTTCGATGTCATTGGCGCTTCGCAGAGTGATCCTGCAATTACATCGACCCTGGCCAATCCCGAAGGTGATGTTGGTCCCAACCACTTCGTCGAATTCGGCGAACAAACATATACCGCTTACAGCCGAGACGGAGTGATTGTTGAATCTTCGACGCTCAATCAGTTCTTTGTTGATGCTGGCGGGGATTTGTTTGGCGAAAACATTATTAATCCACGCGTCGTCTTTGACCGCGCAACGGAGCGCTGGGTAGCCGTCGGAATCGGTGACAATTCCGGTCCATTGGCAGGCAATTGGATTCACATCGCCGTTTCCCAAACTTCTGACCCGACGGGCCAGTGGCAACAGGAACAATTTGTGCCTGGTGACACCGGTACGCTATTGGCGACCGAGATTTCATTGGGTGTCGATGCCGCTGGTATTTATCTGGCGACCAGAAACGTCCAGCTGGATGAGCTGGGCGTGCTGGATGTTGAACCAGAAAGCGTTTCGGTCTTTTCGATTCCTAAAGCAGATTTGTTTGGACCAGCAACTCCAACGGCTGCGAATTTAACAGAGTTTGCCAACCTGGATCCCGCGGTCTATGGCGAACGGATTCAATTCGCGAGCAACTTCGACGCTGGCGACGGAACCGTCTATGCCTTCAGCGAAAATTCTACCAGTGAGTTGAACACTTTCCAAATCACAAACGCTGGACAACAGACTCCAGAGGCTGCCGTTTTATCGGGCGTTACCCAAGTCATTGTTGATGTCGGAAATATTTTTGATCCGAACATTCAGGATGCGGCGGTACCATCGATAATTGCTGACGAGTTTCCTCTTTTGGATCCGTCAACCAATGCCAACGGCCAGCTTGTTGGTGAAGAAATAGTTGTCGCAACGGGCCTGACTTCAAGTCTTATCGAAACGGATGACGGAAGAATTTTTGGTGCTCGTACCGTTACATTTGCTTTTGATGCGGCTGCGGGTGACATTGCCGATTTTCGTTCAAACGGTATTCACTGGTTTGAACTTACAGTCGATGGCATGGGTGGTACTCCAACGCTTGCCGAAGGAACTGGTGGCAATTCGACATCTCATCTGATTATTGATGATGCGTTTTTAGGCGACAACAATGGCGATTTTATTCCTGAGTTTGGTGCTGTTTCGTATTTTAATCCATCCATTGCTTTTCAGCCGGAATCCGGAGCATTGGCGTTGGTTTACAACGGTGTTCAACAATTCTTTTCGGTCCAGGTTGGCGCAGTTCCTTTGGCCAATGCCACAAGGATTTCGACCTTTGCATCGGTAGGACTGGAAGTCACTACAGCTGATGGACGGCGAACGATCCAGCTGGAACGGCCAGTTGCCTTACGGCAGTCGACGGCGGACGACGCTTTTAATCCCGTAGGACCCAATAATTTCTTTGGCGGCTATAGCAGCTTGAGACCCGACCCGTCAAATCCGAACGGATTCTTTGCAACGATTCCGTTCGTCAATTCCGTCAGCGACCAATGGGATGTGCAGGTTGTCGAACTAATTCCTTCTGACCTGTCCCCGATTCTCGAAGGCACCGATGCTGACGATGTCATTATCGTTCGACGTTTTGCCAGCGACACGAGATTCATCGAAATTGAAATCAATGAAATCATTGTTGATCGATTCGACTCATTTACGACGGGGCAGATCATTGTGCTTGCCAACGGCGGCAATGACACGATTATCATCGACCATTCCAATGGCGATCCTACGCCTGATCGCGGATTCATCCTTGATGGTGGAACTGGTGACGATCGGATTGAAACCAATACTGCCGAAGATGTAGAGTTTTTGGTCGATTCACTCAACGACGATGTCAATATTCCGTTTCCAGCCTATCTAGGCACAAAACTGCTCGATGGCCGTTCGCTACCGCTTAACGACACCAACTCTGCTGACGGTGAACTGACCGCATTGACGTTAAACGGAGAATCAATTGCAGCACCGGATATTATCCGATCGCAATTGATTGATATCGAAGAGCTTGCCAGTGGAAGTGGCGATGACACTTTCATTTTTCAGGTCGGCCCTCTTGCTAACAGCGCTTTCGGCGGTGACGGCAACGACCGGTTCGTATTTGTGGGCGATGGCAGTGTGGATGGCAGCATCAATGGCGGGGCTGGATTCAATACTGTTGACGTTCAGCAACGAAACGCACCGACCAACATCGAACTTTTCGCGACTGGATCGGAAGCTGGTTTCAATGGCCGCACTATAAACGGACCTGTTGGACAGTTTTCTGAAGTCCTGGATCAGTTTCGTGATATCAGCCTGATACGTGGTTCGGTGCTTAGCGCAACCGACAGCCTTCAAGCACTGAATTCGACGATGGCAACCTTTACCGTCGTGATACCGAATATTAGTCCAGACGATTCTGCTTCACCCGATGATGCCGAATTCTTTGTGGCGTCTACTTACCAGGCGGACGATCGAACGTTGTATTTCACGGATTTCGACAACTTGATCGGCTCGGTGATAGACGACGAATTCAATGTTCAATCTAACAGCGCGTTTGAATTGCCAGAATTGATTCTCGATGGCAGAACGGGCGATGATGTATTCAACTTTTCATCAGACGCACCGGTCAATCAAGGCACGACTGCGATTGCTGGCGGAGTATTCTTTGTCGAGGGTGGCGGCGGAGAGAATGAAATCAATGTCAGTGAATTCTCCCAACCGTTGCCACAAGAATACCTTGTCCTCAACGCGCGAATCACCGGACCCGTGGAAGTGGTTTACACCGACACCAACGCCGGCAATTTTGAAGTCAATATTACTGGTTCAAATACTGCCGAAGACACGTTTTTTCTGCAATCGTTTCTTGATACTAACACCTTGAACGTCTTTGGCCTTGGTGGCGACGACACATTTTTCATTCAGGATCTAAGCCAGGCTGAAGTAAATCTGTTTGGTGGCGAGGGCGATGATACCTACATCATCGAATTTGTTGGGCCTATTGATGATCGTGATGTGCTCATCAGCGACAGCATCGACGCTGAAAACGATATCGTGCTGATTGCCGGTACGGTGCTGGATGAGGTATTCATCATTGATTTCAATACGTTTGAATCCGATCAGTTTCTGTTTATCGGCGTCGAGCAATTTGGATTCGATGGTCGCGGTGGTGACGACGAATTTTTTGTCCGGGGAATTTCAGATCAATTCCCGGTAATTCTGTTTGGCGGTGACGGCGACGACACTTTTTATATTTCATCCGATGCACCCACGAATCTGGGTGATCTGACGACATTGAACAATGATTTAACGATCGACGGTGGCAGCGGTGTAAACCAGATTTTGATTTCAAATGAAAACGGCGCTGCTTTGGATGTAGTGGTCACTGAAGATCAGATTACGGGTTTGTTTAATTCCGGCGTGCTGACCTATTTTGGCGAAGGCGTTTTTGATTTGATCGACATTGTCGGTTCAAACGGAGGCGATGACCGATTCCTGGTTCAAAGTTTCCTGGCGGGCAACCGTCTCAACATCGATGGCCGATTGGGTGAAGATGAATTCATTATTGGCAATGCAAGCGATGTTGCACCTAACGTTGTTGGTGAAGTGTCGGTCGAAGGTGGCAGTGAAAGTGATACGTTCACTGTGTTCCTTGGCGGCGGCGATCTTGGCAATGTCACCATTAACGATTCGGGATTCTCCGGCAGTGACCGCTTCATCGTAACTGGAACAGAAGAAGACGATACGTTTGATCTGAATCAGTCGCAATTGGTCACTCAGGTGAATACGTTCAATATTGGCGGATTCATTGAAAGATATACGTTCCTCGGTACCGACGGCAACGATGTATTTGAAATCGACAATACCAATGCTGAAATAATTACGTTGCTTGGTGGCAATGGTGACGATCAGTTTTTTGTTAACCAAACCAATGCTGTCGTTTCGGCTCAGGGTGGTGATGGAGACGATTTGTTCGACGTGTCGGACATGGCCAGCCAGGGGATCTTGTTCGATGGCAATGAAGGATCCGATCAATACATCGTTGAATTCATCGGCGCCAGTCGAAATGTTAACATTTCCGATTCAGGAACCGTGGGCAATGACGAAGCGATGATTTTTGCAACGGATTCATCCGATGTCATTCAAATCGATAATTCACGAATCACGCTCACGACCGGCGACAACCTGGTTCACAACAGCACGATCGAGAACGTGACGGTTTCGGGAGAGGCCGACAGCGATACTTTCAGTGTGCTGGAAACAAATTTCGATCTTGGTTTGGACGGTGGATTCGGAAACGACAGTTTCTTTCTTTCATCCAACGCACCGTTTCAGACTGGCGATGTTTCAACCATTTTGGGGGACACGTTGATCGAAGGTGGCCAGGGTGTGAATCAGTTGTTTGTTACAAATTTCAGTGGAACACCAGCCAATATCGTGATTACGGAAAGTTCAATCTCCGGCCTTTCTGGCGGGTTGATTAGCTACGCGTCGACGGGAGGCGTGTTTGGTCGAACCGATGGCAGCATCGGCGGCATTGTTGTACGCGGTTCCAACGATGCGACATCCGGCGATTTATTTGATGTGCAGAGCATCAGCGTTGGCGATACCATTCGATTGATCGGACTTGACGGTGATGATTCGTTCAATATTGGAAATGGCATTAGCGGCGACGCCCTTTTTGACGGTGGAGATGGATCGGACACCTACAATTTTGAATTCGGTTCCTCTGAACCTCGCGATATCGTGATCAGTGATTCTGGGACAACTGGCAGCGACAGTTTGAATCTGGTCGGCTCCTCGGGTGATGACAATATCCTGATCAACTCGTTTGGAGTATCCGACGGCATCACCAATTTGACTTTCAATATCCCGCTCAACGAAATTGAGATCGCTGGCGGTTTAGGCAACGATACGTTTATGATCAACGGAGCTCCAATTGCCGTTGTTAGTTTGTTTGGCAATGCCGGTGTCGATACGTTTATTGTTAACGGCACCGCTGGTGTTAGTGATTTAAACCTGTTCGGAGGTTTTGGAAACGACTCGTTCATTTTCAATAATTCAGAAAGTACGACTCGAACGGACGCCTTGGGTAGTGTTGGTGACGACACTTACAACGTTGGTCTTTTTGCAAGTGGGAATTTGTTCCTTGACGGTCAGGATGGAAGCGACGACTACAGCGTTTCATTCCTGGGTAGTGGCAGCCGACGAATTGACACTCGAGACACCGGTACTATCGGTACCGATCAAACCAGTGTCTTCGGAACCAACGCTGATGATCGGATTGCTGTTCGCACAACACGTTTTCTATACGATGACGAGGTTGTAATTTTCGATGAAAATACAGAACGCGTTTCGGCCAGTTCGGCAAATGGCAATGATCGCATCGTGATCTTTGGTACGCGAAGTCCTCTTTTAGAAGTCTTCGCTGGTGCCGGAGTCGACAGCTTTATTATTAACAGTGGTGCTCGTGCGGACGAATTGAATTTGTTCGGCGAAGACGGCAACGATCGATTTATTGTCGATAGAACCACCGTTGATACCACCACCAATTTGTTTGGTAATCAGGGCAATGACCGCTTCAGCATCGGCGCGACAGCCAATGATGACGACGGAAACCTTGGCTTGATTCGAGGTGAATTGAATATCGTCGGTGGTGGCAATACCGTTGGCGGTGAGGATCAAGTGTTTGCCAATGACAACGGTGCACAGGCTCAGTACAGCTACTTGGTGACGCCAACCCGGATTTCCGCCATCGCGGGTCCTGCGAATCTTCCTCGAGATAACTTTGTCGGAATCAATTATGATTCTTCGACGGAATTTGTTCGTCTCGATGGCACTCCATTGGCTAATCTCTTTGAGGTGGTTGCCAGTTCGACAACCAGATTCTTCTTCGATGGCAATTCACCCAACAACAATGTTGGTGATCGCTTGATCGTCTTGGCGCAGCCTAACGACGGACGAAATCTGGTGGTCACCAATGCGGTCGCAGGCGATGGATTTGTATCATTTACCAATGGCAATGAAACAATTCAGTTTGAGAACATTGAGCTTCCAGCCTTGGATGGCAACTCAACGAGTTTGACTTTGGGAGAAGATGATTCCGATCGGGATGAGTACTTCTCGACCATTGATTTAGAAGAAGTTGAAGACATCGAGTTTTTTGCCATTTGATTAATCGCAAAAACGAATTGAAATAAAAAAAGGCCAGGCGAATTCGCCTGGCCTTTTTGCTTCAGTAGTAATTACGTTCTATCGTCGAAGTTCCGGAACCAAAGCATCGCTGACTTTGGCATTTTCCGTTTCGAAAACAAAGATGCTGTTTTCGCTGCTGATCGACTGGGCAGAACCTTCTTGAGCAACAGTTCCACGAACAATGTGTTCGCCTTGAGTCACAGCGACCACCTTGAACTTGAGCTTCTCGCCTTTTCCAGCTTCAACGGTGATGTTGTTGAAGGTGATAAAGTTGCCCGAAGGATCAACGGTGTAGCCTGGTTGATTGACCGGCATCAAAGCGCCAGGTAATTCAACGCGGACTTGAACTTGTTCAGCACGCAAGCTGCCGTGGTTTGTAACTTCGACAGTAAATTCTGACTTGCTACCGATACCGACAGGAGCACCTGAATCAGTGACTCGGATAGCCAGATCAGCTCGCCCCAGAACATTTGTATTCAGCGTCATTTGACGCGAAGCTGTCTCGGCAGTCTGTACACTGACCTGACAGGTTTGTGTGCCGACAGCGGTTGCCTTGGCACGGAACTGAATGACTTGCTGCTGGTTACCTGGAATACTCTTGAAATTCCAGCTGAGCGTGCCATTATTCTGAGCGATTGAAGCTTTCTGCGAAATCGTATCGATCTTCAAGCCCTGAGGAACGTCCAGTTGAACTTGAACATCAGTGATTGGCATTTCACTTGAGTTTTGCAACTGGATCGTATAGATACCGTCGCGGCCAAGATAGTTCTGGCTTGGGCCTAGAATCTGAACGCCCAATTCGGGTCGAACGATTCGAATAGGAGCGTTGGTTCTGCGACCTTCGGCACCCTGGGCAGAAACCTGAAAGACAACATTGGCATTGCCAGGAGCAATCGCGAAACTGCTAAGCTGGAACTTTGCTGACTGACCAGGCATAAGTTTTGGAACCAGCGTCTTCTGACTTTTAGTACCGACTTCCAATTCCGAAGGGCGTTGAGTGCTGATGCGAACTGCTTCAGCAAT
This sequence comes from uncultured Pirellulaceae bacterium, assembly GCA_964405425.1. Taxonomy (GTDB): domain Bacteria; phylum Planctomycetota; class Planctomycetia; order Pirellulales; family Pirellulaceae; genus Mariniblastus. Next base: position 672 of record CAYONX010000084.1, on the reverse strand, counting down.
ACCATCACCAACATTGGTTACCGTAACTTCGTGAGTCAGGTTTTTACCAGTTTGAATCGCTTCGGGGCCTTTGACGGCCAATTGAAGAATGGGTTGTTGAACTGTCACAGCAACCTGTTGCCGACTCTCGATCTGCACTTGAGTGTTGATGTTAAGAGGTTGCTTTGCAGTTGGCGTGATGTCGATTTGAACCGTTTGCTTCGCCCGTGGATTCAACGAGTTGAATGTGAACTCATACTGCTGTCCGATGATGTTCGAAGGCTGTGGAGTTGAGCTTACAAACTTCGCATGGGCAGGCAATGTTGTGATCAGCTTGAAATTGGAAACGTTGGTGTTGCCAATATTTTGAGCTTGAATGAAGAAACGAGCCGTCTGATTGATATTGGTCGCACGAGGAGCAATGATCTGAGTTTGGATCGTTGGTGTGCTCTTGGTTTCGTACGTATCATTGGTGACACGTTGGCCGGTCGCAATCTGATTTTGACTGCTGCTACGGGCATAGTCGAAACTACTGCTGGTTTGCTGATTCTTGTTTGAAATCTGTTGGATCGACCGCTGACCGAACCCTTCCTGGTTTGGTTGAACACGAATTTGATTTTTGCCAGTCGTGTTTGTAGTGCCAGTCGTGTTTGTAGTGCCAGTCGTGTTTGTAGTGCCAGTCGTGTTTGTAGT
>CAYONX010000083.1:0-13976 GCA_964405425.1 uncultured Pirellulaceae bacterium | reverse complement strand
GGCGCTTGAGCAGGATTGCTTGGCGCTTGAGCAGGATTGCTTGGCGCTTGAGCAGAATTGTAAACGTTTCGTGCGACGCCAGTCTTTGGCTGCCGATCCAGCTTTTTGGGTTGCGACAAAAGTCGTTGGTAATGCTGGTGAATGAAATCTTTCTGGCTTGGTGCCGGAGGCTGTCTAAGTTGCTGTTGTGCCGTTCTGCGAATCACACTGGACTCAGGATGAGCCGCTGGCGCTCGCTTCTGATCTGGCACCTGATAGTAGGCACCCGACGGAACGTTTGCTGCTGGTGGCGAAACCCCTTGGTTGGTCGCCATCGCATTTTCAAATTCAGCTTGTGCCAATCCTTGCCGACTCGTTCCGGCGCAAATCAGCAACACCATGATTGCCACGCTTACGCTTTTCGGATTCAATCGCAACATTTGACTTCTCGTCGTTGTATTTGGTTCTTAATATCTACCGGGCATTGCCGCCGAAATAGCATTGGCAAACACCCCAGCCCCAATCGTTAAGATTGGCCTTAATTCACATATCGGGAAAATCGTTAAACTTTATCCAGCTTGACTTAAGGGAATCGTCGAGATTTGAAGATAAAAAACAAAACGCTAGCTAGTTATTGAGCCAAACATGGGCAAAATCTCAACAATGGAAGACATAAACATTTTGGGCCATCGATTGAATTGAATTTAGACAACGCCAACACGAACCCGGGCAAACGAACCCAACCTGCGTGGCGAATCGCCATCCGCCGTTTTTTCGCGCGCCCCGGTGTCGAAATTTTCATAGGCGTACTGGTACTGATATCCGTTGTGTTGACTTTGCTCGAGCTTTGGCTCGAATCACAACTGGTTGCTGGCAATAATTCATATATTGCTGGATACGGACCTCTGACGTCCAACCATCTTCAATGGATGATGTATATCAACTATGGCATCACCGCCATTTTTGTTATCGAGCTTTGGCTCAGATATATCGGCGCTGAAGTTAAACGCCAATTCTTCAAAGAGTTCTGGCTGGACATTATCGCCACTTTGCCCCTGTTTCGGGTTTTCAGAACTTCCAGAGCACTAAGGCTGTTGCGGCTGATACGTCTGGTTCGATTGCTGGGCGTGATGAGTCGATTGTCGAGTCATTTTCCGGCAATCTTCCGGCGAGGAGCAATCGATTTTCTGACCATTTGTGGTTTGTTGTTGATGGCGATTCTGTTTGGAACCGCCGGCATGACGATCTTTGAAAATGCCAACCCGCAACCCAATGCGTCTCGATCCGGCTCAGTAGCGGACGTTGCAACGGGACACGATATTGAATCCAACAACAAATTCAATATGGAAGATTCATTCTGGTTCAGCGTGTACACGTTGTTTGCTGGCGAACCAGTTCCGAATCAACCTAAAACACTTTTTGGAAAAATTGTAACCGTATTTTTGATGTTCATGGGACTTACAATCTTTGCCATTTTCGCGGGAACTGTTTCTGCGTTTATGGTGGAACGATTGAGAACCGAAGGACGAGTTATTCGAATGAATGATTTGCATGACCACATAGTCGTTTGCGGCTGGACACCCAAGACCGAAGTCATTTTGCATGAGTATCGGGCCAACCAATCCACTCGCAATCTACCAATCGTCATCATTACCGAAAACGAAACCGACCGTATTAATTCAGACATAGAAAAACTTCCGAATGTCTTTCTGATTCAGGACGATTTCACGAAGCTGACTGCATTGAGTCGTGCGGGGATTTCCGATGCGCGGATCTGCATCGTGCTCGCCGACACCACCGGTGGTCGCAGCGAACAGGATGCCGATGCGCGAACGATTCTGACTTCGCTGACGGTCGAGAAAGTCAATCCGGATGTATACACCTGCGCTGAACTTTTCAATCGCAGCTACGGCACCCATTTGGAAATGGGCCAAGTCAACGAATTCGTGGTCAGCGAAGAATACGGCGCGTACGTAATTGCCCAGGCGGGTATGCACCGTGGGCTGATCAACGTCTTCGGAGAACTTCTGACCTATCGACATGGTAACGAATTCAGACGATTGCCAGTTCCCTCGTCCTGGGTTGGGCGTCAGTTCAATGAAATGCTTTCGGAGCTGAAGAACGACAAAAACGCAATTCTGGTCGCCGTCGACGCTCAAGAAGATTCCATGGATGTTAACCCTGAAAACCATACCTTTGCCGAAGGAGACCAAGTGGTCGTGATATGCAAAGGCCCACTGGAGCTGTCGTAAATTGATTTATAATCGACGGTAGAGTTTGGCGCCGGCGTTGTTTAAGATAGAAGCCCTAATTGTTACGTACATCGATCGTGCCTGCCCCGCTGCTTTTTTACATCCTATGACACCTAGTCGTCAAATTGGCTTGTTGCTCGCCCTATTTCTATGCGTTGTTTCGCTGAAATCGGTTTGCGGCGACATCTCCTTGCCAAAATATTTTTCAGATCACATGGTCTTGCAGCAAAACTGCTCCATGCGAATCTGGGGCAAAGCCGAACCAAAAGAAAAACTCAAAATCAAGTTCAACGAACAAACGGTTGCCGCGGTGGCTGACGCCAAAGGCAACTGGGCAGTCAATATCGAAACTGGCGCGGCGGGCGGTCCCTACCAATTGGAGGTCGCTTCAGAGACCAACGACACCAAAGTCGTATTTTCCAACGTGCTTGTTGGAGAAGTCTGGGTGTGCGGTGGTCAAGGCAATATGTCGGTGCCCGTTTCGGAAACTGAATCCGCACAAGCCGATATTGCCGGCGCCAAAAATTTCCCGCAAGTCCGATTGTTTCAAGTTGATCAACTGGCTTCTAACGAAGAGTTGGCAGATTTTGCAAAAGTCGATCCCTGGTTCTGCTGCTCTTCCGATACGATCAAGGACTTTTCAGCAATCGGCTATTTCTACGCTCGGGAACTTAGTGCGAAAATGGATGTGCCCATTGGCTTGATTCAACTGGCCGGTGGTCCGATCGCGTTAGAGTCGTGGATTCCAACCAGCATTCTCAAAGCCGAAGAATTCACTCAGTTGCTCGAACATTGGAGCAACCAAAATGCACCCAGCAACCCACAAGCGGCTTCAAGTTTATTCAATGGTATGGTGTCGCCTTTGGCCCAGACACCGATAGCAGGTGTAATTTGGAGCCACGGTACAGCAAACATCGGCCGCGGTGAACAATATTCGCGATTGTTTCCGTTGTTTATCAAGAGCTGGCGCGCACACTTTCGTTCCAACGAATTGCCGTTCTATTTTGTTCAACCCGCGCCTTACCGTTTTGAAGATTTGGCGACCGATGCGCTGCCGGAAATTTGGGACGCTCAGCTAAAGACCTTTAAAAGCTCCAGCAAACTCGGGATGGTCGTTACAACGGATTTGGCCGACTCGCAATTGGTACATAACAAACACAAATTGACCATCGCCAAACGATTGTCGGATTGGGCGTTTAGCGGTTGTTATTTTGCGGCGGTGAACAAAACCAAGCCACCTTCGACCGATCAAAAGCCGAACCAAGACGACAAGGCTGAAACTCAAAAGGCTGAAACTCAAAACGACCCGGATGGATCGGATGTTGCGGAAGCTGTTGGCGAAACTTCCGAAATTACTGACTCCGGCAACGATTCCAGCGCCGACAATTCCGCCCTTAGCAAAAATGCTTGCTCTGGACCGATTTACGAATCGGCAAAGACCGAAGGAAACACAATCATTGTTGAGTTTCGCTATGCTCAAGGTGGCCTGAAAATTGACTCCGATCTGGAAAACTGCTTTTCGATATGTGGTGCTGACAAGAAGTTTATGCCGGCAAAAGCACGCGTAGACGGCTCCAAATTAGTGGTTTCTCATCCAGACATCGAAAAACCGGTTGCTGTACGCTATGCGTGGAAGGACACCGCTCAGCCCGTATTGACTAATTCGACTGGGTTGCCAGCGGCACCGTTTCGAACTGATGCCTTTACGCTGACATCTTCTGGAATCGAATTTTGATTCCACCAATGACGTGAAGAAGTACTTTTGTCGCTTTTTTTGTTGTGTTTTACGATTAGAATTGCCTTCAAATCGAACGCAACGTTTTTGGATAAACCATGAACACCGAAAACCCAAGTTCCGAGTCAACCAATAGCGAATCGGAACCCGCTCAAAAACCAAACACAGAATCAGCTCGAACCAAGATCCAAATCGGTTCACAACGGGACGCTGCCAATACTGCATTGAAACCATCCAAGCCCAAGGCGGTTCAGCAGGCTATGGAAAACCCCGTTACGATTGTCGATCAGCCTGTCGAAACCGAGACCGAAATTCTCGCCAAGATCAATTCGACCGAAGGTTTCAGCGACGACGTTGATGCTGAAATCGAAAAAGCAATCGGCGATGTTTCGATGGACTCGCTACTGGGAGGCATGTCCGAAGAAGAAGAATTGGAAATCAACAGCCGCATCAAAGGCACCGTTACCAAGACCCATGGCGAAAACGTCTTTGTCTCTCTCAAAGGCCGCTTTGAAGGCGTCGTCCCATTGGCACAATTCAAATCGCCTCCTGAAGACGGTCAGATGATCGAATTCATTGTCAAGAACCGCAATGAAGACGACGGGCTGTATGAGGTCTCCATCCCGGGCGCGGCCGTTAGTGTCGGAGATTGGGATGATGTAAACGTTGGAGACGTCGTGGAAGCGCTGGTGACCGGATCAAACACGGGCGGATTGGAAGTCAGCCTGAGCGGATTGCGCGGCTTTATTCCTGCCAGCCAAATCGATCGGTTTCGCGTTGAAAAGTTTGGCGAGTATGTCAATCAAAAACTTCAATGTGCAGTCACAGAAGTTAATCCGGCGAAACGCAAATTGATTGTCAGCCGTCGCGCCATCCTCGAACGCGAAAGTGAAGAAAAACGAAAAGAGCTAATGGAAACGCTGGCCGCTGGCGACCAATACGATGGCACAGTTACCAAGCTGATGGATTTTGGAGCGTTCGTCGATATCGGCGGTGTTGAAGGCCTGGTTCATATCAGCAAATTGAGCTGGGACCGAGTGACTCACCCCAAGGAAGTCGTAACCGAAGGCGAACGGGTTAAGGTCAAAATCGAGGCAGTGAACCAGGAGACTGGCAAAATCTCGCTTTCGATTCGCGACATGATCGAACATCCCTGGGACGACATTGGCAGCAAATTCTCTGCCAACGAACAGGTAACTGGAACGGTCAGCAAACTGGCAGACTTTGGTGCGTTCGTTAAACTGGCCCCCGGAATCGAAGGACTGGTTCACATTTCTGAAATTGCTCATCACCGCGTCATGCGAGTCAGCAATCACTTGAACGTCGGTGATCAAATCGAAGTCAAAATATTGTCGATCGATACCGACAAACAAAAGCTGGGGCTTTCTATCAAAGCTACCCAGGCGGCACCCGTCAAAGCCGTTAAATCTAAAGACGCCGAAGATCAAGACGCTCCCATACGCGAATCAGCGGTACCGCAATCCAATGCTCCACTGAAAGGTGGAACCGACCGAAAATCGGGTGGCGAAGGTATCGGGCTTAACTGGTAGGCAGGAAACTACACCGAATTTGAGTTGGAATAAATTAATACGCCCATTGTTCTTTCAGCTTTCCGCTGAAACCGCCCATTACACGGCGATGAACGCATACACGTCGCTGGTGGCATTGCCGCTGGTCGCCTCACAAATGCGACGTCGGTACATCGTCAAAGATCCTCGGCTGGTAACGAATTGCTTCGGATTGCAATTCCCTAACCCCGTCGGATTGGCCGCTGGCTTCGATAAAGCGGGACAATGGCATACCGAACTGGCACACTTGGGATTTGGTTGTATTGAAATCGGAACGGTCACCGGGCAAGCTCAACCGGGCAATCCCAAACCCAGGCTGTTTCGTTTGCCTGCCGATAAGGCAATCATCAATCGCATGGGCTTCAACAGCGATGGTTGTGAATTCGTTGCCAGCCAACTGGAAAAGAAACATGCGGCAAAGGACAGCAGCTGTGTGCTGGGCATCAACATTGGCAAATCCAAAGTGGTCCCGCTGGAAGAAGCTCCCGCAGAATACAAGAAAAGTTTTGAACAGCTCTTTCCGTTTGCCGACTATTTCACAATCAATGTCAGCTCTCCCAACACGCCCAATTTGCGCGAACTACAAAATCGCGATCACCTGGTCGACATCATCACGACGATCCAGCAGTCCAACGAAGACATGGCGATCAACACCAATCAAAAGCCAAAACCTGTTTTGCTAAAAATCGCACCCGATTTAACAGATCAACAGCTTGCCGAAATCGCAGAAGTCGCCATCGAATATTCGTTAAGCGGAGTGATTGCGACCAACACGACTATTTCTCGCGAAGGGCTCCAAACATCGCACGACAAGGTTGAAGAGATTGGGGCGGGAGGACTTTCGGGAAAACCACTGACATTACGTAGTCGCGAAGTGGTCGCAAATTTGTATCGGAATTTGCGCGGAAAAATACCGATCGTTGGAGTCGGTGGAATTAGTAACGGGCCAGACGCCTGGAACATGATTTGCGCCGGAGCGAGCCTGGTCCAGTTGTACACAGGTTTCATTTATGGTGGGCCATCGATTGTTCACGAAATCAATCGCCACATTCTTTCCGAGCTCGGCAAACACGGATTTGAAAATCTGAGCCAAGCGGTAGGAACCGTACACCCCGGGCAATAATTTATTGATCTGCCTGACCGGGTGTATCCGTCAATGCAATTTCAATAGCGCATAAAAAAACCGCAAGGAACCAAAAGCACCTGGCGGTAAAAATTCTCCAGCAATTGACGCAGCGATGGGAGCTGCTGGGAGACAGACGAAAGTCCGACGTGCTAAGCACTAGCCGTAATTGACTTTGGCCTACCCAAAAATTGGTCCCTCAGCCGTGTTCTCGCTGGAGCAAGAGTGCAAGTTGCACTTGAGTGCAGCGTCGTAAACACGCCGCACTCAATTGAAACCTGCCCGATCAATCATACCTTAAAAAAGTATTAGTCAATCGAAATTATCTATCGGTATTTGGTGCCACAAATTTTCATGAATTTCTAAAATTCGTGGTAATCCAATTTTTCAACCAAACTTGCGAGCGGAAAGTTATAAAGAAGCAGGTTGTGAGCGTAAAGCCCAATGGTACGATCCATTTTCAACCTCCCGAAAATTTAATGGCGCACGTTTTGCTACCATGGAATGTACCCGATTTGGTGGTGAATTTTGCAGCTTGTCAGATCGCGGGCCATTGCTTAGGGACACCTTTGCGTGTGCATGCGTGTCGAAATGGTGGGTTGGCATATCGAGCGGAATAATCAGCCAACGTATTTCATTTCAAGAATGAAACTCTCCCACTCCGTTCCAGGCGTTGGATACTGACTGGCAATTTCAATTTCCATATCGTCCAACAAGCCACTTACAGCCGCTTCTTCCTGCTCATTGACCCAACCTGGGCCTTTGATGGCTAACAGACGGCCCACATACGACCACCGATTTTCAAACCATCGGCACATCTTGGCGATCGATCCAACAGCTCTGGCCGTTGTGACGTCGAAGCGAAAATCGGTCAGAATATTCTCAGCCCGTTCATTGTAAATTTGAACATGCACCGACAACGCTTCCGCAAATTCTGCCAGAACGACCGCTTTCTTGCCAACCGATTCCGCCAAATTGACTTCCAGATCCGGACGCAAAATCGCCAACAACAACCCAGGCACGCCTCCCCCGGTGCCAACGTCAAGAACTTCCTTTCCTTCACCAATCAGCCGGGACAACTGCAACGTATCCACCAGATCACGGCTGACAAATTTTTCCCAGTCCGTATGCCGAGTCAGATTGATGCTCTGGTTCTTGTGCCACAACAGAACACAGTATTGTTGAACACGGTCACGAATTTCATCGGATTCAAGTTCCGGAGCTTCTACTTTGTAGGTATCCAGAGCCTGTTGAAATTCATTGAGTGCTTTAGTCATCAGCGTTCCAGAAAAATTCTTGTGACGTGAAAAAAGATAGGAGCCGCAAAACAGATCGAATCGATGCGGTCCAGCACACCGGCATGCCCCTGAACCAGCGTACCGTAATCCTTGACCTTACGGTCCCGCTTTATCGCTGACATCGTCATTCCGCCGGACGAAGCCATCACACTGATCAGCAGCGCCATAAATCCGGCACCGTGCCAGGTAAACGGTGTGATCGGCAGGATCAATTGAATCAATATTCCGATCAATGCCGAACTACACGCCGCACCAATCAATCCCTCCCAGGTCTTGGTTGGATGCACCGTTGCCGCAATCACTCTTTGCCCGGCCACACGGTCCCAGACAAAATGCAGCATGTCGCTGACCTGGACCACCACTAACAAAAAGAACAGCAAGCCAGCCGGGCTGCCGGTCCAATCCTGAAACCCACCAGCCGGCTGCGCACCGGTGGGAGCCTGAAAACTTTTCAGATCCAGATACAGCAATGCCGGTGCATGACTGAGAGCGTAAACGCATATCAACAAACCAAATTGGATCTTGGCCGAACGTTCTAAAAATCGCTTGTGATCACTTGTGAACGCAATTCGAGCCGGTATGAACAACATTCCGTAAACCGGGATCACCAACGTAAACAACGAAAACGCGTTCATCCGAACCAGCGTCAAATAGTTATCTGGAATCAGGGCAACGAGCACGTACTGAAGCGGCGTAAACAAGAAGAACACCCAGAACAAGGTTCGGTGATCGCCGCGACGCGTGGGCGTCATCGTTATAAATTCACGTAGCGCCCAAAACGAAACCAGCCCGAAAATGATTACGGTCAATGTCTTACTGGCCAATAACGCAACAACCAGCACAACGCACATCGTCAAAGAAGCAATAATTCGCTTGTTGAACGTTCGAATAATCGCTGGATCGAAATTCGTCTCCGGCTGACGCTTGAGAATCTGGCCAACAAACAACAAGATCCCGAGAACAACGATCGTGATAAAAACGATCAGGATTGTGTTTCGGTCGTCTAGCAGCGACTCACCAAGAATTAGCAATAAGTGATTCATAACGTCGCAGCAGAACGGGCTTAGTCTTCGCTTTCTTTCAAATTCAAAACGGCCGTACGGGCGCGGGACAGAAATCGAGTCTTGTTCTCGCCCGTCTCCAGCCACATCGGTGGCCCAATTGTAATACAACTGAGCAGAGGTACAGGCAGAAACTCGCCTTTTGGCATCACGCGGTTCAAATTGTCAATGTAAACCGGTAACAATTCGAGATCCGGCCGCTTTTTCGCCAAATAATAAAGACCACTTTTGAATTCACCCATTTCGCCCGATGGATTTCGCCCGCCTTCTGGAAACACGATCAGAGACTGCGAGTTGCCCATTTCGCGAACCATCATATCGATCGGGCTGTTGTGAACTTTGATCTTTTTTCTGTCGATCAAAATCACATTGAATATCTTGGCCATATAACGGCGCACTGGTCCACCCATCCAATAATCCTGGGCGGCAACTGGTCGAGTGTTTGCACGCAAGTTCTTTGGCAGCGACGACCACAATACAAGCGCATCCAGATGACTGGTATGGTTGGCGAAATAAACCCGCTGACAATCTTCCGGCTCACAATCCACCCAGCGCAATGTCGCACCGCTGAGCAATTTGGCAAGTCCAGCCAAAAAAGGTACTGCGATGCGTCTCATGGAATGCTACCGGATACGAAGATTCACCCCAAAAGAGGTGTCAAAAGAGAAAAATCTACTCGGCTATATTAATCCAAACGGACGGCGAATCCGATGGCTTAAACAGAAATCGATTCCGGTCGACCAGTTAATGAAACGCTGTAGGGGGCCAGACGAGGGTCGTCCGATTGGCAACCGTCATACAAAGATTCGATCAATTGCGTGTAACCCATTGTCATCGAATCCAGCGAACTGGTCGACAGAACATGGTCCCTGCCCTGCTTTCCCATTTGGGAAGCCAGATCTTTATCGCCCAGAATATCCAACCAACGTTCAACCGTTTGCTCAAGATTGCCTTCATCGACCAGTGAGCCGGTTTTTCCATCAATCACCGATTCCCTGACGCTGCCGACATTGGTGGCAACCACTGGACGTTGGCAACACATGGCTTCCAGAATCGAAACGGGACTCGCTTCGTTGTGCGATGTCAACGCAAACAAATCCATCGCCGAAAGAACCGCAGGAATTTCGTGCGTACAGCCAGCCAAGTGAATGGAGTCTTGCATTTCCAATTGGTTGATCCAGCCTTCAATATTTGCTCGCTCGGGGCCGTCGCCAACCACAATAAAATGGGCATTGGGGATTTGTTTGGTGACCGCACTGGCAGCTCGAACAAACAATTCATGATTCTTCTCGGGGCGAAGTGCAGCAACAATTCCCGCTACAGGACTATCCTGGGGTATTCCTAATTGCTCCCTCCAATGCTGACGCCCGTCAGGATCAAACTGAAATCGATCGGTGTCGATGCCGTTAGGAATGACAAACACTTTTTCTTCAGGAAATCCTTCGTGCGTCGCCAGGTGCTCACCATGTGCCCGAGCCACCGCAATAAAGCCAGTTGTAATTCCCGTCAACAATCGATTCAAATGACCAACGCCATCCGGCCAACCGGTTGAATGTAACGCGGACAATATCACAGGTACGCGTGCATAACGCGCCGCCAAGCGTCCCCAGAACATTTTGTCTCCGGCACCAATCGTCACAACCGCGTCGATTTCTTTCTTGATAAACAGCTTTCGCAAACGTTGCACCACGGCCACATCAAACTTGCCGTTAATCAAATTGGGGAACACATCAAAATCATCACTGATTTTTTCGCCCAACTCATCTTTGGCTTTTAAACAGCAAACCGACGGACAAATCCTTTGTTTGTCGAACCGGTACAACATATTTACAAGCAACGTTTCAGCACCACCTACTGGCATGCTGGTAATTACGAACATTACGTTTTTTGGATTGGATGGTTGCATCGTGCAATTCTATGGGGACTAAAGTGTTTCTTTGGAGACTACGGCGTTTCTTTGGATACTACGGCGTTTTGACCAGTTCGTTATTTGATTGAGGTTTCTGTGGCTGCAATCGCAATTCTTCTTGCCATTGATATCGAACGACGTTTCGAATTCGCGGATCCCCTGAAAGCCAGTTCTTCATGCGTTCAAGATTTGGATCGCCATGCATTCGCTGTAAATGAAATTCCTCGGAACCCACTTCGTTGACGCCACCGTAAGCACTACAGACACCCGAAAAACCATTATCCTTCAACACCTTAAAGACCCGCGGATCCAGATTATTCTTTTGGCCGAATGGAAACGCGAAATACTCAATCGATGTCCCGATCATGGACTCCAGTTCCCGAGTCGCGGCGATGACTTCGTCGTAGATTTGTTCGTCAGTTAAACCGGCGCCCAAATCGCAGTGCATCCGGGTATGTCCACCGATATCAACGCCGGCGTTAGCAAGTGCTCGCAATGACTCGATCGAATTGGTTGCCAACGGCTGACCACGCTCAACATCGTGGGGAAACGGCTTTCCATGAGTTGTGTGGTAGGTCGTCGCGAAATATGTGACCGGAATCTTTCTTTCGATCAACATCGGCAAAGCGAACGAAGAATTATCTGAGTAACCGTCGTCAAATGTGATCGCAACGGCTGGGCGCTGGTTGCCAAAACGGATGCGACGCTGAGCTTCTGCCAACGAAATCAAATCAAAATTTTCCTGCATCCAATCGATCTGCTGCTGGAATTGGTCGCAACTGATTGTCCACGGGTTCATGATTTCATCCGCGACACGATGATAAAACAGTACCTGCACAGGTACCTTCGAGGCACGTGACATTTTCGCCAGTGACAAATTGCGCCACGGTGATGTGGCCAGTCGATAGGATTTAATCAGTATTTCTTTTAAAGCAAACATGATAATTCCAGAGGTGTTTCCGAAACGTCTCTAAATTGTTGGTCACTCCAATATCAAATCGCCATCTTTCATATAGCGAATCCAAATTAATCCCCGGATCGATCATCAGAACCGTTACGACCTGCCCCTGGAGCAATCTCGGAAAGCAACAATTTCACTATTTCACAATGGTTCGTTCAGCTGGTAACACATTCTTGTATGCATGACAAAACATGAATGAAAGAAAGCCATGACCAAGAAACAAAATCTATTCGGCATCGATATCGACGCCGTACGTATGCCCGAAGCAGTGCAACAACTACGACAATGGGTCAGCGAAGACAAGCAAAGCTGCCGTTATGTAGTCACTCCAAACGTTGATCACACCGTACTGCTGACTGAAAACGAAAAATTCCAGGAATCCTATCAAGGTGCGGACTTGATTCTGGCCGACGGCCACCCGATCGTCTGGGCTTCTCGATTGCTGCGTCGTCCTTTGCCAGAACGCGTTCCAGGCTCTGAACTGGTACCTCGCCTGTTTGATTCATACAACAACAATACCGAGAAAGTAAAAGTGTTTTTGCTTGGGGCCGCAGAAGGCGTTGCAGCTCGTGCGGCAGCCAAGATGCAAGAACAATGGCCCAATGTAGAAACGGTTGGCGTTTACAGCCCACCCATGGGATTTGAAAAAGATCAAAACGAAACGGATTATATTTTGGGACGTTTGATTCTGACAAAACCAGACGTATTGGTAGTCGGACTGGGTGCACCAAAACAGGAAATTTGGGTTAGCCAATATGCACACATGCTTGACGCCAAAGTTGCTTTGTGCGTTGGCGCCACCATCGACTTCCTGGCCGGCGAAAAACAACGAGCACCTGTTTGGATGCAAAAATCTGGCATCGAATGGTTGCATCGGATGTCTACCGAGCCAAAAAGACTGGTTTCTCGTTACGCCAAAGACGCTTTGCTATTTCCGCGAATCGTTTTCCGCCAATGGCTATCCCAAATGGGATAACTCGCTTCACACCGTTGACGTCACGCCGACCCACCATGCAGCCAGCCAACGAGCACAAACAGCGCTCTTGGCGGGTTGTTTGTTAGTCTACTCAACACCACGCCGCGCAAATGGTTGCATTTTTGCGCAAGGAAGCCGGAATCGAAATTGGCTGGGTGGAGGGAGTCAGGATCTGAATAACAAGCGGTATGCTAATTGGCACCGTTTGAATTTTAGTGCCCGTGACCAGGCAAGCTGCCATTGTTTCTGTATCACAGCAACTTCCCTTGTTTCCCGCTGCTGTTATCGGGCACAGCCAAAACTGTTATGCTTTGGTAACGCCACCCATTCTTAGTGGCACCAAAAACTGGCAACAAAACGGATTTTCGAAATGCTGATCATTCCCCTGCAATCAGGAAGCAAAGGAAACTGCTACTACATTGAATCAGACGAAACAAAGATTCTGGTCGACGCAGGAATCACGATTCGTCAAGCGCGATTGCGACTGGAGCATCACGACAAAGACCTCGATTCAGTCACCGATTTGTTGGTCACTCATGATCATAGCGATCATTGCCGATACCTTGCTGACTACAGCCGCCGCTTGAACGTGCGGGTTCACGCCACAAAACCCACCTTGAATGCGATCGCTCGTCGACCGAAATCGACTGGCACCATCAATAATGCATCCTGTTTTCAGGCTGGTGAGTCATTGACCGTTGGCGACCTGAAAGTTCACAGCATCCCAACGCCTCATGATGCCGCCGATGGTGTCGCGTTCGTCTTGGAAAACGAAAGCCATCGCGTCGGAATTTTGACCGATTTGGGCCATGCTTTCGCAGGGTTACGCGAAGTATTGCAATCGTTGGACGCGGTCATCATTGAAAGCAACTACGACGAGGAAATGCTTCGCTCCGGGCCCTATCCCGAATTTTTGAAGCAACGCATTCGTGGATCAGGCGGACATCTTTCCAACGAAGATTCTGCCAAGCTGATACACACGGCCACCAACGAGCGACTGAAGTGGGTTTGTTTGTGCCACTTGAGCGACGAAAACAATTGTCCCGACACCGCGATTCGCACTCACCAGCAATGGCTGGGCGAAGATTACCCTCTGCACATCGCCAAACGTCAC
>CAYONX010000082.1:0-14174 GCA_964405425.1 uncultured Pirellulaceae bacterium | reverse complement strand
TCTTTTGCTGCCCGACCCCAGCCACAGGCTCGTCGAGAAAAACCTGAACGCCCATGTCTGTCTTGTTCGATCGCGCGATCGATGAGCCGCTGCACGAGCTCGGCGTCGATAGCTTCATCGTCGTGGGGGGGCGCGCCAAAACAGAATGTTAGGGCGAAAAAACGCACCAGACAGCGCTTGCATAGTGGTGTCGATCGCCGAGAACGTCTGTTCGGATTCGATATTCTTCCATCGCGCAGATACGCCCTGAGAGAGGAAATCTCGCCCGAGCGACGGCACCGTTTCGCCCAAAGATTGTCCCGGTTCATGAACTCCGATGAGAGTCACAGATCCACGGGGAGAGACGATGTCGCGGATTAATCCAAATTCTCCGCGCAGTTCCCGTTCGTCCGTGAACGGCACAAGCAGGTTTGGCTTCCAGCTTCGCTCGTTCGATTGCGGGAGATCTGCTGTTTGACGCGCCGCCATTCGGCGAGCGAAACGAAAAGACCACTGCGCATGTCGCCTTCTTCGTGATCGATGTCGCGACGGGTCAGGTAAAAATAGACTCCAAAGACAATCGCGATCGAAATGATGCCGAAGAGCGGGTTGATGACGAACATTGCCATCATGCAGGCGAAAGTTCCAACGATCGTCATAAAAGTCGGTCGGAAGACGCCGGAAATGGTGCCGTACTTTTTGTGTTGTTGATCGTCGACCTGCTCTTGCAGGGTCGTCGAAGATTCTTGTACAGACATGCCGTATATCGTGGGCCCAACAAAAACAGGTACGATGATCGAACGGATAGTCGAAGCGAAAGGGGTTTTTCCGGAGCTGAACCTGTACAAGCTTGCTCCGCCAATCTACTTAATTAAAAGCGCCGAAAGAGTCGGGCGGCTTGCAGTCCGGTACGCAATCCAAACGGGCGCTGGTTGCCGCGAAAGGCTTGCCCGCCACCCAATCTAACACCACCGACTCGTTGTACGGTCCGAATAGCTCGAACGCCGGGAACGGCGCTTCCGACATAGCGCCTGGCGGCGCGAATCGCCAGCTGACTGCCGCCCCTTCGAAAGCCTTGGGCGTTTGCTTGTGATTCAGTTGCGCACAAGCAGGCGGCGGTAACTAAGAAAATCAACATTCCAGCTCTCAAGTTCATGTTATTGCTCCGTTACAAAAGAAAAATAGAGATGATGCAAAGTGAAATAATACCCCCGACAGGAATCGAATCTGTAGCTGAGGATTAGGAATCCGCTGCTTATCCAACAGCGTTCGCACACTATATACCAAACGAAACGCCAATTTATCGTCTATTCGGCCATAAGAGTACACTCCTTTAAAGGCCTTGGAAAACATTAGAAAATATTTCTAAAAGGTGTACGGACACTCTCTCTTGCGGTACGCCGCCTTCTTTTCGCGTTTATTCATCAGGCAGTTGCGTAATGAGCGATAAGTATGGCGACTGGCAGATTGATAACGAAGTCGGCGCAGGCGGCGCCAGCCAAGTGTTCCTGGTGAAGCACCGTGGTTCCGAACAAATAGGGGCGCTAAAACGGCTTAAGAACCCGATTCGCTTAGATAGATTTGCCGATGAAGTTGATGCGGTGATGAAACTAGACCATCCCAACATCGTAAAAATCTTAGATTACCCAAATCTCTATTTAGGTCGATTGCGGCTTGGCTCGTTTTGAATACCTCCTCGGTCGTTTTCTCAGCAAGCTGGTCAACAACCTTTTGAACCGAAGTCATCTGATTAGCGACCGACTCTCAGTTTGGCTAGGCAACGCAAAGATGATGTACGCTGCGGCAGCTAGTAGTGCTGCGATATTCCCTACCCCAAACCAAGTTGCGTAAGACGATATGCGATTGTCAACCTGTTCTTTGATCCTGTCTTCAGCATCTTTTGTCAATTGAATTGCCATTCCAGCGCCATCCATATGAATGAGGGACTTGATTCTAAGACTCGAATTTGCGATAAGTATAACCGCAACAGAAGTACATTTCATTTATACCCAGTCGTCGGAAGAATTTCTGCGCCCTCGTGCGCCGTTGACTTGATTGAGTAGCAGATCATCAATCAATAGTTCGTTCGTAATCGCGAAACCCAGGGAAAGAACCGCGTGATCCGGGCAAGACATGTTTACGAAACCGTGCTGTATGCGAACGATTTAGACGCAGCGGCAAAGTTTTACGTCGAAGGTTTTGGCTTGACGTTGCTTAGTCAAAACGAGCTTATGATCGTCCTCGGTATCGGTGAACGATATCTTCTCATTTTCAATTCAGAGAAAAGCTCGGCAGCCGGAAGAGCAGTTCCCGCTCACGGCTGCACTGGCAACGGGCACATCGCATTTGTCGCCGACACTGCCGAACTTCCCGAATGGCGAAAACGGCTTGCATCGGCTGGAATTGAAATCGAATCGGAAATTTCCTGGGGAGAAGGCACTAGAGGCACTTCGATTTATGTTCGTGACCCGGCTGGAAATTCGGTTGAGCTGGCTCCGCCGATTCTTTGGTCACATTTAGGTAACGAGTAAATCAAATATCCAAACGCAATTTGCGAATCCGATTGTCGAGCACCTTCATACTGATGTTCCATACGGAGCTGAGTTTCATGGGTTAAGCGACTATCTGCATGACTCGACTATCTGCAGTGCATGACCGCGACCGCAACATCTGAAGCGTAGATGTGTGTTGTTGAATCGCAACGAATGTCTACGAAAGGCAGGCGTCAGGTTCTGACTGCTAAGGAGCAGCAACTGCATCGAAGGCCTTGAAGATGAAAACACCAAATGAAATGGCGGCAGTCGAGCGCGACCAACTGAATCACTTCGCTTTGCCTTCCAAGTCGAATGATTCGCCAACAAGTTTGTTATCAGTTTGAATCAGAAACTCGAATCGTTGCTCGAATTTGCCCGGCGTATTGACCCGAACATGAATTCGTCCTTCGTGTGCTTCGCCCGGTGCGATCGTGCATGAGGGTGACTTCGGACCGAAGTCGGCTGAAAATCCTCAACAACCGGCGACCTTGATGATCTCTGCGTCGTATCGGCCGACATTTCGTACAGTGAACGGGATCGTCACTTGATCGTTGACGTCGATATCGGGCATGTTATCGATCTCAATCTTGATCGTTGAACCAGCAATATCAAAATCGGGTTTGGCGAATCCATAGTGCGATAAATTCAGCGACTGCGAATCAAGTCCATCCGGGCTGATCCGGCGAAACTCCTTGACATAGTATTCATCCACCTCTTTGCGTTTCCAATCCTGGTCGAGATCAAAGTGCCGGCACTTTACTGGCAGATGAACGTCACAATAGGTCTGAGGATCGAATTCAAATTCCAGTTCAGACCATTCGCGTTCGCCTTTGTTGTTCAGCAACGACTCGAATTGAAAGCGGACAATCACCCAGCAATTGTCAGCATCCAGCCAAAGCGTTCCATTCTGCACCCAGTTGTATTGATAATCGCCAGCAGTTTTCCGAAACGGATGTTCATAGTCGAAAACGACTTTATAAAGGTTGGGAAACTGATCGACCGGATCGTGCTCGACTGACAGGAGCTTGAAATACGGCTTTTGAAGTGCCTCGAGAAGTGAGTCCTGACGATATAGAAAGTCAGGATAAAAAGATCGAAGCAAACTGCAGGAAATTCTATGAGATGCTTGCAGGTCAGAGGACTTAACCAACAACTTCAGCTCCCACGGTTCAGTCTTGTCACTTCTACTAACCCAGAACGCATAGTCTTCGCGCCGGCAGTTTATCCACTCCGTCCCATCTTCGAGTGTGGCGATACTGATTGCACGACGATCCAACCAATGAATTTGGGTAGTACTGCTTGAATTGATTTCACCCGATGAAGAGTTAATCCAGTTGTTTTTTGTCTCGAGGCTACAGCGACGAAACGCTTCGCCATAACGTCTCCACCCAACAGGAGCTTCGTTAAGAAATCGGTTCGAAAGATCTTGTTTTAAGTTCAGGGTACGATCCTCTTCTTTTGCTGTATTGTCAGGCAGGCGAGCTTCGCGGACAAATTTCTAACTTTGTAAGTGTACCCAATGGACAAGTCAAATCGTCAAAGGTTCATTGATGCATCACGTGTGGACGTTTAACCGCAAGACAATTCGAGCAAACCGGCGTCTTTAGAATCGATCCAAAGCAACCCAACGCAGCAAGATTCCCTCACGCGGAATCGCAGGCAGGTCGCACGCAACTTTGATTTTGTTTCAGTAGTGAGAGTGTGTCACTTGCCAATGCTAAAGCTAAGGCATCCGCATTGGTGACGATAGAGAACAAAAAAAAAATCGCGCATCTAACGATGCGCGATTGTGTTCAATTTTCTACTTCAATAACGACTTGGAATTAGCCGCCACTTAAAGCAGTAATGAATCCTGATACATCCAGCAGATTCACAATGCCATCGCCGTTGGTGTCTGCTTGAAATTTAAAGCCACCCGAAGCCAACAAGTCAATAAACGGATCGACGTCCAGAAGATTGACAGTGCCATCGCAATTAACATCGCCGATAATTGCTTCAGCAGTGTTTACGAACATGTGATAGCTCTCGCAAGTCGCCATGAACAGATCCTTGAAACCGTCCCGATTAATATCGATAACAACGGTGTCGTGAGAACCTTGCAGATTCCACGAAAGATTCGTCCCATCATTTGGGTTGAACATGTTGTTTCCACCATTGTTTTGCAGCAAGGTAAAGCGACGATTACAACCAGGAATATCTACGTCGACATCCGAAACAACCATGTCGATAAACCCGTCGTTGTCCATGTCTGAAGGCTCGATGTTGCCGTTAAAATTTTGCGTCAAACTACTTTGCGAATGGAAAACTCTCGTAGTGTTGATTGTTCCATTTGCATTGGTTGAGTTATTGAACAAGACGTAATCTTGAAAGTCATCGACAACATAAATGTCATTTCGTCCGTCGTTGTTAAAGTCAGCATGCATAGCCATGTAACTAGCCACGGTTTGTGAAAGCACCTGAGTTTGGAAGAAATTGCCGTCGCCGTCATTGTAAGCAATTTCAACACCGATTCCGCCGAAGGCGACACTGTCGTTTGAAACAATGTCGATAAATCCATCGTTGTTCATATCAGCCATGAATCCATTGGTTCCAAAAGCCTGGTTTCTGGCGGCAGCGGACATTCTTGTTTCTGTTTGGTCTGAAAAAGTGTTGTCCTGATTGTTGATTAACAACCTGGCTTCCAGGCCATTGTTGTAGTCAGGGAAGTACAAATCGTCGAAACCATCTCCGTTAACGTCGCCGGTTGCAACGCCACAAGCCTGTGGATTAATATCAAATTGAGGAGAATACCAATCGCCATTGGCTCCCTGGTCTTCAAATCCCAACCAGTTTCCACGGCTGTCTTCGCCCAAGTTAACGTAAAGCCGCGGCAAGCTACCAAAAGTATTGGCGATAATCATGTCCAGCCAGCCATCATTGTTAACCTCAAACAACAACACGTCTCTTGCGTTGTCTGGCAGCGAAATAAACTCAGGAGCGAATTCGCTAGTGCGATCAACAAGCACGCCACCTTCGTTCATCAACAACAAATTGACACGCGGTCCATCTACAGAAAACGGACGCTTGCGAACAACGATGATATCTTCGTCGCCATCATTATCGATGTCGCCGACCACCATGTCCTTCTCTTGATCGTCATTGGTATCAAACTGGAGGCGTTCTTGTTGGTCCTCAAAATCGACCCAATTGCTTTGGGCTAGAACACTTTGCGAAGCTACGCTCGCAACTACCAAGAAAATTAAATAACGCAAAGTAATTTTAATCATATCTATCCCTGTCACAGATTACTGGATCAATTTCTAACGCTGATCTATTCTAACGTTGAGTGATTTCGACATTCATGGTGACAGGGTATTACTAAAATCTCAACGCATTAATCTGTTCTTTTGATTATTCCGGCCTAAACTGTATGATAGCTAACAACTACGAGAACCTGGCCTAACATCGAATGTTTTAAGTCCAACATACAAACAAACTTATGCACGCATATCACGCCCATTGGATTGCCAAATCCCTGAAACCAGTTTCGCCAAGGACGCTGGCACATGTTTTCAATCGAAATATAGACCGTTATCGATCACGAATCGCAAAATCAAAGACATCGCTGCGGGCGTAATGCCCAACAACATCAAAATCCATTTTCGCTTTCTGAATCTCATCAAGATCCAAGTCAGCAAATAAAACGCCAGCCTGATCCCACAATGGTTCAGCAATCACGTTCCCCATGGGCCCAATCATCAAGCTGCCACCGCGACATAAAACTTCCGGCATATTCTGTAAGTCGCTGTGCTCCTGCAAAGTCTTCGGGTAAGACGATTTTGTTACGTACTGATTGGCAGACAAAACAAAACAACGGCCTTCAAGTGCGATATGGATCATCGAATTCATCCAACGATCACGCTGATCGGCAGTCGGCGCGACATAGATTTCAACGCCTTGCTGATAGAGTGCCATCCTTGAGAGCGGCATATAATTCTCCCAACAAATCAAACCACCAACCTTTCCAAATGCAGTATCCACTGCCGCCAAAGAATCTTTAGCTTGAGCATCCGACCAAATCAACCGCTCTGACGCCGTTGGTTTCAACTTGCGATGCCGACCGGCCAGTTTCCCATCTGGCGAAAAATACATAATCGAACAATACAAACTGCCGCCGACCTCTCTTTCGATCACTCCAATGACCAACCAGATTTTATTCTCCGCCGCGACCGCCCCCAGTCTTTCAATTTCCGGGCCATCTACGATTGGACATGCTTGCGAATACTGCAGCCACAATTCCCGGCCTTCTTCGCTTCGATCGCCTACGACACAACCAAACGACAGACCGCGAGGATACCCGCCAACAAACGCTTCTGGAAAAAGCACGAATTGAGCACCGTCGCGTGCTGCCGCCGCTGAAATTTCTGACACCTTTTCCAATGTCGCGCCAATATCAAGCAACATTGGAGAATCCTGTACGATGGCAACTTTGACATTTTTGGGCACGTTTGACACTCACTCGATTTGTTCAATGGACGAACTTGTTTATAACGTCTTGCACGCACAATTGTTAACCGGAGTCCCGTCATTCGCATTTCGATCTCAACTCATGCCGCCGCCGGCTCATTGATTGGAAACCGAGTGACCACCAATCGCTGGGCAAAAATCCTGCGAAAACTTGGGCACAAGGTTTCGATCAATGCTGCGGAAAATCGTTGCGATTTACTGGTCGCGATCCATGCGGAACGAACTGGAAAACAACTATTGGCATTTGGACGCAAGTATCCAGATCGCCCAACAGTCTTGCTGCTGGCCGGCACGGATATTTATTCGCCAAAGGGATTCTCGGCGCGTGCAACAAATGCGATCGACAAAGCTGAATATCTTGTCACGCTGGAGCCAAACGCAAAAGCGAAACTGAATCCGCGCTGGCGGGCCAAAGCGAATGTTATTCCTCAATCTGCCATACGACCAAGGCGAATTCCTGAACCGCTGAAATCCTGTTTTGAGGTTTCGCTGTGCGGACATCTGCGGCCAGTCAAACAGCCCTTCTTCGCCGCCGAAGCGGCATTGCATCTGCCACCGGAATCGAAAATCCGAATCAATCATTACGGCAAAGCACTTTGCGCCAACATGAAGCAATCGGCGCTGGCATGGATGAAGAAAAGCGATCGCTATCGGTGGGCCGGCCTGAAGCCTCATTGGCAAACTCGACAACTTATTGCTCGCAGCCAGTTGCTGATCAACACCTCGTTGAGTGAAAGTTCAGCAAATTCAATTGTGGAGGCGATTGTTTCTGGAACGCCGGTTTTGGCATCGGCGGTTGCTGGCAACAAAGGAATATTGACCGCAAGTTATCCGGGCTTGTTCCCCGTTGCTTCACCTCACAAACTGGCCAAATTAATTTTTCGTCTCGAGACCGACAAAAAGCTTTTCCAACAACTAAAAAGCAGGTGTGTAAAAATCGCACGTAACCACACGTTTAATGTGGAAGCCGCGGCATGGAAATCGCTATTGGCGAAAATTTTCCCAGATCGTTCTGCTTGATATTATTCACCTATCGCCCGTTTCTTAGCTACAATAATCGAATCCCCAAGGAACAAACTTATGAGATTTCCCCCCATTCTGGTGATAGTAGCTTCACTTATCCCCATTCATTGTGCAGTGGCACAACAGGACTGGCTTCCCACGATTCCCGTCGGTTCATTAGAGATTCAGCTTGAGCAACATGCTGCGGGCTTTAATATCGACATCTTTGGCACCCCGCAAATCCTGCCTACCAAAGTCACTCCCGTTCCCGATGGCAGCGGTCGCATGGTCGTTTCAACGTTAGGCGGACTGCTGCGAATCATGGACGCCGACGGCAATGTAGAATCAGGCGCCTATCTGAACACCAACACAAACGAAACTTCAATCGCACCGTTTGCCTACGGCGTTACGAGCGTTGTTTTTCATCCAGATTTCGCAGACAGCGGCGCCCCAGGATTTGGGAAATTTTATGTGCTCGTTACCGAATCGCCAAAGCCGATTGCTCAATATGACTTTGTTCCGGCCTTTGGGAATGTGAATGAACATGCAGCTGTTTTGGTCGAATACACCGTCGATGCAGATGCGATCAGCTCAAATACATTGATTGCCAATGGCAACGCACAAAACGTAACTCGCCGCGAATTGTTTGTCGCTCAGGAACCAGATAACGAACACAATTTTTGCGACCTTGCTTTTGATTCAAGTGGAACACTTTTCATCTCTGCCGGAGATGGGGCTTTCAACTTCAATGGAGGGATTAACCTCGAAGCGTTGAATGCACCGGCACTTGGAACGGTACTTGGTAAAGTTTTGCGAATTGATCCGCTGGGCAACAACAGTGCCAATGGGAATTACGGAATCGTCTCTAGCAATCCTTTTGCGGCTGACGGAGATCCGAGTACTCTGGGCGAGATCTATTCATATGGGCATCGCAACCCATGGCGGTTAAGCATCGACCAACCCACCGGCCGCGTCATCGTTGGCGAAGTTGGCCACTTCAACATTGAAGAAATCAACTTAGTCACCAGCGGCGGCAACTATGGCTGGCCGGCACTCGAAGGCTCTTTCCAGATCGACTTCAACAATGGCTTCGATTTAACCCCGGACATGGGCGATGCGTTTGCGATGGCCAACGGACTAACACCGCCCGTTTTTGAGTACGATCACCAAGACGGAGTATCAGTGACCGGCGGATTTGTTTATCGCGGTGACAGTATTCCGGCTCTCCAAGGCAAATACATATTCGCGGAATTCCAGGGTGGGCAGAGAATCGGTCCTCGTATGTTTGCCGGAGAACTCGAAACCGGACAATTTGAACAGCTTCAAATTGCTTCCGGCAGCGCGGGGCTAGGGCAACCAGTCAGCTTTGGCGAAGACTCCAGTGGTGAACTTTACGTGATCGCCATTGACGGTCGAATTCTGTCCGTTCTTCCCATTGCAAATTTTGGAGACGTCAATCAAGACGGTGTCGTCAATTTGCTGGACGTTCAGCCATTTGTCGATCTCTTGACCACCGGAAGTTTTCAGGTGGAAGCCGATATCAATCAGGACGGAGTGGTCAACCTGTTGGATATTGAGCCATTTGTTGCATTGCTTAGTGGATAAGCGATTCCAAAAACGACAAAACTTGCCACCAATCCTTCGTTGCAACCAAAATTGATATCCGCGGCCACCGTTCAATTAATGGGTGGTACGTGAAAATTCGTGAACTGCTAAGGCAAAGACGCATCAAATTCGATATCCTAGGGTAAACCAATCAGGATATCTCAATGCTCAAACCAATTGCCCAACGCGAACGCGTTTTACAACTGCTCGAACACGAAGGCGGCGTCACCGAAGCAACGGTGCGTAAGGTCGCAGCCGAAACCAATGTTCCAGAAGCCGACGTTTGGGGCACCGGACTATTCTATACCTTGATCAACAAACCTGGAAAACGTGTCCGGGTTTGCGATGGCCTTAGTTGCCAGATGGCTGGCTGTGACGAGCTTGCAAAATCACTGCGCGAAAAAGGCAAGGACGTGGAAATGGTCAGCTGCCTTGCCCAATGCGATCGGGCTCCGGCAACATTGGACGAAGATCTCGAGCTGCTCACTTACGAAGGCAAACAAACCGGCGTCACGCCTGACGATCCACAGCTACCCATGAACTTGGGCGGTGCGGTCGACAAATCTTACACCGCTTTCGAACAGGCCAGAAAACTCGGCGTCGAAGCTGTCATCGCACAAGTCAAAGAATCGGGCCTTCAAGGCCGAGGCGGTGCTGGGTTTCCAGCTCATTTCAAATGGTCGTCCGTTCTTGATCAAACCGAAACGGAACGTTACGTGATCTGCAATGCCGATGAAGGCGAACCGGGAACCTTCAAAGATCGCGAAATCATCTTGCGACAGCCGCATAAAATGCTTGAAGGCCTGGCCATCGCCGCTTTGACCGTTGGCGCTCAGGAAATTCATATCTACATCCGTGGTGAATTCACAAACGAAGTTCGTGCATTGCGAAAAGCGATTTCCGAAGCCGAAGACAAAATTGCTCCGATTTCAATCCACGTATCGCTCGGGCATGGTGCCTATATCTGCGGCGAAGAAACCGCATTGATCGAATCCCTCGAAGGCAAACGAGGCATGCCCAGACTTAAACCTCCGTATCCGACGGAGTGTGGTTTCAGAAACAAACCAACGCTAATGCACAACGTTGAAACGGCTTGCTGTGTGCCGGCGATTGTAATGCGAGGCGGCGAGTGGTTTAAAAGTACGGGTCGGACCGAAGCTGGGTCGAAACTGTATTGTGTTTCCGGCCATGTGAACCAACCCGGTGTCTACGAATTGCCACTGGGAGTCAATTTGGACGAGGTGGTCGAAGCAGCCGGAGGTTACGAAGGGAATCCAAAGGCATTCAGTCCCGGTGGCGCGTCTTCTGGATTTTTGCCGATGAAGTACCGCGATTTGCCGCTGGACTACAAAAGCCTGGCCGATGTTGGATCGATGCTTGGCAGCTCTGGCGTTGTCGTCCTTAACGACACCATCGATATGGCTCAGGCCGTAAAATCACAATTGATCTTTTTCGAGCGAGAAAGCTGCGGTCAATGTGCTCCTTGTCGTATCGGCACTCGATATCTGAATCGACAAGTTGACAAATACGTTCAAATTGGTGATCCAGTCGCATTCACGCACGCCGATGATGTCGGCTGGGAAATGGAAGAAGGCTCTATTTGTGGCCTTGGCATGGTTGCCGCCAAACCGCTCGAATCTGCTCGACAATACTGGCCCGAAGAATTCAAAACTCGAGATCGATAGGTGGTCTGCAATGTCGATGTTAAGACTGGTGGTGTCATCTTTGCTGCTGGGTGGCTTGATTTTCAGTGCAAATGGTAGCGAAGGAACCAATGACTCAGATGGCTCGGTAAAGTTGGACGTCGAAGGCTGGTCGGTCACGATCGACAAAGAGATGTCCGAAAACGAAAAAGAGAAATCGAAAGCCATCACCGCGGTCGCCAATCATTTGCAGCGCATCAAATATATCGTTCCCGAAAACCGAGTAACGGAACTGCAACGGTTGCCAATTCGACTGGATTTGCATTACCAGCCACTCAAAAACATGCAGTACCACCCCAGCCCCAATTGGCTCAAGAACAATGGACACGATCCGGCACTTGCCAAACATGTGCACATTCCTCGGGCCGCGCATCTGACTGATCCGAGCCAGTGGGCTAAGCATCCATACGTGATCCTACACGAACTGGCCCATGCCTATCACGATCAAATACTCGGGTACAACCATCCAGAAATCCTGGCCACATACCAATCCGCCAAAGAATCCAAAATCTACGAAGAAGTACTTTCCCATACCGGCCAGAAAGTACAGCACTACGGATTGAACAACCACAAAGAGTACTTTGCTGAAATGACCGAAGCCTATTTTGGCGTCAACGACTTCTATCCATTTGTGCGGGCAGAATTAAAGCAGCACGACCCGAAAATGTTCTCGCTGCTAACGAAAATCTGGGGCGAAATCGAATAGAACCTGACGTCGGCGGATGTGGATTTACAATGACCTTTTGATTAGCCGTTGTCGCTGCTCAAGCTCTGTTTTCAAGAAGGCCGAAATGAACTCTACTAATCTTCAATTCACAGTGAAGGCGCTCCTGGTTACTACCGCAATTTCCGCGGTCCTTTTCGCTACTATTCGCCATGGTTTGAATACGTTGACTGACGCAGAAATGAATTTGGATTCACTGATACTCGATGGCATCTGGGTAGGCAAAATCAATGCTCCGTGGCTTGGACAAATGTTGGAAGCAAGGGTCAATGCTGACAATAGCGGGATAACAGAAAAAGAATACGAATGCATTCGCCACGTTTGTCGCTTGCCGACTAAGACGCTTGATGGCGTCAAACAGTATTTGTTTGAAAAATATCAAAACGAAATATATGGTTCAGTTTCGCGAGGCGCTGGTTACGATTTTCATGATCTGACACCACGAGTAAACACACCGGATGAACTCTGGGACGTACTTTCATACATTTCATTGAGCTTTCCGTCGGAAAAACAGATCACTGACGACGCCTGGTTCGCTATCTGTTTCGAATGCCCTTGGGATGAAGAACATGGGTGCTCCATCTTAATGGACAAAAACGGAGTTCCTCAGGAGATGGGCGGATCTGCTCAATTCTTCTAAGGCGGTTGGTCGCGTAATAGTAGCACGAATCTCCGAGTCATAGTTATCCAGTTAGAAACGACTCGGAGAGATTGTGATTTTTGTATGCTGTGTTTGTAGTACCCGCCTTTAGGCGGAATCGAAGCTGAACGAAGTTGCAAAATTCCGGTTAAAACCGGTACTACGAACGGCGCGACTACCTGAATGAAACGTCTGGCGCAAAGAAATCACAAGCCTGAGCTCGCGATTTCAATACAGACGCACCATGTCTGGACCTTTTAAACGACCCTTGGCAGGGCTCAAAGTCCAGTCTCTAAAAAAATCGAATCAACTTCTGCGTTCGCTGCTGCGCAAATTCAAGAAAACAAGACTGACATTCGACCTCGGGCGAAACAAAGATCATTTTTACGGTCGGCGAGCTAAACTCTTACGCTTGCCTAAAACACCAATTTGGCTCCTGACACCTTTTTCTCCCCATTATTTATAATTTTCGTATCAGTGAAACAGTGACACCATAGACCCGAAAGAACATTTTGTTAAAGATAATGTTCGCATTTGGTACTTGATCATTTGGGCCTAGAGTGTTTGTTTAGCAACTTATTTATTGGGGGGGATATGCTCGCCAGAAAAATATGTTTCGGTATCGGTATAACGTTGATTGCAAATTCCGTTTCAGCAGTGGGGCAAGATCAAAATACAGAGATTTTGGCTGCAATGAATCGCCTGGTTCTAGAAGAAGTGCACGAACTTCGTGAAAAGAACCGAAAAGTACGGCAAGATCCGTTTTCACTAACAAAGAGTAAAACGGTACAAAAAGATCTTGATTTGATCGCCGATCAAATCAGTCAGCTTGAGTTAATCGAAACAGAATTCGAGCGAAATAAGAAAAGGCTCCGTGATGAATTCTCCAAATACCAACGCCATGTGGCGGAAAATGGACCGCCTTCGAACAAAGAGTATGGGGAGTATCTAAAATCATCCCGCGCAAAAAAGGAGGTTTTAGCAGGACAGATGAGAGAACGAAAAAAAGAAGTTCTTCTCCCCCACCAAATCAAACGTCTAAATCAAATTGCCATGCAAGTTCATGTTCGAGATGCTGGTGAAGGAACAGCGATTGTGCATCCGGATTCAGCAAAGCTACTTGGCATTACGAACGAACAAAAGACTCGAATATTGGAACGTTCTATTGAAATCTCGAAAAAGCTCGAACAGGAAATTAAGAAATTAAAACGAAAAGCGCGGGAAGAGTTGCTGGAAGAATTGACGCCTGAACAAAGGAATAAGTTAGATGACTTGATGGGTGAAAAGCTGGAGTTAGGCGACCAATTCAAGAAGTGACTTGAACATCTTCACCTCTTTTTCATCGATTTTACCATCAGCTCTAAGGCAAAAAAGGGGGGCATTCTAGAGACCGACAGGAATTCGACCCGATTCAAGATCAAAATAACCAAATAAAGGTGTCAGGATCCTAATTGGCAAGGTGGGTAGTGTTCGTTAAGTTT
>CAYONX010000081.1:0-14887 GCA_964405425.1 uncultured Pirellulaceae bacterium | reverse complement strand
AGAGAGAGTGACAGAGAGAGAGTGACAGAGAGAGAGTGACAAGCCGCTAGCCCAATGGCACTTACTTTAGGCACGAATCTCGATTGGTGAGTAGTTTAACGACAAGCCGGAAGGCGACCGTGTTTCCCCACCCAAGCCCAATCACCGACGCCTGCCGGCTAATCGTTAAACAGGACAAGCATCGTTCAGTTAGGGTTTTCGCTTTTGTGAATACAACAAATGTAAAGCAAGTGCCATTGAGCGCTAGCCGTCGGTTCGACACGTCACCTCACGTGCACCACTGGCTTGTGCGGTCTGTGCATTTCCGGCGAAATTGGCTGCGCAACAAAATTAGAATCGATATCGATCAATTTGACTGGCTATATATCAGCCCTTTGCTATTATTCAGAGATTAAGGAAGTGGTTGTGTCTCTGGTGAGCGCCACGGTCTTCAAAACCGATGAGCCGTATGTAAAGCATGCGGTTGGTGGGTTCGATTCCCATGCACTTCCGCCATTTATTGGCAGACTTTTTTTGATTGGTCTCTTTTTGTTTGGCCTTATTGGCAGAGCTCGCCCCAAACTAAAAAGGGATGTCCGATGCGCCGTCTTCATAAACCGGTGGCTCTTCGTCGGTCATCGGGCCGTCTGCAGGAGCGGCCTGAGAATTCGACTGTGCAAGTACTTTGAATCCAAGTGCTTCAGCGTTCAAGAAGAATTTGACTTCGCTATTTGGATCTTTCTGCCACTTGCGACCGTTCAAGCGATAACGAATCTCGACGTTGTCGCCGACGCTCATACCATCAACGGAATCACAAGCGTCTTGAACGAATTCAACGGGAATGTAATTTGAGAAACGTCCGGTTTCCTGTTCCAACACAACCAATCGTTTTCGGAATCCATTTTGTCCGTAAGATTTGGCGTCCTCGATGACGTGGACGGTGCCTTGAACTACGCTTTCACTCATTTTGACAATCCCAATCTATCTTGAAAAACTGCTATCATACCTGTGTGCGCCAATTCGTAAAATGCCCCCAAAGGCCCTTGTCTCGATTGGATTTCGTGCCGCACGACACCGCCAATCGGGTTTGTTATTGCATCCAAAACCGAGGAAAGTTAAATTTTCTCAGTTCCGGGATTCCTAGGGATGCCTAGTGATGCCTGCATTTAAGCAAATGGTAGGCCGGATGACGTAACGAAATTGGCTCGCAATGGATCTGCGAGCGGCAAGTGCGCCAGCTTTCTTGATGGATCAGGATACTTATGGAAAAACGAACGTTCTTATCTCCCGACGTTCAATTCGATTCTGAAATCGAATTCTGTGTGCCAAGCTGGACTCGCCACCGAAAATACGTTTCCTGGAAGCATTGGTTCACAACAAAATTTCTGGTTGGCAGGCATGCCGACAAAGAACAAAGAACGGCGTGCTATAAATTGTTCGAGATGGGGCACTATGCCGGTGCTGTCATTCTTGAAATCGGATTGCGACATCCAAGTCGAAGTGAATTAGCGATCCAGGCCGCTGTTAATGCGGATTGGCCGGTCCAATACTATGCCGTCGAAACAAATACGTCATCGATCGTCGACAATCACGCCAAATTCAAAAACAAGCGGCTGGACGATAAAGCTGTACATTTTCGTGGCACGCTGGCTGAATTCCGAAACTTTCTGCCAGTGACACCGACGATGGTCGTGATCAATGACAAAGACGACACCGAAGGTCTGTTATCGCACTTGGCATTATTTCTTGCCAGCGGAACTCCTGTTCTGGTGCACAACTGGTTTAAGAACCGCGCGGACTTGCGTCAGTTTCCTGGGTCTAATTCCTTTGAAGTTTGCGGTCGATTCAGCGAATCGATTTTATTGCGTTGTGTCGGCGGCGGCGCGGAACATGCATTAGCGTTCAGCTCTGAAGACTTCGAATTGGCCAGGCAAAGATTTTCAGTGGATGCAGATGGCCAGCTGATTCAAAACCGTGGATTCTATTCATCGGCACACAACCGGCGGCAAAGGTCTGATAAGAAATGGCCGTTTAAATCGGACGCAACGCCCTACCCTGCTACACTTCCAGACGGCTCCGCTTGGCCGAAAATATCTATTGTCACGCCGTCCTTCAATCAAGGTGAATTCATCGAAGAAACGATTGCATCGGTCTTGAACCAGCGCTATCCGAACCTTGAATACATTGTCGTCGACGCCGAATCGACCGACCAAACGCCGGAAGTTTTAGATCGATATTCCAAGCAAATCGATCATATCGTTCGCGAGCCCGACAATGGGCAAAGCGACGCCATCAATAAAGGTATGTCGCTGGCGACCGGTGAATTGTTGATGTGGCTCAATTCCGATGACATGTTGCCGCCGGGTACATTGTTCGCGTCGGCGATGGCATTTTGGAAAAATAGCTGCGACATGGTCGCTGGTGCTGTTCAGTTAATTGATCACGGCGAAGTGGCGTCGGAGCATTTAACTTCGTGCGAAAGCGGACCGCTTCAGCTTGGCGAATTGCTGGACCTGGATAAAAACTGGTTGGCTGGGCGTTTCTTTTATCAGCCCGAAGTCATGTATACACGAGACTTGTGGGAACGTGCGGGTGGATTTGTAAACGCTGATCTGTACTACAGCATGGATTATGAGTTGTGGTTGCGGTTTGCGATTGCGGGTGCCAACTTGCACGTGATTGGTCGGCCGACGGCAATGTTTCGTGTACACGATCAACAGAAAACAACTGGCGACTATGAACCGGAACTGCGGACGGTCAACAGACGCTTTCAGGAAAAATATGGCTTCCCCAATGCCAACGAAAATGAGCCAAAGCCAAAAGATTACAAAGTCACTTTCGTTAATGATTCCGGTGCTCGGTACGGAGCTGGAATTGCGCATGGCCGATTGCGAGATGCGATTGCTGCAGCCGGGCATCAAACTCAGTTCGTTGCTGCGAAAGTAGCGGATGAAGACCAGCCAAAAACAGAAACACAATTGTTTGAAGAAGTCGAAGCCAGTCAGCCGGATTTAGTGGTCGTTGGCAATCTGCATAACGCTGCAATGGGTATGTCACTTGTCGATCAACTTGCTGACACCTGGCCTACTTGCATGGTGATGCACGATTTATGGTTGGCCACTGGCCGATGTTTGTATCACGGTGATTGCGAGAAATTCAAATCCAGTTGCGACGCGACTTGTCCGTCGGCAATGGAATACCCTGCCCTGCAGCCGGAGCAAATTCAGACGGCATTTGAAACGAAATTGAACGTTATCAATCGACCACGCAATTTGGTGGTTGCGGCAAATAGTAAGTGGACGCAAAAATCTGCTGAGCAAAGTGCGATAACTGGCAAAGGTGCGATTCAAGTTCTCAAGCTTGGCTTTCCCATCGACGTTTTTAAACCACGCGACATGAGCGTCTGCCGCGAGTTGCTAGGGTTGCCGCATGATGCGTTTCTGGTGCTCTTTAGCAGTGTCAATGTCAGCGAGAATCGCAAAGGAGTTCGCCATCTGTTTGAAGCGTTGAATCGATTGCAGCTGGAAAATCTGGTACCCGTTTGCATGGGACATATGCGTGGTGCGGCGGATTTGTATCCGGGCACCATTTCGCTTGGCTATATCGATGATCCTCATCAAGCAGCTTTGGCCTATGCCGCCGCCGATATTTTTGTTGGGCCAAGTCTGGAAGAAGCATTTGGCCAGGTTTTCATTGAAGCCGCTGCGTGCGGTACGCCGTCGGTTGGCTACCCGGTCGGAGGTGTCGTAGAAGCGATTCAAGATGGAGTGACCGGAAAGATTGCCAAGGAAACCACGCCAGCGGCACTCGCCGATGCAATCCTGCATTTGTATTCTGATGACCAATATCGAAAGCAGCTTTCAGTTTGGGGCCGAATTGCGATCGAAAACGAATGGTCGTACAGAAGTTCGTACCATCGATTCAATAATGTTCTCAGGAACGTCGCCAATCAGTTTGGATTCCAGCCGCCGGCAAAGATTGATTTTGATCCCACAAAAACAGATGGGATTACCCGAGGACGCCGTCGGCGGTTGGGGATCCTGGAGAAAACACAAACGCAATTGCAAACCGGAACCGGGTTTGCCAACGAAGAGCGTTTGCAGTTGTCCGACGGCACCGTTTGTCGTGCTCGTTGGGCCGTCGGTTTGGCATGTCATTTGAATATATGTGTTGATTCCAATGGTCCGCTCAGCGTTTGGGCTGAATGTTTGAACCCGGTCCAGTTTCAGCGTATGACCGTTTACTGTAATGACGTTGTTGAAAATTCAATTGATTTGCAAGCCAAACAGGATTTCTTGAATCCGGAAACCATTTGCCTGTTGCCGGAACTTGGCCCCGGCGAATATCAGGTGCGTGTTGAGTTTTCCAACACGGTTCGAGAACAAGATGGATCGCGTGAATTGTCGATGTTGTTCGCCAACCTTCGCATGGAAGAAAAGAAGCAATTAAAAATCCGCAGCCAACGGGCCGCGTAACGGGAACAAAAGTGAAGCCTGAAAAGAGTCGCCATGAAATCCAATTCAACTGATCCATTGCTCGATGCCCAGGTATCGGAACGCGGCGATCAACAGGCAAAGCGTTTTCTGCTGGAATTTGACGATCAGGCTGCGTTTCATTTGGTCAATTTTTATGAGCCGGAAACGGTTGATGGCGAAGACTTTCGCTGGAGCGAGCCGGTTGCGATGGTGCGTTTAGATGTCCCACCAAGCGATTACGAGATCACGATTGAAACTGGTTTGTTGCGCGGTCTGACATTCCCATTGAAAATATTCTGGAACGACCAGCATATCTCGAAAAAGGCGATTCGAATTACCGAAGGTCAAATCGTATTTTCGGTTTCACGCGAAATGTTTATTCGCAACGATGAACAACGATTGACGTTGATCTGTAAGCCGCTCAACGCAGAACAAGGCCGTCGGCAATTGGGCATTCCGGTAAAGTGGGTGCAGATGACTCAAACGGGAGCCAGTGAGCCTGAGTTTGCCAACCCGACTAAAACTCGTTCGCGTTTTTGGCGACGGAAGCATTCAAAATCCAGGATCAAGAAAATTCTCGGCATGAAGACGCCCAGTCCTGAGTTGCCGATTTGGGAAATGAAGTTGCCGGATTCGCCGACATCGCTGAAGAATGTCGCAGAAGTTGACTGCGGCGATGTCCATGGTTGCGAAACGGTAATCGTTTCCAGTGTTGAAATTAATTCGCGGCACGGAACCGGTTTGCTGATTCAATACATGTTTGAAGATTTCAGTCGGATCACGACGGTGTCTTCCAGGCGTCGGTTTCACAATGATCGCATTCGTTCGGCCAGGCATTTCGAAGTGCCGTGTGATGAATTACAGCGGCATGAGTTGTATGAATTGGTGCTTGATTGGTTTAAAGCCTCGCCGCCGAAACGAGCCTACGTCGTGCCCTATTATAAAACCGAACTGATCGTTGCCATTGCGCTGGCGGATTTGTTTGGAACTGAAATTTGCCTGCACATCATGGATGATCAATGTCTCTATGAAGAAGAGATCCCCATGGATCTGTTAGACGAATCGATGAACAAATCGGCGTTGATCCTGCTGATCTCTCCTGAAATGCGCGAAGCTTATCAGCAGCGTTTTGAGCACCGGATGTACATCTTGCCACCGGTGGTTCCAGAGAACATGATTTTGAACGGGCCGTTAGTGGCCAGCGAGACAAGCAAGTCATCGTCCCGTGGATGGCGTCAGCTTTTCGAGACGTTTACCGGTCGCGATCAAAAGCAAGAAGCAGAGCCGCGCGGAATCATCATCGGAAATATCTGGGATGAAAAATGGCTGGCGAAATTACAACAAACAATCCGTGGTAGCGGATTCGAAGTGGATTGGTATTCAAACAATCCGGACAAAGTAAAATTGTCGACTCATGGTTGCAATTTAGTTGATTGCGGAATTCATGTTAAGAAACCGCTTTGGGGCCAGGAACTGGTCGCTGAACTTCGAAGTCGACCTTACGCGATCATGCCGTCGGGGATGTTGGGGCCCGATGAAGTACAGGAAAGTCTTGCTCGGCTGAGTTTGCCAAGTCGCATTCCGTTTGTGATGTCGGTTTCGAACATGCCAATCGTCGTGCTTGGCAGCCCGGAAACGGCAGCCGGAAAATTCGTTCAGCGTTTCGATCTAGGTGCGGTCATAGACTATGACCAAAAGCAATTTTCCAGGGCCGTTGGCCGAATCATGGAGGATGCGATTCAACAGGATATTCGTCAGCGTGCTGCAAAACTGGCTCCGACGTTTTCGGCGACGAACATGTCCAAATGGATTTTAGATTCAACGGGCTTGCATCAGCCGGTCGACAATCGATTCGAATCGGTATTTGCTGGTCAAGTATCCAATAAGAATTTGCCTGGCATCAGTCGACGAAGCAATTGGAACAAAGAAGAACTCAGAACGATGTTAAGCCGCTTGAAAGATCACGACCTGATTCCAGAAACGGTTGTTGATGTCGGGTCTGGCGACGGTGCCTGGTCATCCGTAGCCGCTGGCGTATTTCCGGATGCAAAATTTGTTTTGATTGAGCCACTGCGTTCACATTACAGTCAAGAGGATCGCAAGCAGTTTGCCAAGACGATTGGTAACGCAGATGAATTGCAGTTGCCAGTCGGCGATAGCCAGGGGCGAAACGAGTTTTCGCTTAACGATGTGTTTGTTTCTGATTCAGATTCCAATCAAATCAACAGGCTGTCCCTTGGTGAGTGTTTGACGCTGGATTCTGTGGCTAAGGAAAAGGAGCTGTCTGGTCCGGCGCTATTAAAAATCGATTCGCGTTGCGCCGAATCGTTTGTGTTGGCTGGTGGTGCCGAATTTATCAAAAGCTGCGTTGATTCTTTGATTCTGACGGTCGATCTCTTGCCAAAACGAGCCAAGGCAAAGTCTTATGGTGAATTTCTTATTCAAATGAACTCGTTGGGCTTTCAGTTAATTGACGAATCGGAAGCAATGCGGTGCCCGACAACAAACATCCTGCTGAGCAAAAATTTGGTGTTTGTTAAACGCGAGATTACTCAGAAGCAGCTGGCCGCTTGACGATAAAGCATGCTCCATAGCACCAGGCGTTCGCATCGCCATTGGAAAACATTGGCAATAAATTGTTGTGTTTTGCCCCACTTTGCATGATATTGTCGTAGGCCACGTGGCAGCTAAAGTTGGTTTTATCTATCGAATAAAACGGGATTGAATTCCCTTGCAGCTAAAATGTGGCTGATCCGCAGCAAGTGCAATGGTAGGTTCGAGGAGATAAGCAATGCCAAAGTATTCGGTTTCCAGATCGATTGAAATTGAAAGCGATCCTAATACGGTGTTCGATAAAGTCGCTGACTATGGGACTTGGACAACATGGTCGCCATGGCTTTGTGCTGAACCAGATGCACAGGTGACGGTTAGTGAAGACTCAAATTCAGTCGGGGCAAGCTATGCGTGGGAAGGCGAAATCACGGGCGCTGGCGAACTCGAACATTTGCAATTGGAGCGTGGTCGTTTGATCGACGACGAGATTCGGTTTAAAAGGCCTTTCAAATCACAATCGCGAGTCAGTTTCAATTTCGAGCCGGTTAGTTCAGGCACCAAGGTTACCTGGAACATGGACGGGTCGTTACCCTGGTTTATGTTCTGGATGAAACCCATGATGGAGTCGTTCATTAGCATGGATTACGACCGTGGGTTGTCGATGATGAAGGAGTGGATTGAAACCGGAACGATTTTGTCTGACGTTCAAGCAAAAGGTGTTCAATCGGTGGGGCCGATTCGTATGGCTGGCGTCCGCAACTCAGTGGATTTCGAAAAGATTGGCGAATCGATGGTCAGGGACTATAAAAAAGTGAACCAGGAATTTGAGCGACTGGGGCTTCCGATGAAACAAGGGATCTCTGTGTACCATCATTTCAACATCAAGAAAAAGATTATGGAATATACTTGCGGATACATGGTGGATAAACACGTAGACGCACCCGGGATTAATAACTGGGACGTCGGATCGGTTCAGGCATTGCGGGTGGACCACATTGGCAGCTATGGAAATCTTGGCAACGCCTGGAGTGCGGCAAATCAAATTGCTCGCTACAAAAAATTGAAACAGAGTAAGGTGGGGACGATTGAAATATATCGCAATACGCCGGAAGATACTGAGCCAGCCGATTTGGTAACCGAAATTTATTTGCCTTTAAAGTGAGATGATCTGTGAGACTGGATTTTGTTTTGATTTTTTGCATGACCGTGTTCGCCAACGTGCAGGCTACTTCGCTGATGGGCCAAATGTCGCTTGATGAAAATGACCGTATCATTTTTTTAGGCGATTCGATTACTGCGGCCGGTGATCGTCGTGAAACCGGATACGTGCAACTGGTCCGCAATTCGCTGACCAAGTCCATTCCTGGTATTGAGGTCATTGGGGCGGGGATATCTGGTCACAAAGTGCCGAACCTGATTGCAAGATTGCAAAAGGATGTCATCGACAAGAAACCGACGGCGGTCGTGGTTTACATTGGCATCAACGATGTCTGGCATTCGGAAAATGGTAAAGGAACAAGCAAAGATGATTTCAAAAACGGCTTGATGGAAATTGTTAACGACATTCGCAAAGCCGACTCGAAGGTATTGCTTTGTACCGCAAGTGTGATTGGTGAAAAGACAAATGGTTCCAATCCTTTGGACGCGATGCTTGAAGAATATTGTGAGATCAGCCGATCGGTGGCCGCCGAAATGAATGTCCCGGTAATCGACTTGCGGCGTGAGTTCATGGAATATTTAAAGAAGAATAACCCGGAAAATAACCGCAAGAATATTTTGACTAGCGATGGCGTGCATCTGAACCAACGCGGGGATCGTTTTGTTGCTGGTTTGATGGAAAGTGCGTTGAGAGGAGGTAGTGCAACCGATGATTCCGGGAAATTGCTACGTCATGTCGTTCTGTTTAAATTCAAAGACGGATTACCCGAAGCAGAAATTGCAACGATTGTTGAAGCCTTTGGGAAACTGAAATCGCAAATTAGTGAGATCGTTGATTACGAATTTGGAACCGATATCAGCACTGAAAATTTGAGCCAGGGCTTCACGCATTGTTTTGTGGTTACGTTTGAAAATGAAGCGGGGCGTGATAAGTACTTGCCGCATCAAGCTCATCAGGATTTCGTAAAGCTTCTCAAAGATAAGATAGACAAGGTCCTGGTTGTCGATTTTTGGGCAAACAGCGTAAATTAATTCTGAGTTGCCAGAATGCGAAATAACCAACGCCAACTACAGCAGAATTCGAAAGACTGTTATCTTGTTGGGTTTGTACTTTTAAATTTTGAGGTTGGCGATGCAGATTAGTCTATCGGGAAAACGTGCGGTCGTTTGCGGCAGCAGCCAGGGGATTGGACGTGCGATTGCGTCGGAGTTGGCAACACTGGGCGCCAGCGTTACCGTTATGGCCCGAAATCCTGAGCGATTGGAATCGGTTGTTCGGGAACTGGATTGCGAATCTGGTCAATCGCATGGCATGATCGTTGCCGACTTTAGCGAAGCGGCTCAAGTGAAGATGGCCATCGAGGGCTTTGTTGCAGAGGGAAATGCAGCCGACATCCTGGTCAACAATACCGGCGGACCGCCTGGAGGACTCGCCGTAGATGCCAAGACCACTGAATTTATGGCGGCATTCGAAAGTCACTTGATCTGCAACCATTTGCTGACGGCGGCACTGGTTCCGAAAATGAAAGACAATGGATTTGGCCGCATCATCAATATCATTTCCACTTCTGTGAAACAGCCGATCAAAGGGCTTGGTGTTTCCAATACCATTCGCGGCGCCGTCGCGAACTGGGCCAAAACTTTAGCTTCGGAATTGGGTCCGTTCGGAATTACAGTCAACAATCTTTTGCCCGGCATGACGCGTACGGTGCGCTTGGATTCAATCATCCGGGCACGTAGTGAAAAATTCGGAAAGTCGATTGAAGAAGTTACTGCAGATATGCAGGCAGAAATTCCGGTCGGGCGCATTGCGGACGCGTCCGAAATTGCTGCTGCTGCGGCTTTTCTTGCCAGTCCGGCGGCAAGCTACATTAACGGAATCAATCTGCCAGTCGACGGAGGACGAACTGGATGTCTCTGATACGGATTCAAAACTATATCGGTGGCAAGCTGGTTGATCCGAAAAGTGATGTGTGGCTGGACAATGATGAACCTGCCACGGGCCAGATTTATTCGCAGGTTCCAGATTCGAACGAGCAGGACATTGAAGATGCTGTTGCGGCGGCGTCCGCTGCGCTACCAGACTGGTCTGGCAAATCGGTCGACGAACGAGCGGATTGGATGTTTCGATTGGCGGATGCGATTGATGATCATCGTGATGAGTTGATTGAGCTGGAATCTAGAGACAACGGAAAACCAGAATCGCTTGCCAGGATGGTTGATATCCCGCGTTGTGCGAAAAACATCAGACATTTTGCGTCGACGATGATCGGCCAAGGTTCACAATCGTTCGCAATGCCTGATGCGATTAATTACACCTTGCGTCAACCGCTTGGCGTGGTCGGTGTTATTAGTCCCTGGAATTTGCCGCTGTATTTGTTTACCTGGAAATTCGCGCCCGCCATTGCGACGGGAAATTGTGTCGTTGGCAAGCCTTCAGAAGTCACTCCGATGACGGCGGCACGATTGGGACAGATTTGTGAAAGTATTGGGTTCCCGCCGGGTGTGTTAAATATCGTGCATGGCAGCGGCGCCAACACTGGAAACGCATTGTTGCAACATCCAGGTATCAAAGCGATTTCATTTACGGGCGGCACGAAAACGGGACGACATGTGGCCAGCGTCGTTAGTCCTCAATTTAAAAAATTGTCGTTGGAATTAGGCGGCAAGAATCCAAATATCATTTTTGCGGATTGCGAGTACGACGAGATGTTGCGAACGACGGTGCGATCGTCCTTTGCAAATCAGGGGCAAATTTGTTTGTGTGGGTCGCGCGTCTATGTTCAAAGTGAAATTTACGAAAAATTCAAAACTGATTTTGTCGCCAAAGCGAAAGAGTTGGTCGTTGGTGATCCGCAAGATTCAAAATCAAACTTGGGAGCCGTTGTTTCCAAGCCGCACTACGAAAAAATTCTAAGTCGTATTGAGTTGGCCAAATCAGAAGGCGGTAAGATTCTGTGCGGCGGTGCGCCAGCTAAAGTTAACGGCCGTTGTAGCGGCGGATACTTTATTGAGCCTACCGTCATTGAAGGCCTGAGCAACGATTGCCAAACCAATCAGGAAGAGATTTTTGGGCCGGTGGTTACCATTCAGCCATTTGACCATGAAGACGAAGTTGTTTCCCTGGCCAACGGCACGCAATACGGATTGTCCGCCAGCGTTTGGACTCAAAATATTAAACGTGCCAATCGAGTGGCAGAAAAGATTGAATCTGGCGTCGTTTGGGTGAATTGTTGGATGGTTCGAGATTTGCGAACTCCGTTTGGGGGCGTGAAGCAGTCCGGCGTTGGACGTGAAGGCGGCGAGGAATCGTTGCGGTTTTTTACGCAAGCCAAAAATGTCTGTATCAAGTACTAGAAAGTGCAATTCGATGAACGAAAAACTGAACTCAACGAAAGCTCCAGAGCCTGTTGGTTTGTACCCGCACGCTCGCAAAGTCGGAAACCTGTTGTTTATGTCTGGAATTGGGCCTCGCAAACGCGGCAGTAAGGAAATTCCTGGCGTCGAATTGAACCAAGCCGGTGAGATTGTTTCGTATGATATTGAGGCACAATGTCATAGCGTGTTTGACAATGTGAAAGCGGTGGTCGAGGATTCGGGTTCGTCATGGGACCGAATTGTTGATGTGACCGTCTTTTTGACGAATATGAAAGACGACTTCAAAACCTACAATAAAATCTACGCACAATATTTTGCTGACAATCAACCTTGTCGAACGACCGTAGAAATTAAATCCCTGCCTACGCCAATTGGGATCGAATTAAAATGCGTCGCGACGATTGATTAATCTGTTCAATGTCTGAAAAAGTTTCGATTCCGCTGCTGAACGATCATCACAGCCATCCGCTGTTCTATTCAGCTTTTCGTAACGCGATTGATTTTTCTGATGTGATCGAAAAGGAACATGCTTTTGATTTGATTCGCGATCGTGCGGCTGTTTCAAATCAGTTGGTTTTAGGGCGTTCGTGGAAGGACAACTTTTTTCAGTTTGAACCCAGTGAGTTGGAATCGTTACCGCCGTGTGCGATTTTCAATATCTCGCTGCACAATTTGGCGATTAATCGCTCGGCGATGGAGATGTTGTCCGGGCGAATTGGATCAGATATCACGAAGCTTTACGATCGCGAGTGGTATGAGCGGAATTTGCAATCGGTACTGAATTGGTTTGCGTTGTTGAATGGATCGGCGCAAGGGCTGCGTGAATTTTTCGATTCCCTTGAATCGATCGGTGTTTGGTCGACAGAAGAAATGCTGTTAGTCGATCCGGTAGAAATTGACTGGTTCGACGAAGCTGGATTGGCCGAACGGACAAAATTCTGGGCGGATCCAAGAACGTTTAAAACCATGGATGAACGTCACAAAAAACAAGTCGCTGGCATCAAGCTTTTTACTGACGGCGCGTTTGGCGCACGGTCGGCTGCGAATTCACAAGCGTACATAGGTCAGCCGGAAAACTTCGGAATGTTGATCTACTCGGATGATGAATTGGCTCGGGTTGCGATGGAACATGCGTCAGACGAATTGTCGCTGGCGGTTCATGCGATTGGTGATCGCGCGATTGAGCAAACGATTACGATGTTCGAGAAGCACGATGTTTCGAATCGATATCGTTTGATTCGCATCGAACATGCGCAAGCCATTACGCTTGACCAGGCGCAACGGGCTTCGGATTTAGGGATCATCTTGTCGATGCAACCAAACTTCAACATCGACAGTATTAATTATTCGGATCGATTGCCAGCGATATATGTTGAAGGCAATAATCCATTTCGCATGTTGATTGACGATGTTGGATTTGAACCAGGAGTCGATCTAATTCTTGGCAGTGACGGAATGCCACATGGTGCCGATAACGCAATCGAACAATCCTTGAGTCCGGCAAACGAACTCCAGAAACTGACTTTGGCGGAATTTATCGCTGGATACTGTGGAGTAAGTGACAAAATGTTTGAAGTTTCATTGCCGATCTGAATGGTTGCGGTTTTTGTCGCCTACGTTTTGCGACAGCAATGAGTATTATATTACCGGTGGTGCGTGTCAGGCCGGTTACTGCACTTGGTGCCAATTAGTCTGGTTGAATTTGCCGACCATACTTAATAACTCAGACAATTTCCCCAACTTCTTTGAGCCAATTATGAATCGATATTTGTATTTGACCGCTGGTTTTCTCTTGAGCCTTTGTGTTGCATGTTCAGAGCAAGCAGAAATTGCAACGCCGCCTGCTTCATTGCCGGACGGTCCACAGCTACCAAGGGCTGTCGCCAACGCCAATCGACCCGACAATATCGAATTGACTCAACAAGGTAGCTTTAAGTTTGGTACTTGCGAAGCCACGATCATCGACACGCGCCTGTTTGAGAATCCAATTGTAAAAGACAAACAATTCGAAGGTGAACCGGTTTCGACTTCGATCTTTCGCCCTAGGAAAAATGGTCAGCCGATCGTTGAAGCTGGCGTGGCCAACGATTTGGTTCCCGGTTCAATTATGAATGAGCCGCGGGGTATTGCTGAATCCAATTTTCCAGGTATTTCAGCGACCGGTTGGAACCCTCCCGATCCAGCGCTTGCCGTTGGACCGAACCATATCGTTGAAACCGTTAATCAAAGCTTGGCGTTTTACACTAAAGAGGGTGTGTTGCAGTTTCAACAACGCTTAAACGACACCAATCAGCCAGGTTTCTTTGACGATGTAAATGCCGGAAATTTTGTGTTCGATCCCAAGTGTTTTTACGATCCATACATTGATCGTTTCATTGTGCTGGCACTTGAAGTGTATCAAGACATCGACGAATCTTACATTACGTTCGCGATTTCCGATGACGATGACCCCAACGGAATTTGGTATAGGTATCGTACGTTTTCCGTTGTTGACGTCGGTGACGCGAGTTATTGGGTCGATTACCCAGGGCTTGGTTTTGATGAAAACGGATTTTATGTCACAGGCAATCTGTTTTTTTTGAACGGATTCGGCAACGGGTTTGGTGGAGTATTGTTCCGTTCGTTTGACAAGACACCGCTTCTCAATGGCGATACGGCA
Source organism: uncultured Pirellulaceae bacterium (assembly GCA_964405425.1). Lineage (GTDB taxonomy): Bacteria > Planctomycetota > Planctomycetia > Pirellulales > Pirellulaceae > Mariniblastus. Next base: position 685 of record CAYONX010000081.1, on the reverse strand, counting down.
ACGTTTACGGATATTCGTGATGAGAATGCGGCATCGGTTCAAATCGCACAGCACTTTGGCGGCGATAATCCGGCGCCTTACTTTATTAGCCGCCAAACGGGTAACAGCTTGCGAATCACAGCGCTTAACAATGCCCTTACCAATCCATCGTTTTCGAGCGAACTTGTTTCAGTTCCCGATGCATCAGCTCCTGCAGATGTACCCAATGGTGCTGGTAACCAACAATTGCTTAACACACTCGATGGGCGATTGATGAACGTTCACTGGAGAAATGGTAGTTTGTGGACGTGTCATGGCATCGCGAAGGATGGGGGAGGCGCGATTGCTCGCTGGTACGAGATATCGACTGGCGGTTTTCCGAATGGCGGCTCACCCAGTCTTGTGCAAAGTGGCAATGTGGATGGTGGACCAGGCGTGTCTACTTTCTTCCCAGCGATTTACACCGACGCGCAGGGCAATGCTGCGATGGTGGTGGCTCAAAGTAGCGCTTCTGAATTTGCCAGCGTGCAGGCAACCGGTCGATTGAGCGGTGATCCCGCAGGCAGTATGGGAGAATTAACGGAATTGGTTGCCGGTTCTTCTGCAACCAGCGGACGATGGGGAGATTATTTTGATATCGCCATTGATCCAAATGACGACCTGACGTTCTGGATGGTCGGCGAATACCAAACGGGATCGGGTTGGC
>CAYONX010000080.1:5217-15048 GCA_964405425.1 uncultured Pirellulaceae bacterium | reverse complement strand
CTAGCGCTCGCCGCTCACTGAATTGAGCAGTTTGGCCTTAGGGCGGTACTACAAATACGCATGCAAAAAAATGAAAGCCACTGCAGTTTTCATTAGTTACATATCTCTGAAGGTTTCGTTTCGAGTATAATTCCATGCGGAATTTTCCTGTACTCATATCCGGATAGCACACATGGGCTCCCGACCCGGTCGATTGGTTGTTTTAGTTGCTTTTATAGTAATTTCCTCAACCGTAGTTAATTGGACGATACGTCATAACAATGGCTACGTCGGACTGCCTCGCGACGCGTATACCGAGCCAAGCCTTAAAGAACTGATCGAACAGCGCGAACTGGAGCGCGACGAGATCGAAGGCATGCTGGACTCTCCGACCAATCGCGTCGTCGAAATTTCCGCCGAGGGGATCCGTGAAGTATTCACGGTGAAGTGCGTTGCGATTATTGATGGTGTCACGATCGAATGTCTCAAAGACGGAGAACGATTCGAAGTTCGGTTCGCGCGGATCGAGTGTCCAGGGCGAGGCCAGCAGTTTGGTGATAAAGCCATGAACCTGACTGGCGAGTTGTGCCTCGGTAAAGAGTTGACAATCTACAAAACAGGCATCGATGAAAACGGCAGGACGCTGGCGTTCATTACCACAAACGACGAAATGCAAATCAACAACCCCATCATCCGTCTTATCGAAAATGGACTAGCCTGGAACTCCAAGGATTCTCCGGCCGACCCTGAGTTGGCAAAACTTGAAGCCGAAGCGCGAGAAGCGAAAACAGGCCTATGGGCCAACTCAACCCAAGCAATAGAACCAAGATGACTTCAAGTTCTTGAGCAGTCGTTTATAATCTGGCCATTGCCCCCGTAGTTTAACGGATAAAACGGTGGATTCCTAATCCTCAGCTACAGGTTCGATTCCTGTCGGGGGTACTTTTGACTTGAAAACAATTCGCTCTAGAGAACATGCTCGCGCAAGCGTGAACATGACCTGCAAACTTGTGCGAGATCAAAACTGAGTCGAGACGAAATACTAGACCGAACGTGCGTTCTCAAAAGCCGTGATTTTCTCTTCGTGTTGCAACGTTAAAGAAATCTGGTCCAGGCCTTCCAGAAAACATTGCTTGCGGAACGCGTCGATTTCAAATTTGCCGATCAATCCGTTGTCATCACTGACTGTTTGCTCGTTCAAATCGATTGAAACTTTGTAGCCGCTTTTGGTCGCACGTTCGTGGATAGAGTTAACTGCGTCGCGGTCCAACACGACGGGCAACAAACCGTTTTTTGAACAGTTGTTGTAAAAGATATCGGCAAACGATTCCGCAATAACACATCGAAAACCATAATCGTCAAGCGCCCAAACCGCGTGCTCGCGACTCGAACCATTGCCAAAATTCTCGCGTGCTACCAATACCGAGGCGTTCGAAAATTCAGGACGATTTAATTCGAAATCGGATTTTGGATTTCCTTGGTCGTCGAAACGCCAGTCGAAAAACAAAAACTGACCAAAACCAGTACGTTCGATCCGCTTAAGAAATTGCTTGGGAATGATTTGATCGGTGTCGACGTTCGATCGATCCATCACTGCGACAATACCGGTATGACTGGTGAAAGGATTCATGATTGGCTTACCTTGAATTTTTTTAAGCTGTTCGGAGTTTCTATCATTAGGCTGGGCTACTTGGAGTCAGCCACTTTGTCGTTGAATTGCCAGTTGCGAATGTCGACGAACTTACCTTCGATCGCAGCGGCAGCGGCCATGGCAGGAGAAACCAGATGCGTTCTTCCGCCTCGTCCCTGACGGCCTTCAAAATTCCGGTTGCTTGTTGATGCACATCGTTGACCCGGGCTCAACGTATCGGGGTTCATCCCCAAACACATACTGCAACCCGCTTCGCGCCAATCAAATCCAGCGTCGGTGAATACCTTATCCAAGCCTTCCTGTTCGGCTTGAATTTTCACTTGCCCGCTGCCCGGCACGACCATTGCGTCGACCGAATCCGCAACTTTGTAACCTTTAACCACATCCGCAGCCGCTCGCAAATCGCCAATGCGGCTGTTGGTACAGGAACCTATAAACACACGGTCGATCGAAATATCTTGTAACGGCGTACCGGACTTAAGATCCATATAATCCAATGCGCTTCCGGCAGACTTCTGGTCAGTTTCTGATTCGAAATCGCCTGGCGATGGAATCGCTGCGTCGACACTGATCACTTGACCGGGATTGGTGCCCCATGTGACTTGAGGAGCTATATCGCTGGCGTTGAAGATCTCAACGCGATCAAACTCTGCGCCCGGATCGCTGCAATACTGCAGCCACTTTTCCTGCATCTGGTCCATATTGGACGGTGCAAATTCGCGCCCGCTGACGTAGTCAATCGTTTTCTGATCACACGCGATCATCCCCGCTCGCGCTCCAGCCTCAATCGACATATTGCAAACCGTCATGCGTTCTTCAACGCTCAATGACCGAATCGCTTCACCGGTGTATTCGACTACATACCCGGTTCCGCCTGACGTCGAAATCTTTCCAATCAAGAACAAGATTAAATCTTTTGCCGTAACGCCTCGCCCCAATTGACCATCGACTCGCAACTCAAAGGTCTTGGGCTTCAGCTGTAGCAACGTTTGAGTCGCCAGAACATGTTCGACTTCACTGGTTCCGATTCCAAACGCCAGTGCGCCGAAGGCACCATGAGTCGCCGTGTGCGAATCGCCACACACGATCGTCATGCCGGGTTGAGTCAGCCCCAATTCCGGGCCGATCACATGAACGATCCCTTGCTTTGGGCTATCCAAATCATAAAGCCGAACCCCGAACTCTTTGCAATTCGACCGCAAGGCCTCAATTTGTTGCCGGGAAATTGGATCAGAAATCGGAAGGCTACGATCAGACGTCGGAACGTTGTGATCCTGAGTTGCGATCGTTCGCTCGACTTGCCTAACCCCGCGTCCGGCCAATCGTAGACCTTCAAACGCCTGCGGGCTGGTAACTTCATGAACCAAGTGCAAATCGATATACAAAATCGTCTGTTTACCTGGTTCTGCGTAAACGACGTGTTCGTCCCAGATTTTTTCAAACAACGTGCGAGGATTATTTGCGATCATTTTTGAAAGCCAACCGAAATATGCAAAGATCGAAAAGCGTCAGGCGCACAAGTACAAAGCCGCACGAACAGACACTTACTAGCCTTCGATGATACGAAAATTTTGCGTTTTACCAATGGCGGTAGCCAAAACCCGTCTAGAAAACGCCGGAGCCCTTGCAAATTGCCCACGCTGCGACAACGAAACAATAGATGGCAAAGTAATACAACTTACACGCCTTCACAAGTTTGATCATCCAGGTACACGCAACCAGCCCGGTAAAAAACGCCGCCACAAATCCGACCGTCAGAGCCAGCGAGTCGACCTCTGCAACTACAGCACCGTCCCCGGTGATAAAGTCCAGAACATCTTTGGCGATCTTTCCAAAGATTAACGGCACCACCATCAGAAAAGAAAACCTGGCCGCTTTCGAGCGATCAATTCCCAACAAAACTGATGTTGAAATTGTCGCACCACTTCGTGAAACACCAGGCAAGATCGCAATCGCCTGAGACAAGCCAATCAAGAGCGCATTCAAATAGCTAACATCCTGCTCCGTATTTTTGGCCCGATCTGCCAGCAGCAACAGCACGCCGGTTACGATCAACATGCATCCGACCAAGACAATTCGTTGATTGAATAGCTGCTCGAGAAATTCATCAAACATCAATCCAACGATTACCGCTGGAATCATGGAAATCAAAATTTTGACGCTAAAGTAGAAATGTTCGTTGGGCTCAAATTGAAGCAGACCCTGAAAGATTTCAATGACTTCTTTTCGAAACACAACGACAGTACTCAAGGCAGTCGCAAAATGAAGCACGACAGTCATGATTAATCCGTGATCCTTGATCGCTGGATTACTCATAATGTATTCCGCAATTTCCAGATGACCGCTGCTGCTGACTGGTAGAAACTCGGTCAGCCCCTGGACGATTCCCAGAATGATGGCGTAAATCAAATCGTTCATTTTTGTAATTTGATCCAGATTGGATTAGGTTCGATGAAGAAGTGGAAGCGAGCGCACTTTCCATTTCATCGAAGTATTGCTGGTCCCAATAAATAAGAAAGCCGCCAATTAACGATTTTGACGGCAATAAATAATCGACGAGCTTTGTTTTACCACGTTTAAGCGGCTGAGCATCAGCGATTAGCGGTCATATCGAACGCTAACCGTCGATCGGATCACTCCGAAATCACGAACCACCACCGCTATTTTCTTTGTTGATATCCCGACCTGATGTACAATTGGGCCGTGAATTTACTTTAAAGGTTGCAGGATTCAACTTACCGATCAAAGGAAACCAGAATGAAAACCATCGCCACGCTTTTGCTACTGATGATTGGATCGAGTTGCTCAATCGCTTCAGCTCAATTTATTGAGGGATTCGATGGCGGCTCTAATGGAGGCTTTACCGGCAATTTCGTGTTTGAGGCAACGGCAGGCAATCCAGATGGAAATGCACACATCAATGTTGGCGGACCATTCTTTTTCCCTTCACTGCGAACTGGCGGCATAGACGAGCCAGCCAATTCCAATTTCCTGGGCGATTTTTCAGGTTCCAATCCGGTAACCTTCGGTTTTGATATTCGAGTTGATTCCATTCAAAGCTTCGGCGGAAATGAAATCAACCGACCATTTGGCATCATGTTAATCGACCGAGACATTCAAGGACCAAATGGACCGTCCGGTGTCTTCTTTGAAACGCCGTTTCTTGGTGCAAGTATTCAAGATGACTGGACAAATTACATGGTCACCATCGATGACCCAAATTCAACCAGTCTACCCAGTGGTTGGATTGGTTTTGGGGATGAAGATCCGGCGACTTTCGAGCCGACCCTTCCCGCCAACGCAACCTTTGCTTCGGTTTTGGCAAGCGTCGATGAAATGCGATTAACGGGTGCGGTCCCTGGGTTTTTCTTTAACAGCGCATTTTTTGATGTCCGCATTGACAACATCAGCATTGCAACCGGTTGCTTGATCGGAGACGTCAACATGGACGGTTCAATCAATCTTCTTGACGTCGCCCCTTTTGTTGACTTAATTGCCAGCGGCATGTTCCAGTGCGAAGCGGACACCAACCAGGACCGGCTTTTGAACTTACTGGATGTTGCCGGGTTCGTTGAAATTCTTGCGGGTGGCCCTTAGGCAAGTTAATCAACTTATTCACAAGTTATCCCGCTTTTGAAATGCAAGATCAGCATTCCAGAACATATCGCTTTTCTCTGTCACGACTCCTTGTCGCCGTTTTTATCGCCGGAATTGCTTTCGCGATTCTTTCGCAGTACCTGCTGTTCAAAAAAAGAGTAGCTCTACAAGAAGCCGAAATTAGAGAGTTAGGCGGATTCATCGAGAAGTATTCGGCCATCGGAGCGCCTGAATGGCTTCGCTTTGATCCTCTTCCGCTACAGCCGTGACTGATCGCCTCGTCGCGAGGCATCCCCAACTTGATCAACTTCTTGATCCGCGCCCGCACACGGTATCACTGTTTCCAGTAGCAAGATCGAATGCGACGGCGAACCCACTTGTCCAAACCCTGCAGCTGCTTCTTTCGCAAGCCAAAGTGGAAGTACCCCACCCTGCATACAGGATTTCGCAGATTGGCTTCGCTAAAAATAATCTGCTACGATTTTAATTTACATATAGCGCGAGTCTCGGTTGCATTAAACGTAACCTGGCAACAAATAACATGTCTGACGATTTTCTTGAAAAGCCACTCCAGCCTGGATTTCTACGCGATTGTCCCGTGTGCAGGAAGTTGTTCGTACTGATATTCATATCGGATCGAATTTGCCCAAAACAAGGGAAGTTGTCGATTTTCAAATGCAAAACGTGTGGTGAAAAATTTGAATTCCCGGAAAGGCATTCGCCCGATGCAATTTGAATTGTGTCACTTCCTTACGATCGATACGATAATAATTACATCGTCGCCAAGAAGTCTAAGAGGAATCAATGCAAAACCCATTTGTCCATGGCGTTGGTGGTGTGTTGAGCGCCGATATTGCGGTGCCTGATCATAAGCGTGAACTTGCTTTCTATTCTAAAATTCTGACGACCGGTAACGCCCCGCTCTGGCAAGATGATCTGATGAACAACCTGGGCACACCGGTAATCGGCCTCGGAGCCCGCACTCCTGAATACGACGCTTTACCGCTGCAGTGGATGCCTCACTTTCAAGTCGCAGACGTAGACACCAGCGTTGCGCATGCGATTGAGATGGGAGGCAATGTATTTATGCAGTCCAAGGCTGATGACGGCCAAAGTCAATGGGCTGTTCTTGCAGATCAATTTGGGGCGGCCTTTGGCGTTATTCCATCCTTGGCCGGCGACGCCGACAACTCGCCTCAGAATGAACGCATTGGCCACATCGCCTGGCTCTCGTTGGCCGTTCCGGACGCGTTGCCAAGTCAAAATTTTTATCAAAAAGTTGTCGGTTGGAATGCCAAGTCTGTTGAAACCAAGGGAAGCGAAAAATGTGTCGCAAAATTTGAGATGCAGATTGATAATGGTACTGCCGCTGCGGAGATCCTTCAGTTTCAAAGTGACCAAAATGAAATACCGCCGGTTTGGTTGATTCACCTACCTGTTGGCGATCTTGCCGAAAGTCTTCGGCGTGTACCCGAGGGCGGTGGCGAAGTCATCAAAGAATTCGCCGATGCAAAATATGCTGTTGTTCGCGATCCGGTTGGGGCCTTCGTCGCACTGCAAGCCAGTTAGTAATACCAAGATATCGTCTGCGAAAGCAAGCCTAGTGCTATGTTGCAGGCTTCTCTACCGCTCAATCTCATTTCCGTTTATCGAAATGGTCTACGATTCGATAACACCGCTCGTTGACCTCTTTCATTCCCTCAAGCAGGGTTTGATACGGCTGGTAATCGCTGGTCAAGATACCTTTATTTGCATCCAGGTTCGAAGGATCAGTCCCCTTCTGCTTGGGATCATTGTCCGAGTACCGAAACCAGTGCCAGCCGACGCAAACTTTGGACTCGAGTAACCCGAGCGTAAAGTTCTGGTAAAAATCAGCACGGTCTTGCTGCGTTTTTACCAGCCATCCCGCCCCGGATGTATTTCCCAGGCCGCTGTCGACCGCTTTCGCATACCACTCGGAAATCAGGATCGGCTTGCCAGACGCCTTGGCCCACCCTTTCATTCGATCCTCGTCTGGTGTCCAGGCGTGGTAGTAGTTAACGCTGATCACATCGATATGTTTCCCAGCTGATTCGAACAATTCAGGAATACTAAGACTGGAACCATGAAAGCGCGGACCGAGAATCAGATGGTTCCGGTCGTGTTTACGAATCGCGCGGCAAACGGTGCCGAAATACTTGTCAGCAGCAAAACCAACAAATCGAGCCCGGTCCCCATCACGAAATGGCTTCTTGATCTGGTTGTCGCGAATCCACTTCTGCGCAGCCCGATAGCCCGGATCGCCTTTGGGCAAATCCAGGTAGCGATCAAGCATCTTGATATTCCAGGGCAATTCGTTGTCAGTAAAATGCCCCAGCAACCATGGGTCATCTTTCGTTTTAGCTAATTGCTCCGCATGTCGATCGCAAAAGTTCGCAAACTCAGGGTCAAAGATAAAAGGGCAATCTCCCGGATAACTCCGATGCCCTGAACCCTTTTTTGTTCCACCCCTCTTTTTTCCATAAGCCGCCATGAAGTTCCAATTGGGCGTATAGGCGATTTTTGATTCGGAGGGCTCGACTAAATGAAAGTCGCTCCAAGGGCCGACTCCGTTGAAGCCGTTCTTCTTTAACAAACCAACGGTTGAACTCGCCCATTTTTTTGAACTGCCAAATTTCTCAGCCAGTTTCTTTCTCGCTTGTTCGGTCTTGGTTCTCCTGATCGATGTCACGCCACGAGCGATGTAAGGCATTCCATCGGGATCTTTTAACCACCAGCGTCCATTCACAAAATCGGTATGAAAGAAACCGGTTCGGTCGGGAGAGCCAACCTTCTGCCCTCCGTACCGATTTGTTTTTTGGTCCGGTTGGAAGTTTGGCAAGTCGGCCAAAGTTCGCGTTTCTCGCTCGCGCCAGGATTCGCCCGGCCCGCGAGAAACGGCCACTCTCTTGGTCGTCTTGATCTGTGTCGGTTGCCACGTACAAATCAGAGCGACGACAAACGGTGCCAATATTGCCAGAACCAGTGAGCGCGAAAGACTCATGCTGAAAATACCATAGAACGTAAGGGAAAGTACGAGATGTATCCTAGCTGGAAATCAAAACAACATACAACACCGCGTAAGGCCCATGCGCGTAAGGCGAATCAATATTTGTAGTCTGCCTCAGTTTTCTGCATCCAACACGGGGGCTAGTATATCGGCTCGTATTGGTGAGTAGATAGATGTCTTTGACTGTACACGCGGCGGAAGAAGGAAATAAAAAGCCGAAAGCATTGCAACCAATTTTAGGTTGACGACACTTCTGGCACGTTTTTACAGAGTTGGTCAAGCGAGAAAAGGGGCAGGGCAAGAGCCTGCCCCTTTTTTATTCTCCCAGGCGACAGCAAAAACCTCTTGGTTTCGTTTTCCGAGGGTTGACCAAGATGAGAAAATTCGGCTCGAATTTCGATTTTACGATCATCGGGGATGCGAATAACAAACTTGTCTCCCCGCTCCATCATACTTGCCCGGCCAATCACTCTAAGAGATGTTCTCGTTTTGCCGGTTTGTACGCGAGATTTGCGGACGGAGAAAAGGTGTAAGAATCGATCTTGACACCTTTTATTCCTCGTAAAGGTCGATGTCGTTTCGCCGGCCAAGGATTCGAAATGGGGCAAACGTGCGGTAGTTCGCGATCTAGACGGACATACTGTAGAATTAGTGACACCGCCGAAGCGTCGACAGAAGATTCACGCGCAACATTCACCCGGAAATGCGGGATAGCAATATGATGCACACGAAGCCGGACGTTCGCGCGTGGTTTAGAGGTGAGCGATCAGCCGTTCCGGTTGTTCCGGCTCGGTGATCAAAACCGTATCTCGCAAAGCTGCCTTATGAAAAACTACAAACCAATATTCTCTCTTGCGGCCATACAAGATCCGCAGAAGAAACTGAGATCAAAATTTGGCGGTCGACCATGGGGCCTGGATCCTTCGATTTGGCCCAAGAGGATGGCGCTGTTGGCTCAACTGGTTCACGATCCACCTATGATTGATCTTGGTGGTGACAATGTGCTACACATCTGGCACTGGAATACTCCTGAAGATTATCGCGATCCACCGAATTATGAATACTTCTGCCACTTTTCAACTTTGATTCCAAAGTCAAAACTCACCAACGAACTTACTCCCGCGCCTGTCGGCCAAAAACTGATCGGAGAAGTTTACGTCGAAAGTTGGGAGGAATTCGATGATAATGCACCTCAAGAGTGGCTTCCGATGTTTTATGATCCAAAGAGCTATTCAAACCTGCTCGAGCGCGAAACCGGTGCAATTCATTTTGGCGGTGGTTTGGGAACCAAATTTGGCGGGCCTCCGTGTTGGCGCGGAACAAACGCTATCTATGATTCACCAAAACATTGTGACTTCATTTTTCAAACCGATGCGTACATTCGAATACCCGGTCAAGCTCCATCCGACGATATTGTGAAGCAACATAAATTAGAAGGAATTATTCCTGCCCCTAACGGCGACGGCTACATTTATGTGATTACTGATTTTGCATGCGACGGCAGCGCGTTTGTATTCCTGGACAAATCACAGAGTCCGCCTTTGCCCTTGTGGTCATGGTCAAGATAACTCAAGTT
>CAYONX010000080.1:0-5117 GCA_964405425.1 uncultured Pirellulaceae bacterium | reverse complement strand
TTAGCTGTGGAATGTTCGATAGTTCGTTCTTTTTGCAATCGCGTGGATCGTGTTAGGCGGCGCGCGGACAAGTTGCAATATCAAGATTCCGGGTCGGCAAAACCGTCAACGAAAAAGGTTCGTAAACCGCTCGTCCACGTAGCAGACAAAAGAACCTGCCTGAATTCGGTACTTGCCCGCTTTATTGCCCATGCATGAAGCATTTTGTTTATTATCTTACATACTTGAATACCGAAAACCACAAGCTCACCCGTAAATAGAATTGGAAACCAATATGAAAACTAAGCTTCTTTCGCTTCTTGCTTTATCACTCGTTTTGATAACAAGCACAGTTCAAGCTGACACCATTTATGACAATCTAAGCTTAGATGGCGTCAATGTTTTTTATGGGCGCGGTGATGGGTTTCCACAATCTCGTAACATGCTTGGGGATGATATCTCCACACTTGCCCCTGGGGATGGCGAAGAGTGGCAGATCGATTCCGTAAGTTTCAACATGATTGTTTTCGGTGACGATGTTGCTTCAGAAACTTTCACCGATGTTGATGTGGTTGTGACGTTCTTGGCAGGTGTAGTTACTCAAGACGGCGGCCCAGCCACAGCTGAACAATTTGCCAATGCAACGATATTGGGAAGTGAGACTTTTAATCTGGGAGATGTCTCATCGGGCGATAATGGTACGAACGTCATAACTCCAACGACGGTCGATTTTTTCAATTCAATTAATATTGGTGACGGTCAAAACATCGGAATTACATTCGCATTTTCCGATTCATCACTGGGATCTGAAACTGGTTTGTTAAGTATGCTTTATCGCAATCTGGCGGGCACGGACAATACGCCTGCAATAGGCGAGACTTCCCGTTTCAATTTCCGAGACGAAGATCAAAACGGTATTATTAATGATACTGACAACTTTGCCTTCAATTCCGACGCACGCTTACGAATCGCGATTGAAGCCAGTGTAGTGAAAAATGATTGCACTTTCATACTTGGCGATGTCAATGAAGACGGAGCTGTTGACTTGCTGGATGTCGGCCCGTTTGTAGATGCACTGGCGGGCGGCGGCGAGTTTTTGTGCCAAGCCGACATCAACGGCGATGGCGCTGTCGACTTGCTGGATGTTGGGCCATTTGTTGATCTGCTTTCTGGCGGTTAAGCAAGTGAAGTCCTGAGAAGCGGATGAAATTGTACCTTCGCGAAACAAATCATTGGACAACTACGGGCCCGTCATTTGACAATTGCCATGGCCCGTTTGTCTTTTGCAAAGTACTTTTCAAGGCATCGCGTGACCTGCGCTTGTGTTAAATTGTCCAGCTGTTGTGCCAGTTTGGGGCCGTCGATTCCAAGTTGTTCGCGGCGAGCGATTCCAAACGCCACTCCATAGAGGTTGCGTTTCAACATCGCATCGGCGATCGGTACAGTGTCGAAAAGAGTTGCCATTTGCGTTTTGACGAGCCGTGCCGTTTTAACGACTTCTGCAGGATCCAGCTTCGAAATCATCGCGTCCAATTTTGCTTGGGCCTGGTCTGCGGCTTGCACGCTATCGTCTTGCTGCTTGTCAGCCCATGCTCGCAAATAGATAACTCCAAAATCATCCAATGGCATGAACAGCACTGGAGCTTTCTGAAAATCAGTCGTAATCTTTCGACCTTGCCTGGTTAGTTCGGTCGCGATTGCCACGGCAGCCGGAAACAGATCTGAATCGGGCGTGGGATAACCCATTGCCATACAGACGATTACGTCCTGGCTATTGGCAACATCGAATTCAGCCGGTTTGTAGACCGATGGTTTGGCTGCTGTTGTGGTCGGCTGTTCACCAGGATCCAATTCTTCAAAGGCTTTGCGTATCAACCGTTCCGCGTTTTCAGCATCGAATTTCCCGGCCAGGACCAATGTAGCATTTGCTGGCTTATGGAAAGACTTCCAATGATTACGAGCATCGACCAACGTGAGCTTTTTAATTTGATCTGGATGCCCACCCTTGCGACCCGAATGAGGGCGAGGACTCAGGTTTTCGCGTGCCAGGTTCGTGGCTACTAGCGGCGCGAAGTTGCGAAACATGTTATTAACTTCCTGGATCATTCTTGGAATTTCCCGATCCAAGTCTGTTTGTTGGATATCCAAAGCACCCATTCGCGCGGCAGCGTCCTGAATTTCGGACTTTAGCTTTTCGGCTTCAAATACCGTCGCGATAACCGTTGAATCTCCGCCCGTTTGAGCGTTCCAGCCTTTCGGATAGGCTGCGATATACTGTTGAACATTACGAGCTGGCGTCTTGTCCGTTGCAGCAGACACATAAAGGTGCTCGACCAAATGTGACAGACCAGATTTTCCGGCAGGGTCGTGAAGCTCACCGACTTCGAATACGGTTACCAACGCCGCATCTTGCGTTCCTTCGACGGGTCGCAAAACGACTTTCATTCCGTTGGCCAGTTTGAATCGATGCGGAGTTACTCTCGATTCTTCTGCCTGCCCCATGTAATACCAGGTCATGCCCAGTGCAAACGTGGCACAGACAAGTGTCGCCACTATGGTAACTGTACCAGCGACCACGCCGGTAATTGTCATCGCAGACGTGCCTGATTTTGACGTGGCACCTGCTATCGGTGCCGCTGTGGAAGCTGCAGTTCCGGTCGCCATTACGGCTTTGGATTTTCCGGCAACCAACGCCAATACCGCCGCAGAAAATTGATGGCTGGGCCCTGATTGGGCAAGCGATTCTTCGACGAACGAACTCAGTTCCTCACGAATCAATTTTCGTCCACGAGACAGACGTTGCTTTACGGCGTCAGGGCTGATTTCCAACAACCTGGCCACCTCTGCAACCGAACGATCGTTTCGATGAAACAGAATCAAAGGTTCACGGTAATGTTCAGGAAGTTTTTCCAGAACCGACCACAACATCTCCTGTTGTTCCCGGTTGATGCAGCGCTGTAATGGATCAGGACTATCGTCTTGTACGACAGGTAAATCATGAGTGACCTTGCGGCGAATCTGTTGCTTGAAATTCGAGCGAATCAGGTTTCGTGTAATTCCGCCCAACCATGCAACCAAACTTTTGGGATCATTTAAATTTTGTTGACGCTGCCAGGCAACGACGAAAGCTTGTTGTGCGATTTCTTCACTTTGATCAAAGCTGCCCGTTGCGCTATAGGCGATCGAAGCAACATAGTTTTGGTATCGCTGAACTATTTCGCCGAAGGCGGTGGAATCACCAGAACGGGAGGCAATGATCAGGGTTTCGTCGGGCGTACGCATGAAAGAATCCTTGGAACTAACAACTAACTATCTATCATAAAGTGTCCGCCCAGGCGGGCTGGTGACACAAAATTAGAGTTTTGTTGCTTTTTCAAGAATCGGATGGCTTTGACGTTCAAAAATCACGCCAAAATTGCATGCCAGGAAAACATGATCAGGTTATTTTCGGTACGCTGATCAAGGCATTTTGAATTCGAATCGCTGGCCAGACCAACCATTGGCCTGATCGCGCCCTTCGACAAACACCTTTTGTGTGCCCTGGGGAATCTCGATCGTTCCAGAGCGAGTGAAAGGTTGTTCATTGGCATGGTCATGCCCCAGAATGCGAATACCTAATTCGTTATCCTGATCGTCCAGCACTCGCCATGCATCGGCATAGCGCTGCGGCGTGTCGTAAGTACTGGAGAGCGTTACATTGAAACGCCATTTATCACCCTGACCAGCCGAGGCCTTCACTTCCAGAACTTCCGGGAACTTGTCACCGAATACAATTTCAGAAGAACCGCCCGGCGCAGCATCCGACTTAGCTGTATCTTGCTTAGTCATATCCTGTTTGGGTGCATCGGACTTGGGTTCATCGGGCTTAATCATATCGGGCTCGGTTTGGCCGGGGGTCTCAATCGACTGAACGGCTGTTTCGATTTTGTCTTTGTCGAGGTTCGAGACTTCGACAGCGGAATCACAACCAGCAAACAACGCTACGGTTGCAAGGAACAAAAAAATAGAATTCGATTTCATGTTTTGATATTTGTTTCAAAATAATGGCCAAACAAAGCGTACTACAATACGAAAAGATGTCAAAAGCGGCAGAGCAAATAGCGAGATGGAATAGAGTGCGATTGTCGGCGGCGTCTATGATCTCGATACTGTCGCCGTGACGTTTTTGGAATAGTGCCTGTTTGTGAATAGCCTCTTCAATTCGTCGCGCAAATTTGTCCAAAATTCAAATTTTTGGGCAACTTCGGCAACTTCTATACCCGGAAAAAAATCAGGTCTATTCGGGCTCAACAAAGGATTCAACTCGTTTTCGTTTGAATTTGAATCCCCGATTAGTTGTCGAGCACGGAATGCCGCATTTTCGTCCAAAATAAAACGAAAAATTTGTAAGGCATCGACGAATTTTCCATCTGTATGTCTAGATAAGTCGATCTGCATTGATCTGTATATCTAAATAAGTTGATAACTCTCGAAATTATAGGAAATCTAATGTGTAAAAAATTACTGTTGTCGCTTGCCGTTGTTGTATTAATTTCTAGCGGAGTTGAGGCTCAATCGTCTTCGAGAGGGGGCGGTTCTTCTACCTCGATGAATCGAAACAAAGAACGCATGATGGCGGCGCAAATCGACAAAGCAGCCGAGAAGATTGCAAAAGAACAATTTGCCGGTATCACGCTAGACAGAACCCAGCGGGACATGCTGCGAGATTTGACAAAAGCGAATTATAAAAAGATGACATCCTTGGATACTCAAATCGCACGCTTGATTCCACCGAAAAAAATCAAGAAGCTTCAACGGATGTACAAGAAAGCAATGAAAGAAGGCCGGGACGAAAAGGCTGCTATGCTGGCCAGCATGAAAGATATTGATTTGCCAGAAATGACTCAGGAAAAAGTGATCAAGTTGAATGAGTCAAAAGCGGAAATTGTCAGTACGATCACAGCTGGCGTTTCAAAGTCTCTTACTGAAAAACAGCAAGAAATGCTCGCTAAAAAAATGTAGACGAAAAGAATTGCGACGTAGTAATTGAAAGAGAGAAGCGGCCTTGGAAAAGATGTTATTTCCAAGTGCCGTTTTTTTTTCGCGAACTACGAATTAAGGCGATGGCCAGTAAAATGGACAATAAAAAACGCTCCGTT
>CAYONX010000079.1:0-15989 GCA_964405425.1 uncultured Pirellulaceae bacterium | reverse complement strand
CCGGCCCCTCCGGGGCGATCTTCTAAACACCATCTTGTTTGCTCGCGGGGCGTGTGTGGTCCTGTCGTCTAAGTCAAGCTAAATAACCAGCTAAGCAACGAACCAGGCGTCGACCCCGGGCGTGAATCCGCGACTGACCAATTGAGGCCAAATGGTTTGCCGTGCATTTTCCGCGCCGACGGCAATCAGGATAATCGTGCCGTCGTACAACAAATCGGCTGGGTCGTGAACATCGACCGAGTTAATCGCTGTATTGATTTTGCGAGGGTTCACGTCGTATACCCGGCGAACTTGAATCCGGTTTTCCTGCAGCCAGCGCAACCATGGCTTGCCGGTTTTTCCGATCCCCCACAAATCCACATGTCTGATTCCGGCAAGGGGACCGGTCAGCAGATGGATTCGACGACATTGCATAAACGCATCGTCGCTGAAATTCTGATGCGTACGGGTTAAGCGATCCGGTTGATCCGTCCAATCGAAAAGCACTTCAGCAACCTTACCGAACCTCATTCCATGGGCCGCCGCGCGAAGCATCATGTCATAGTCTTCGGGAAATCCATTGTCGCGAAACCCAAGTTCGAAATACTCTCGTTTGGCCAGTATTGTTGGATTCACGATCGGCAATTCCACAAAACGTAAAGCTGCAATGGAACCGAGAGTAATCGTTTCGTCATTGATCCATTTCGCATATCGAATCAATGACAGTGACGGATTGCCTTGAGCATCGGTTACGCGAATCTGACACCCCACGACATCCAATTTATGCTGTCGCATCCAAGCTGCTTGTTGCGCCAGTCGATCTGGATACGAAACATCGTCCGCATCCATCCTTGCAATCAGTGGAGACCGAGCCAATTGTGTGCCAGCGTTTGCGGCTGCAGCCACGCCCCGGTGTGGTTGCTTAACCAAAACGATCCGCTCATCATCAAAAGAATCCAAAACTTGAAGCGTTTGGTCAGTGGAACCGTCGTCAACGACGATCAATTCAACCGGCGCCAGCGACTGGTTCAGCATCGATGCTAATGCACGCTTGATGGTTTTCTCTGCATTGAAAACAGGCATCACGACCGAGATATCACAATTCCAGCTGTCCACATCCATCATCAATGCCCATGCGAATCATTGCGATTAACCTATTGCGATTACCTTAAAAATTACGGTTAGCCTAAATCACTGCCAAGTGAGTCAGAAACAAGCTTCCCCGCTTGTCGTGACTTCCAAAACAAGAAACAGATACTCGACAGGCCCGCCGAACCGTAAACCATTAACATCACCATGATTTGATATCGGGCCGCAATAAACGGAGAAACACCAGCCAGAACCTGACCGGTCATCATCCCTGGAATTGAAACTAACCCGACTGCTAACAACCCATTGGTGATCGGTATCAATGAAGTTTTCAATGCAGTTGAACGCGCGTGCAGCAATTCCGCTCCTTGATTTCGTTCGGACTCGAAACGCTCAGCGGCCAGGCTAATTGAATTCATGCCGTTGGCGAAAACCATCCCAGCCAGCGGAACCATAACTCTGGGTTCGTACCAGGGATCGACTTGCAAAATCAACTGGGTTGAAATTGCGTATGGAATCCCACCGCCAATGACGATCGACAAAGCTGCAGCCGCAAAGTCCATCCAGGTAGAAGGAATGGTCCGCAGCGCAATCCCGGCAGCCACCAAGATCATGACCGCGCAAACCAAAAGCACGATACCACCGTGATCCGTTTCGAAAATGAAGGCCAGCAGAAATCCGATCATCAGCAATTGCAGAACCATTCGGACCAGTGCAATCGATGGTTGGATCACATCCAACGACCACTTCAACAAAACCAGAATAACGATCGCTGCTGGTATCAGCCCAATGGCCAGGCGGCCCAATGAAATCGTTTCAACAACAAGCATCGAAGCTGCCAACATTGCAAAACCATAAAGCAAAATATAAGGAGCAGAAAAATCCAGCCAGAAAAGAACCAAGCGAACAGAACATCCATTCTAAAACCGTTCAGCTCAATCGCTCTGGCCTAACGTTCGCGCCTGAAAAAACAAAGCCTTCTTTTGATTCGGTAACGAATAGTCGAAACCGCACGCTTTAAACATCTCATCCGAAGCAGAAATCGCCATCAATTCTCGCACACCTACCTTTGACGCGACCTCACAACACATTCCCACCAACGACTTTCCGATTCCCTGGCCGCGAAAATTGGGATCCACCGCCAGGCACTGCAGTTCAGCAAGCTTGCTCGAGTAAAACTCAACGGCCGCAAATCCAACTAATTCATCTCCTCGGATTGCTGCAAACCCATGCTCTTTCAAGCGTTCAATTTCAGACTCTTTACGCTGCAACAAAAACCCTGCTCGCATGAATGGCATCAGAAAATCCAATATTTCCGCACTGCCGCGCTGGCTGGTCGATTCGTATTGGACACTTATATTTTTATCTTCAGCCACAACTTCCTTTCTATTCCTGACAACACCAATTTTTAATCATCGCTTCATACAAATCAGCACCTGCTTCAAGCTGCTCCAGAGAGATCCATTCTTCAGCCGTATGAGCCTGTTGAATACTTCCCGGTCCACAAACAATCTTTTCTTCCAACTCTGTAAACACGCCGCCATCGGTACCATAAGAAACTGTTTTTGCAATTTTACGCTCAGCTAATTTCAGTGACTCGGTAACAAAATGGCTACTGGAGGCCACGTAAAACGGATCGGCAAATTTCTTAATTCTGATCTCCAAGCCGTTGGCTTCCACACATTTCACAATTCGATCAAGCAGCGGTTGGACATCCACTTCTGGCATGGTTCGTAAATAAATCACACAGGTACTTTTCTCAGGCTTAATATTCAGTGCCGGAGAATTATCCTTGATAAGGATGTTGCACGAAACCGTCGACGGATCAAACAAGTCATTTTTCCATTTCGAATCACTTTCTGTCTCATCCACTATCATCTTCATTTCGGACAAGAACGGAATCATGGCAAGGTTGGCATTTTTGCCTGCCGATGTGCTGGAATGAGCTGCTTCGCCACGCGATTTCACAACGATCTTGATCGAACCTTTGTGAGCGTGAACAACTTCCAACTCAGTCGGCTCACCGATAATCGCTTTCGTTTTCCCTTCAACCATCTCGCGGTACTGCTTACTTTCTTCGACGACCGCTTTTGCTCCGGCAAATCCAATCTCTTCGTCAGCTGTGACAACAAAATACAAAGGTTTTTTTAACTGATCCCATTCAAATCGCTGCGCCGCGTCAAGCATCGCCGCAATCGAACCTTTCATATCGCAACTACCACGCCCATACAATTTATTGTCGGCCACAACCGGGCTGAACGGCCCCGCGCTATCAGAAAACCAGGTCTTTGCCGGTACGACATCGCTGTGCCCAAAATAGCCAAGCCCGCCCAATCCACTTCCTTTTTTGGCGACCAAATTTACTTTTCGTACTTTCCGTCGATCTTGATAAACCAGCTTTTCAACAACAAACCCATGCTTGGCCAGTTTCATTTCCAGGTAACGGCTGACTTGATTGTTCGATTTCCTGCTGGTCGAATCGAATTCGATCAGACGTTTGGCGTATCGCAGTGCTTTCATGGACAGTTTCCGAAGAAGTGCTTACCCTATTGGATCGGTAAGTCTTGCTCACTCTCCGCTCCAGTTTAATACTTAACTTTATTTTGAGCCCAGCGGAAGTCTAGTGCATAGCGAAATCCAGCCAAGCGTCAAATTCGCCGAATCGGTTCCAGGAATATGTCGTTTAGATGCAATTACTAAGTCCTCGCGGACAGGTTGATCGATCCATGTCAAAGCAACAAATTCATTTTTTGACTGGTCGACTGGCAGAAAACGCACTCGCCGAGATCCTTGGCAAATTGTCCGTCGAAGTAGGATTTGGATACACGATCCAATGCATGCCGATCACCGTCGCTGCGTTGATGTCCGTTGATTGGATCGGACGAAAAATAGATGTGCCAAACGGAACCGACCGCGTCATCTTGCCCGGTTACTGCAAAGGCGATTTAAGTCAGTTGCAAAATCAGATCGGCATTCCTGTCGAACTTGGCCCCAAAGACCTCAGAAAGCTGCCTGAACATTTTGGCAAGGAAGCTACAAAACCTGATCTGAGCAATTACTCGATTGAAATTATCGCCGAAATCAATCACGCACCTTCGATGCCGATCTCGCAAGTTGTGGAATTGGCCAAACAACATTCGGCCGCCGGCGCAAACTTTATCGACATCGGCTGCATTCCGGGCCAAACCTGCCGCTCCATTGGCGACTATGTCAAAGCGGTTGCAGATATCGGAGTAAAAGTTTCGATCGACAGCTTAAACGTAAATGAAATTTCAGCGGCCACCAGCGCTGGTGCAGAACTTGTTCTGTCAGTCAACGCCTCCAATCGTAACGCCGCTGCCGATTGGGGATGTGAAGTGGTCGTTATTCCCGACGAAATTTCAAACATCGACTCGATGCACGACACCATCGAATTGCTCGCTTCAAAAAACGTTCCACTACGAATCGATCCGATCCTTGAACCGATCGGACTTGGCTTCGCCAACAGCCTGAATCGCTATCACCAATCTCGATCCCGTTGGCCGGACGCTGAAATGATGATGGGTATCGGCAACATAACCGAATTGACGGATGTCGATTCGGCAGGAATAAATTTCGTGTTACTGGGCATTTGCGAAGAGCTGAACATTCGCAGCGTTTTGACCACACAAGTGATTAACTGGGCTCGCAGCAGCGTCAAAGAATGTGACATTGCTCGTCGACTCGTTCATTTCGCGACTCAACAAGGCATACCGCCCAAGAATCTATCCGTTGAACTGGTCTGCATGCGTGACGCTCGTCTGCTCAACTACAGCGACGAACAGCTTGAACAACTCGCTGCCAATATCAAAGACCATAACTACCGCCTATTTCACTCGCAAAACAAATTGCATCTGCTCGGCAGCGGCAAGAAATTCTCTGACACCGACCCGTTCAACTTGTTCGATCAACTTTCAGCCACCCAACCCAAGAACTTAGACGCCTCACATTCGTTTTATCTTGGCTACGAGCTTTGCAAAGCTATGATTGCCATGCAATTGGGCAAAAACTACGTCCAGGATGAGGCTCTTGACTGGGGTCATTTAACTGTGGATGAATCCAATCGACATCGTTTATCAAAGCGATTTCGCAAGGAAGATTCGAAAGAACAGGAATGATTCGCATCGTTTCAACATTGCCCATTAAAAAACGACTCGGCTTACACTACGATTGGAGCGATGAATTCCGAGTCCATTCAACCTGAAGTTTTTGAATTTTCGCTGGCCGATTTGCCCAGCGGCATTGAAGGCATCTTCACCCGTCTGCAATCGCTTCCCTTTCCGATTTTTCTGGACGGTTGTCCTGACGCGATTCGGATAGGCAATTTAAATCGCTATTCATTTCTTGCGGCTGACCCGGTTGATTCGCTGGTCGTCAAACAAGGCGACTCATTGGACGTTCACGCGATCCGAAATTTGATTGCTCGCTACCCAGGGACTCAAATCGAAGGCTTGCCGCCATTTCAAGGCGGCGTGGCAGGCTTATTGTCTTACGAGTTCAATGCCGCAATCGAAAAAATCCAACCCGCGAAAATCGATGATTTCTCAATCCCGCTGGCTTCGCTTTTCGTGTACGACACCGTAGTCGCAATTGACCACGACACGCAAATGGGCTGGATCGTATCACAGGGATGGTCACCAGAAAAATTGGACCGGGCATCATTTGCCAAACAAAGAATGAAAGAATTCAAAGACCGCATTTTTTCGACCAGCGCCCCATCCATCGATCGCGAAGCAAGCCAACGGATTAAACCCCAGTCATCGATGAATCGCATCGATGGCGATCTCGAACTGTACAGCGATTTCTCAAAAGACGAATATCTACATATGATTCGTGACGCTGTCGAATACATTCATGCCGGCGATATTTTCCAGGTCAACTTGTCGCAGCGTTTACTCACGCCTGCAACTTGTTCGTCACCACAATTGTATTTGCAAATGCGAACCAGCAATCCAGCCCCGTTTTCCGGCTACCTGGATTTCGGAGACGGTCAACTTATTAGCGCATCTCCCGAACGATTGATTCATTGTCACAACAATGACCTTGAAACCAGACCAATCAAAGGCACTCGCCGCCGGACCAATTATCCGGAAGTCGACTTGAATGTTCAAACGGAACTGATTGCATGCGAAAAAGACCGTGCCGAAAACATCATGATCGTCGATTTAATGCGAAACGATCTTTCGAAATTCTCAGAACCCAACTCGGTTCGTGTCGGCAAATTGTGCGATGTTGAACGATACCAAAACGTTTTGCACCTGGTTTCGGTTGTAAATTCGAAACTAGATCAAGACTCCGATATTGTGGACGTCATTGGCAGCGTTTTCCCGGGCGGCAGCATAACCGGCGCCCCAAAAATCCGAGCCATGGAAATCGTTTCACAGCTGGAACCAACCACTCGCGGAGCTTACTGTGGTTCACTGGGCTACATCAACTGCAACGGCGATGCGGATTTCAACATTCTGATTCGCAGCGTTACTGCAACTGGCGGGTGGTGGCACGTACCCGTCGGTGGAGGGATTGTCGCGGATTCGATTCCCGAAAAAGAATACGAGGAAACATGGACCAAAGCGATTGGGATGCTGCAGGCCATTCGATCGGTCGGGCGTCAGCGTTTCAGCAAAATCAAAGATAGCGTGGCGGTCCAATGATTCTGATCATCGACAATTACGATAGTTTCGTGCACAATCTCGCGCGTTACGTCCGCCAAATTTGCGACGAAGAAATCCGAGTAGTTCGCAATGACGAAATCGAAACCGCTGAAGTGCAGCGGCTTTCACCAGCCGCTATAATCATTTCGCCCGGCCCATGTCGCCCTTGCGATTCTGGCAACATTTTGAACATCATTAAATCATGTAACACGCTTCCGATGTTCGGCGTTTGCCTTGGCCACCAGGCGATTTTAGAAGCGTTCGACGGTGCGATTGTCCGTTCTGAAAAACCGACTCACGGCAAACCCGATCAAATCTTCCACGATCAAAACCATCCGCTGCTGCAAAAAATACCGTCGCCCTTTGTCGCTGGTCGTTATCATTCATTGATCGCAGACGCAAACGCGATTCCCGATCAATTCGAAGTCATTGCCCGCAACGATGAAGACATTGTGATGGCGATTGCTCATGACAGCTTGCCGATGTTCGGAGTACAGTTTCATCCGGAATCCGTTTTGACTGAACATGGATACCAGCTGCTGCACAATTTTTTGACGATTGCCGGCGTTGCATCAAAACTGGATTCAGTTCAGGTGTCAATTTGATTTTGGAAGCAATCGTTACGACCGTGGACGCTAGTGGGCAATTGAACATCGCGCCCATGGGCCCCGTGATGCAACCGGGTGGCGATACTTTTGAATTGCGACCATTCGAAACTTCTCGCACGTACAACAATCTGCTGACCAATCCGTTTGGAGTTCTGCACGTCACTGACGATGTTTTGTTATTCGCATCATCGGCCATCAACAAATTAGAAAAGGCTCCTGCAACCGACGCGGCAGAAAAAGGCAATGGCCAAATATTGCAGAATTGCTGCCAATGGATGGAGTTTGAGGCGAATCAGATTCCGTCCGATTCACCACGCAAGACTTTTCATTGTTCGATCGTAGCTGAAGGATCCAAACGGCGCTTTTTCGGATTCAATCGAGCAAAACATGCCGTTTTAGAAGCAACGATTCTGGCGACCCGAATCGATTTCATCCCATTCGAAGAAATCCAAACACAATTTCAACGGCTTGAAACTATCGTGCAAAAAACGGGTGGCGAGTGTGAAATCAAAGCGTACGAAATGTTGTGCGAATTTGTTCAGAAATAACATTTCACACCAGCGCCCAGACCACCAATCAAAACGCCACTAAGAATCCTTTTTCTTCTTTTTCAAAAACGGCACCGGTCGCAATTCGACTTCCTTGATCGATTGCAAATAATCCAGGACTTCTTTCGAACCTTCCTGCCCCACTTGCGCGTGGAAGTGCAAACTGAACCCATGAGGCCCTTTGGCATCAATCAGATTTGGCTCAAGTGTCAACATTTCTTTAACGGTTCCGAGCATCCCCATCATCGTGGCACAGAATATATTGATCCGCGCTCCCTTGCCGATCAGAAACTTCACAATGTCTTTTCGTCCCATATGCGAAGCACCACCGAGTGCATCTTCCCAATCACCGTCTCCCCAGTCCATCGTCGCATTCAACAACCCTGGTTCGCGATCGTAGAGTTTTTTAACCATGTCTAAATTGGAATGCGCAAAGATCACGAAATCTGACGCCAGCTGTCGATTGATCTGTTTTTTCTTCCAGGAAAGCTTGAATTTTGGCGGCTCATAATCACGAACAAAATCTGCTTCCACGGGCACCGCCGGTTTCGTGTCGTCATCAAAAACCAACCCTGCCGCAAACATTCCGGCTGCCGAAGCACCAAACAAACGTCGATCAATCAATTTGCTCATCGTATATCTCCAATATGGACTGAGCCAGATTGTAACCCTTTTCGTTGAGACTTTCGAATTGGTTGTACTTACATACCAGTGAATATTTTCAAAAATCTGCAAAACTGATAGCGTGAACAAATCCTCGGTTACAACTTACGCTCCGGCCCGCATTCATTTTGGGCTTTTTTCAATCGCTGAAGAACTCGGCCTGCGCTTCGGTGGCGCTGGCTTGATGGTCAAAAATCCGACCACTGTGATCAAAGCTGCAGCTTGCAAAAAGCTGCACTGCACCGATGAAACCGGATTGTTGCGAAAAAATGTTTCGATGTGGTGGGAGAAAAATGCTGACTTGATGCCCGGCATCGCTGGCGTAGAAAACCTGCCTATCCGTCTTGAATTGCAAAGCCAACCACCAAGACATTCTGGATTTGGATCTGGAACTCAAATCGCGATGGCCGTAGCTGCGACGCTCTTCAAGTTCTTTGAGCTGAACTTACCCAACGCACAAGAGCTTGCCAAAACTATGCGACGAGGCAAACGGTCCGCGATTGGAACTTACGGATTTCAGTCAGGTGGCTTCCTGGTGGATCAAGGCATTTCAACAAATTCAACGATATCTAAACTTAAAACACAAATCCATTTTCCGACTGACTGGCGAATCATTTTGTTGATTCCAAAAAGAGAGCAGGGCATGCATGGACCGCTCGAGAACAAAACCTTTGACGAAATTGTCGACCAAGTGAAAATTCGAAACCGTGAACGATTGACGCAATTGTGCTTCGACTCAATCGTTCCGGCGATTGAAAATGCTCGTTACGATCAACTTGGCGAGCCGCTCTACGAATTCAATCGACTGAGCGGTCAGTATTTCTGCGAATATCAATTTGGTTGTTATCACAGTGAAAAATGTGCTCAAATCGTGGAGGACATTCGCGGCCTTGGCATCAACACCGTCGGCCAATCTTCGTGGGGCCCCTGCATTTTCGCAATCACAAAGGACCAGACAACGGCCAATGAAATCGTCACCAAAATTCAATCGGATCAATCAGAATTATATTCCGCATCGAATATCGACATCTTGATCACGCAGCCAGATAATGATGGCGTTCGATTCGAAATCGATTGACTCAAACCACCAAACAGAAAACAGCATTCTTATGATCAAGCTTGGCGTTAACATTGATCACGTCGCAACCGTGCGACAGGCCCGAAGAACCACCGAACCAGATCCAGTCTGGGCTGCCGCGATGGCTGAACTTGGAGGTGCGGACCAGATAACGGTTCATCTTCGACAAGACCGTCGCCACATCCAGGATCGCGACCTGGATTTGTTGATTGAAACGGTAAACGTAAACTTGAATCTGGAATGTGCATGCGTTGACGAAATGCTGGAGATTGCTTGTCGTGTAAAGCCGGAACAAGTTTGTCTGGTCCCGGAAGAAAGAGAAGAGATCACAACCGAAGGCGGTTTAGATGTGGTTGGCAATCGTGATCGAGTTGCCGATGCAATAAAACGCCTGAGCGACGCCGGGATTTTTGTCAGCCTGTTTATCGACCCCGTCAAAGAGCAAATCGAATTGTCGTGTGAACTTGGTGCCGATGCGGTTGAATTGCATACCGGTTGCTATGCCAACGCCAAAAATCCGGCCGACCAACAGCAGCAGCTTTT
Source organism: uncultured Pirellulaceae bacterium (assembly GCA_964405425.1). Taxonomy (GTDB): domain Bacteria; phylum Planctomycetota; class Planctomycetia; order Pirellulales; family Pirellulaceae; genus Mariniblastus. The sequence continues at coordinate 5,812 of CAYONX010000079.1, read as the reverse complement.
TCGTTTGATCGAAGGCGGTAAAGCAACCACCGATTGTGGATTGCGACTCGATGCTGGCCACGGCCTGACATATTCAAACGTCATCCCGGTTGCAAAGATCCCTGACGTGGCTGAATTGAACATCGGCCACAGCATCGTTTCTCGTTCACTGTTCGTCGGAATTCAAGCAGCGGTCAGTGAAATGAAACAGCTGATTGCAAGAGCCACTGAAAACTAGCGGCGGTTATTGAAATAAAGACGATGTTATTGCTCGTCCGATTTTCGCAACAAACCGGCACTGGAATCAAAATACTTTTTGCGCCGATCTTCGGAAGCGTCTTCCTTGCTGCCCGTTTGGTTTTGTAAATCGTTGACGTGAGCAATCGTATACCGGCACTTCAAAATCTTGATCCGAAAATCGATATACTTCTCGTGCTCGGCTGGCAATTTTTCGGCGATGTAATCGACCACTTGCTCACGCGTGGGAACTCCCAATTGATTGCGCCGCCAGATCTCGCCAAGCGTGTGGATACCAGCGTCCCGACGACCATTGATATAAGATAAACGCCCCAATAGATCCTTGTCTTCCTTCATCGAAAGTTCTAGATCAGCTGCCAAATCAGGATGCAGCGTTTCATCGAGGTACGATTCAAGATCCGCGTCGGTAAATTCGTTTGTCATTATTTATTTCCGTAATCACTCATGCTTACTAAATAATAACTCATACCGGGTTGGATTTGCAGTCGTAGCATCAACTCTTGGCAAGAATCCTGAATTCTTGGCCTTCGGTTTAACGTCGGTTTTGATCTTTTATTCAGATCTCACCGTTCGAACTTCAAACCGCACTTCAAACCGCACTTCAAACGCAGAAAGCAAATTGTTGCGACAAATCGAATTTGGCGTTGGCAGCCCACGGTAATATAGAGAAAATTGAACGTTATTCGAAACACTCACTGACGGTTTACCTCACGTAAACCTAAACCCTATATCTTTTACCGGACATTTAATTAGTGAACGATCCATCCAACCAACACGAAGTCGATCTGGAGACTATCAAACAGGCCGTTCGGACCATTCTAACGGCCGTCGGTGAAGATCCAGAGCGCCCGGGGTTATTGGAAACCCCTCGACGCGTCGCCAACATGTACGCGGAGATGTTTGCTGGCTTGCGCACCGATCCAGCTCGACATTTGAAGGTCGTGTTCCCCGAAAATTATGATGAAATGGTGCTGGTCAAGGACATCACTTTCACCAGCATGTGTGAACATCATTTGTTGCCCTTCAGCGGTGTTACTCACGTCGCCTACATTCCAAACGGTAAAGTGACAGGACTGAGCAAGATCGCGCGGGTTGTCGATGAAGTTTCACGTCGACCACAAGTCCAGGAACGCATGACGCAGACCATCGCTGAAATGGTCGATGCTCACCTGAACACTTCTGGTGTCGCCGTTGTTGTCAGCGCCGAACATTCATGCATGTCGATCCGCGGAATCAAAAAACCGGGCGCGACAACTGTGACCAGCGCGTTGCGAGGAATCTTCAAAACCAGCCAACCCACTCGCGCTGAATTTATGTCGTTGATTCAAGATCGCAGCTAAAAACCAGGACATGGAAACCGAAGGATTAACTCGGATCTTCCAATTGGTTCTAGTGTTAAGATTTCATAAAACGCTTTCTTCAGCTGACACTGAAATTGCCAGCTGAATATTTGTAAGCATCAATACTTATCGAGTTCCACTATCCACTATTTGTTTTCGCGGCGCGCCGTTTCGTAGCGCACTAAACAGAATCATATTTTTTGTCTTCAGTCAGATTGAACTTAAATTGGGACTAACATTACACTCCTTGCTTTCCACTAGGACAGACACCTTGTCAGTCTTGAAAACCTCCTTTTCGAGAGAGATTTTATGAAAGCACTTACACCTGTTTTGGTCATGCTAGCTGTCGTTGCGACTTGTAGTGCAGCGAACGCTCAGACAGCCATCCAAATCGATTTTGTTCCGAACAGCCCAACCGGCTTTTCGCCCGTCAGTGCAGTGTTCCACGACGGTTCGTTTAACTCATTTTCATCCGGCACCAACCTGTCTGGATCTGGCTTGGAATTGCTTGCTGAAACCGGCGACAATTCTCAGTATCTTGGCGAAGCTGCTTCCTCAGCCAATACCGGAACTAACGGTGCCAACCTTGCTCCTGGCGAATCGACCAGCTTCGTTGTTAACGTGGACGATTCCAACACTCAATTCAATTTTGCATCGATGGTTTTGTTCAGCAGCGACTGGTTCGTTGGCAACGCAGGCACTTTGGACGTTTCGTCATTGCTTGGCGCTGATGCCGGTACTTCGCTCGCCTTTGATCTCACAAACGTCTACGACGCGGGTACAGAAACCGAGGACTTTACAGGAGTTGGTGGTTCTGGCTTTTTTCCATTTTCGACTTCTGGATCATTGGGCGTGGACATCCCTGATGGTGCAGTATCGTTGTTGGATCGCTCAACCAATCCTTACCTTGATTTCACCAACACAGAAAACCTGGATCTCAATGGTTTTGACGTCACGAGCCTGGACGCATTCACAGCTACTTCATTAGGCACGCTAAGCTTGACGGTTGTTTCGACCGCTGTTCCTGAGCCATCAGCTTTGATCGCTTTGACATTGGGTTCACTTTGCCTTGTGTCTCGCCGTCGCCGTTAATCGGGTTTGTACCGAATAACTGTAAACACAGCCAGCTTGTCGGTTTTGAGCAAGCTGGCTTTTTTGTGCGCCCACCGAGGCCCAGCTACTAAAGGAGGCGACTCGAACGAACAGAATCCGGTGTTTTGAAGATCGCCCCGGAGGGGCCGCCTTTGTTAGCTCGGTGGCGGAAGCCCCGAGAAAGACGGTCACGCAATTGAACACGCCCTGGAGGGGCCGGGCTTTGGGTGTTGGGCCAATGTCGGCCCCTCCGGGGCGAATCGTTTTTGTATATGCGATGGTCTCGGGGCTTCCGCCACGAGCTTACAATGTCGGCCCCTTCGGGGCGAGCCTGCGTATCAGTGTGCGGGTGAACCACGAATGCAATGATTCGGCATCACACAATACGCGTAGATTAGAAGCCCACCAAATTCATGCGTCAGTTTTAAGACACGCAAGACACACTCAAATGCTTCGTAATCTTCCTGCTTCTCAAAGAGTGTCCGCCAGTACTGGGCTACTGCAACCAATACCAGCTCACTTATTTTGCACGCGTTCACGACCTGATACTGACGGGCCGCGGATTGGCGTTCCATCAGCGTGGGTCAAATTGCGCATTTCCTCCATGGCCTCAGGGGTAAGTTTGACAGGTTCCACTTCTGGCTCGGAAGAACAACCGATAAAACAACTGACCAAGACGACAAAAACAAATAAACGGGACACGCGGGCCTCCAAATTTAAAAATAAAGGCCCATCCGAAAGATGCGGATGGACATTAAATGGATAGAGCTAATGGATTACAGGGCAGATTTAGCACTACAGCAATTCCAGTTAGAAATCGCCGATATCGTCACGGTTAAAACAGGTCGCTAAACTATCCAAAACTGAACTGTCGGTATCGCGAGCAATAGCGTGGGAAGACCCATCACCAAATACAAAATTTACTGTTCCGGGGTGCGTCGAGCTGAACTGGTCTACTCCGTACCTAAGCTGGCCCTCGTCGTCTAAGATTGGATTGAGGTAGATATTATCGTTAGGAGTGAAGGGGAAGCCGTTGCCAAAGAAAAGAGCAAAGTTAATCGTAGCCCCTGAGTTGGAGTAGATTGAAAGAACATCTGTCCGTCTGCTTCCGACTGTCTGTCCTTGTGACTCTCCAATGTACATTGTGTTTGATGTACCGTCGCCAACAAAACTCATCGAATTGCCTTTGTAATGTTCAGAGAAAAATATTCCATCGGAAAGAGGGTTACTGGAAATCCCGAAGGTCGGGAAAAGTGAGTTGCTGCCAGGGGGTTTTTGTTTGAAGGTGCCAATAACGGGTAAGTAGTCGACACGTGATGATTGATTGGTCTCTTGAAAAGCTTCAACGTCCGATACAAACTCTGCCTCAACCATACTTGGGCAAAGGAGGCTTGGAGGCGTATCAAACACAAACGGCGTCTCATGATCCAACGCTAAAAGCCAGCGCAGATTTCCGTTGACAGTCGATCGGCCGCGTTCGTAGATCGCTGCTTGCAAATTTTGCTGATCCATAAATGGCATCAGTTCAAGCCAAATTGAATGGCTGGTCAAGTCGGAGTCAGGGACTAAGTTTGCCAGCGCAGGGAATCGCATGCGTGCGCTTTCGTAGTTCAGCGCAGCGGTACCCATTTGTCTGATATTGTTCAAGCACTGAGTCCGGCGGGCCGCTTCACGCACCTGCTGTACTGCAGGCAATAGCATTCCGACCAGGATGCCGATGATCGCAATGACGACCAATAACTCAACGAGAGTGAAAGCGCGAGATCGATAAGAAAACATTGCACTTCTTTCATAAATGATGGAGAGATGAAAACAGAGGAAGAGTTGAAATCTTAGTTGTTCAAGCCGACTATAGCAAGTAATCTCCTGTCACCATTAGCGCATCGGCGCATGACTGTTTGGTGATCCAGCGAGAAACTGTGTGTTTTGTGGTTAATCAAGGAAGAAAGTACCATGTCATACACAGTCAAAACGGACGTCCAGAGGACCGTCGATCAAAAGATTCAGGACAAGCCTTTATTCATTGACCCCAAAGGCCATGTAGTTGTTATTCGACGTTTTCATCCTCGATATTAAACTTTGCACTGAATGCATCTACAACCGCGAGCAATTGATCATCAAGGTACGTTCTGGTTGTCTGCCGAAGATCGCCAGGTACGCCGCCATAGAACGGTTCTGCGATTGCTCCGGCGATACAGGCCATAGTATCAGAGTCGCCGCCAAGTGAAATCGCGAGACGAATTGCAGATTCAAACGATACCGATTCGAGGAAAGCTATAATGGATTCAGGTACAGATCCAGCGCATGAAACATCAAACGAGTAGGTGTGCCGAATATCATCAAGCTTGCGTGTAAGGTCGTACCCGAATTCGCCAGTCACGAATTCAAGGATTTCCTGTTTCGAGTGACCAGTTCTAGCGAGGAAAATACTTCCGGCGGTTGCCTGAGCGCCTGCAATGCCATCGGGATGATTGTGGGTAACTGCTGCAGACAATTTGGCCAAATGCAAGACATCATCAAGAGAATCTGCGGCGTAAGCAGTAGGAGATACTCGCATAGCTGAGCCGTTGCCCCAACTATTGTATGGTTCAGTTTCGTAGCAACGAGCCCAATTGATGAATGTGCCGCCATACCCGGCATTCGGATATCTTGCCACATAGTCGTGAAAATAGTTTTGGAGCTGCCCACCGTTTAAGACCCAGTCGGCGACCGCAATCGTCAGTATGGAATCATCAGTAACGCAAGAATGTTCCCTGAAGAAGTCAAAGTCCAGGGATTTGGTCGGAAAGTGCTCGTAATGCGAACCCGCGACATCACCTACGATTGCACCAAACATTGAGTTCCAATTCTCTGAGTCGAATTACGTCTGCGTTAACCGAGACGCGACGAAAAGTGTAAATTTGAGTGGAGCGGATGATAAATTGACGAAGACAAGGTTTTTTATTTGGAGTTAGATTGTATCGATTTGGCTTTACGGCGTCCAATCTTTGAAGGGAGGAGAAGAAAAGGCGGCGCAGCTCATTTTGTTGCCAGCTCATTTTGTTGACGTAAGACCCGATAAAGACGGACTCGCGAATGTACACGACTATGAACACGCCCCGCGAGCAAACAAGATGGTGTTTAGAAGATCGCCCCGGAGGGGC
>CAYONX010000078.1:0-17547 GCA_964405425.1 uncultured Pirellulaceae bacterium | reverse complement strand
CCTTGGCACTTTGGCAACGGGCCATGGCGTTGGTACAATTTCTGGTAGTTCAGGCATCGCTCGCTTCGTTTAGGGCGGTGTCGTAAAAACCTTCCGTTGCACGACCTAGGCTGTCTTGATGGTTGACCGTCCCACAATTATTGAACTTCGGTCGCGCATCAAACGTGACATGGCGATTACGGACACCATTGCTCGTGATCGCCTCGCCATTGCTTGGTCTGGCTATTTGGCGGGCCTGATTGAATGGGGCCTCCTTTCTGTTTCTGACCATTTTGAATTGTGCGAACTAATTCCCCCGATTGACGATGACCCGTCCGTAAAGATACTTCTCGGCACATCCGACTGATTCGGTGTGCTCATCTTCCTGTCCTTGTGGCCGAAATGGAATGGAACGGTTTCTGGTGGTGTAACGGTCGTGCAACATGGTTTTTACGCATGGCCACGGCTTCGTCGTTGGAGCATCGTTTGGTTTGCTACGTTCTTACGCTCCGTTGTCGCGTCTTGGTTTGCCACGCCGTGGACACCGCCTCTTTGGCAACGTGATATCTTTTTGGTAAACTGATTTGAGTTGCGACAATTTTAGACTTTAGAGAGACGCGGTGTCGTAAAAACCTTCCGTTGCGACCCTAGGTGGCTCTGATGGAAACTCGCCAGAATCGTGTTGTCGTTTGGTTGATCGCGATTCTCGTAGTCGCGCCGCTGCTTTTCTTTGTCGCGTTCAACATCCTCTGGGCCTACAGCTGGCGTGACACGACTCCTCGTGGCCCGCTAGCCAACGTTTCGGACTGGCCACAGCCAATCCAAGAACTTTATGCGTCGCTGGAGCCTCATGGCAACTCGTCGTTTTCTCTCTACCTTCTCTATGGCCAACCCGGGCCGTACCTTAGCACTGCAGTCTGCCGTGTGAATGTTGACGACGCCGCATGGGACGTCATTGCTGCACAACTTGACCTTCAAACAGTCCCAAAAGCTGATGGAGTTGCGCTTCGTTCTTCGATCGTTTCTTCATCGGACGCTACATGGTGGCCGGCTACCGACTCCAAATCTGAATACTTCGCTAGTGCGCGCCTTCTCGCAGGTGACGAAGGCGACCTTTACCGTGTGGCACGTGACCACGATTCCAACATTGCCTACATACATTACGATTTCAACTTCTGAGATGGAGGCCGCCAACGTAGTTCAGGGTCGTGCAACATGGTTTTTACGCAATGGCCTTCGGCACACCCTCGCTTTTTGCTCAACGTGCGTTCACTTGGTACAATTCTTGGTGATTCTACATCTTTCGGTTCCGCTGGGGACGGGTGTCGTAAAAACCTTCCGTTGGGCGACCACTCATCGAGATATGGAAATCATCTTTGAACTGTTGGCTCAGCTGTTCCTCGAAATCTTCGTGCAGGGCGCGTTCGAGCTTGGCGGCCGAGGTGTCATTTCTTTCTTCCGCAAAGAAGGTGAAACCGTCAATCCATGGCTCGCGATTTGTGGCTACATCACTATGGGAGCGATTGCTGGCGGAGTCAGTGTTTGGTTAATCCCAATGCACTTGCTCAAAGCTCCTGCGCTCCAGTTGGTCAACCTCGCGATTACCCCGATCGTCCTTGGCTTCATCTTTGAGGCACTTGGGCGCTGGAAATCAAACCACGAAAAACCTCGTTACGCAGTCGATCGCTTCTCGTACGGATTCACGTTTGCATTAACGATGGGGCTAATTCGATACTTTTTCGCTGCTTGACGTGGTCGCACAACATGGTTTTTACGCAGTGGTCCTTCGGGCACACCTTCCGCGATTGGCGACGCGGGTTGGTGCCCTTCTTCGGCAGAATTGAATCTTCATAAGCTCTTTGATATTCGGCTTTTTATATTCCGGTTCGCACCCATTGGTTGCCTGTTGATTAGCATTGCCGCTGCCTTGCAGATTCGATCAACCATTCGTAACATGCATGCATGGTTGTTCCGGCCCTTACCCATTGTTACATTTGTGGATTCGTGTTCCTGAAATGTACAGGCCGTGGATTTCGGATTCCAAGTTGGGAATTCGAATGATTTTTCTTGTAATCTGATACGACTTTCTGCAACTAAGTAATCAGAGGATTTTCCGTTAATTTTCTATGGTAGCATGCTCAAGTCATTCCTTAACTTTCACAAGAATCATCATTCACCCCCTACCTTTTTGGGTTTTCTGAAAGGAGTCGCCAGTATGATGCTCAGTACCGGTACGCAAGCGGTATTCGATTTGGAAGATGGGTTGATGCAATGATCAAAGAACGGAACCTGCAACCCTTGCCCGAAACAACGTCTCTTAGTAGCCCTTTCGAAAACACGCGTGGCGACAAATACTTGTTTCCTCTGGATTTCATGGGTTACGGCATTGGGCTATTCGAACCATTAACTTTTTTGAGAACGCCGTGAACAAACCAAACCCGCTCGTACAACTGACCAGCCAATCGATTCAGTTCTCGAAAGATGATTTTGAATATGACCGTCTGATTAAAACGACGACGTCGATCTGCCCCGAATGCCTTGAAAAAATTCCAGCCGACGTTGTCGAAAAAGATGAACGCGTCTTTATGCTTAAGACGTGCGAAAAACATGGTGACTTTGCGGCGCTTTTGGCTTCTGATGTCCGGCACTATTACGTTGCTGATGAGAACATCGAACAAGTCGCATGCTGCTGCGGACCGAATCAACATTGTGGCGATCAAGTCGAAAACCACAGTTGCAACATGCTGATTGAAATTACGCAAAGCTGTAACTTGACCTGTCCGACCTGCTACGCCGGTTCGTCGCCACAGAACAAGTCGTTCATGTCGATCGACAAGTTTGAGTCGATCATCGACGGGTTGCTTGATATTGGGAAAGGCGAAGCCGACTTGATTCAGCTTTCCGGTGGCGAGCCGACGATCCATCCGGACTTTTTCGAAATTCTGCAGATGGCGATCGACAAAGGTATCAAGCAGGTTTACGTCAATACTAATGGAATCGTGTTGGCCAAGCCGGAATTCGCTGAACGATTGGCGAAGCATGGTGAGCGAGTTTCTGTTTATCTTCAATTTGACGGATTCAAGCCTGGTACTTACGAGCAGCTACGCGGTCGGGATCTTACTGACATTAAAAGGCGAGCGTTGGAGAATTGTGAGCGGCTCGGAATCAACACTGTCCCGATCATGACACTTACTCGTGGAGTCAATCACGATGAACTTGGCGCACTGATCAATTTCGCGGTCAAGCAAGTTCGCAGCGTACGAAAAATTATGATCCAACCGGCGATGTATTCGGGCCGCTACGACAATCCGATGCTTGACGATCGGCTGACCATTGCGGATGTGGCGAAGCTGATTTCAGAACAAACCGATGGTGTGTTTTGCGAAGATGATTTCACGCCAATCCCGTGTTCGGATCCAAACTGTTTCAGCCTGGCTGCGGCTGTGCGAACCAGTGATGGTCTGGTTCCGGTGTCACGTTACTTGCCCAACTACAGCCAATGGGCGGAAGACGGAATCAGTCAGCTAATTGCAGCGGTCTCGGATACGTTCGACAGCGCCGGTAGTCTGGGCGACTTGCTCCAAAAAGTCATGTCGTCATCGGCAATCGCCAACATGGATGAAGAAGGCGTAGACCGGTTGCTTGAATTGGTCAGCTCATTGCCATCCGAACTTGGCACGCACGATTCGGAAGACTGGAATGGTCTTTTTGGCATCGGTATCAAGCCATTCATGGATGCCTACACCTATGACCAGGATCGTATCGACAAGTGCTGCGTGCATATAATTTCGGCGGATGGGAATCCGGTTTCCTTTTGTGAATACAACGCCATTAATCGCCCAACGGGGAATTTATAATGAGTAGCGATCTGAATCAAACTGCCGCGTGTTGTGCTCAGTTTTACGAACAAGACTGGGTGCAGGCGATCCTGGGTGAGAGCTTTCATCCGGGTGGTGTTGGGCTGACCAAACGCTTATTGGAAAGTCTTTCCATTGAGCAGGGAGAGCAAGTCATCGATGTTGCTTGCGGGATCGGTACGACTTCGCTGCTGGTGGATGAGCTTTACGGCGCCAACGTATGGGGAATCGATTACAGCGAATCGAATGTGCAACGTGCAGCCGATACTGCTGCCGAGCGCGAATTCTCGATTCAATTCACAAAGGGCGATGCGACGTCTCTGCCCGTTGGCGATGCGGAAGCAAATCATTTGATTTGTGAGTGTGCAGTCAGCACGTTTTCCGATCAGCCCAAAGCCGTGGCTGAATTCTATCGAGCACTTAAGCCAGGTGGGCAAGTTGCGATTTCAGATATGGTGCTCAACGGCCAATTGCCGACCGAGCTGGAATCGCTTTTGGCACCCTGGACCTGTCTTTCGTCAGCCAAAACTGCGGCGGGATACCAGCAGCTTTTTATCGATGCGGGGTTTGTTGTGACCAGTTATGTCGATGAAAGCCAATCGTTGTTGGACATGATTCTTGACTTAAAGAAAAAGTTGTTGATTGCTGGTTTGGGTAAAACCCTGGCGACCGCTGACGGTGTCCCTGATATGCTGGCGTCACTTAACATCGCGGATTTGAAAACGCTGCTTGGACAAGCGCAGGATCTGGTGAAGCAAGGCGTCGTTCAATATTGTCGAATGACTTTCGCCAAAGGGACCCCCAAGCCAACGAAGACCTTTGGTCAACAAGCTGAACCCAATCCAATGGCACTGCAAATCAACGACGATTCATGCGGACCAGGTTGCGATTGTTAAAGGCGTAATGGAATGCCTTTGGTTGTACAGCCGTCTCAGTTTTTGTAACTTACTCAGTTGCAGGTGTCCGTTCTGGCTGACTTCTTGCCGGTAACCCGACACTTTAAACGTATCTCACCATAAAAGACTGCTGAATATGTCGATTCAAAACGAACCTCATGTACTTCTTCCGGTAGACCAACACAATCGCAAGCTACGTGACAACGTGCGTCCGGCGGATTGGAAAGTTAAGCCCAGTGGTGAAGTCTATGACATGATTTCCATCGGCGCGGGTACAGCCGGTTTGGTGTCTTCGGGGGGCGCCGCGATGTTGGGCGCAAAGTCAGCTTTGATCGAAAGGCATTTGATGGGGGGGGATTGTCTGGTTACCGGATGCGTGCCGTCGAAAACGCTCATCAAGTCGGCGCACGTCGCCTATCAGGCTACTAAGGCCCATGAATTTGGAGTCGATGTCGATGGTGTTAAAGTAGATTTTGGGAAAGTCATGGAACGATTGCGCCGGGTTCGTGCTGATATGGCACATCACGACGGTGCCCAGCGACTGCACGACATGGGCGTTGATGTCTTGTTTGGCAACGCAAAATTTACTGGTCCCAATACGATCGATCTGGATGGTAAAGAAGTCAAGTTTCGTCGTGCGATGATTTGTGCCGGCGGACGGCCGTTCGTTCCCGATATTCCTGGTTTGCGAGAAAATTGTTTGACCAGTGAATCGTTTTTTGAGCTGACCGAATTGCCAAAGCATTTCATGGTGATCGGAGGTGGTCCGATTGGTTGTGAGTTGGCTCATGCGATGCGACGGCTGGGGTCGGAAGTTACCATTTTGCAGCGTGGTCAAAAAATAATGGATAAGGACGATCCGGAAGCCGGTTCGATTATCCTGGACGTGTTTAAAGAAGAAGGTATCGACGTTCGTTTTGGTGCAGAATTACAAAAGGTCGAACCGCGGGATTCCCGTCTTCATTGTGTTGTGAAATATCAGGATGGCGAACGCGAAATCGTCGTGGACAAGATTATGGTCGCGACGGGCCGAGTGCCAAATGTAGAGAGTTTGGATCTTGAGGCCGCTGGCGTCGAATATCATCGTCGTGGAATTACGGTTGATAAATATCATCGCACGACGAACAAAAAGATTTTTGCGGCTGGTGATATTTGTTCGCCGTTCCAATTTACTCATGCTGCGTATGCACAAGCCGAATTCGCAACGCTCAACGCTTTGATGCCCTGGCCATATCGGTTAAACGCTAAAGACAGAGTCATGAGTTGGGTGACCTATACGGATCCGGAAGTCGCTCACGCTGGAATTCCTTATTCGGAAATCGAAAAAAACAAGTCGTCATTGGACACATATGAATTGCCAGTTAAAGACAATGATCGGGCGCAAACCGAAAGTGAACATCGCGGATTTTGCCGGATTCATTGTAAGAAAGGCACGGATAAGATCATTGCTGCGACGATCGTTTGCGAGAACGCAGGCGAAATGATTGCTGAGATGAGCCTTGCTATTACAAATGGGATGCGGCTGAGACACATTCAAAACTCGGTTCATGCATACCCGACCAGAGCCGAAATTATTCGTAATACGGCAACCGAATGGAAGTTCTCAACGCTGACACCATCTACGAAGTCAATGGTTGGCGTGTGGTTCAAATTCAGTCGCATGTTTGATTAAAGTATTTCCAGTGCGGCGACTTTGGGCAAAGCCAATGATGACCGCTGCCATGTTTTAATCGAAGCTGAAACATGCTCATGCTGCGCGACCGCTTGGTTTTCTTCGGCGTCAGGGAATTAGCCCCTTTGTTTGACTACAAAACAACGGCCGGCGGTGGATAGCGCCGAACCGCTCAACAAAGCTGTTCGGATTCCGAATGCCGTAGTTGTATTGATAATGAATTAGGGTTCGATTAGTTTGTTTGGTGCCATTTGCATTCCCTCGCCGCTTATAGGCAATTGAAAATGGGTTTATCGAATGTTGATTGAAAATGAATACTGAAAAATCGCAAAACGAAAGCCTCCAGCCGACTGCAGCATCCAACGCCAGGGGGATTTGGAGGAAAATCGCGATCGTTGCAGTGGTAGGTACACTCGCTGCTGTTTTGTATACGCAATTTGGCGACCAGCTTTCATTGAATAGTCTGGCAGAACGGGAATCGGAATTACGGGACATTCAGTCCAAGCATCCAATTCTGGTATTTGGGATCGCGTTTTTAATATACGTTGCATTTACGGGAATGTCGTTGCCAGGTGCAGCTGCGTTGACACTGGTGTATGGCTGGTATTTTGGATTTGTGGAAGCGTTGGCGCTGGTCAGTTTTGCTTCAACGCTTGGTGCCACGATCGCTTTTCTACTGAGCCGTTTTCTGTTTCGCGATGTAATCATGAGTCGGTTTGGGGATCGGCTTGCCAAATTTAACGATTCGCTTGAACGCGAGGGGCCGTTTTATTTGTTCACGTTGCGACTCATTCCAGCCGTTCCATTCTTTATTGTTAACGCGGTCATGGGTCTGACTCCGCTAAAGACGCGAACATTTTGGTGGGTCAGTCAAATCGGTATGTTGGCAGGCACTGCTGTATTTGTTTACGCTGGAGCCAGCGTCCCCAATTTGTCGACTTTGGCTGAAAAAGGAGTCAACGCAGCATTCTCACCAACTCAGATGATGCAAATCGTCGGTGCTTTCGTACTGATGGGCGCCTTTCCATTGCTGGCACGATGGGCGATCAAGTATTTTAAAAGCGGCGATGCTGATTCCGTGTCGACTGAACAGGTCTAGCCATCGCAAATTCAGTTCATTAATAAATTTAAATTACAAGAACAAAAGCAATGTCAGAAAAACCAATTCAACTACAACCGCTGGACGAACATAATCTGACGTTGGAATCTAACGTCCATCCAACGGACTGGGTGAATCCTGAACCGCAAAACGAATACCACTTGGTCGTGATTGGAGGCGGGACGGCCGGTTTGGTTACCGCTGCCGGAGCGGCTGGGCTTGGTGCGCGAGTTGCATTGATTGAACGTGAATTGATGGGCGGCGATTGTTTGAACGTGGGTTGTGTGCCTTCAAAAGGTGTCATAGGAGCAGCTCGCGTAGCTGCAACCGTTCGCGATGCAGCGCCTTTTGGAGTAAATGTACCTGATGGAGCAGCGGTCGATTTTGGCAAGGCAATGGAGCGGATGCGACGAAAGCGGGCCCAAATCAGTCCCGCCGATTCGGCCAAACGATTTGCTGATTTGGGCGTCGATATCTTTTTTGGGCAAGGCAGTTTCGCTGACGAGAACACGATCAGCGTTACAACTGAAGCTGGCGATGTCACAAAATTGAAATTCAAGAAAGCCGTTGTTGCGTCTGGCGCTCGTGCAGCTGCTCCACCCATCAAGGGTCTCGACAGCGTTGAATATCTGACCAATGAGAATGTTTTTTCGCTGACAGAGCTTCCAAAACGTTTCGGAATCATCGGAAGCGGTCCGATTGGTAGCGAGATGGCTCAATCGTTTGCCCGTTTTGGTAGCGAAGTCTTTTTGTTCGAGCGGGAAGGCCATATCTTGTCGCGTGAAGATGCCGATGCAGCGGCGGTTGTGCAAAAACAATTTGAAACCGATGGCGTCAATCTGGTCTTGAATGCGATGGACATGGAACTTGCTCCCTCGGCGGACGGAAAGATCAGCGTCAAGGTCGTTCAGGACGGGAAGCCGAATGAGATTGTTGTTGATCAGTTGCTTATCGCTGTTGGGCGAGCACCCAACATTGACGGGCTGAATTTGGAAACCGTCAATGTTAAATATCACAAGCGTGGCGTGGAAGTGAATGACAATTTGCAGACCACCAATCCACGGATCTATGCCGCCGGTGATATTTGCTCAAAGTATCAATTCACGCACTCTGCCGATTTTCAAGCGCGGATCGTGATTCAAAACGCGCTGTTCGCTATCGGCCCGTTTGGTAAAAAGAAAGCCAGCGATCTAATCATTCCCTGGGCGACTTATACGTCTCCAGAAATCGCACATGTTGGGATGTATCCCAGAGATGCTGAAGAAGCGGGAGTCGAAATCGACACTTACATGCAGCCGTTTGAACATATCGACCGTGCCATACTGGAAGGCAACGACGAAGGGTTCGTCAAAATCCATACCAGGAAAGGAACCGACAAGATTGTTGGTGCAACGATCGTCGCCGAAAATGCGGGAGACATGATTTCTGAAATTACCGTGGCGATGAAGAACAATGTGGGGTTGGCGGGAATTGGAGCGACCATTCATCCGTATCCGACTCAAGCGGAAGCGATTCGAAAACTCGGCGATCAATTCAACAAGACGAAGCTAACGGCGTTTAGCACAAAAGTTCTCAAGTTTCTGATGCGCATCAATGTTGGTTCGTGAATAATCGCGATGCGACAAGATCGGCAGCTGGAATCATTGTAAATTCGCAGTAAATCAACCTTCTAATTCCATGAACTCGGATGTGATTTGCTTTTGGTTGTGCAAGGTGCGATGAACCGGACACATGTCGGCGATCTGCAGCATTCGTTCTCGTTGTGCGTCGGTCAAATTGCCTTCGATGCGGATGAAGCGTCGGATCTGATCGACTTTCTTTGGTTGATCTTCGCAACTTTCGCAATCCGAGGCATGAATTCGATCGTGTTTTAGATTGACCTGAATGCGATCGACTTCGATTCCTTTTCGTTTGGCGTACATGCGTAACGTCATCGAAGTGCAAGTCCCCAATGCCGCTAACAGCAAATCGTAGGGTGTCATTCCCAGGTCCTTTCCGCCTGCAGAAGCTGGTTCATCGGCCACGATTTTGTGTTGCCCGGCGGTCACGGTCTGAGTGAATATCATGTCCCGTTCGGTCACCGTTACACCATCGTGCTGGCCGCTGGACGATTCATGATCCGAAGACACGGCATTGGATGGCAGATATCGCGTTGACCATCCAGCAATCACCGTCGCCACAAACTCTGCGTCTTCTTTACCGCTGAGCAGGTGATCAGCACCGTCAAGTGAAACAAAGCTTTTTGGATGTTTCGCCGCTTCGTAGATCTTTTGTGCATGGTCAACGCCGACAACACCGTCGATCGGTGAATGACAAATCAAAATCGGTTTCTTATTGTCTTGTAGTCGCTCAAGCAGCGACGTTTCGTTCACGTCGTCCAGGAACTGTTTCTTGATCTTAAAAGGCCGGCCTCCGAGCGAGATTTCAGCTTCGCCTTCTTTCTCGATTTCCTGAAGCGACGATTCATTGAACAAATGCACGACATGGCGCGGTTCGCTGGGTGCGCCAATCGTCGACACTAATTTGATTTCTTCAATTTCATTTGCCAGATACAAGACAGCGGCCCCACCAAGGCTGTGTCCGATTAGTATTTCGGCTGGCATTCCTTGCTGACGAAGTGCGTCGATCGCGGAGCGGAGATCGTCAATATTGGTTGAGAAATTCGTGTTGGCAAAATCGCCTTCACTGTGACCAAGGCCCGTAAAATCAAACCTGAGAACGGCGAATCCCTTTGCTCGTAACCCTCGGGAAACGCGACTGGCCGCCAAAACGTTTTTGTGGCAGCTAAAACAGTGGGCGAAAAGTGCGACACCCCGCAGCTCGATGCCGTCTGGTTGCTCCAAAGTTCCAGTAAGTGTGTGTCCGTCGCGGTTTTGAAATTCAAACTTCTCTACCATGATTTCTCCGAAATTGAATGTTTAGCTGACAACCGACCGTTCATTCTGCATTAGAGCGGAGAAAGAAGTACGAATCTGTATTCGAGTGCCATTAACTCTTGGTACGAATCACCAGGTTGCGAACTTCGGTCATGTCTTCGATTGCGAAACGAATGCCTTCTCGGCCAAGTCCGCTGTCTTTGACGCCGCCGTAAGGCATATTGTCGACTCTCCAGGACGGAATGTCGCCGATAACGACTCCACCAACGTCCAACTTGTCCCAAGCTCGATGAGCCTTGTACAAATCGCGAGTGAAAATTCCCGCCTGCAGTCCGAATTCGCTGTCGTTGACTTCGTCGAGCGCCGATTCGAAATCGCTAAAGCTGCTTAGAACAGCAACCGGGCCAAATGCTTCTGCTGTGCAAATCGTTTGCGTTTTGGGAACGTTTTCGAGCAAGGTCGCTTCCAACATTGCCCCTTCGCGATTACCACCGCAAAGCAACTTACCACCGGCTGCAACCGCTTCTTCGACCCAACCATGCAAACGCGTGGCTTCTTTTTCTGAGATCATTGGTCCGATAAAGGTGTCTTCGTTTTTCGGATCGCCGGCAATCAGTGTTTTTGTTTTCGCAACCAAAGCGTCACGGAATTGGTCGTAGATTTCGGAATGCACGATGATTCGTTGAACGCCAATACAGCTTTGACCGGATTGATAGAACGCACCGATTACCATTCGATCCACAGCGTCTTCCATGTCGGCATCGCGGTCGACGATACAGGCAGCGTTGCCGCCCAATTCCAATACGACTTTCTTTTTGCCGGCCTTGGCTTTCAGCGCCCAACCCACTCCCGGTGAACCGGTAAAGCTTAACAACTTTAATCGGTCATCCGTCGTGAATAAATCGGCGCCATCGCGTGAACAAGGCAAAATTGAAAACGCGCCTGCTGGTAAATTCGTTTCTGCCAATACTTCGCCAATGATCAGAGCACCGAGCGGAGTGCGACTGGCGGGTTTTAGTACAAACGGACAACCAACCGCCAAAGCAGGTGCGACTTTGTGAGCGGCCAGGTTTAATGGAAAGTTGAACGGGCTGATGAACGAGCATGGTCCAATCGGCACACGTTTCCACATGCCTTGATAACCTTTGGCGCGGGCCGAGATTTCAAGGTTCATCACTTCGCCGTTGATGCGAACGGATTCTTCGGCGGCGATACGAAAAGTATCAATTAATCGAGAAACTTCGCCACGCGAATCCTTGATTGGCTTGCCGGCTTCGATGCAGAGCGACATCGACAATTCATCGAAGCGTTCGGTAAACCGCTGTACGCAATGATTCAGTACTTCCTGCCGCTCGTAAGGCGGCATTTGTGCAAACGGCTCGGCAGCGGCGACACATCCCTGGATCCCTTTCTCAATCGCAGCCGTATCGGCAAGTGCAACGTTGGCGGCGAGTTCACCCGTGAATTTGTCGGTGACTTCAAGATCGCCGTTGGGTTCAAATGGCTTGTTTGCCAAATAATATGGCCAGTTTTTTTTGATGTTCATATCTCTTGGGATTTTCTGCTGCAGTAGTGTTGATAAACCAATCGGCGGGTGAAATTGGCGAGCTAGATGGTTCTGACTTTTCCAGTTTCAATTTCGTAAACCAAACCCACAATCTTGGTTCTTGATTCTTTTTCAGCAAGAGCCAGGTCAGAGATTTCCTGCAAACGTTTGACAGAGTTTCGCACGTTGTCTTCGACCGAAATCTTTAGTCGTTGTGCGAACGTGACGTCGCTGTCAAAGTTTCGAATTGCAGGTTTGATCTTGCCGACAAGAGACTGAATCTCGTTGGGCTCTTTTGCAAGATCTTTCTGGGATTGCAGCGCCGCCGTGACGGCCCCGCAGCCCTCGTGCCCCATGACAACCACAAGCTTGGTTTGCAAATGATCTACTCCGTATTCGACGCTGCCGGCTACATCGGTATCAATTACATTGCCCGCGACTCGAATGACAAACAGATCTCCAAATCCTTGATCGAACAACAATTCGGGCGGCACGCGTGAATCACTGCATCCAAGGATAGTTGCAAACGGCTTTTGGGCACCGACCAAACGTTTGCGCCAGTCCGTTGCGCTGTGCGGGTGGTTTAGTTGACCCTGGACAAAACGTTTGTTGCCGTTTAGCAATCGCTCGATCGCTTGTTCATAATTCTCTGGAGGCTTTTCCTGGTCTGCTTTGCTTTCGGCTTCCTTCGTATGGCTTTCCTGCGGTTGTGGCTGTGCGCAGAATGCATGATTTGAGGTTGCAGTTGCGGCGACCGCGATGGTACCGCCAATAATCGCCGTACGTCGGTCAATTAGTTTTTTTGGCATTTGAATACCCTGCATGTATGTTTGCTAAAGGTTGTTTGAGCAAGTAGATTCTCAAACGCTTAAATTTTCGCACTCAATTCTTTGATGTCATGGTTCAAGATTTGATCGTTTTCTGAATAGTCGACCGGAACCTCGACAACGTGTACGCCTGGCTCTGAGTGGCAGCGCTGGAGCAAAGGCAACAACTCATTTGCAGAAGTGACCCGGTGTCCATGAGCTCCATAGCTTTCGGCGTATTTGACAAAGTCAGGATTGTTGTAGTCCAACCCGAAATTTTGCAGCCCCATGTTGGCTTGCTTCCATTTGATCATGCCGTAGGCATTGTCTCGCAAGATGATGACGGTTAGATGCAAGTCCAACCGCACCGCTGTTTCCAGTTCCTGAGAATTCATCATAAAGCCGCCGTCACCACAAATTGCCGTAACGGATTCTTCGGGATGAACGAGCTTGGCCGCCATCGCAGATGGAAGCCCGGCTCCCATCGTAGCCAGAGCGTTGTCCAGCAAAACCGTGTTTTGGGCGTGGGCCGGATAGTTACGAGCGAACCAGATTTTGTAGACACCGTTGTCAAGCGCGATGATGCCTTTTTTCAGAACTGATTTGCGGACGTCGGCAACGAGTCGCTGCGGGTAAATCGGGAAGCGATCATCGTCCTTGCCCTCAGCAACGTGCTGATTTACGTGCTTACCGATTTCTTTAAATCGTGCGAAATCCCAATGCTCCTGTTTTTCCAATTTCGACTCGAGGGACTGGATGCTTGAAGCGATATCGCCGACGACTTCGAGTTGCGGAAAGTAAACAGGATCGACGGCTGCGGAAAAGAAATTGATGTGAATGACTTTTACGCCGCCCGGTTGCATAAAGAACGGTGGCTTTTCGACGACATCATGGCCCACGTTGATGATCAAATCGGCGGCTTCGATAGCTCGATGCACAAAATCGTTTGCCGAAAGTGCGGCATTGCCTAGAAAACGCGGATCAAGTTCATCGACAACTCCTTTGCCCATTTGCGTTGTGATGTAGGGAATATCAAAGGCGTTAATGAATTGCCGCAAGGCGAAACATGTGACTTTGCGGTTCGCTCCGGCTCCTACGATCAGCAGCGGGCTTTTTGCAGACCGCAGCATTTCGGCGGCTGCGTCAATTGATTTTACTTCCGCCGTTGGTCGGCGCACAAAGCTCGCGGGAATCGGCGGTTCATCCGTCATCTCGGCTGCAATGTCTTCGGGCAATTCCAAATGTGTTGCGCCGGGCTTTTCTTCTTGAGCAACGCGAAAGGCTTCACGCACATGCGAGGGGATGGTATCGCCACTGACGAGTTGGTGAGTGTATTTCGTGAGCGGTTCCATCATCGACACCACATCGATAATCTGAAAACGGCCTTGCTTGCTGTGCTTGACGGGTTTTTGACCTGTGATCATCAACATCGGCATCCCGCCAAGCTGAGCGTAAGCTGCAGCGGTCACAAAATTCGTGGCTCCAGGCCCAAGTGTCGACAAGCAGACGCCCGCCTTGCCGGTTAAACGACCGTAAGTCGCGGCCATAAAGCCTGCGGCTTGTTCGTGCCGCGTTAATATAAGTTTGATAGACGAATCGACCAGAGAATCCAGGAAATCCAGGTTTTCTTCACCGGGGATTCCGAAAATATACTCGACACCCTCGGCTTCGAGCGCCTTTATAAAAAGATCTGAAGCTTTCATAAACTGGTTTACACCCTTGTTAAAATTGTTTTTTTGAGTGACTGAAACTAAGTCACGATACGGCGGAATTTAGTCGTCAAACATGCATCACGGGGCCACCGATCGGCAAAGCGAAACTAACCAACAAGCCGATCGCAAATGATCGAGAGGAAAATGGGGCTGGTGAACGATTATTTTTCATATCTCGTTCCAAGTAAACATTAAATCGTTTCAACAAATTTGATCGTTAGACCGCTGTAAATGCAACCATGGCATCGGCGACTTTAGAAAAGTCAGACAACGATTTTATTTTGGAACCGTGTTCAACGCATTTTGAATCAACGTCAATCAACAATTGAGCTATTTTCGTTTCGCGGCAAATTCTGAGATTCCCCAGCGACGTTGTTCTTATTTGTGAATTTTCGACAAACGATAACTGAGCTAAAAGGCCAATTGGCCAAGTGTTAGTGCTGATATCAGAATAAAAAGAATTCCAAGAACTTTCTCGAGCACATGTTGCGGAACGCGACTTGAAAACGCAGGACCGATTTGTCCGCCGATCATTACGCCTGGGACCGTAAAAATCACGAAGCTGAAAACCTGATTAATTACCTCTGGGCCGCTCCCCAAAAATTGGATTACGTGTCCAGTTGCCGCCGCAAGTGCTGTGAAGGCGACCGCAAAGACGCTTGTGGCCACGGCAACTTTACTGGGCACTTTGCATCGTTCGAGCAAGAAGTAACTATTGAGCTCGCCCAAGCCGGTCGAAATCATCCCTGTGAAAAAACCGCCGACAGCAGCCACTATGGCTCCCATCCATTTCTCGCAGACTTTATAAACGAACTGCTCTCCTTCGGCAGACGTCAACGTAGTTGCTCCCGCAACGGGTTTCACGTCCAGTATGGCTAGTTCGTTAAGCTGTTCGGATTTCTCTGGCGAAGGACTTCTGAGCAAGCTGTAGGCGATCGCAAGCAGCCCCATACCCAGAATGGCTTTCAGAATAGCGGGCTCAAACCAGTTTGAAACATAGCTGCCGGCAAGCGCCAAAGGAATTGAAATCATCAACAGACTTCCGGCAAGTTTGTAATCGATGAGTTGCTTTTTTCGATACGCATACACGCCACTTGCGAAGCCAAAGACTTCTGTGATCAGTCCAATTCCAATCGCGACTTCAATTGGCACGCCGAGCCAGAGTATTAGAATTGGAGCAAAAAACGTCGCGCCACCAACACCAGATCCCATTGCAACGGTTGCGATCGCAATGGCGATAGGAAACATAAACCAGTATTCGAATGTCATTGTTTAACTTTCCTGGTTGCAATGTTTGCGTGAAATGGTTGCGCTTTGTTGTCTTGAATTAAAACATCGCCAACGATTCAATGTGTCTTTGAGGCCGTTTCAAGAATGCAGCACAACCGTTTTGAACTACTGTTAAGTCGTTCTTGCCGGCATCCAATTTAATCTTACCGCCGGACTTGATGCATCACTAGTTTGTTTCTGGCTTGGTTAAAAGACGGTACAGAACGTTGTCAACAAAGGTTCGGTCTCGTGTTAGGCCCAAATGGTCCGTCGAAAGGAAGGTTTCGCTATTCCAGGAAATCGCTTTGGCGCGGTGGGAATTGCTTAGTTTACGTTCAGCCAATGCGCTTGTACGTGTAACTGTGCCATCCCCCGGCGAATTTGTTTTCTTTAGCAATCGTCCGGTTGTTGGATTCACACTAAGTTGGTGCAAAGTCTGCTTTGCATCGCCGGCAAATAGATGGATCTCGGTTCCAGGTGGGGGTTGGGCTGGAAAGTCAAGCGACTGATGGAATTGTCTGGCACGCAACAGGCATTTTGTCATATGCTCAAGTGCGATTTGCCGTCGCTCTTGCCGCGAGCAATTTGGCAAAAGCTTTGCCAGTGTGCGATCTTGTTTTTGATCCGCCAAGCCCCAGCCCAATTGGTGCCACGTCTCGGGGGCAAGCATGTCTTTAAAGCAGCCATCGGAAAAAACGACCGGATAGTCTTCGTTTCGGGGTAAAAGCTGATAGGCCGAAGGCATCGTGCCAACGACTGCCGGAGGGAATTTTGGGAGGGGTGGAGCCAGTTGCATGCCATCTTTTAATTCGACGAAGGCTTGTGTTGAACCCAGGTTAGGCGTCCCCACCATGATCAATCTTCCGACTCGATGCGCGCCGGCCCAATTCAAAACCGGCAACGAGCCGTCATCAGGCAGCGGCTGATTTCCGTATCGCAAATAATACCTTGCAACCAAGCCGCCCATGGAATGAGCAACG
This sequence comes from uncultured Pirellulaceae bacterium, assembly GCA_964405425.1. GTDB lineage: Bacteria > Planctomycetota > Planctomycetia > Pirellulales > Pirellulaceae > Mariniblastus. Next base: position 855 of record CAYONX010000078.1, on the reverse strand, counting down.
ATGTCAAATTTTAGATTGGCGTTTTCAATTCCAAAATTCTCTCGAAAATTTGCTTGGGTCTGTGCATGAGCGTTTTCGATGTGTCGATGCAGCTTCGCCGCCGACTCACTCACATCACGTCTCCAATCGTAGGCGAACTGAAAACAAGTGAAATGCTCTGAATCGTAAGCGACCTCGTTATACTTGGATTCGCCTCGAAAATGCTGATCGCGATAACCGCCGACGCCAAGCGTTGCCAAAATTTGAGCGTAAGCGTTTACGCGAAACGGAATTCCAAGTACTCGCAATTTCAATTGGTCAAGCGGGCCGCTGGATTGAACATGGTCATGCAGCTGATGTAGCGGGACACCGCTGGCCATTGGTAATGCAAGCTCGGTCAGGCTTCGCGTCTTGAGCGGACTGACACCACCAGGCCCAAGCTCTCCCCAGACAACTTCTTTGGTCTCTCGGTCAACCAGTTGTGAGCCGAGAATACCGGGGATAACAATCACCGGGTTTCTTTCCGTGTCAGGCAGTTGGGCAAGATCATCATAAATCTCATGCAATCCAACCTGACGGCGTTTCTGAAGCGAATCGCAACCACAAAACAGCATGGTTGCAGTCGTCAAAACGCAAGCCAAAATCAAATGACCATGAATTCGATTCATCTTCGAATACCCGACTGACTTGGGTTTTGTCCAACACCTGTATCAGGGGTTGTCGCGAAATTGGCGCGAATAAAATTGATGTCGTTCGTGGCCAATGTCTGACTTGCATTTGGCGATACCCAGCCAGTAGAAATGAATGATATTTTTCGTTGTGGATTTGCACGGCGGAAACCAGATGCGACTTTTTGAACCAGTTCCGAATTGGTCA
>CAYONX010000077.1:0-17888 GCA_964405425.1 uncultured Pirellulaceae bacterium | reverse complement strand
CTACCGTTGCGTTTAAAGGCATTACTGTTCAATCCAGTGAGCGGCAAGTCGCTAGCCCAATGGCACTTACTTTACATTTGTTGTATTCACAAAAGCGAAAACCCTAACTGAACGATGCTTGTCCTGTTTAACGATTAGCCGGCAGGCGTCGGTGATTGGGCTTGGGTAGGGAAACACGGTCGCCTTCCGGCTTGTCGTTAAACTACTCACCAATCGAGATTTGTGCCTAAAGTAAGTGCCATTGGGCGCTAGCCGCCGGTGGTTGTTGCTTGACGTGACTAACCGATGGCTAGGCAGAGTTTATTAAATGTTTAGCGCCCTTCCGTTTAACAGAAACGGCGAATTATGAATAAGAAAGGAAACGACATGTCTTTTCGATTTGAAAAACTGACCACCAAAGCACAAGAAGCAGTTTCCGGTGCACAATCTCTGGCTGCCGGTGCTGGGCATGCGGAAATGAATCCGCTGCATTTACTTGCGTCGTTGTTGACTGAAAACAACGGCATCATTCGACCTTTGTTGGACAAGATGGGTTCCCCGGTTGAGCAATTGCGGACAATCGTAGATTCGGAAGTGAATCGCATGCCGTCTGCAACTGGTGGAAGTACTCCAGGTGTGAGCCGCGATTTGCAGTCCGTTTTTCAAGATGCGACAACATCCGCTCGCCAGATGCAGGACGAATTTGTCTCTACGGAACATTTGCTGCTTGGTTTGACACGCATCGATTCGGCGGCAAAACGCATTCTCCAAATCAATGCCATCGATGAAAAGAAGCTACATTCAGCACTAGCCGAAGTGCGAGGTTCGCAGCGAGTCGTGGATCAAGATCCGGAAAACAAGTATCAAGCTTTAGAGAAATACTCCATCGATCTGGTCGCGCGAGCTCGTGAAGGAAAACTGGATCCCGTCATTGGCCGCGATGCAGAAATCCGCCGAGTGATTCAAGTCTTGTCACGGCGAACCAAAAACAATCCGCTGCTCATCGGCCAGCCCGGCGTTGGCAAAACCGCGATCGCCGAAGGCCTGGCGCTGCGGATCGTTCAAAATGATGTTCCGCAAAGTTTGAAAGACAAGCGAGTTGTTTCGCTGGATATGGGAGCGTTGATCGCGGGTGCGAAATTCCGTGGCGAATTTGAAGATCGACTTAAAGCGGTTTTAAAGGAAGTAACCGAAGCTGCGGGTCAGATCATCATGTTCATTGACGAATTACATACCGTTGTGGGTGCCGGTGCCGCAGAAGGCGGAAGTGATGCGGCGAATCTGTTGAAACCGGCGCTTGCGCGAGGGGAATTGCATTGCATCGGCGCGACAACGCTAGATGAATATCGAAAATACATCGAGAAAGACGCTGCGCTTGAACGACGCTTCCAACCCGTTTACGTACAGCAACCCACCGTCGAGGACACGATTTCGATTTTGAGAGGATTAAAAAAGCGCTATGAAACTCACCATGGCGTGCAAATCAAGGACGAAGCGATCGTTGCCGCTGCACGCTTGTCTAACCGCTACATCACCGATCGATTTTTACCTGACAAGGCAATCGACCTGGTCGACGAAGCGGCTTCCAAATTGGCGATGGAATTGGACAGCGTTCCACATGAAATCGATGAAGTCCAGCGCCGAATCACACAATTGGAACTTGCAGCGCGACAACTTGCGGATGAAGAAGATCCTTCTGTCCAAGGTCGGTTGCAGGAAGTAAATGATGAAATTCAGTCGAGTCAAAGAGAGTTGGCTGATTTGCGGCAACAGTGGGATGCAGAGAAATTGGGTTTCACCGATGTAAAGAAGGTCCGTCAGCAACTTGAATCGATTGAGCGTTCGTTCCAGCAACTTGAATCTGAAATCAAAAGCAAACAAGCCGCCGGCACGGCTGTGGAAGACGACTATCGAAAATTGTATGAACTGGATTCGCAGCGTCAGACGCTTGAGAAGCAGATGGATCGGGCGGAAAATAGTGAGTCGGTGGAAGTCGAGTCAGATCGAAAACGTTTACTCAGCGAGAATGTGACTGCCGAAGAGATTGCGGATGTTGTCAGTGGCTGGACGGGTGTCCCGGTTTCACGAATGATGGAAACTGAGAAGGCTAAATTGTTGGTGATGGAAGAGCGATTGCATCAACGAGTTGTGGGTCAAGACGAAGCGGTGGTGGCTGTTAGTAATGCAGTACGCCGCAGTCGCAGCGGATTGCAGGACCCCAGTCGCCCAATTGGTTCGTTTTTGTTTCTCGGTCCGACTGGTGTTGGCAAGACTGAATTATGTAAAGCGTTAGCGTTTATCATGTTCGATGATGAAGAAGCTATGGTTCGTATTGATATGAGCGAATTCATGGAAAAGCACAGCGTCAGCCGCTTGATTGGGGCGCCTCCGGGTTACGTCGGGTACGATCAGGGTGGAAAGCTGACCGAGGCGGTACGGCGTCGACCTTACAGTGTGATTCTGTTAGACGAAATCGAAAAGGCTCATGACGACGTTTACAATATATTGTTGCAAATGTTGGATGATGGTCGATTGACTGACAATCACGGGAACACCGTTGATTTCACCAATACGATTGTTGTCATGACCAGCAACGTTGGCAGTCAAATCATTCAGCAGATTACGGAACAGGGAGGAGATGCGGCGGAAATTCGTGAAGCGGTTGAAGAATCCGTTCGAGGCCGCTTTTCTCCTGAGCTACTCAATCGAATTGACGAGAAGATCGTCTTTTCGCCTCTCGATCGTAGCGAAATTCGTCGCATTGCGGATTTGCAAATCAAGCAACTCGAAGCGCGGCTTAAAGATCAGGATTTACAGCTGCAGGTTACCGAAGCTGCACGCGATGCCATTGCTCAATTGGGATACGAGCCGACTTACGGAGCGCGGCCATTAAAGCGGGTGATTCAAAACGAAATTGCGAACAAGCTGGCGGTTGAGCTGATTCGCTCGAATTATGAGGCGGGCCAGACAGTGCAGATCGATTACGTTAACGAAGAATTTTTAATTGGTACGTAAGATGTATTTTCGTTCAATAGTTTTTTTGTGTTTCTTTCTTGCGTCGAGCGCTGCAACTTCGGCTGATGCCGCTGCCGACACCGTAATATTCATCGTAAGACATGCGGAAAAAGAAAAGGGTAAAGACGATCCGTCTTTATCACAAAAAGGAATTGAGCGAGCCACGGATTTGGCCCGAGCGTTATCTTCGAATGAACTGGCGGTTTGTTTCTGCACTCAATTCAATAGAACACGGCAAACCGCGGAAATTGTGTCCAAAAAAGCGGCAGCAAAATTGATGCTGGTTGAAGCGGGGCGCGAAGCGGAATTGGCTAAACGTATTAGTGAGGAACACAAAGACCAATCCGTGCTGATCGTTGGACATTCAAACACGGTCCCTGAAATCGTTCGGCATTTTGGCATCTCAACGAAACTGACCATTGAGGAATCTGATTACGACAATCTTCTGGTTGTCACTCTTTGCGACGATGCGAAACCCAGGTTGCTGCACCTGCATTACGGTGCGGAAAAAGATGGCAAATAGTTCAAAGCTGTGTTGCTATGCCTGATTTTATTTGATGGTTGCTGCGGTGCTTTGTTTTGCGGGTTACGTTCTAGACCGGTTTTGTGAGAAATTTGATCAAGTTGGCTTGGCAAATTGGATAGGCAATTGACTTTGCGATTGTCAAAGCGATGCATTTTTGAGACCGTTGGGTGTCTGACTAATTATTGGGAAGCCAAATTGTGAGTCCTATCCAAACCGTTCGCGTCGGCGGAGTGCCAGAACATTTTAATCTGCCATGGCACTTGGCCATTGCCGACAACGCATTTGATTCTTGTGGCATGAACGTCGAATTCGTCGAGTACCCCGGTGGTACCGGTGCAATGACGCGCGCCTTATCGGATGGTGATCTGGACATTGCGTTATTGCTGTATGAAGGAGCGGTCACCAATATTTTGCGCGGGCACGGCCATCGACTGGTTAAAATTTATGTCGAATCGCCTTTAATCTGGGGCATCCACGTTGCTGCTGACAGCGACATTCAAAGCGTCGAAGAAATCAAGAACCGAGTGTTTGCAATCAGCCGCGCGGGATCGGGGTCACATTTAATCGCTATCGTAGATGCTGCGGAAAGGGGCTGGGCGATTGAAGACATGAAATTCTCAAAGGTGGGCAATCTTGACGGCGCCAGAGAAAAACTGGCCAATGGAAAAGTCGATGTGTTTTTGTGGGAAAAATTTACAACCCAACCTCTGGTCGACGATGGCGAATTTCGTCGCGTCGGCGAGCGAATCGTGCCGTGGCCGGCTTTCGTCGTTTGTGTACGCTCAGAATTGCTCAATGAGCAGAGTCAGTCTGTCAAACAGATTTTGGCGGTTGTCGATCAGTATTGTGAGCGTTTTAAGCATGATCCCAAAGCTACATCCGTGATTTCCGAACGTTTCAATATCAAACTCGCCGATTGTGAGCAGTGGTTTGAGCATGTGCAATGGAAACAGGGGTTCGAGTTTGACGAGTCGGATTTCAACAGGCTTATCCAGTATCTAAAACGCGTCAATTTGATTGATGACGTAGCAGTCGCGATCGAAGATGTCTGGTTTAAATTGAGTTGAATACTGTTTTTTTGATCAGCTGCTTGAATTAGAATTGGTACCTGTAAACATTTCATATACGGGTAAACGATGCGAATTCTTAGCTGTCTATCATTGGGTTGGTTTTTGATACTGGTTGCTTCAAATTCTTTGGTTATCAAGGATCTGAATGCACAGGATTTTGAATTTCGTCAAAACGAACGAGTTGCGTTTGTTGGCGGCAGTCTTGCCGAACGGATGAATCTGTTTGGGAATTTCGAATCGCTTTTGCATAGCAGTTTTGCGGACAAGAGGCTGGTGGTCAGGAATTTTGGCTGGCCAGCTGACGAAGTTGGTAAGCAGCAGCGTCCCGACAATTACAGCCTGATTGATAACCCGATGGAAGAATTCGGTCCAGAGTTGTTTATTTGTTTCTTTGGTTTCAATGAGCATTTCTCAGGGACCGACGAGAAACAGATCCAGAAGTTTGTTGCAGACTATAAAGCCTGGATCAAGCGCCATCGTGAAAAGTATTCAAAGCCCGATCGGCCCGCCCGATTTGTTGTGGTTAGCCCGATACCTTTTGAGGCGCATCAAGACCCTCATTTGCCGATTGCCAGTAAATTCAATCCAAATTTGCGACTGTATTCAGCAGCAACTCAACGAGTGGCCAAAGAACTTGAACTTCCGTTTGTCGATCTGTTTTCCGCAGTCGAAGATGCGTTCGCAGCAAAACCGGATGCTATGGAGTTAACCGTAAACGGAATCCATCTGAATTCCGATGGTGATGGTCTGGTTGCAAGTGAATTGGCAAAGCAGCTAATTGGTGAGGCCAGGATTAAGATTGGCGATAATCAAAAACATTTGAAGGACGCGATAAACGATAAATCCTGGTTTCATCTTCAAGACTATCGGATGCTAAATGGCTGGTACGTCTATGGTCGTCGGCGGACATGGGACAAGAAGACGTTTCCAAATGAGTACCGCAAGATTCGCAAAATGGTGGCGGTGCGAGATCAATATATTTGGGATATCGCGGACGGAAAAAAGGTCGATCCTGAACCTGATGATTCAGAAACGGGCGAAGTGTTTATCCCTGAAACCATGTTCGGCACACGCGATGACAATTTCCGTAAGAACCGAGAGCCGGTTTCATTAACGTACCCAACGCCAGAAGAATCGATTGAGCAGATGTCGATTCCGGACGGGATGGAAGTTCAATTGTTTGCGTCGGAGCGTGAGTTTCCCGAATTCGCGAACCCTACCCAAATAGCTTTTGACGGTAAGGGCCGATTGTGGGCTTCTTGTATGATCAATTATCCACAATGGTTGCCAGGCAGCGCTAAACCAGGTGACAAGCTGTTGATATTTGAAGACACGGACAACGACGGCAAAGCGGACAAGTGTATTCCGTTCTACGATAAACTGATTTGTCCGACTGGTTTTGAATTTCACAAGGACGGAGTGCTGGTCGTTGATGAGCCTCGTATTTTGTTTTTGCGGGATACCGATGGCGATGATCGTGCTGATGAAGTAACACAAATTATTGACGGAATCGGCACCGATGATACGCATCATGCGATGGGTGCCTGGGAATGGTCTCACGGTGGTTCGCTGTACATGCTTGAAGGCGTCAAGTTGTCGACAACCCTTGAGACCCCTTGGGGGCCATTTCGAATAAAGGGTCCGTCGGGTGCCTATGTGATGGATCCGAAGTCATGGCGATTTCGACATTTCAAGACGCCGGGTTATGGAAATCCATGGTGCATGGTTTTTGATCGTTGGGGCATGGAAATGATTGGGGACGGCACCAATTCAAGGCAGCATTGGGGCAGCCCACTTTCCGGTTTCAGTGTCACGACACGAAAAACCTTAAAGGCTAATTTCGACAATGAAAATATGCGGCCGAGTGTCGGTAGCGAATTTTTGTTGTCGAGACATTTGCCAGACGAAATCCAGGGCCAATTCATTTATGCATGTGTGATCAATATGCATGGTATGCCTCGATTTGAATATGGTGACGACGATACAGCAGGATATTCAGGGAAGCGGATTGAGGATTTGATTAGCTCCACCGACAAATTCTTTCGCCCCGTCGATCCGCAGATCGGTCCTGACGGATCGGTCTGGTTTGGCGACTGGTGTAACGCACTGATTGGGCATATGCAATATTCCCAGCGTGATCCTAATCGAGATCATGAGCACGGTCGGATCTATCGGTTGGTGAACAAAAACAAACCGCTAATCAAACCAGAACTGCAAGTCGACGCATCAAACGATGTATTGCTGAAACAATTGACCACTCATGAGTTGCGGACTCGGTATCGTGCGCGGCGAGAATTGAGAAGTCGCGAGAAAGATGTGGTGCTAAGTGCCGCCAACGACTGGATTGCAGCCTCCGATGCGTCCGGGGAAATGTTATGCGAAGCGATGTGGCTGCAGGAAAGTTTTGGAGAACTCGCTCCAGATTTGATTCAGAAGATGATGGACTCGGAAGATTTTCACGTTCGAGCGGCAGCGGTTCACGCCGTAACCAATCAATTTGAACGTTACGAAAACTCTTTCTCTTTGTTTAGAACAGCAATCATGGATCAGCATCCTCGAGTGCGCTTGGAAGCACTTCGCGGGTTAAGCTTCGTTCAATCCGCAGAAGCAGCAGAAGTTGCGCTGCAAGTCATCGAGCAGCCTCTGGATTATTGGCTGGAATACACGTTGGAACACACATTGCACGCGTTGCGTCCGTTTGTCAAAGATCACAACGAGTTAGTCAATTCGACGAATGAAGCGAAAAATTACTACCGTGATTATCTAATCAGTTCCGGGCCGGGAGGCCAGGCATATCGTCCGCTTCGCGTTGCACAAAAATCAGGTGCTATGTGGAAACGCGAAGAAGCGGTGAGGCAACTTGCAAAAATCAAGGGCGGCAAGGCACCCAAGGGCAAGGTGATTTTCAAGCGTATATGTTCGTCTTGTCATGTCGTTGACAATGAGGGCAGCAAGTTTGGGCCCGATTTGGATGGCGTCGCAAGCAGATACACTCGCGAACACATTATTAAACATGTGCTTTGGCCCAACGAAGAAATCGCGAAAGGATTCGAAACGGTTCAGGTGTTGACGCTGGATGGCAAAGTGTTGAACGGCTTTGTGATTGAAGAAACGGATTCGAAAATCAGTCTGGGAGTCGCTACCGACGATGGAAAAGGTAAGCAGGTTGAAATCGATAAGGAAGAGATCGACGAACAGAAATCGATGAAGTCCAGTAGTATGCCCGAAGGCTTGGTCGCGACAATCGCTCCTGCCGAATTTCTGGACTTGATGCAATATCTTGCCAGTCTCAAAGAACCTGGTGGAGATTGGATTTCGACCGCTAGTACGAAGGGGAAAAAGTTACGAACGCATGGGGAATTTGCAGAAGTTTCTCGCGACGCCAAAATTCGAATTCGGGAGGACTTCCCACGAAACTGGAATCGAAATGTGAGTTTGACGCTTAGCGCCGTTGACGCCAGCAAACGAGAATTTGCCTTTCATTCGCCTCAACCAGCAATCAAAAACCCGTTTGTTGAAGTAATGCTTTCCAAGGCTTCTGAGATTCGGCACATCAAATTGCAAAATCGACGCAGCAAAGTGTTTTACGATCGAGCGGACGGTCTTACCGTTTGGTTGTCGATGGACGGTAAGAAGTGGAAACAGGTATGGCAAGCAGAGAAACCCGCTGCAGAATATTCGGTTGATTTGCCGGGCGGAAAGAAAGCGCAGTATTTGAAGATCGGTTTGAATAAGCCTGGCATATTTCACTTAAACCAGATTGTAGTTTTTGGTGAAAAATAGTCTTTGCGATTGTCGCAACAGGATCATCAAATAGATTTTTCATAAACGCGATAAATCTTTTCCTTTTCGACGCCTGCGTTGGTCAATGTGGATGCGGCCAGGTGGTTGCTTTCCAATACGTATGAAAATTCGACGTCCTTGATTCCATTGGCCGAGCCCTGTTTCAGGTACCGGTTCAACAAGCAAAGACCCAGGCCCCATTTTTGATATTCGGGCAATACGTTAATGCTCATGCATCGCGATTTCTTGATGCGCCGCCGAGAGAAAAGGATTTTCAGGAACCCAAATGGAAATAACCGCCCCCGAATCGATTTGATGATGGGGCTGTAATCGAGAAGGCCGAAAGTAGCGCCGATCGTCTTGCCGTCAACCATCATGAACGATGTCAATTCTGGAATGATCAAGTGCCGAAGTTCTTTGGCCAGGAACTGAATTTCGTTTTCGGAAAACGGCAGAAAGCCCCAGGTTGAAGCTGAAGCCAAATTGTAGAGCCTTAAGAACGTTTTCACGTCCTCCAGGAATCGGCGGTTGTCGATGCGACGGAAAGTCGCCCCAAATCTTGTAGCGGCTTGATCGGCAATGGCCCAGGCCTTGGTTGCGGAATCGTACATCGAAAGGTCGCCACGAAATGCAAACATGTCCTGTGTCTTGCGAAAACCGCATTCTTCCCATTGGTCGACATAGTAGGCCGGATTGTAAGGCATCATGAATGTCGGTGGCTTATCGAAACCCTTGATCAATAAGCCAGCTTCATAGTTCATCGATGGACTGACGGGGCCTCGAACCCAATGCAAATCTTCCGTCCGCAACCAATCGAAAGCAGCTTCAAATAAAGCCTTCGCGATTTCTGGATCGTTTGCGGATTCGTAAAATCCAATGAATCCAGTCGGTTTTCCCGGATGGGTTTTGTTGTGGATTTGATTGTTGATGGCAACGATGCGGCCAACGGGCTGATTATTCATGACGGCCAAAAACGCACTCGATCGCGCCGAGTCGTTAAACGGATGCTTCGCAAATCCAGAAAGCTCTTTTTCCGATGCCCGAATGCGAGGAACCCAATTCGGGTCGCCCGAATGAAGTTGTTCAGGCAAATCCAGGAACGAATTCTGCTGCTGGCGATTCTGGACTTCGACGATTTCGATCATCGGGGCTGAACGGCTACTGTGAAGCCAGCCTTACGTGCCGCCATTCGTAGCTTGTGAACGGTTTCAACATTTAAGATTCGTTTGGCAGATGGCTCGCCTAATTCTGGGCTAAGTGCCCAAAGTGCGGTTTCGGCGACGCAAGCGTAAGCGGTTTCCTGGTGCGGTCCGGCGAAAAGATCAAGTTCAGAATTGTGTGGAAACTGGATCAGGCCGCCTTCTATCCATGTGACATCAGGCCGAGCTACAATCACGTTTTCTGAAACGTTCGGCGGCCTTGAAGCATCGATAACGATTGCATCTGGTTTGATATGTTGCGAACTAATAAACGGTTCAGTCGCGCTCGATGCAAGTACGACAATGTCGGAACTGCTGATGCGATTGATGTCTTCGGCGATTACGATCGATGCGCGGGCATTCAGTTGATCAGCAACTTCGGATAATTTTTGGCGAGTGCGTTGATCGCTTCCGTCTCTGCCGACTAGCACCAGTTCCCGAGCTAAATCTGCAAGTAGCGAAGAGACGACGCGGCCAATTTGTCCTGCAGCCCCAACGACAGCGACTTCGCAATCTTCGAGTTTGAGTCCGCGTTGCTTGCAAACCATTTCAACGGCATCGATGGTCGCAGCCGCGGTAAGTGAATTTCCTGACGTCAAAGGCGGAAGTTGGTCGCAATCGAGCGCGACACCGCCAAGAGTCAAAATGGAAGTAAAACCACCCAATCCAATCAAACGCACGTTTTCCTGAGCCGCAGCAAAAGCCGCTTTGTTTATTTGTTCAATGGCACGCTCAACCGGCATGCCTACTAATTCGTCTGGCGTGTAGGGAACCAACACAAAATGGCCACGCGCTATCCGCCCATCAGTCGACATAATGTCCGTGGTGCCGATGACTGTGGGCTCAGATGAACGGGTAAGCTGATGTTTGAGATCCGACAGTTCATCGGACGTGAACGCATCCAATGTTGGTTCGAAGTCAACCAGATCATCTAGATCGCGCAAATGAACCAGAAAGCCGAATTCATTGACATGTTTTGCTGTGTCGTTGGTCGCTTCTCGGATTACGACATTGCGACAGCTTCTTGATGCGATCGAATTTCGACGCGGTTCTGGCAATTGAATCATATGGCAAACAAACGCAGCCACATTTCCCTGGTCCAGTTTCGTCAGTGCGCTGCGGAGTGCGGCCACCAATTGTTCGCAATGCTGTGTTTTGAAAATCAGCGGCGGTTCAAGGCGAATGATATTGCGTCCCATAAACGTTGGTGCAACTCGAATTCCATGTTGGTGCAACATGTAACTGATGACCAGATGCAATAGGATCCCCTCGTCCGCCAGGATTGGCATCAAGCCTTCACGCAGCTGTAATGATTCGAAATCGAATTCGATGGCTTGCATGAAGCCGCGGCCCCGAACATCCGAAACCAAATTCGGAAATTCTTGCTTCAATCGGACAAGCTGATTTTTCAGGTAGGTTCCTGTTTCCTTAACGTCGTTTAGAATTTTTCGCGAATCAGCTAATAGCGTTTCAATGGTTGCGATACCGCACTGGCTGGCAAGAGCGTTTCCGGCAAAGGTCGACGAATGTCGCAGGCCGAAGTGCGTTGAATAAACGTGCGCACCGCAAATCACCGCACCGCACGGCATCAAACCGCCACCCAAAGCCTTCGCGATCGTCAAAACATCTGGAATCACTTCTTCGAATTCGAAGGCAAACAAATCACCGGTTCGCCCGAGGCCGGTTTGCACTTCATCGAATACCAACAATACATTGTGACGGTCACATACCTCACGCACTCGCTGCAAGTAGCCTTGCGGGGGGCACACGATTCCGGCTTCACCCTGAATTGGCTCAACCACAAAAGCAGCAAAGTGATCGGGGTGTTTTTTGATTACTTCTTCCAGCGCGTCGGCGTCACCGTATGGGACGTGGTGAAAGTCGTTGCCGCGAACAAAAAAACCGTTCTGAAAAGCTTCGCCGCCGGTTACCGAAAGTGAACCAGTGGTTAGCCCGTGAAATCCGTTTCTTGTGGAAATAATCCCCGGCCTGTTTTTGCTGGCGCGACAAAGCTTGATCGCGACCTCCGTTGATTCGGCGCCGCTGTTGGTGAAAATCACTTGTTCGAAATCGTGAGGCAGAATATTCAGCAACTGGTTGGCCAATTGCCCGGCCGAATCCAGCATCGATTGGGTTGCAACGTTGGGAAGGTTTTGGTCGCGAGTATGATTTATGGCTGACCAAATTTCGGGAGGGTTGTAACCAAACGGCAAACCGCCGTATTGAGCGATGCAGTCCAGGTATTGCTTGCCCTGCTCATCAAACAGAAAACAGCCTTCGGCGCGTTCGTAATTGATGTCCAAACCGACGCGGTTTAGCAAGCGAGCTTTTACCGGTTCAACATATCGCGCGTACGGGTGTCGGTCTGTTTGATCGACAGAATCCTCGAGCTCGAGAATTCGAGTGAGATTCTCAAACTCATTATTTGTATCGCGCAACGAATGCTCGACTTTTAATTCGTCGATAATCGAAGTCTTCTGCGATTTCAGTGTAGAGAGAAGTTCACTAGTAATTGAGCCTTTAGGTGCCCGGTAAACTAAATCTTCTCCGGACAGTGAAAGTTTGATCCCTCGACTGCGCAATTCCGCCAATAATGCCGCTGGCTTCAAATCACCCCCTCCTCAAACTCGTCAACCATTTCCGGCAGTACGATTTCAGTGTTATCTGCGTTACTGATTGGATCTGCTGGAGCTTCGGGTTCGGATTTGGTTGTTGATGTGGACATTAAACCTTCAAGTGTTGCGCGGACCGTAGCACCCGCGAATACCTGACTTACCGGGAACGATAGGCCCAATTCTTTTTCAAATTTCAAAACCAGACCCAGCGTGTCGATGGAACTAATATCCAGCTGAGTCCAGGGAACGTCCATCGGCAAGGAATCCAAATTCAATTCCGTTTCGATTACAGAACGCAAACGCGTCGTCTGCGCTGCAAATGTCGTTTCTTCTGGCGCCGTTTCTACTGTCTGCCTTGTTTCAGATTGCGGATGCGATGCTAAAGCGGCAACGATTTTTTTAACGGCGGCTCGATCGATTTTACCGGCTGAATTAAGCGGCAGGCTTTCAAGTCGGTGCCACCGTTTGGGTACCATGTGGCTCGCAAGGAGTGAATGCGCGTTTTGTTGTATCGAAGATGGCGGCACTAGATTGTCGTGGTCGCATGTGTAAGCGATTTCAAGTACCTGGTTCGCTGATATGAATGCTACGCATTGCTCAACGCCTTTGAGCAACTGCACGGTAACGTCAACGTCACCGAGTTCAAAGCGATGCCCACCGATCTTCACCTGATTATCCAGTCGGCCAACGAACTGAAGCGAACCATCCTCGTGAATCTTCGCCTGATCGCCCGTACGATAAATTCGCCCGAATTGTGAGTGATCGACAAAACGTGACTTCGTTTCAGCTGGGTCATTGCAATAGCCCTTTGCAACGCCTGCTCCGCCGATATGCAATTCGCCAACGGCCCCAACCGGCATGGGTTGAAGCTCGTTGTTCAAAATGAAAACGGATTGGTTTTTCAGCGGCTTGCCGATTCGAACGTCTGAATGGTTGTTCAACGCCCATGCAGTCGACCAGATGGTTGTCTCCGTCGGTCCATACATGTTGAATACATGGCCGCGAGATAAACGGGTTAGTGTCTTGCACATTGTATCGGTCAACGGTTCGCCGCCGACGAGCAAAACGTCCAGGTTTCCGATCGCACTGCAGTTGTTTTGATTCGACAAAAGCAACTGTAACATCGAAGGTACAGTTTGAAAGTGAGTGATCTGATGTTTCGTCATCAGCAACGCAAAGTCTGCCAGGATTTCCGACGGAGTTGAAATGACGACTTTGATTCCGCGTGCCAGCGTCCAAAGCAATTCCAATATCGAAATATCAAAAGTCCAATTCGTTGCTGCAAGCCATGTCCCTTCGTTGGGCGATATCAAGTCATCCATGCCGGCACAGAAATTCGTCAAATTCGAATGTGAAATCTCTACGCCTTTCGGCATACCCGTCGATCCAGAAGTAAAAATGCTGTAGGCCGAATGTTCTGGTTCCGGTGATGTTACTTTCAACGCAAGCTCGGGTTCTGATTCCAATAGCTGGTCCAGCAACACGGTTTGATACTGGCCTTCGATCAAATGGGCGTATGATTCGGACGTGATAATCAATTTTACGCAAGCTTGATCAATGACGGCCTGTCGTCGAGTGGCCGGAGAATCTGCGTCTAGTGGAACGTACACAGCACCGCAATTCATGATGCCGACAATCGCTGCGACTGCGTCCGGGCATTTTGGCAACAACAGTCCGACACGATCTCCATTGGCGACTCCAAGACCCAACAATCCACTTGCGACGGAACTTATTCGTTGGCTCAGCTCGTTCCAAGTTCGCTTCCCAGTACTACTTTCGATCGCAATGGCTTGTGGATCGCGAGTTGCTTGTTGCAAAATCTGCTGATCGATTGTCTCCAGCGGTTTGGCGGGTGATGTCCGGTCGAAATCAGCCAGTATTTGTTTTTCCGAATCGCTTTGCAAGGAAAGGTTCTTGATCGCTGACGACGGGGCATTTTGCACAGCCTCAATTGCGGTAAACAAGCGATCGATGATTCGCTGGACAGCGGGTGCGTCAAACAAATCGATATCAAATTTGATATGGCCTTCGTATCGTTTCCTGTCCCGGCGAATTCCAATGCACAATTCGGCAGTTGCAGCGCCGTTGTCCAGTTCGCTTGGGATGACACTTACGCCGCCGGGCAGTTTTACGGTTTGAAGTAATGATTGATAATCGATCAGGACTCGGCTGCGAGCGTCTGATGCTGGCAGAGTATGCGGTTCAGCGGCGTTAAGAGAGTTGACTTTTACTTGATTGGCCACCAGCTGTTGCTCAAACGTCAGGTTGCGATCGAGGGACAAGTCGATACACACCGTTTCAAAGAACGGACCAACGAGTCGAAGTTCTTGCCGGCTTCGACCGGATTTCACGATGTCAAATTGAAATTCCGAATCGTTCGAATAATCGCCGATTACGATGTTGATCAGGCTGAGCCAGGTTGCGAATGGCGACGTTTCGTGTTGCCGACTGAAATCGTTAATCCAGTTTGATTGTTGCTGATCCAAGCTGAATGTAATCTTGTCACCGCGGTATTTGGATGGACCGTTGGTTGTGCGGCTGTAAGGCAATGCAAAGTGCGGCGGTCGATCCACGGTTTTGGCCGCGGGCGTGATTGGTCCGCGATCCAGTTGGTTGATTGAAAATTCTTCAAAATCGTTTTGTGGCAGTTCGCGCCATTGCGGCAATTGTCCGGTGACGCGGGCTTCGTATGCCTGCAAAAGCTCTTTGCACAAGATCCCCATAGACAGACCGTCGCAGACCATGTGATTGAAGACGGTCACGATCTGGTAATGCTGCTCGTCAGTACGAAACACATCACAGCGCAGAGGAGGAACCGAATTCAAAGGCAAAGGTGTTTTGGCGGCGACTTCCATGCGGCGCTGTGTTTCAGCTGTGCGATTCGATTCTGCCAGATATCTGAGATCGAAATAGCGAAACTGAACGGGACCTTTGGCGTCGCCGTTTTGCACTAATTGATTGGTGTCCGAGGCATCGATGCGGCATTGCAGATAGGAATGCCGATTGACATAGTCATTAACGGATTCTGTCAGAATCTCAAAATCCAGCGGCCCCGTCCAATCCAATCGCGACGAAAT
This sequence comes from uncultured Pirellulaceae bacterium, assembly GCA_964405425.1. Taxonomy (GTDB): domain Bacteria; phylum Planctomycetota; class Planctomycetia; order Pirellulales; family Pirellulaceae; genus Mariniblastus. Next base: position 2,624 of record CAYONX010000077.1, on the reverse strand, counting down.
ATTGGCAACCGCTACTTCTGGAGTGAGTCGTTGCAACAGCCACAATTGCTTTTGAAAATGCAAAGCTGCAATGGAGCGGTTTTGGGACAAGACGCGCATAGTTTGTTTGTTGAATGACAGTCAATGATCTCGGCGAGATTATAATACGAATCTTTCAAATCAAAGAGTTGGCCCGCCGCTTGCTTCGAAATAATCATATGCGATTGGAGGATATTTGGATCAGTGAAATTGCGGAAGCTTTTGCAATACTACAAAACTATCATCTGGTGCGGGTTGTTTTGTCTTAAGTTCAACAAACGGTTTTTAGTGGTTTATCAGTAAATGCGCATGGAAGCCTGCCGAACAATTGCAAAATACGGAAAAACCGTTCTTGCAAGATTGTGTGAGCCACAACATTTTGGATTTGGGAATGAGCTGCCTGATTTTATGAGCAAAAGAAAACTAGGTTTTCAATAAATCTCAATTCTTGCAAACGGGTCCTTCGATGGAATTTATCTTTCAATCTGCAGCTACGCCATTAGTGTTAGGTTTTACATTTCTTGTGATCGCAGGCTTTTACGAAATTAAAACCTATCGAGTGCCAAACGCACTTACCCTTGCCGCGATCTTTTCGGCTTTTGCTTTTTCGCTGGTAGCTTCGTTTTTTTCGCCCGATCGAGCAGGCGGCTTGTTGACAACGTTCGTCGGGATGATGATTGGCGGTGCGGTATTGATTCCGTTTTACGCTAAAGGTGTTTTAGGAGCCGGGTGTGTGAAGGCACAAGCCGCATTTGGTGCCTGGATCGGAGCGGGAATGTCAATAGCGGCGTGTTGCAAGGTCGTTTTGATTGCGACCGTAGTCGCGGCTGCTGTTGCTACGGTGATTTACTATCTTGTGGTTCAGTGGCGAAAACAAGAACGTGATGTAGAATTCCCAAGTTTGATTCACGGTCAATTACCATTGTCAATTGGAACCATCATCGGTGTAGTTGTATCTGCACTGGTTATTTGAATCGACAAGCGTTGGTTCGTTTCCGTGAGCGACAAGGCGCTAGCCGTCGGTTCTTTGCGCGACTTCACGTACACCAGCGGGATTAAATCATGAAGTCAGTCGTTGTTTTCCGGTAAGAGTTTAGTTCCGTGACCGGAATTTAACTGAATTGCTGTATCGTTTCACGTCCAGTTTTTGGTAGTTGTTTGTCATTCCTTTTTGGTGAATGACAATGCAATTTGGTTACTATCCAGGTCATGAAAGCGGCTGCGGTCACTCTAAGACTTGCCCTCATCTTGAGGGCGCTTCGGTTGGATACCTGGTGCACATCGTCAACACCAGCGAAGACAGTCGGCTTAACGTTGTCCGCCAGTTTGACGCAGAACGAGAACGCAATTCTGAATGGGTCAAGGAAGTTCTGCGTCTTGAGAAAGCGTTGGAGCAAACCCAGCTCGAACTTCGGCTCCAACGACAAGACAAATTATCGACCAGGCAATAAAAGAGGAGCAAAAAGTTCTTCCAAAATCAGATAAATCGAGAAATTTTCTTAAGGCACTGAAAATCGGTGATAGAAATCGAGTTGAGGTCGGTAGTTGTTAGAGAGTAATACTGATACCCAACCAACCAGAGGAAAAACATGCTTCGATTTACAGCTGCAACAACCTTGTTGATCTTTATACTCACTACCATTTCTCAAGCTCAAATAGTTCCGATAGATCTATTGCCGGAAGATGTCGGCAGTTCTGAAAACTCATTTTTTTCTACGTTTCCGACCGAGGATCCTACGTTGTATTTTGGAACAAACTTCAACAACGTTCAGGTAGTCGATTTTGATACGGCTCCAGACGGATCGTTGAACGAAGGTGGTTCGGTTACCACACAGTACTCGTCAATCGGCGTTACCATGAACGACATTAGAATATCGGCAATAATTTTCGGTGGAAATAATTATGGGGAGGGATTCGCTGCCGAAGATGACTTTCCGCAGGTTTATACTTTTTCCCAGCCTGTGATTGCAGTCGGAATCATCAATACGTCTCCAGATAACGATCAAGTTGATTTTTACTCTGGTCCTGACGGAACCGGCACGCTGCTGCTTTCGTTCGATGACGCATCTACTAATTTTAATATTGACCGATTTGTAGGTGGCATAGTCACGGAAGGTACAGACTCTATTCGCTCTTTTGTCGTTTCGAACGAATCCGGAAACCTGGAACTAGATGAACTAATATTCGCTTTTGCGAGTGACCAGGGCGTGCCCGGTGACGTTAACTGTGACGGAGTTGTCAATCTACTGGATGTAGCTCCGTTTATAGATCTGCTTTTGGCTGGTAGCTTCTCAATTAAAGCCGACATAAATCTTGACGGCGTTGTCAATCTCTTGGATGTTACACCGTTTGTAGCATTGCTCAGCGGCTAGCATTGCAAACCGACGCCTGCCGGCTAATCGTTAAACAGGACAAGCATCGTTCAGTTAGGGTTTTCGCTTTTGTGAACACAACAAATGTAAAGTAAGTGCCATTGGGCGCTAGCCGTCGGTTCGCCGCATCGCACCGTGTCACATCCACCGGCGGCTAGCGCCTTGCCGCTCACTACCATCGGCGGCTAGGTAGCGTTTCTTAAATGGTTTTGAGCATTATCCTGGCGAACGCCA
>CAYONX010000076.1:0-17937 GCA_964405425.1 uncultured Pirellulaceae bacterium | reverse complement strand
TTCTGAATCACAGCGATAGCCGACCGGCTCCCATCGGATTTGAGCGAAATACATGACCTTGCGCGAAAGACTGTCAGGCTATTCCGTACTTAGAGTATTGCAGGGTAAGTAAGTTGCACGGTGGTTTCTCGGACGAGGGGTGGGTGGGCAAGATCGACCACTTGCCATCTGCAAGGGAGCGACCGTGCGCCAAGCCAAGTGAACCATGAACAGGTTCCGCAGTGAGACCTTGGCGAGGAGCAAATTTGGCCCATTTAGAAATTCTTGGCTTGACATTTATTTTGTTCTAACCAAAGTGTAACTTCTCATATTTGTATTGTGTCCCACCTAAAGAGTTCGTTGTGATAACAGTAGATTTGGCAATTGTCGGTAACGGCATTCTTGGTCTGATGACCGCTTTCGAGTTAACTAACCGAGATCCAGATCTGTCGGTTGCAATTATTGGCCCGGTAGATAGAGAAGGTGGTGCCAGCCAGGCGTCTGGTGCAATGCTGGGCTGCTTCGGCGAGATCACTGGTCTGACCTTTGTGACCGACCAGGCTGAAAAACGATTCATGATGGCCTACGATGCGCACAAGCGCTGGCCAAGTGTTGTTGAGCAAATCAATTCTCTTGTGCCAGACACGCTTCAACAAGAGATCAACCAAGGCACATTCATCGTCTTGAACCCTTGTTCCGGGCAAATCGAGAGCGACAGCTTCCGTGAGATGCTTAAAACGCTTGATCGTTTGAATGAACCTTACGAAGAAATTGATCCACGCATTATCGAAGGTTTTAATCCTAACGAAAATCTGCGTCCGCTGCGCTCGATTGTCATCCCCAACGAAGGGTCAATTGACTCGAGACGATTCATGTCAGTGCTGCGGTCTCTGTTGGAAAAGCGGAACGTTCAATTCGTTGACCAAAAGGCACTCGGTTTCTGCCAGGAGGGTTCCGGTTTTCATGTTGATCTGGGAAATTCTGAAGCGGTCCATTCAGCGAAATGTTTGTTGGCCGCTGGAGCTTACACACAGAACTTCCTGGACGCGCATCCCGACCTTGCCGAACGAATGCCACGTGTTCTACCTGGCGTTGGTTTCGCAGCCCATCTTGAACAGGTTCCTGACAACCCGATCAATAAAGTAATTCGCACGCCCAACCGAGCTGGTGCTTGCGGCTTGCATGTTGTTCCGCAGAGCGATGGTTCGCTCTACCTGGGCGCTTCGAATGATGTTTACTTGCAGCCACAGACGTTGCCGATGACCGGTATTGTTCACTTCCTGTTAGAGTGCGGAATTGAACAAATCAACCCGACCTTGTACCGCTCTAATTTGCTGACAACGCGTACCGGCAACCGACCAGTAACCACTGACGGTTTCCCAATGATCGGCGAAACTTCGTGGGACGGGCTCTATGTTCTGACTGGAACGTACCGCGATGGTTTCCACAAAAGCCCTGTGTTGGCTCAAATGATGGCCGAAGAAATTTTGGGCGAAGAAGCGACCTGGCAGCACGATTACCAGCCAGAACGCAGCTTGATCCCGACGCTCACGAAAGAAGAGTCGATCAAGGATTATCTCGCTCATCTGATCGCTGCCTACTACGAGCACGGTTGGCGGGCACCCAAGATTTCCGATCAGGAAGCGACTCGACGAATCGCCGAAGAAAAGATTCGTGCCTTTTACGACAAGCATGGTGTCGAATATGGAATCTCGGCTGAGATCTTGCTGATGCATGAATTGGACACCAAAGAAGGTGAAGCGCTAATCCAAAACTCGTATGTCGAAACCAGGGTTCCCGCGCTTAACTCGTGAACAGCATCAATCCTTCGAGTGCGATCGCGTCGACCATAGGCGATCGCACCGTCAATTATGCTCAATTTTGCCTTGCGATCGAACAGATACGAAGTCGGCTTGATCGACTTGGACTCGACCGCAATGCCCCTGTTGCGTTGATCATGGATCGCGGCCCTGAACTGTACGCCAGTCAGTTCGGGGTGCTTGCGACCGGTGGTTTTTTTCTGCCAATTGATCCTGCCAACCCGGACCAACGGATCAAGTTCATGCTGACCGACTCGCAGACGAAGTGCGTTTTGGTCGACGCCGCCGCAGCTGATAAGATTCGCAATCTTGGCTTGGACTTGCACGTCATCGAGCTTGATGCCGAATCAGTGTTTGACGATTCAGCAGATCTTGATCAGGCCAAGCCGGTCGTTTTCCCACATGCGGCCGATGATCCGACGTACATGATTTACACGTCAGGCTCGACGGGCCAGCCCAAGGGCGTTTGCATTCATTGGGAAGCGATTTGCAATCACAACCGCAGCATGATCGACGTCTATCAGATCACTTCCAACGATCGGATTTTGCAAATGATCTCGATCGGATTTGATCTTTCCATCGAAGTCATTTTTACAACGATCGGAAGCGGAGCATGTCTGGCGACAGTCAACCCACAGGCACTCGATTCTCCCGTCGAATTTTTACGATGGGTGCGTGAGCAGGAATTAACGTTGCTGAATATGCCGACCGCTTTATGGCACAGCATCGTACCGGCGCTGGAGTCCGAACCGCTGCCTGATTGCGTTCGTCTGGTCACTATCGGAGGTGAGCAGATCAAGACCGAGTTGGTTGATCTGTGGTTCAAACATGTTTCGCCGGAGAAGGTTCGATTGGTTCATGGCTATGGACCGACTGAAACGACGATCACGGCAACGATCTGTGACTTGTCACCCGAGAACCGCGAGTCTATTGGACAAGCAATCGACAACCTGGAATGTCACATCGTTGGAGACGACAATCAGTTGATCGAAGCTGCCGGCCAGCCGGGAGAGCTGTACATTTCTGGAGTTGGCGTTGCCAAAGGATATTGGAATCGCCCGGAGCAAACGGCTGCTGCGTTTATGCATTCGGATCTACTGGGTGGTCGTTGGTGCTACCGAACCGGTGATAAAGTCCAATGGGATGAGCATGGGCAGCTGCTGTTTTGTGGCCGCATCGACAGCCAGGTGAAGTTTCGTGGCTTTCGGATCGAGCTACATGAAATAGAAAATGCCATTTGCCTGCACCCGCAAGTGATCAACGCGGTCGTTCAGAAATCGGATACTGGTCACGAGCAACTGGTGTGCTTTGCGATCCCTCAAAACGCCGAATGCGTGGCGAGCCAGGACAAAAATTTACAGCAGCAGATTGCCAGCTTTATTGAGGAATCACTCCCGCACTACATGATCCCATCCCGGTTCATGTTTCTTGATAAGTTGCCGACGACTGTTGGCGGCAAAGTCGACACCCGTAAGTTATTGTCTTTGGTCGATGCGGACAAAAACAGTCAACCAGAAATCGCTTTGGACGGGCTCGACCAGATCCAGGCGGAAGTTACGAAAGTCTGGAAATCAGTACTCGGTTCCGCTCCGGCGACTTTGGATTCGACCTTTGAACAAAGTGGTGGCGACTCGCTTGCCGGGATGGCACTGGCACTCGGGTTGGAAAGATCTTTTCCTCACAAAAGCTTTGGCGTCGCAACGCTGGTTTCCTATCCCACCGTCAACAAATTGGCTGGTTTTATTCGCCAGCCAAACAGCGACAGCGCGATAGATAGCAGCGAGTCAGGAAAAAACCGAGAGCTCTCTCCGATCATCAACTTCGTTGGGCAGCCGCTGGATGGGCGAAGTCCAGTTCTGATTTTTCTGCATCCGGGTGGCGGAAGCGGGTATCTGTATAGCCAGTTGTTGGACGACAACATCAAAAGTACGTACTCGATTATTATTCTCGATTCGCCTTGGTTAACCGGAACGCTACCAGAAAAAGGAAACGAACATTCGGCCACTTCGATTGCCAAATGCTATGCGGAGGTTCTGCAAGAACAATTGCCCGCAGGGAGTCAGATTCTGACGGCTGGCTACTCTTTCGGAGGCATTTTGGCGTTTGAAACAGCTCGTTATTTGCATGAGGCTGGTTTTGAAATTTCCAAAGTCATCAACATCGACCAGCCTGCACCTGAAGCAATCACCAAAGCCAACCTTGTGCGCCGCCTGACGAACTGGCTTCATCGTTTGAAAACACCGTCACTGACGTGGGAAGAACTAAATTACTCGAAACAAAAAGATATCATCCAGTCTGACGAGCCAAATGAAATTCGAGGCATTCAGGAGATGCGTCGTTCGTTTGATTTAGAGGACATTCTCTACAAGATCGAAAATGCTTACCAACCGCGAGCTTGCGATTTGGAACTGGAACTGATTCGCAGTGACGTGATCGAAGCCAAGTACAGCACCGAATACGATTACGGCTGGACGAAGTATGCTCGCAACCTTTCGGTGCATCGCATTTCCGGGACGCACTTCACTATCTTTCGAGGCCGGAACGTGAGCAGACTTGCCGCGAAGTTTCAACAACTGATTCGCAACTGACTTACTCGACCGTTGATCGTTTTGCGGCACTGGGGCCAGTACATTGCATCAGCATTGAACTCAGGACCGAGCAGGAATGAACTGTCAGATGACTCACCGGTTGGATATTCCATTACAATAGTATACGCAATTTGTTTCCAAGTTTGTAGGATGTTTACTGCAGCGTGCACAAAATCGCCTGCGGCCAGGTCAGCAGTTTGAAAAACAATCGACTCAATATGCTTCCGGACAAACAAATAGAAATACCGAATTGGCTTCCAGGGTTGTTACTGAGCTGGGCGGCCGTACTCTTCATTGTCGGAAGTTATTGGACGGCCAGCAAGCTCATGTTCTATAACAGATCTGAATCCACAACAGGAACCATAATTGCAATGAGTGGCGGAAAATCTTTGCATCCGGTCGCAGAGTATTTCGTAAATGACGTCCGGTACTTGTGTAAGGGCAGTGTTTCAAGCTCTCCGCCCCAATTTTCAATTGGGGACTCTGTTGAAATCGTCTATGATCCCGAAAAGCCAGATTCGGCTTTGATCGACTCCTTCATTGAATGGATTTTTCCAATCGGATTTGTCGTAGGGGGCGTAACGCATACGGCAATGGGTCTGGGGTTAAGGTGGCTTGTTAAAATACAGTCCCAAAAAGCTAACTCATAGAGTGATCAAGGTGTGGTTTCAAACTTTCAATGAATGAATAAAATTAGTGGCGTTTTGAACCCGAAAAATGCAAAGGAATGTTATGGTCTCGCTGGATCGAATTCGTCGAATCAGTATGGTTCGTGCGTTAACGGTAATGTTTATTGGACTGGCGATCGGTTATTTGTTGCCGGAAATTCTGGGCCTGATTGTTAAAATTCAATCCGGTGATGCCGATATTCGACCCTGGGACGCGGCGATGAAATCGATGCCGATTCGGGTTGTGCATATTGTCGGCTTAGTGATTTCGGGCCTGGCTGCGATTTACCTTTTCCGCGTTTGGTCACTGCGGTTCATGGAGCCGCGTAGCGGTGAGGATTAAGGTCGTTCGCTTGGCTGTCCTCAGATTGGAATTGGACAACACGATGCGGTCAATTAAACGGATGATGTAATCTGTAAACCGATTTCAAAAATTTTATCGGTGTCCAGTAGCTGGTCGTTGGATTCAAATAGCCTGGCGATACAAGCTTTGTGAATCTTCATTTTTAATTCACCAATTCCAATGGCACCGTAACAGATTTTGTTATGGCGGTTTTCGCCGCGATCCATAACTTCAATACCCGCAATGCCTACAGGGGGAACGGCGTTAATGTCCAGCGCCAGTTTTGTTTGATTGTTCTGTTCCAGCCATGCCGCGTCCAGCATTTCGACTCCGGCGGCACCGGCAGCAAATACGACATCCGCTTGTTGAGTAGCTTTTGCGGCTACCAGCTGAACGCCTGCTTCGACCGGAACCAATTTGCATTGAGTTTCGTTTTCGATGACTGTGCAAACTTCTCGAGCTCGGGAAAGGCTGCGTGAGCACGCAAAAACTTCGGCCCCGGCTTTGGCACAGATTCGGCAAATCCGTTGACCAACGGGACCGGTTGCCGCAAGTACGAAAACCTTTTTCCCGGCCAGGTCGATATGTTGTTGTGCGCACAAGACAGCCGCCGCGGCGGTGGTGTTGCTGCCGTTGGGGTCTGACATCATCGAAATTTTGAGCGGGCCGAAAAAACACTTTTGTGCTTGTTCGAACAACTCAGTCGTTTTTTCTACGTTGCTGCCACCAAAGAATGCCGCCGTGTGATGCAAGTCTTTTTGGCCACGAGTAAAAATGCCACCGTGGATCAAGGATTCGATTTGAATGGGAGTCGTGTTTGGGAATGTCAACAATTGCTCGACACCCGAATCAATGGCCACGACTGAATCAAATGAACTTGCATGATCATCGTGGTCGAATTGAAACAGGATTTTCTTTTTCATTGGATCATCTCACAAAAAAACCCGCAGAATAATCTGCGGGTGATTCGTTGGATTGGCAATTAGAAACCACGAAACGGGTGAACTTCTTCTTTACCAGCAACCATTTCGTCGGCCGATGGCTTGGCACCCATCGCATTGGCGATTGCCATCTTGGTGGCTTCCAGGTTGTAATCGTAAATTTTCTTGTCATCTTCCGCCTGCGGATGAATGAAAACGCCGCAAACGCAAACAAGATCTTCGCACTTGTTTTTCGGAATGACGCCGGCTTCGACGCTGTCGGCAACCGCGCGGGCAATGGCAGCTTGTGCAGGTCCAAACATTTGAACGGCTTGTTTCATGCCTTTGATCGTAACTTTCGTTACCATAACCGTAGAAGGCTTAACGGCCAGATTTGGAGTAATCACGGCCAGTAGATTGGAGTGGCCTTCGCTTTGTGTTGACAACGCATTTGCAAAAGCAGTACCAACCGGGCCATCCTTACTTCCAATCATCAAATCAATATGAGCGATCTCGTTACCGTCTCCGGCAAGTGCTTCACCGATGTGCATTGACATAGTTCTTCTCCACATTTGAAATGTATAACGATGCGGGCGTCCACGGGGAACACCTGCATTCTTATGACGCAAAGCTCGTAGATTATCAGACTGCGTTTGTCATGCCAACTACCGGAGTAAGCTAAAATTTCCCGTCCTGAATTTTTGATCGTTGGTGCGAGCACTCGTTTCCTTGCGCAAAGTGCCAAGCGTGTTGGGGGGGCAATTTGTGCGATAGATTTGTTTGGTGATCGAGATCTTGTTGATAATTGCTGTTGTGTGAAAGTCGCAACACTGGAGTTGGCTGAATTACAGCGAGGCATTGGCGAACTCAAAGAACAACTTGACGAGTTGCCAAAACGGGTTGCCATTACCGGTGGCATGGAAAATCGACCGGACGAACTGCAGTGGTTGGCGGAACATTTTCGACTTGAAGGTTCTTCGATTGAGAATATCGCTCGTTTAATGTCTCCGTCTTCACTCGAACGATTTGCACAGACGCGCCGGATTAGATTTCCGAAAATCTCGTCACAGATTCCACCAACTGAAGAAACTGGCTTGTGGTTGTCAAAGCCTGTTAAATCCGCCGGCGGTTCGCGAATTCGTTTCTGCAACAAAGATTGCGATTACGATAAATTCGAAGCTCAGCAAACATACTGTCAAAAATTTGTGCATGGCCAATCTTATGGCTCAACGTTTGTGGTCAACGACGATGGTTGCCAGATGATCGGAACCGCGTCTCAAATTATTGGGGATGAGAAATTTGGGGCCGCGACGGACTCGTTTACCTATTGCGGCTCGATCGGACCGATGAAGTTGGCTGCAAACATGGAGACTCAAGTAGCCGCGATTGGGGATGCTGTAGCGCGAGAGTTTGGATTGCGTGGTGTGTTTGGGGTCGATTGGGTGTTGGATTCAGATTCGCAAGTCTGGTTGATTGAGATTAACCCGCGAGTTCCTGCGTCTGCCGAATTGTATGAACGGTCTGGAGTGATCGATGGTTTGTTCAAAGCGATGCTGCAACGCACGAAGTTGGAATTTTTTGATACGGCAATTTTTCACGGCAAAGCGATCGTGTACTCGAATTTTGAGAAAGCGATACGAGTGTCTAAGTCTTTTAGTGATGAAATTTGGGCAGCGAGAAATGAGCCGGCTGGCTTTGCTGATATTCCGATGCCCGGAACAATCGTTCAACCTGGGGCACCCATTTGTAGCCTGTTGGGAATTTCGCCCGATCATGATTCATTGCAAAGGCAGCTGGAATCACGAGCGGGTGATATTTTGAGGCGCATAAAAAAACTCGAACCGGTAACCGATTCGAGTATGCTTTGATTTTGCGGGCGGTATTTGCTAACCGGCCAGCTTGGCAATCCGATTGACTGGCTCAAGCGGCGTGCTCGCTGACTTGTAGCGATACTGCATCACGTAAGCGTCTTCGGTTGTGTCGTCGTAGTAATCACGCAGCACCGAAACCGCCCGAAATTCCGTATTTCGGAAAAACAACTGGGCAGCGAGATTGGTTTCGCGGATTTCCAGCATGACGCGGTTGCGTCTTTGTTGAGACAGTTTGCCTTTGAGTTTTTTAACCATCTGGGTTCCGATTCCACGCCGGCGCACGTCGGGCCGGACTGCGAAATTCAGGACATGAAGCTGATTCTTATGCAGCTCGTAAATCATGAAGCCAACAACGCGATCGTCGTATTCGGCGACCATGCCGATGCAATTCCGCTGTCGCAAGCAACGTATGAAGTCTTCTTCAGACCACGGAAATTCAAAGCTGGTTTTCTCAATCTCCAGCACTTCTGGCATGTCGCGGCGGATCATCCACCGAATATGCACGTTGACCTCGTATTCCGAGCTTAAACTCATTGACAATTTCCTTTGTCATCAATCGCCATAGTGCAAATCAATTGCGACGATTTCGGTATCCGTTCCAGTTGACCAATCCATAAAGGAATTGGGAGATCAATTGGTAAGCTTTCTAGTTTGTTGGCTGGCAAAGCCGGCACTGTATTAATCGGCCAAGTTTAGCCAGTTTCTATAACTGTTAGTCAATTTCTTGGGTTTGACCGCAAGCAATGTCCCAACACCCAGAGACTAACAAATCACAATTTGGCTGCCAATATTGAACAGCGGCGGTGTTTTCCGATTCAAAATGAAAACCCAAGTACAAACGGTACTCTCACGAATATGCTAGCGAAAATTGGTTGAGAATATCGTTACAGGCCCTACGACCTGACTACACATTGCCTACTTGACAAGTGGGAAATCAGAATTTGATACGAGGTAAACATTTAGCGAGGTAGAAATTAACAGGTCTAGAAAGGAACGAATCGTGGCAGAAGCAACTGCAGAACAACGACAAAGTTTTAGAATGCCCGCTGGTGATGAAACCGGTGCCGGCGTTTTGATCGGTCGTAAAATCATTCCAGCTGAAACGGCTGATTTTTCAGCCAGTGGTGCCCGTCTAATTCTAAAGAAGAAAATCAAAAACATCGCGGTCGGCGACCGTGTCCGAGTCGCAGTTTCTTCTGGCTTGTACGAAGCAGTGATTCGACGGGTTCTCAAGGACGATAGTGGTAAGCAAGCGATCGGCGTTGAGTTTATTTCGCTTATAAAAGAGGAGCTCGAGCTACGGAATTCGGCTCTTATGGGCTTGGGTTCCAAAGGCCACCATGTCAGCGGTAGCTTTGGTCCAGCGACCTTTTGTATGATCATTGTCGCGGTCGTCGGCCTCTACTTTGCCTGGCGATTTCTCTCTTAATTAAGGCGTACTGCTACGGAACTCTAGGCGTCCAGCTACGGACGTTTTTGTGGCCAGTTGCGCAGCTTTTGGCGTCCAGCTACGGCTCCGAGGCCTTCTAACCGGCCATATTGTCGCATTACGTTATTCTATTCCACGATCTGCGGTTTTTTATGGTAGAAATATCGCTGTAGCGTTGGTATTCAAACCCTGCTCAGCCGACAATCTATAACGGCAATCAAGAGTAATTCAGGATTAGTTGGATGTTAAAAGAAGCACCCTCGGATAAAGACCAAAAACAAACTTCTGCAAAAGATGACGCGATGGCGTTGATTTTGCAACAGGCCGGTAAATCAGCTGCTGAGGTGGCGGCATTATCTACGTTGGATGACGCCGATATGACGGCTGAGAACCAATTCTCCGGCGAAGCTCCAACGATTGCATCGTTGTTTGGAAAAGGCAAAGCTCGCGAGTTTGACGCTGGCAAGTTTGCTCCGTCAACGAAAGTTGCTGAAGTGATGAGCCGCAGTCTTGATTTCTTGATGAAACACAAGAAAGAAGAAACGTTGCTCGACAACGAAAGGATGTTGTTTCGCGAAGAGATCATCAGCGGTTTAGCTGAGGCCGGATTTTTTGGACTCGCGATTCCCGAACAATACGGGGGCAGTGGTGCAAAGCTAGGTGATTTGGGGCCGTTGTTGCGTGCCTTGACTTTCATACATCCGGACCTTGCAGTGATGTTTGAAGTGCACAATTTCCTGGGACCGGTGACTCCGATTCTGGATTTTGGAACGGAAGAACAGAAAGATTATTTTCTGCCCAAAATGGCTCGTGGTGAGTTGCTGGGCTCGTTTGCATTGACGGAACCTGGCGTCGGTGCGGACCCAAGTCGTTTGTCAATGACGGCTCGACTGGAAGGCGATCAATATATCGTCAACGGAGTGAAGTGGCCGATCACCAATGTGATTTACGGCGGCGTTTGTGTACTGATTGTTAAACTCGAAGGCCATGATCTTAAGCCAGGTCGTGATTCAGGCATGATCATTTTTGAAGTGCCAAAAGAAGACACAGAAAATTTCCGAATGAAGCGCAATGATCTGGTTGCTTTCGATTATCTGTGGAACGCCAGATTTCGTTTGATCGATTGCCCGATTCCAAAGAATCGTTTGCTTGGGCCGCCAAGTAAGGGGCTTGCGCAGGCGTTTAGCTCGCTGGCCAAAGGACGCGGCGGTATTGGTGTCAACAGCGCGGCCAAGACATTCAAAATCCTAGCCCACATTATCCTGGATCCAGAAGTTCAGAAACAAACAGAAATGCCTGCCGCTGAGATTGGGCCGGGCGAACCTTCTGGTGGAGGTTGGACCTCGTTTCGCAGCACATTTGGAAAACCGATTGGTTGTTCGCCCCGAATTCGGACCTGGATTGGACGGGGTGCTACCCATGGTTTGGCCGGTCGTGTTTTAGGCGATTTGTGTTTTCGTTTGGCGGCCAATGGTGTACGCGATGAAACTCAAGGCATGATTGCGAAAGTCTACGCGACCAAGGCTTTGTTGCAGACCGCGATCAATGGATACCAGATTCAAGGCGGCCGCAGCGTGCATACCGATGAGCTGCGCAAACACACACGTTTGCAGGCACGATTTGGCCAGTCGAATATGCCTGAGAATCCAATCGAAAATTACATCGGCGAAAACATGCATGAGTTTACGATCGCCACCGTGTACGAAGGCCCCAACCCTGTGCTTTCCGACGTTGGTGCTCCCAACGCAATGACGCGTAATTTGCGGAACCAATACCTGGAACCCATTGGCGTTGCTGAAGTAAACGGAAGTTTCGGTTTGATGCCAAAGTTGAAGTTTGGAATGTTCATCGCAAAGACGTTTGCCGGGTCATGGTTGTATCGACCTGATCTTTCCGGAGTCAAAAATTTGTTTCCGGAAAAAGAAGGGATCATTCGTCGCGGATTGAAACGAAATCGTGTGCTTGGTCGTCGGATTTTGATGATCATCGCCAAGTATCAAAAGTCGTTCATGGACCAGTCGTTTTTGCTGGGAGATGAAGGTGGTGTTTTTGATCAGCTTTGTCACAACCTGGCATCGATTTGTTATGCCTTGTCGTTGGACGAACCTCAGGAAGAGTACATGAAAGTTGCACGGGCATTGGATGCTGAGTCGGCATTGCGGATGTCCGGACGGCAATCTTCTGCACAGCTGCAGGCGATGTGGGCAGAAATCGGCGGATTGATGATGGACCGCAATTCACAATTGCATCGTGAATTGATTGCCGATATCGATGTGGCAGATATTCCACTGGACCCAAGATTCATCGATCGATTTATTTAATCGTTGATGAAAGGTTACTTCAATTTGGCTTGGCCAACGATGGATTCAGTTGGCTGAGCTTATGCACTCTGGATATTGAGCAGCTTGCGGCCTATCAATCAATCTAAGCGCTTTTCGATGGTCGCACCTTCTTTGGATTGATTGACATTGTAGCCCAGGTCAAAGAGTGCCTGTCGTTTTGAATCAGCGACGTCGTAATTTTTCTTTTCACGTGCTTCATTCATTTCGCTCAATAGTTTTTCTGCCTGGGCCAAAGTGACATCTTCTTGTTCATGGTGTTCGATTCCGAGAACTGAATTGATCTTTTGCCAAACGCCAAGTGCTTCGCGTGGATTGTTCTGATCGGGATTCGATTTAACCCAGGGATTTACGACGGCCAACGCATCCGCAATATTCAAATCTTCTGCAAGTGCCGATGCAAACTGATTGACAATTGGATGGTCCAGGCCAACTTCTTGAGCATCTCCTCCCGTCGCGTCCATTAACCGATCCTGCAGAGCCAACATTCTGGTTACGAGACTGTGAGAGTCTTTCAGGCCTTTCTTGGTGAAGTTCATGTTCTTGCGATAATGCGCTTTGATGAGTTCATATCGCAGCACCGCTGGTGGTACGCTGGATTCCAGTATTCGGCCTTCGAATGCATCACGTGCGGTAAAGAAATTCCCTTTTGACTTCGACATCTTCTCATCTTCGACGAACAGGAATCTGGCGTGAATCCAGTAGTTCGCAAACGAACTTTCACCAGTCGTTCCGCATGACTGTGCGATTTCGCATTCATGGTGAGGGAAGATCAGGTCTTCGCCGCCGGTGTGAATGTCAATGACGTCCGCTTCCAATAATTCGCGCGCCATCACGCTGCATTCAATATGCCATCCAGGGTAACCCGTTCCCCATGGCGAATCCCACTTCATCAAATGATGATCGTCTGGTTTCCAAAGCATAAAGTCAGCCGGATGCTTCTTGTTTTGCTGATCTTGTTCGTTGATGCGACCTCCTGCTCCGCTTTGCAGATTGTCCAGTGTGTTGCCGCTCAAGTTGCCGTACGCGGGAAAAGTTTCAACACTGTAGTAGACGACGCCATCGGGCCCAACGTAGGCGTGTCCACGATCGATCAATTGAATGATCATCTCGATCATGTTGTTGACGTGGTCGGTCGCTCTTGGAACGTTTTCGGGCTCAAATGCAATCTTGTAATTAAGCTTTTTTGCGTCATCGATGAACGCGTCCATGTAGTATTGAGCGATTTGATAGGGGTCGCTTGGGTCGGCAACTGCACCTTCTTCAACACGGCCTGATTTCTTGTTCTCTTTCATCCGCGTCGCGGCGGTCGCCATCTTGTCTTCTTCGCCATCGGTCATGTGACCGACGTCGGTGATATTCATCACGTGTTTGACGTCATAGCCAACAAGTTCCAGGAAACGTCGGAGCAGATCGCCAAACAGAAACGAACGGAAGTTGCCAATATGAGCAAAGTCGTAGACCGTCGGGCCGCAGCTGTACATTTTGACTTTGCCGGGTTCGATCGATTTGAATGCTTCGAGTTGGTTGGTCAGGGAGTTGTAGAACTGGATTTTCATGTCGTCGATTCGGAAGCCTGCAATGTGAAGATGGCCAAAACAGGGAATTTATCCTGATGCATCAGAAACGACAATACGGATTGGTAATTGTTCGCCAAGCCAACGCGATACTGGTGGATCTATTTGGGCAAACCGGTCGAATCCCAGATCTCGTAAAGCCACGGATGGCACCAGGGATTGTCGGCGGAATACAGTGCCGAAACCGCGCTGATGATCAAGATTCCGAAGCAAACCGCCCTGCCCCGTGGCGTGCGGCCAAGCCAGTCAACGATCGGCGCCATGCAAATCAGCCAGAACGGAGCGAGCCAGAATGCCCACCGAAAAGCACTGGTGTGTCCACCGTAGTTGCGATCGTGGCCCGGAACATAAAAAATGTAAAAAGCCAAAACGACCGCCGTCAACAAAATCGAAATTGCGGACAGCCAACGAAGCTTAAGCTGTTTCAAATACAACAGCGAAAACATGCCGCCCAAGCTCAGTAGCCAAATCGGAGTTAGCGAAAAAATACCATGATGTCCAAATAGGACATGAAACGCATAAATCGCGGTATCGTTTTGTCCGCGATCGACGTTCGATTTCTGTTGGCCGATCCAGTAGCTTGAGTCATAGGCGTACCAGTTATCCCACTGATGAATCGTAAAATCGTCGCTATTGTTTCGGTTCAGCACCGTGAATTTTGTGCCGTCGCGGTCTTCGATTTTCCAGCGATTCAATTCGGTGTCGTTTTCAAATGGCCAATTTGCCCGTTCAACTTTCGGGGCCACCAGATCAAATTTTTGTAAAGCCGATTCCAGTTCGGTTGGAACGGAATCTTGTTCCAGTTTTTCACGGATGGAAGCACCCTGGATCTTTGCGATTTCAGCTCCGTCACTTTTGTGGGCGTATGGTGGCTTCCAATCGTCATGAGCAAGATAATTGGTGCCAAAAAATGCGACTGCAACGAAGGCCGCACCGGGTATGAATCCCAGCAGAAAACTAGTTGGCGATTTGACGAAACAAACCAATCCGGCAACACATAGAAACGACAAAGCGGGCAATTCGTTGGCGGCCGCAAAGGCGGCTGCAATTCCGCAGACGGTAAACAGCAGCCACGATTTCCAGTTGTAGTTGACGATGCGAACCAAACAATACAACGCTGCCGCGATACTAACCGCTGCCGGCAAGTGATTGTTCAAAGTAGTCGCAAACGTTGATAAAAATGTACCGAACCCGGCGGCGGCAACGATAAAGTACCGACTCCAATCGCGAATCTGTACGCATTCCAAAGTCTTGCCAAGCAGCCACAGAAAAATCAGCCACGGGATCGCGTTGGCTATTAACAGCATGATTCGCGCAACGGTGGCGGTTTGGTCAGTGATTTTGAGGCCAGTGGCGAGTCTTAAGCCGCCATAAAGATATCCCAGAATCGTTGGCAGTAGCGTTGGCTTGCTGGAATAGAAATGTGGCTCGCCGTCTTTGCCGACGTGTTGAACTTTGTCAATCGAATCCCAGGCAACATGAGTCGACCGATCAGAAATGATGTCGTCGATTTCATAGCGGTTGTGATCGCCGAGTGCGCGAATGGTTGCCCAGCGGCTGCGATCATTAGCGCTTTTGAATGGCGATTCTGCTGGCCCGCCGACGGTCAGGATCCTGCCGACGACGAATATGAAAGAGCCAACGATGATTAGCCAGTAAATCGACCAATGGCGTTGGTTGCACAAATTCGCCAGGTCACAATCGTCAGTACAGTCGGTCATTCTCAGAGATCAATCTTAATTTGCGTCTGAAGCGGCGCTGTGATTATCTGATCCTTCATCCGAAAACTTAGCCAATCCGTGCCGTCCGCCTGCGTGTTCGGCGATTGAGTAAGCTTTTGCCGAAGAGTTTTCGCGACTGTTACTTAAAAACAGTTCCGCAAGCACTCCCATGCTAAGCAATTGTCCACCGAAGAGCATGGCAGCAACGCTGTACAACAACAACGGACGCTGAGAAACCGGCAACCAATCAGGGAACATACTCATACGAAGCGCCCAATAGACGGTCATATAAAGTACACCGAATGTGCCTAGTGAAAAGGCCGCCAAGCCAATTCCGCCAAGTAAATGCTGAGGTCGTTCGTTGTAGCTGGTCAAAAAACTGACCGTTATCAAGTCTAGAAAACCTTTGGGCAGTCGCCGCCAATTGTATTTTGAAACGCCATTGGTTCGGGCGCGGTGGTTGACCACAGCTTCGGTTACTTTCCAGCCCTTTGATGCGGCAAGGACTGGAATGAAGCGATGTCGTTCGCCGTAGAGTTTGAAATCGTCAAAGATTTCTCGGCGATACATTTTCAATCCACAATTGTGATCGTGCAGTTTGACTCCAGAAAGATAACTAACCATTGCGTTGAATACTTTGGATGGCCAACGTTTGGTGATCGGATCGTTGCGTTTCTTTTTCCAGCCACTGACGACATCGAATCCGTCTTGCAAACAACGAAACAGATTTGGGATTTCTGCGGGGTCGTCTTGAAGATCGCCGTCCATCGTTACGACGTATTCTCCAGTTGCAGCTTCCACGCCGGCCTGAATTGCTGCTGCTTTGCCGAAATTTTTTCGGAACTTGATACACTGCACGCGAGAATCATCGCGAGCGATCTTGTTCATAACGTACCAGCTGCCATCATCGCTGCCGTCATCGACAAAAATGATTTCAATATCCAATTCGTTCGACGCCGCAACTTCACAAATCTCCTGGTGAAGTTGTTCCAACGAATCGACTTCGTTCAGTGCCGGTATCAGGACGGTAATTTCAGGCAAAATAGTACTCACTTAATTGGTTGGGCCACACGATCTGAACCAGATCGATGCCACAAGTAAATTATACCACTACCAATCATTTCCGCCGCAATCCAAACCAGACGGATCAAGATAGCGGCAATTATCGCGGTTGGATCGCCAAAACGCGGGCCTAGCAGCGGGATCATCACAAGTTCCCGAACTCCAATGCCGCCGGGTAACAACGACGCGAACCCTGCCACCGTTGCCAATGAAACGCATGCCAGTGCAAGCGGAAAATCACCAGCAGTAACATTCGTTCCAGGAATACTGGCCAATATAAAACAGAGACTGATCGCATTGAAACACCAACCTGCCGACATCATGAACCAGCCGTTTGCCATCGTCGGTAAATTCAAACCAGCAAATACAGTCGGGTTGTGTTTGGTCAGACGACTGGCAAGTGGACGAAAAATGGGAGGCAATGTGGCAATGCCGGTCACTAAAGCGAGTGCGGCAGCGGTCCACTTTAATGCTGCGTGCTGTTGGTACTGTACGAAAATTAAAATGCTAGCGATCAGGCTGCCAACGAAAATCCAAGTCAACGTTTCCACAAATACGCTGGCCGCCGCAGCGGCGGTATCGACTTTGGGGCCGCGAATTAAATCCGTACGCAGCACTACCACCATCGCTTTGCCAGGAACATATTTGCCTAACTGACTGACGAAGAACGCGAATATGGTCTTGCGCAAACCAGGCTGACAATTCAGTGCCAATAGCACCTTTCGCCAAAATGCGCACGATAACATCATGGCGATCCAATAGCTTGCGATCGCAACAAATACCCAGACCAGTTTGATTTCGTTAAGTTTGAAACTGAGATTGGCGAATTGGTTGGCGGATTTATTGATCGTATAGAAAAGTGCTGTTGCGACTACAAATGCCAGCACGACGCGAAAGAGCCGAAGCCAAATCGATTTTTGCGTGTTTTGTTCTGACTTTTCCAGGTTTTCAGATTTGCCAGTGTTTTCAGATGTTGGCAATGACAATCTAGATGGCCTGCTGAAAAAAGTCGTATTTACGCTGAAGCCGCGAAATGCGTAACATTATGCGTTACCCAGGAAACCTATGTGTGAAACAAAGCGGAGCAGCTTCCATGAAAGGACTTATTGCACCGTTGTTGGCGTTGATGATGACCGGGATGGTCTTCAGCCAGCAACCCCAATCTTCGAGATTTGGTTCTGACGAAGGTACAGGATCAGCTCAATTACTTAACCAATATCTGTTGGTCATGGATGATGATTTGATCCAAGGGCTGAAGACAGAAGGCGAACTACAGTCTGAGATCGGGGTGGAAGACCGTTCAACGGTTGACCATATCGTTTTCCATAGCAGCAGTCTAAATAGCCAACGCTCCGACATTAAGCCGTTCAATATCTCGCGAGCCGCTTCTGTGAACAGAAGAGGAGCATTGGAATTCCGTTTGAACGATTCGTTGTTACAAACCATGCGTCGTCAAGGTTTGCAATACGTGATTCGTCCTCAAGACCGTGGCCGGTACAATGAAGTTGTGGTGAGTTATCAGTCCCCAGGCAATGTGCGGCAAGTTTCCAACGACGATCGCCCCATCCGTTCGCAAACGGAACAACGGGCAACCAATCAGCAACGAGTAACCAATCAGCA
>CAYONX010000075.1:0-18717 GCA_964405425.1 uncultured Pirellulaceae bacterium | reverse complement strand
ATCCGCGATATTTCCGTCCAACGGAAGTGGATTTGTTGCTGGGTGATTGTAGCAAAGCCAAGGACAAGCTTGGTTGGGAAGCGCAAACATCCTGTCGTCAATTGGCAGAGTTGATGGTCGACCACGACCTTGAATTGGCCCGCGATGAAGTGGCGAAACAAAGCCATGTACGATGAATAAATAATGGTCCCTGGAAAAAATCAATGAAAAGATTTGTTTCGAGACTCATACGCAAACTGTTTCCAGTAAAACCTGTTCCTGCTCCAGAAATTCCAGAGCATTTGGCGAAGATTTGTAATCGAATTCGCGATCAAAAACTGAGTTTTCTGTCAAAGAACAGCATTTATTCTTTGGTGAGTCTCGTAGGGGAAATTGAGCAATCCAACACTCAAGGAAGCATCATCGAAGCAGGGTGTGCGCTGGGGGGATCTGCGATAGCGATGTGCGCGGCCAAGAACAGCAAGCGCTTGATGAATTTGTATGACACCTTTGAAATGATTCCACCGCCAACAGATAAAGATGACAAGGATGTTCACGACCGGTATGAAGTAATCAAGTCAGGCAAAGCAGAGGGGCTTGGCGGTGATACCTACTATGGCTATCTAAAAGACATCCCTGAACGAGTCGTCCAATCGTTTTTAGATTTTGGCTATCCTGTGAATGACAATTCTGTTCATTTACACAAAGGTCTTTTGCAGGACACTCTCTGCGTTGAAGGGCCGGTCGCGATTGCACACATCGATGTCGATTGGTACGACCCAGTTTTTACGTGCTTGGAACGGGTGGTACCGAATCTGTCCGTCGGAGGCGCGATTATTCTTGACGATTATTTTGCCTGGTCCGGGTGTCGAAAAGCAACGGATGATTTTTTTGCGAAACGCAAGCGAGAATTTTCTTTCTGCTCCAAGTTCGGCCATATGGTCGTCCGCCATCGGAAGACTCAATAAGGCTTGTTAGGCAACAAAGCTACTATTGGTGCAATCTGGCTGACCGCACAGACGGTAACAGGCCGCATTGTGGGTATTGTTGCCAATCTAGTCCTGGCTTGGTACCTGACCCGCGAAGATTTTGGCCTTTTTGGTACCGCTGCTACGATCGCTGCGTTTTGCGAAGTCTTTGGAGCGGGCGGAATCGGCACGATATTGATAGTACGGCAAAAGAGATTTGATCTTTGGGCTGGTCCTGCTCAGTGGCTTTCTATGGCTTTCGGAATTGGCGTTTCCGTACTAATGGTTGCTTCCGGCGTAATAGCTGGTTTTGTTACCACGATTCAAAGAGACGGCGAGCTCGTTGCGTTAGTAACCATAATGGCTTTAGTACCATTTTTTCGGTCACTTGCAACGGTGCCCTTTTCGAAGTTACGGATCGATATGCGATTCAAAAGAATTGCAGTGATCGAAACTAGTGTCCTTCTTGCCAGTGGATTTGCGAAGATCATTCTCGC
Source organism: uncultured Pirellulaceae bacterium (assembly GCA_964405425.1). Classification (GTDB taxonomy): domain Bacteria; phylum Planctomycetota; class Planctomycetia; order Pirellulales; family Pirellulaceae; genus Mariniblastus. The sequence goes on along the minus strand of CAYONX010000075.1, from coordinate 17,273 downwards.
TGTAGCGGGGTTTGGGGCGTTTAGTTTTGTAATTCCAACTGCAGCTTTCGCATTGATGCGGACACTGGCAGTGTGGTTTGCCGCAGGAATCAAAGTGGACTTCGCGTGGAGAGTTCGCCGTTGGAAGTATTTGATGAACGATGGAATGATGCTGATGCTAACCGCGCTTATGTTCAAGTTGGTGACGTATGGTGACTATGCTGTTCTTGCTTTTCATGTGAGTACTGAGGAGCTCGGGACTTACTTTTTTGCTTTTACCTATTCGATACTCGGTGTTGTCATGCTAACGAGTGGTTTGAATGGGGTTTTAGTACCTACATTCGCCAATTTGAACGACAAGTTTCGTCAATTTCGCGCATTTATTAGAAGCGCGAAGTTGTTGTTAGCGATTGTTTGTCCGCTATGTTTTTTGCAATCTGCCATCAGCGAACCAGCTGCAAGAATTCTTCTCAAGCCAAACTGGGAGCCGGCGATTATACTGTTGCAAATTCTTAGTCTTGGTATGGCAGGCAGGACGGTGAGCTGGCTGGCGGCAAGTTTAATGGAATCCCAAGGAAGGTTTCGAACGAGAATGCTGATCGGGTTGGTCTCAGCAGCTGTTTTTATGGTAACGGTTTTTGTAGGAGTTCGAGTCGGCGGCTTATTGGGTACAGCAATCGGCGTAGCGACTTTCTATCCAATAATGTCAGTTTTTACGACATGGGTTGCGATATCTGAAATTGAGAAACCAATGCAGGTGTTGCGAGAGATATTGTTTAAGCCAGTCGTTTCAGCTGCGTTAGCTGTTTTGTTGCCATGGACGGCAGCAAATTTGTTTGACATAGGCGATTGGGGCCAACTTATTCTTGTACCGTTAGCTGCGCTGTTACTGTACGGATTTTTGCTTCGCTATTGGATGCATGAAACATATATCGAGTTGGCTTCCAAATTGTCTGTCGTTCTTAATTCCTTCAATGCAACAAGAGAAGGCGCTTCATCCAATTCACAAGTTGAAGCAAGTTAATAAGGATTGGTTTGTGAACATCGACTTTAAAAAAAACGAAACATCCATCCCTCTGGTTGCTGAACATCTTTTGGATTTGCGGGGTAAGTCAATTTATTACGACCCGCTCAAGGGAAACTTGGGGGATGATTTGATTTTGATGGGCATCGAAGAACAGTTCCGTAAAACTGGCCTAAAGTTTGTTTCCGACTTGTCGCAGGCGGACCACGTGCTGATAAAAGGCGGTGGTGCATTAATTGATGATTATCAAAGTTTACTCAAGCACATTAAAGAATTGTTGCATAAAGCGTCCAACATTCCGGCGACTATTTTGCCCACGAGTTACCACCTGGAAAGTACCAGCTTGCCAGAAATGTGCGGCGAACGTACAGCGCCGCTTCGAGTCTATGCACGTGAACGATTTAGTTTTGATTTGCTTGAAAAATGTCAATTTGAATGTCCATTCGAATTGGGGCTGGATCATGATTCGGCATTCCATCTGATTGGGTCTGATTTCATAAAGAACTTGCAAGGTCGTCGCGGAAAGCACATTTTGATTGTTGAGCGAACGGATGCCGAATCTATCACGGGTCCTGCAGTCGGCAGCACTGCGCACCCGGTATCTTCAAAACCCCGAAGCACAATTCCGAGTACAATCAGTAGCCTGTTGCCGGCGGGACTGAAGGCATATTTGAAGCATCAATTGAAGCTGCCGGCGATTGAACAAAGTGCCATGAAGACGGAGTTTGTCTCCCGTGCAATTGGGTTCGTCAAAGAAAATCATTCTGCCGCTGCCGATTTTCCAGTGCGTTGTTTTGATGTGAGCCAGAAACATCTGAATACTTTTGGCCAGTTCGCAGACATCATCGCAAATTCGGCGGTCGTGTTTTCCACCCGTTTACACGTCGGAATTTTGTCCGCGATGTTGGGAATACCCACTTACGTAATTGCCGGTTCGTATCACAAGCTACGTGGCATTTATCGGTATTCCATGCTCGAGAGCGAACAAACTAAATTGCTCGACAAGTCAATGAACGAATTTAAGTTTTGAAATCCTCAGTTAATGCAATGAATACAATTTCACTTTTAATTCCTACCCACAATCGGGTCGAGCAACTGTTGGTGACCCTTCAGAGTATTGAAAAACAACTTGTATCTGACGCCCGCCTGATCGAAGTAATCGTGGTTGCCAACGGCTGTAAAGACAACACGATCGATGTTGTGAACGGAAAAATAAGGTCATTTCCGTTTACCCTGAGGTTGTTCGACGAACAGCAACTTGGTCTACCACATGCTCGAAACCGCGCGATCAAAGAAGCTGGTCATGAAATCATGGCTTTTATCGACGACGATGTGGTTTTGGCCGAAAATTACTTGCAGTCGATGCTTGATTGCTATGCCAATAATCCAGCGGACTTGGTCGGCGGGAAAACGGAGTTGTTGTGGGAGGCCGTGGACAGACCTGATTGGCTGCCTGATGAATTGTTGGGTCTCTTGAGTTGTAAAGATCTGGGCGACGCAACTAAGGAAGTATTCTTGCAAAGTGATGCCATTGGTTGCAATTTTTCGTTTCATAAGAGAGTGCTGGAGAAAATTGGCGGATTTAAAATTGGTTTGGGCCGGTCAGGTAAATTGCTTATCGGTGGTGAGGAAACGGAGTTTATTTATCGTGCTCTGCGTGACGAATTCAGAATGTTCTACGAGCCGAAGTGTTTTCTGCATCACTGGGTTGCACCAAATCGCCCGACGGTGAAATATCTGACGGGGGTGGCTAATGGAAATGCGGTTGGCTTTGTATTTGCTAAGCCCAGATTTGGGATTTTCAAAGCTGGAAAATGGACTGTTTTTCACACGTATAAATTAATCGAACATACGTTAAAAGAATTTCTTTCGCGGCTGCAGGGAAATTCAAGGAACTCTATTTTTCACAAGATTAGAAAGCATTCTCAAATTGGTTTCTTAAAAGGCGTATTTTTAAGAATTACTGGTAGAGTGAAAATACAAAATTGAGGATTGGGCCGTGCGTGGAATCCTTGGCTTCAAGCGATGGCCCGGCTAGTGCTTTTCTATGGTCTTCAATTAAGTCGAAAACTATGACATCCGATAAAATGAATGTGTCATTTCGACCGAGTTTAATCCCAAGCCAGTTTTCTGGGTGTGCGGCATGGAATCCCGGTCGTCACCTGGCAGCAAAGCAATTTTGTCCGAGCGCAGAGTGATGATGAATGAAATTGAAGAAACACCTAGTTACTTGATGATAATCGGTGCCATGAAATGTGGTACTTCTTCGCTCTACATCAATCTGATTCGACATCCTGATATTTGCCCGTGCATTAAAAAGGAGCCGGAATACTTCACCTTTGATACAGAACACGAATCCCCTTATGAAAATCTGTGGCAATTTGATCCTCAAAGGCACAGGTTCGTCATCGAAGCATCTACTGGTTACACAAAATTTCCTTTGAGAACATCCGTTCCACAGCGAATTAAATCTTATGGGATTGATCCCCATATGATCTACATCGTGAGAGATCCTTTTGCTCGTATCGAATCAGACTTTAATTTCGCGATGCCGCAAAAATGGTTTGATCCCGAACTTGCGATAACGGACGAGAGGTATCTTTGTAAATCAGACTATTTCCTACAGCTTGAGGAATTCAGAAAGGTTTTTGGAAAGGAGAAGTTGCTGTTGGTTGATTTTGACGAGTTTGCTGCATCACCAAATGAGCATACGAATTCGATATTCAAGTCCCTTGGATTGTCCAGTATGCAATTTGAAAAACAGACTGAGAAGAAGAACGTAACTCGTAAATTGACGTATGCGGAGCATCGCGTTTACAGTTCGAAGAAACTCAATTCGTTTTTCTGGTCAATGCCAAGAATTGCCAGGGGGGCTTTGCGTAAAGCACTGATTCAATTTTCTTCCTCTGCACCGAAAATAAAACTAACCGAAAACGACAGGGCCATAATTCGTGAAAGGCTGACTCCAAACATGCTCAAGTTTCAGGAGACTTATGGTTTCGATGTTTCCAAATGGGGATTTGACTAAACCCACGATGAATATTGGCAATGGCTTCACCGACAAGTCGAACAACAAAGCCCGCTCTGCTGGACGCTCTAATAAATTTGGGTATATAGGCAGCCCAAAAAAATAGGCAGCCCAAAAAAATTGACTACACAAACTGGTTTTCATGATAGTGGTGACTTCCAATACCAGTAACAATTAAATGAAAATTTCCGTTGTAATACCAGCGTTTAACTGTGGCCTATCGATCGGACGATGTCTTGATTCGGTTTTGGCCCAGACTCGGTCCGCGGATGAAATAGTAATTATCGATGACGGCTCGAGCGATAACACCGCTGAGATATGCGCAGACTATTCCAAGCAATACGCCCAAATAAAATACTATTATCAAGACAACGCTGGAGTAGCAGAAGCAAGGAACAAAGGTATTGATTTGGCGACCTCAAAATGGGTTGCTTTTTTGGATTCAGATGATGCCTGGCTGCCAGAGAAATTAGCTGTCCAAGCGTCATTTATCGATGACAATCCTGAAATTGCTTGGATAGCTGGGGCATTTCAAAAAGTCAAATTGCTGAACGATAAATATCTGGATGCGGGCGCCGTTAGTACAATGCCTGGCAGCGAGCTAGTAGCGGTTAGTATGTGCAACGCATTGCAGCTTCTGGCAGGAGAAATTCAGATTTGGACCGGCACCGTAATGATGCGACGAGAGACCGTACAGTCACTTGGTGGTTTTCCAACTGGCTGGCAAGTTGCAGAAGATCTGGATTTATGGGTACGGTTTGCGATCCAGGAACCAATGATCGGATATGCATGCAAACCTATTGCTGTCTATACGGTAGATCAACCTTCGAGCCTGACTGGCAGTGCATCGGATTCAATCTCTCCTGCAAAACTCAAGTTTTTTCGGAGACTTGCGGATCAAATTGAAAATTTACAAGCTGATGAAAAGCAATTATGTGAAAAAATATTTGATCGTTATGCGGGGCAATATGCCTTTAATTTAGCAAGAACGGGAAACTACAAGGCTAGTAAAGAATTTGTTAATTGGTTTCGCACAAATGGATTCCGTGTGCCCGGATGGAGATACCGATGGATTCATCTTGTGCCATTCCGGTTGGTCCATTGGTTGCGAACACTGATGCGCAACTTTCGATCAACTAGTTGTTTTTTGTTGTATTAGCCATTCAATTTTTTGAGAAAAAAGCGTTAAAAAAAGCTAGGCAGCGAAACAGTAAATAACAAACGGCCACGTTTGATTAGTTGCCATTTGATTGCATTTTAGGAATGCCCCTTTATGTGTGGAATTTGCGGAATAATACATCGAGCCCCAGACCAGCATGTTGATGCGAATCTATTGCATTCGATGAACGCGACGTTGACACATCGCGGTCCAGATGGAGAGGGTACATGGATTCGCAACAACGTTGGATTAGCCCACCGACGACTTTCCATAATTGACTTGAGCGATGCTGGTAAACAGCCAATGGTTGCAAACGACGGCAATAGCCTGCTGACTTTCAATGGTGAAGTCTACAACTTCAGAGCATTGAGACAAAGATTTTTGTCTGATTGCCAATTTTCATCTACTTCGGATACAGAAGTCGTTTTGAATCTTTTGAGCCGGCTTGGCAAAAGTGCGGTAGGCCATTTTGAAGGAATGTTTGCGTTTTGTTTTTACAATATTGAGAACCATGAATTGATCCTTGCAAGGGACCATTTTGGAATTAAACCGCTTTACTACAGTTTGTCCGAACGGTTTTTAGTTTTTGGTTCAGAATTAAAGTCTCTGTTGGGCTCTGGTCTTGTTGAAAAAGAAATCGACAAGGAATCTCTCAACGATTACTTCGACTTTATGTGGATTCCGGCACCACGTTCGATTTACAAAACGGTTCGCAAATTGGAACCTGGTTCCATACTTTCACTCAATTTGAAGACTTGGAAGTCGAACATATCAACCTATTGGCAGCCGGAGTATAAACCGAGAGAAGGTAAATCTACTGAACAATGGCTGGAAGAAGCTGATCATGTTGTCCGAGAAAGCGTCGGTGATCATATGGTCGCTGACGTTGAGGTCGGCACATTTTTAAGTGGTGGGATTGACTCAACGTTGGTTTCATCGGCTGCCAAGGAATTTTCAGAGTCTGTTTCTGCTTTTACAATTGACTTTAGTAACAAGAAGTCATCAGAAGGGGCATTTGCAAAGGATGTTGCTAAGCAGATGAAAATTCAGAATCATGTTTGCCATGAGGCCCAGCCAGCAACCATAGAATTTTTCAAAAAACTTTCAATGTCTTATGACGAACCATTTTCCGATTCGTCAATGTTTCCGACCTACCTTGTTTGTAAATTGGCTTCCCAGAATCTAAAGGTTTGTCTTTCGGGGGATGGAGGTGACGAGCTGTTTTCCGGTTACACGCATCATGGCCTGGCGGAAAAATTGAACTGGACCACCAAAATTCCTGATTTTCTGATGCGACCTTTATTTCAAATGTCTTCGTCAGTGTTTCGGGGCAACCGAAGAATATATGAATGGTCGCGGCGTATGAGCCAGCCCGGAGCTACGCGATTGTTGACGCTGGCTCGCCTTCCGGGAAACCCATTTCGCACTGGGCTACTGACGCACGAATATCGTCTTCCAGTAGAAAGCCGCCAATGGATCATTGATCGCTTTTCAAACAAAACCAAGAATCTACCGCCTGTAACTCAAGTTCAGATATTTGATCTTTTGTTTTACTTGCCCGGTGATATGCTTACTAAGGTCGATCGAGCAAGCATGGCCAACAGCTTGGAAGTGCGAGTTCCTTTTCTTTCTAAACGGGTTGCCGAATTCGCACTTTCCATTCCTGAGTCACAAAGATTTCATGACAAGGTTCCTAAATATATTTTGCGTGAATTGATGTCGCGTCGATTCGGTAGAGAGCATGGAAATCGTGAAAAGAAAGGTTTTTCGATTCCCCTTGTCGAGTGGCTACGGAGTATTGGTGACGAAACGATAAGAGGGTTCGCACAGGATTCGCCAACCGTCAGACATGGTGTTTTGGAGAAGAAAGCGGTGCAACGATTGGTCGATCAAGTAATGAACCCATCTGAAACGATGTTTATACAAAAAGCGGCAGCAACGGATTTGTTTAGCGTGCTGATGTTTAATGCTTGGTGGGAAAACTATCTTTGTGATTAGACCAGTTATGATTGGAGCAGGGAGAATTTTTTAAGTGTTGTGTGCTTCGTTTAGTCCATCAGAGATTGTCAAAATTAGGATTAATCACTTGGTTTGGTTGGGAATTAGCTACTTCACAGGCTTAAAAGGCGCTGAGGTGACTCATGAATGATCGTACGATAATAAAAAAACTCAACGAACGCCGTCTTGCGTTTATGGTGATGTTTGTCGTTTTGTCCTTGCTCAGCTCGGTAATGGTAATTAATGCGCCGCTGAATGTAGATCGGTTGTTTTGTTGGGGTACGTTGTTTATCGTCGTGGCAAACCTTGTGTTGGTGTGTTTGCTAAAGCTGGGTGAACCGAAACCCATTAACTGGGTATCTGCGGAACTGATTTTTTCAACTTCGTTTATAATCGTCCACTTCTTGTATATTTTCATGTGGTTGACCGAAGTTTTCTATTTGGGTCAGGAGATTTGGTACTTCAAGACAGGTAATTATCCGCATGTTGTATGCAAGACTCTATCTATGTGCGCGGGCTGCCTGTCTGCATTCAACATGGGTTACATTTTCATCAAATACAGAGTGCGAGTGGCACCCTTAAAGCCTGTTGCCAAGTGGCAGTCGTTAGGAAAACTACTGGTCCGTTTTTCAATGGCGATGCTGACGGCGTTTATTTTCGTTGTCGGTGTAGGCCGTTTCTGGGGAGGAATCTACACGGGATCGAATTTTGGCTTCGGTGCGAGTATTCTCTTAGCTTTATTCCAGGGCTTGGTTGTAGCGTCGATCTGCGTGTTGATAGTTTCGCGAACCTCTATGACTTTTGGTCGCGGAATGAAGGGCGGGGTGCTCTGGTTTGATCTCCTCCTTGCCATTGGGGCATCATTGGCAGTATTGCTACATGGCGATCGCTCGACGTTTCTGATAATTGTATTGGCCGTCGTGGCTTCCTACTCAGAGTTTGTGAAACCTTTAAAGCTGAGAACGGCTGCTCTAGCATTTTTTGGCCTTTTTGTCCTACTTGGGGTTTCTGGTTTGGCCCGGCACGCCTCGGAAGGTCGTAGTATTGCTTCGTTTTACCGTATCGCCGTCGAAACTGGCGATGATTCCATTGAATACGCAATGAAGTCGTTTTCTGGTAGTGTCCTGACCGCATTCATTGCTACGGATTACGTGCCGAGCAATCACCCGTATTTCATGGGGCAGCTGAAAACGAATTCGCTCGCGGGGCTGATCCCATTCGGGCGAAAGCTATTTGGAGTTAGACAGGATATCGACTCAGATACAGCGATGCTGTTTACGTATTTGGTCCATGGCAAAGTTGGTAGAGATGTCGCCGGGGCTGGTACATCAGTATTTGCCGATATTTACCTGGAAGGCGGATACTGGTTTACCCTGGTTTGTTTTTTTATGATGGGCTGTCTGTTTAAAACAATATCTGAAAAAGCCAAATCGACTGACAACCTATTATGGAAGGTAGGTCTAATCTGTCTGATCGCCGTTTCATGTATTTCTGGCCGGATGGCAATTCTAAATTTATTAATTCGTCAGGTAGCGTACCCGGTTATGTATGTCGGTTTTATTGCTTGGCTGATTGGCGTTAGAATTCGGGCTTCGAGTTATGTCGCTGTCCACCCTAAAATGTAGTTCAGTTGGATAGTGAACAATTGAAACACCATGATCATATTCTTGTTGTCGGACTAAATCGATCGGGTACCAAATGGCTTTCCAATTCGTTGGCCAACCATCCGGATATTTTTGCGGTCACAGCTGAACAACATTTTGGAATTTTGGAATCGAATATCTTCAATGATATATCGCGCGTGCTTCCAACTTTAAGTCGGGAAGATGACTACACGGCGTTTGTATGCCTATGGGCGGAATCAGATTTTGTTAAAACGACGGGGGTTACTCGAGACGATATGTTGAACTGGGAGCCTCGTCCTAAAACCCCGTACGAAGCTTTCGAACGTCTTATGAATGAAGAAACTTGCAAAAATTCTAAATCAGTTTGGTTGCAAAAATGTAGTCCAATCCAGGCTTTGCAAGCGAGCGACAAATTGAAGGGAACAGCAAAAGTCGTAGCGATTCGTCGACCGTTTGACCGTGTCCTTGAATCGTCGATTGCCCTGCACGAACAATCCGGCGCCAATTCCTCGTTTTTTCGAAATGTAATTGTGGTGGCGATTCAGAATCGATTGATCGATTACTTTTGGAATATGGAAGATTGTCATTGTGTGCATTTTGATGAAATGAAGTCGGATCGTGATGCAACCATGCGTACGGTTTGTGATTACTTGAAGTTACCATTTGATCCTCAGATGACTGAGCCCCGGTTTCAACAAAATACCAGTTTTCGCAATCAAGACCGACGGCCATTATCATTGGCACAACGAAGTTTTTGCCAGTTCGTCCAGCTTTGCTTGAAAATGGTACCCGTTTCGTGGGTGGCCAGGTTTTGGCAGCGTAGCCGGTCGCGCAATCCGTTGAACATGGTGTCGGGTACCTATCGAAATTTTGACAAAGAGAACGTGCCAAACGAAGTATGTTGAGCACTACTCCGGTAAAGATTCTGTACTTAATGACCACTCTTGGCAAAGGTGGCACGGAACGTAATGCAATTACTTTTTGTGAGTACATTGACCGAGAACGTTTTTTACCAGAGATCTGGTATCTGCATGAAATGCCGGATTCGTATAAGAATCGAGCGCTTTCGATGGGAATCGAGTTAAAGCACTTGGATGCTCCGAAAGAGAGATCGATTTCGTATCTGTTTCGTACTGCAAAAAAGCTTGCCCAGGCCGATGCTGGATTGATTCATGTGTTTCTTCCGTCGGTCGGGTACTATGCGGCGCTTTCGAAATTGCGCTACCGCAATCCAATTCCGATGTTGTTTTCAGCCGGTGGGACCCATACCGAACTTCCGTTTCAAAAATGGATGTATCGATTTGGCATCGCGCGGTACTGCGATCCGGTTTTGTGCAATTCAGAAGCCGTCAAACAGTTCATGTTGTCCATGCATGTCCCCGAATCGAAGTTGCGGGTGATTCCAAACGGGCATGAATTGACGAAGTTTGAATTGAGTCCAGACCGCAACGAATTGTTTGCTGAACTTGGAATCGATCCAAGTGTTCCGACGGCTATTTGCGTGGGAAGATTCATCGACACGAAGCGACAAATTGATTTGATCGATGCTACGCTTATACTTCGCGAACAAGGAATGAAAATTCAGGTCATTTTTGTTGGCAATGGCCCGCTCGAAGAATCGATGAAACAACACGTACGTGAAGCCAACCTGGGTTCGCAGATACTGTTTTTGGGGCAACGTAATGATGTGCCCAGACTTTTGCTGTCTGCAGACTTGTTTGCCTTCCCATCGGAAACCGAAGGCTTGCCCAATGCCGTCATTGAGGCGGCATTAGCGAAATTGCCGATTATTGGTTGCGACGCCAGAGGGGTCCGGGGGACCATCGAAAACAACAAGACAGGTATACTGATCTCAACCAGAAATCCAACCGAAATGGCCGGAGCCATACGTCGGATCGTTGAAGATCCTGAGTTCGCAAGTAGCATCGCCGCTAACGCAAACACAGTTGCAACAGAAAAATACGATATCAAATCAATCATCCGCCAAATTGAAAGTGTGTACCAGGAAGTGAGCGATCGTGGATCGAAATAGTATTCGCAGCTAAATTGGTGAGAATCGAATTACAAGAATAGGAATTTTAAATGACAGGTTCTTTTAAAGGAAAACGAGTTCTGATCACCGGCGCGTGTGGCACGGTAGGATTGGAATTGCTTCGACAAATCATTAAAACCGGGCCCGAAGAGATTATCGGTATCGATAATGCAGAAAGCAATCTGTTTTTTCTGGACAACGAATATCGTGACAACGACAACACCAGTTTCTTTTTGTGCGACATCCGCAATCAATCCAGACTGCGTTCTTTGTTCGAAGGCGTAGACATCGTTCTTCATGCTGCAGCCCTGAAACATGTGATTTTGAATGAGCTGTCTCCCGCCGAAGCCATTCAAACGAACATTCTTGGAACCCAGAATGTTATTGATGCCGCAAAGGAAACGGGCGTCGAAAGGGTCTTGTTTACGTCTTCGGATAAGGCAGTAAACCCAACCAATGTGATGGGCACGTCGAAGTTGATGGGTGAGAGAATCATGACTGCGGCCAATGCTTCGAAGCGAGACAAGTTCCCAATTTTTGCGTCTACAAGATTCGGAAACGTGCTTGGCTCAAACGGCTCTGTGATTCCTCTTTTCAAAAAGCAGATCCTTGCTGGTGGCCCCGTTACATTGACCGATGAGAACATGTCTCGATTTGTGATGACGCTTCAAGAGGCGGCTCATCTGGTATCCGAATCGGTCTTCCTTGCTAAAGGTGGTGAGGTGTTTGTGACCAAAATGCCTTCGGTCAAGATCAAGGATTTGGCCGTTGCGATGATTGAGATTTTGAAAGAGCGCGGAGACATTCAAAAGGATGTGGAGATCAAAATCATCGGTGCCAAGCCGGGTGAAAAAATGTACGAAGAGTTGATCAACGAAGAAGAAATTCGACGGACCATTGAGATTGAAAACTACTTTACCGTTCTGCCCGCTTTTCGTTCGGGGCACCTGAACATCGAATATAAGTACGATGGCAAAGACCACACACCGGTCGACAAAATTTACCGCAGCGACCTGGAGAATGTTATGTCGGTTGCAGAGTTGAAAACATATCTGGCGTCCAACGAAATCGTTTAGCCATGACCAGTGCTATTCAAAAGGTGAAAGTAGCATGATTCCCCGAGTCGTTTTTACTGCAATACGACATTCGCTAAACAAGTCGTGCTGCAAATTGCCTGGAACAAGAAATGGATAGACCCTGCGGTTCTACTTGTTCCATTTGACCCGAGGCATTATTTTCGCTTCGTCGATTCTGTCCTTAAATTCAAGGACCGTTTCCAACATGTTAACGAGAACAGCTTCGGTCATTAGATTTGGCTTCAATCCCATTTCGATCAAGCCCGTGTAGACCGGATTGTAGTAATGTTCTTCCGGCTCTTTGCGAGGATTTGGAATCGATTTTATGGCAACATCCAACCCTATTTTTTTACCAGCAGCTTGAACGTTGTCAGCCAACTCGTTGACGGTAAATGTCTCAGTCAATTGATTGAAGATTCGCAGTTCGCCTTCTGCAGCGGGTTGAGTCAAAGCCAGATAAACACATTGCAAGGTATCGTTCAAATTAAGATAGCCACGAATCTGTCCACCTTTGCCATAAACGGTAAGTGGGATTCCGACGACCGCCTGTACCAGAAAGCGATTCACCACGGTTCCAAAAATGTCGTCGTAGTGAAAGTTAGGGAGCAGTTGCTTGTCGAGATCGCACTCGGGAGTCGATAGACCGTACACGGGGCCCTGCATCAAGTCGGTGACTTTCAGGCCGTGCGTGCGGACGTAAAACCACAACAGATCCGTGTCCAGCACTTTAGTAGTGTGATAAAGACTTCCCGCTTGTCTTGGATAGACAAATTTTTGCTTTCGACCCTTGTGTTCAACTTCCAGCCAGCCTTCTTCAATGTCGATATTGGGAGTGCCGTATTCACCCATGGTTCCCAGTTTTACCAAGTGGCACTCCGGGCAATTTTCCAGAATGGCCCAAACCACGTTATGAGTTACTTCAAGATTGTTTTGCAGTGTGAAGTGGGCTTCGCGGTATCCCCGCATAGAATACGGTGCGGACGGTTGTTCTGCATAATGAACAATTGCCTCGGGCTTGAAATCGGCCACCGTTTGGCTGAAAAACTTGTAGTCCCTTAAATCTCCAATTGAAACATCGATATTTTTACCGCTAATGGATTCAAATACTTTCGCCCGTTGCTCAAGGTTGGGCGTGTCGACCAAGGCTTCGGAAGAAGTTTGCATGGCAATCGCACGGCGAGAGTAATTGTCAACGCCTAAAACTTCATGGCCTTTGTTGACCAGATCCATACACGTCGGCCAACCCAAATAACCGTCAGCACCAAGTACAAGAATTCTCATCTGGAAATTTTCTTTCTCGTTAGACCAAAGACTGGATCATAATTAACAATCGTCAAAATTATCAACCGCTTGTGCCAGACTGGCTTTCGGCTTTACAAACAACCCAAAAGAATAAATCAATAAAATTAATATGAAATGGCTCATCACCGGTGGCTGCGGCTTTATAGGAAAAAACCTGATTGCAAACTTAAGGAATCGCGATTCCGAATGTTCAATCCGGATTGTTGACAATTTATCTGTCGGGTCGCGTGACGATTTGGGTTCAGTTTGTGAGTTTTCGGAATCAAAACCTGCAAAAGCGGACTGGAAAGCTGGGCAGGTCGAATTGATATTGGGCGATATTATGGATGACCAATTGGCATTGGCGATTGTAAAAGACGCTGATGTGGTAGTTCATCTGGCCGCCAACACCGGTGTTGGCCCATCGGTTGAAAATCCACGTTTTGATTGTACGACGAATGTCATTGGAACGTTTAACTACTTAGAGGCTTGTCGTCAGAACGATGTGAAACGTTTTGTGTTTGCATCCAGCGGTGCACCAGTTGGTGAATGTACGCCGCCGATCCATGAAGAACTCGCGCCACATCCAGTCTCCCCCTACGGTGCAAGTAAATTGGCCGGCGAAGGATATTGTTCGGCGTATGCCCGAACCTTCAAAATCGAAACAGTTGCCCTGCGATTCGGAAACATTTACGGCGTGGGTTCGACACATAAATCGAGTGTAGTCGCCAAGTTTATCCGGCAAGCGATGGCGGGTGAAACGTTGGAAATTTATGGTGACGGAACTCAAACTCGCGACTACATATTTTTGGCAGATCTTTTGGACGCGATCTACCTTGCAGCCACGGTTCCTGGAATCGGTGGTGAGATTTTTCAAATCGCAACCAACAAGGAAACGACGCTGAACGAATTGGTGGAAATTATGGTTCCTCTGTTTGCAAAATACGGAATCAATAATTCCGAAATTATCAAAACCGATGCAAGACTGGGCGATGTGATGAGGAATTTTTCTGATACTTCAAAAGCGAAAGAGCAGTTGGGTTGGACGACAAAGACTTCGCTTGAATCGGGTATCGAACAAACGATTCAATTTTTTGTTAACAAGTAAGCCCGGAACGCAATTTTAAACGACACAGTTTTAACCATGGAATTTGAGAAATTTAAAAGTCAAATTTCCGGATACGTAGATGCTGGGAAAAAGATCTTTGCGACTTCGTCGTTCCAGTCGCATAGTATGCCGTTGCTGCATTTTATCTCGCGATTGGAGGACGAGGTTCCAGTTGTATTTATTGATACCGGCTACCATTTTCCTGAAACGATCGAGTTTCGCGATCAAGTGGCTCAGCAATTCAACCTTCAAATCATCAATGTCCGTTCGTCGGTTCCAAGAATTCATCAGCGGACAAGTGGCGGCTACCTGTATTTCACCAGCGATACCGATCGTTGTTGTTATCTGAACAAGATTCAACCGATGGAACCCATCCTGAGCCGGTACGACATTTGGATAAACGGAGTTCGTGCTGATCAGAATCAATCGCGAGGTACTATGAAAGTCGAACAGCCTGCCCCGTTTGGATGTACTCGATTTCATCCGATGTTGAATTGGACTCAGGGAATGATCGAAAAATATTGTTTAGATCACAGTCTGCCGAAACATCCGTTGGAAGCAAAGGGCTATTTCAGCGTTGGCTGCGAACCCTGTACCGTACTGGCAACCGATAAAAACAATCGTGATGGCCGTTGGCAGGGCCAGGAGAAAACGGAATGTGGACTTCACACGATTTTGGCTCAATCCAAAAAAGCAGCTGACGAATAATGAACATTCTGATTACTGGCGGCGCTGGTTACATTGGCACGGAACTTACGATCGGGTTATCGAAACTGGCCCACGTAGATTCGATCCTGGTTTACGACAATTTGAGCCGAGGAAATTACAACTTGTTTTTGGGCGAACCGAAACTGCCCTCTAAAGTCAGCTTCCGCCGTGCTGAGCTGCTTGATACTCGTCAGCTGAAGGACGCGCTTGCCGGGATTGATGTTGTTTATCATCTGGCAGCCAACATTACGACTCCGTTTGCTCAGCAAAACCCACATTTTCTCGAACAGATTAACCATTGGGGAACTGCCGAACTGGTCTACGCAATTGAACAAAGCGATGTGAAAAAACTGATCTATGTGAGTAGTACCTCTGTTTATGGTGCCTCGATGGAGCATGTGGATGCCCAATCGAAGTTGGAGCCGACAACGCATTACGGAATTTCGAAAATGCGTGGGGAGCAACACGTAGCCAGAATCCAACGAGCTGGATTTCCAGCCTGGATCATCCGCTGTGGAAATGTTTTCGGCTTCAGCAAGAGTATGCGGTTCGATTCGGTGATCAATCGCTTTATTTTTGAAGCCAATTTCTATCGAAAGATAAACATCCATGGTAAAGGCGCTCAGCACCGGTCGTTCATCCAAATTGATCGAGCTTGTAATGTGCTGGCTAATTTGATCCAAGCGGACTTGCAGCCTGATGTTTACAATTTGGTAGAAAAGACGATGAACATTGCTGCAATTGCGGATGAATTGAAGAGGATCTACCCGGATCTCGAAATGATCTATATGGATCAGATGATGAATTTGCGCGAGTTGCGTGTGAACGCGGACGCCAGAATCGATCAAATCGCTTCGTTGCCAGAAATGGAATTCGGTGAACAGCTTGTCCAGTTCAAGAACTCTTTGACATTTTGATGAACAGCGAAGCGCCAATACGAGTTGTGAACATTACCGAGGAAGGCCGGTACGGCGGTCCGCATAAGCGAATTATGGAAGTCGCTGCTGGTTTGGAAAAACGCGGAATCGAAACGACGGTGGTTTTTCCTGAAAAGGATTCCGAGCCCTATCAAGCGAGGCTTGTTGAAAAACAGGTTCCGTTTGAGACTTTGTCGCTACACCGAATCTCAAAATCTCCTACAGAATTGTTTTGGTATGTCACTCTTTTCCCGTGGGAAGTTTTCAAAATATGTCGCCTGTTGAAGCGGCTGAAGGCTCAAGTTGTTCATTGCAATGGTTCGTACCAGGTAAAGGGAATGCTGGCAGCGAAGCTTGCGGGGTGTCGGCGAGTATGGCACATGAATGATACGTTTATGCCTTCGTACATTCGTCTGTTTTTCCGGATGGCTTCATGGCTGGCTGCGGACAAGTTCATTGCGGCCAGCAATCGCACAGCCCAGTATTATTTCCCAAACAACTACGGCGACATTCAAATTGTTCCTGCACCGATTGAAACAAACGATTTTTCGATCAAAAGCGTTGTGCCGGATGAAAAAGTTAGTCGATTGAGCGGAACTATATTTGTCACCGTCGCGAATTTGAACCCAATTAAAGGGTATCGAACGTTATTGCCCGCAGTGAAATATTTGCGTGATAAGACGGATCAGGAATTTCAGGTCGTTGCTGTTGGAAAACACCTCAAAAATCAAAAAGCATACATCACCGAGCTTGAAACTTTCAAAGCCGAAAATAAGCTGGATAACTTTCATTTTTGGGGAGCCAGCAACAAAGTAAAAGAAATCCTTGCGGCCAGTGACATTTATATCTGCGCCTCCGACTTCGAATCTTCACCAATTTCCGTTTGGGAGGCGATGTCTATGTCGTTGCCCGTTGTGTCAACCGATGTTGGGGATGTGCGTAAGATTGTTGAGGACTCAGACTGTGGAGTCGTTTGCGAAAGCCAGAACCCTGAAGCATTGGCTGATGCGATGTTCAAAATGATTTCAATTGAAAAAAATGATCAAAAACGTATGGGTACTCAGGCTCGTGCAAACGCAGAATCGCTTTTCGATAGCTCGATTTGCCTGAGAAACCACGAACGCGTTTATCGCGAACTGGTATCATAGTTAATTCTCGAACAACAAAGTAAATTGCCTGGTGGCAAAGAAAAACATATGGCTACTGAAACAAATTCACCAACTACCAGCTCGATGAAACAACCTTTCAAGGAACTACAGTCAAAAATCGAGAACAAAACTGCCATCGTGGGCGTCGTCGGCCTGGGATATGTCGGGCTGCCATTGATCGATGCGTTTT
>CAYONX010000074.1:7465-18837 GCA_964405425.1 uncultured Pirellulaceae bacterium | reverse complement strand
TCCAATATCAAAGTTGATGGGTAGTCCTTCGTACGCATCCAGATGAGCTTCGAACGAAAAAGTCTCGATAGGGTTGAATGGGGCGGCAAAACCCGCAGGCGGAACCATTCGATTGGCTCTTCCAGCTCCGCCACACTCTTCGGCAAACAAGGTGATGGGCGGATCCCATTCTGGGTTGTTAAATGGGTCGAAAATCCAATTTTCAATATCCATATCAATTAGCATTTCACCAACGTTTGCGTGGACGGTGGTAATGTCTTGCGCTTGGCAGTGATTCGCAGCTCCGATCATCAGGGAAATTGCGGCAAGGAAAGAAAAGTTTCTCATACTGACTTTCTCCTGTTAACTTTAATGGAAATTAAGTAAGACTTCTCGATTGTTGTTGCTGGTGACCACAAATTCAATAGAGTCAAAAAAATTAAAAAATTTGTTTTCCAAAGCCGGTTCAATGGGTATCTAATCTCAGGTCAATGTATTTACTTCCGGTTAATTTTTAAGCAAAGGAACAATTCAGACTTTGTAAGATTCGCCAGGACGCGAACTTACTTCAATTCTCCTGTTTGATGAGTCGTTGGCCCGTGAATATATTAAAATCAGGAATAAAAAGCAGGAATACGATGAATAACCAAACTGCACGTGTCCGCGAGAAGCTCAAGAAGCTTGTCAAACAAAGCTGTGGCAAGACAATCCAATCCCGATTTGACTACTCAGATGTAGTTCAGGAGGGCATGATTCAATTGTTTACGGCTGATGCCAACAACAAGATCTGTGAAGACACCGCTTGGTTATCGAAGATTGGAACCGGGCATTTTTGCAAGTTACATCGTTACAACCTGGCCAGGAAGCGATCGGTAAACGCTGAAGAAGTATGCGTGCCTGATGCAATAAAAGCTCGTGGCAGTCATCAGTTAGAACATGCTTCAATCGAACTACTGGCATGTCTGGACGAAATCGACATTGAAAGCAGGCACACAATTGTCAGGCGGTTTTATGATGGTGCGTCGTACAAAACGATTGCGGAAGAGCTGAACACAAGCCCGTACGGCGCAAAGACGATTTGCGAGCAGGCACTCTCGTTCTTGCGGGAACGACTGAGCGAAAGAGGGGTCGATAGTGATTGAGCATGAGAACTCTGAAGCCAAACCTGAAGCTGAATTGATTGAACAGGTATTTAGTTTCTTACGTCAGCATTCGGATGCATTTAACGGATCTTCCCATGTGTTCGGCAAGTACTTTGTCCGGAAGTTACTGTGCTCCGGAAAGTATTCCTGTGTCATCCTGGCTTTTGATCCGCAGTTGCGGCGTGAAGTTGTATTGAAGATCTATCGTCCAGATCTGACGGACGAGCACAAGGAACTTGCTCTCAACGAAGGCCAGGCGTTATCGCAGATCCGCTGCGATTTCGTTGCAAAGTGCCTTGCGATTGAGACGATTGGCGAACATCTTGTTTTGGTCCTCGAATATATCCCTGGGCAACCACTTAGCGAATTGCAGGTACCACTCAATGAGAAGTTGGCCGAAGCGGTTATCCAGGACGTCTGTCAAGGAGTTAAGGCAGTTCACGAACGTGGTATCCTGCACCTTGACCTGAAGCCGTCCAACATCATTTTGTCCAATGACGGGCACGCGATACTGATTGATTTTGGTTTGGCACAGCCGATAAGCGATATTCGCTTTGGAAAGATCTCCGGAACTCCCAACTATATGGCACCCGAAGTTGCTGCTCATGATCTGAGCAGTATAGATACGCGATCGGATGTTTACGGGATCGGAGCCGTTTGGCTTTTCTTGTTGACAGGATGTTCGCCCGCGACATTCAAAAATTCAAATTCAATACCACAGGATGGCGATTTCTCAGAGGATTCGCGTTTTAATCCTGTTTTACTGCAGTGCTTGAAACGTAGCCCTGGTCAAAGATATTCTCGGGTCAACGAGTTGACCCAAAGTCTTAAGTCGAATCAACAACAATCCTCGAAGAAATCCTGGAGTCGCCTGGTAGCCGCTAGTTTGGCAGTTCTTATTCTGTCGGCTGTGATTTATTCCCGCTTCCAACCTGAAGAGTTGGTGCAGTCTTTGGCGGCGCCAGATGTTATTGTTCAAATTGAGCAGCAAAGGAATCTGAGCGATGATTTGATCCAACAATTGCCAGCTTCGTTCAAAATTGATTGCCGTCTTTCCGATGAAACAGTCGCTGAGGACACGGTCGTTGAGCTTCAGGAAGGGCTCCAACCGACTTTAGATCTGGGGCCGCATGTCAGTTGTTACATGGCAGTTTTCAGCATCGAGTACGTCAGTGGAATTGATCAGCTACAAATTAAACAACTGCCCGCCGGTAGCCAAAACGTTTTTAAGTGCGAAGGGGGAAAGCGAACAGCAATCGAGATCCCAAAACTAGTGCCCAGCCCGGAAGGAAAAACCGAGTTTTTCATGATTGTTGCGAATCAGAAAAACTGGGATGTCGATAACTTTGTCGCCAATGCGGAACAAATTCTGGGCGGTGGAATTCGTGGAACAAGCGATCTGCCAATTCCCGTTGCACACGGAGAGTCGATCAGAATTATTCCCTACCGAGTGAGTCCTGCTGATGAGAATGCGCCAACCAACAGTGCGACACAGTTCAGTCAACTGATTGCCGAAGCTAACAATATAGTATTGGATCAACATGCACCCATAAAGTCTGCGTTGCCTTATGTCGAAAAGGCGATTGAAGTTTCGGAAACGGCCGAGCAAACCCTCGCTCAGGCACAGGCCATCGAAAAACTGATGGCTTTGAAACAGGCAGCCGGTGCGATTGTGGACCAACAGTGGCTCGACACATACGTTGGGAATCTACCCGAGAGCTATACTAAAGAACGAGTATTGGCAGTTGCAAAGGAATGGCTCGATTGCACTCCCACGCAGCTCCAGTCACGCCAATATCGCGATGCTCGAAGCCACCATCAGCGTGGAGACGTGCTGCTTCGTCGCATGTACACCGATGCAGCGGCCGAAGAATACCGTCAGGCGAAAAACGCATATGACCAAGTCTTTGGTGAAAATAGCCTGCATGCAGCACTTGTTCAAAAGCGGTCATTTCTTACTGCACACAAGTTGGAACGCTCACTTACAAAGAAAGCGCAGATTGACGATTTGGAATCCGATGCTTTGAAAATGACACTGCAAGGCAAACTTGGGTCTGATCATTTGGAAGTATTAACGATTCCGTTGACCTATGGGTTCGAGTACCGAGGGGTGAGAGAACTTAAACTCGCACTGCAGTCCCTTGACCAGTTCTTGCAGAATGCGGAAGCCGTTTACTCGAATTTAGAGGGTGACAAGCGCCAGGAATTGGCGATTGAAATCGCTCGGGGCAAGCGGTTGGCAGGTCAAACAAGTATCTACCACAAGAACGAAAAGAGTGCCTCCCAAAGGTTTCAGGAGTGCGATCAATTCATTCGAGCCCAAACACCAGGGCTTCATTGGGATTTTAAATTGGCAATTCTGGAATATGACCGGTTTCAGTCTGAGAACCACTCCGATTCGAGCAGCATTGATATTGGTGAATCCGCTTATCAGCAATTCGAACGATTAACTCGATCAAATGCGGATTGGCTGGGCCCGCACGTAAGAGAGATCCAATGGCGAAGAGCACTTTCCGTTATTACATTGGCATTGTTTACGGAGCGCCAGATCTATCAAGACCAGGATGAAGGTATCTTACAGGTCAAAATTGATCAAAGTCGCGAGCGTTTTGAAAAAGAAAATGTCACCAAGGCACGAAAACAATATGAGGCTGCAGTCGAGATATTGCAGAAGTTGGAACTCACTAACAACAAACAATGTGCCTATGGTCTGTCCAGAATTGCGAACCTGATTTGTAAGCAGAACATTGTTCCAATTGGTTCCCAACGTACGCCTGCACAGGAAAAGGAATTGCTGGAAGCGGAAAGAATAGCTCGCGAGGCCGTTCGAGTATACGATTCGATTGCGGATCCTGAATTGTCGGTCAAATATGTCTTGAAACACACGTTGGCAAATTGCCTGGTAACAGGCGGAAAAACAAAAGAAGCTCTCACCAAATTTTCAGAATTGGAACCAATGATTGCCGCTTTGCCAAACGATTATGGGTTCAAGATGCTTGGAACATTGGCGGGCGATTTTGCTCGCGGTTATTTGCATGACGATCAACAGGCCAAAGCGTTCGACTATTTTTTCAGAAGCGCTGAAACGTTTGCTGACATAACGAGTTTCAGCGACTTAGAAGGGATTCGGCTATTTGATGCTTCCAAGCGTCTTCGTCGGCAGCTGCAAAATCTGATAACGACAATGGACGAAAGTAATCGCGAACAAGTCCTGAAAGCTTATCGAGTTTTTTATGGCACGAAGGCGATATCGTTTGGGGTTTGTCGCAATCGTGGCATGGCAGAACGCCAACAGGTTCCTGAGCAGAAGTATCGGCCTATTTTGTCGGAGGATGATTTGCCAGAGCTTGCCAAAATGATACCCAACGGCACAGCGGTTTTAGATTTCTACTTTTGCAACCGAATCAACGAAGAGATCTGTCCGGATCGGTACTACGGCGTGTTTGTGATCTCGAAGCAAGACGGAAAACCAGTCGTGGATTTTATTCGACTTGGAAATGCAACGGACATCGATTATTGGGTAATGCGGATGCAGCCAAAGCCGGACGACGGCTTCGTGAGCCGGGGCGTCGACACAAACGAAGACGGTGATTTGCACGCTGCATCGAATTATATTCGCCAGCATGTCTGGGATAAGATTGCAGGTTCGATTTCAGATGACTGCGAACAACTGGTTATTTGCGGAGACTTAACAATGGGCCGTGTTGCCTGGCCGTTGATTACTGTGAATGACAAACAGGAATTTGCGAATAAAAAAAAGCACCTGATTTCGGCATTCCCAAGTTCCCGCGACTACTTTATCAGCCAAAAGCATGCTAAACCCACGCCGCGTCTTCGCGGTCTCTCGATCGGAAGCATCGGCTACGGCGTCCCGAAGCAAGACACCAATGGGTTCGAACATCTCCAGTCATCGGTTGAAGAAATGGAACTGTTTTCGAAGTATTGCCGTAGTCAAGGATTCGGAGTGTCCGAGATCCTGGGAGACGAAGTAGTAAAAAGCCAAGTAGAAGATAATTTGCAGAAGGCGAGTATTGCTCTTATTTCCGGACACTTTGACTATACAACTGGGCATCGAGTCAATGGTTTGGTAAAAGATCCATGGCAGACTTGTTACTTGCCGTTATCAGGTTTCAATGAGCGTGGATTGGAATGTGAAGAAAGCCACTTGAAGGCTCAGGATATACTTGAGCTGAATCTGCGGAATCTGGATTTGGTCATCCTGTCGGGATGTGGCACCGCATCTGGAAACCGCGTACCGGGAGACGGCATCGTCAGTTTTCAACGGGCATTTTTGGCAGCAGGCACCAAATCAGTGTTGGCTTGTAAATGGCCGGTGCAAGACAGGTATGCCAAGTTGTTTGTTGAAGAATTTCTCAATCAACTGGCAATGGGCAGTAACAAAGGCCAGGCACTCCAACAAACGCAAATGATGACACGGAAAAATGGTTGGCCTGAATCGGCGTCTGCGGGTTGGTCCCTGATGGGTCAGAACGAAATCATGATCAAGAATTATTAAGCGGTATGCTCCCGTCTCTCGACCCACTGATTGGCTTTTTTCATCCGAAGAGTGATGATTTCAGAGCAGCGGTGAAAACGGAAACGCATCAAGCCAGTAGAGCGGCACGCGTTGCAAACTAGGATACGCCGAGGTTCTGCCCAATAGATTTAATATCAAGCATTCCCAAAGCGGCATTTATCCATCAGCGCCCGCTGGCGCAAGTTCAGCGGCTCGTCCAATTTGAACGCAGGCTGAATATCAGCAAAAAAAAGCGGTTCATCCAGCCGATGTTCTCCGACGCTCAAGAAGTATTCGATTCGCCGCTGGTGCCGATTGAAAAAAACGTCCTCAATCGTAGCGATCGCTGGACTGCGTTTTCCCATCTGCGAACGAATTTCAACCCGGTCGCCGACCAGATATCCATCGGTTTGAATTTCCAGCCACATCGATGGCCGCAGCCGGATCGAAATTTCACCGTATACATAGCGACTGAATTCGCTATTCAACCGCTCACACAAAAAAATGCGATTGCTGGGAATCAATTGCTGACACAATTCGACGTCTTCATGGTAAATCCAATCGATGCCCTCATGTGGCCACCACAAAAAAACTCCGTAACGATCCGGCAATGTCAAATCGGTCCACGGTCGCGGTTCGGGTTGAAAGTCTGAATACATCAATTTTGTCATCACACGAAAAAAGCCTGCGTTCTAATAATTTAGAATCCGCAGGCCGCTAAATCAAACAACTTGAATTCGTTGTTCAACCAACGAATTTTACATCGCACCAATTCTGGCAATCAAATCCGCAGTTCTACAACTGTAACCCCATTCGTTGTCATACCAGGAAACGACTTTCGCCATCTTGTCGCCCAATACGGCCGTAAAGTCCGACGCAAAGATTGAACTGTGCGGATCGTCAATGATGTCTGAAGAAACCAATGGATCGGTAGCGTAAAACAAAACACCTTTCATCGGCCCGCTTGCTGCAGCCTTAACCGCGTCATTGATCGCATCGACACTGGCTGATTTTGAAAGGTTAACCGTCAAATCGACAACACTGCCCGTCGGAACCGGCACTCGCATCGCCATACCAGTCAGCTTGCCGTTAAGCTCTGGAATCACCAAACCAACAGCTGCAGCGGCTCCCGTCGACGTTGGAATAATATTCATAGCCGCCGCTCTTGCACGATACAAATCGCTGTGCGGCAAATCTAAAATTTTCTGGTCGTTGGTGTAAGCGTGAACGGTCGTCATCAAGCCTGACTCGATGCCGAAAGAATCGTTCAGCACTTTGGCAACCGGAGCAAGACAGTTCGTTGTGCAACTCGCGTTGGATATGCACTTCATGTCCGCTGTCAATTGCTCGTCGTTGACTCCCATAACACAGGTTAAATCGGGAGAGTCTTTGGCAGGAGCACTGATGACAACTTTTTTGGCACCGGCAGTAACATGCGAATCGTAACCCGCCTTATCAGCAGTCTCGCGGCCACGGAATACGCCCGTACTTTCAACGACCACGTCGACTTTATGTTCGCCCCATGGCAATTTGCGAGGGTCGCGTTCATCGAAGACTCGAATCGATTTGCCACCAACTGAAAGATTTTTGTCGTCGAAAGTGACTTCGCCTGGGTAACGACCGTGAATACTGTCGTACTTTAATAACGTTGCCAGAGTCTTGTTGTCCGTCAGATCATTGACAGCCACGACTTCAAATTCCTTTGTTCGTTCCATTAAATTTCGGAACGTCAATCGACCAATTCGGCCGAAACCATTTATCGCTACCCGTATCGCCACGAGAATCTCCTGAGTTGTTTAGTGAATATCAGCAAAAGCCCGGCGAACAGTCTGCACATCCAAGCGTTTTCATAATCATCGATTCCACGAAAATAACAGATGCACCCGAGCGTCCCAAGTGGGTAGAATTACGAAAACAAAATTTGCCCCGTTTGGTTGCCTGTTTGGAAGTTTGGGCAGATTTTCACAATTAAAGGATTCAGATATGCCATCCATTGAACAAATAGAGTCGATGTTGAAAGACTCGCCCAATGACACGTTTCTCTTGTATGCCTTGGCAATGGAACTGGATAATTGCAAGCAACACGATCGTAGTTTGGAGATTTTCGGTACTCTAATGCAGCACCAACCGCCCTATGTTCCCGCCTTTTTCATGTCCGCTCAACAGTTGGCACGCCTGGATCGGGTCAACGAAGCACGTGCTAATTTACGCGTCGGCATTGAAAATGCCCGCCAACAAAACGACTTGCATGCCGCCTCAGAAATGAGTGAGTTTCTTACTTCACTTGGTGAACTCGGCGAATAATTCCCGTTGATTGCTTCGACCGGAATAACCAGAACGCCCTCGGCCGCCTTTCCGAATCAAAAAATCCAAAAACGCCCGCGCGGTCCCAAACCGCGTGCTACGGTTTCTAGCTTTACGAAATATGCGCCGGATTGACGATTGGCGCGAATAGGAAACTTTGCCATGGGTGGCGACAATGTTGCGATGGAAAATTGTAGTTCAGGCAGGGATGGCCTTGGCGATCTTGCTGATGACCGCCGTGCTTCCGGGGTGCCAGAGATTGCGCATTCCCCAAATCGATCCGACGGGCAATCGTATTTTTCTGCCTGCTCCCAATACAACCGCCATTCTTACGCCTGGGCTGGTTGCAAATGAAGGTTCCGCGCCTCGCTCCAACCTTCCCATCGAGCCCGCGTTCTCTCAAGCCCCGGACCCAAGTTCATGTTGCGCGCCAGCAACCAACACGACTACTGGTCGCCAACACTTGATCCCCAACCCTCGCCGCTATCCTTCTCGCGGTGAATCCGGGGAAATCGTTATGACTCCCTCGAAAATCATCGCGCCTGTGGGAAGCGAAGTGGTCGTTCTGGCCGGCATTTGCGGCAACGATTCGCATTTCGTAATGAACCAGCCACTGGAATGGATTTTGTCAGGCGATAGTGTTGGGCAGATTATCGAAGTCGGTGGACAAAACCACCCGACGTTCAATCGACTGGTTTCACCGACGGCCAAAAAATTTGATGGCAATTATGCGTGGGGGCGAACCGGACTGAAAAACGCATTACTTACCCGCGGGACTCCAACACCGGTCGACGATATCGCTTTGCGAAAAGGACAAGCTTTCTTGAGCCTGTCCTCTGAATCGCCAGGCACCAGCTACCTGACTTGCGTTGCACCGAAGGCTCAAGCCTGGGACAAACGACGCCGATCCACCGTGATTCATTGGGTCGATGGACGATGGAGCATCCCTGTTCCCAAAACAGCAACTGCTGGAACCGTTACACCGTTGACAACGATGGTGTCCCGCAGCAGCGAAAACGGCGGCCTTGAAGGTTGGAAAGTGAAATACGAAATTGTCGGAGGCGCACCAGCTGAATTCGCTCCCAACGGCTCTCAGTCCGTCGAAGCAGTGACCGATTCAGATGGCCAAGCGACGGTTCAGCTACGGCAAATCGCTGGCCAATTCGATCCCGGAACCACCCAAATTCGCGTCGATGTGATTCGCCCAAGTTTGTTCGGCCAACCGGAACTAACGGTCGAAAGCGGCATCACCTGCGTCACCTGGAGTGCCCCCGCATTGTCCATTCGCGCCATTGGGCCGAAAACCGCCGGCATCAATCAGTCATTCAATTATCGGGTCGAAGTATCCAACCCGGGCGATCAAACCACTCGCGGCGTGGTATTACGAACCAAAGACTTCCCTGACTCGCTGGAATTTATTTCCAGTACACCCAAGCCAACCATTTTCGGTCGCCAACTGGAATGGCAATTGGGCGACATTGCGTCCGGCAGCACGCCACAAGTTGTCGACATCCAACTGAAATCAAACGCTCGTGGCGGCAACGAACTGTGTTTCGAAGTCAGCAGCGAAACTGACCAATTGAAAACGGAAGCTTGTGCCCAGACCGAGATTTCAGCTCCCTGTCTCGGACTCAAAATCGACGGCCCCGACGCAGCCAAAGTCGGTGAGCAAGCCAGATTCAGTATTCTTGTTTCCAACCAGTGTGATGAACCGCTGGAAAACATCGAGCTACAAGTTCAGTACGATCCGGGATTGCAAGCAACCGGACTTGGCAACCCAATCAAATCTCGACTCGGCACTTTGGATCCGGGTGAAGAGCGATCCATTCCCATCGTATTCGATGTCCTTAGCGCGGGTCGCCACTGTTATAATTTGAGCGTCACTGCCGACGGCGACCACACAGCTCGGGCCAAAGAATGCATCGATGCTGAGCCAACGGGCACCAATTCGGTGGGATTGCAATTGGAAGGTCAACGTCGTGTTGATCGAGGCGAAGTCGTCTTGATCCGTGCGACAGCAGCCAACAACGGCAACATCCCACTCAACAACGTCACGCTGACCAACCGATTCAGTTCGTCTCTGGAACCGACTGAAGTCACTCAAGCATTCCCGCACCGATGGCTTGGACCGGCAGGCGACGAACTGATTTTCGACCTTGGCCGCATCGATCCGGGACAAAGTAAAGTCGTTGAGATTTTTTATCAGGGTCTAACGGAAGACGGAAACGCATTCAGCGAGATGACCATTTCGTCTCCTGACGTTGAACCCATCACCCAGCAGTACGATTTGCGTGTTGAACTTCCTGGCACCATTGGACCTGGCGAAAGTGGCAGCGGAGATGCTGGTGGCCAACCCGGTGGTGCACAACCCGGTGGTGGATTTGAGCCACGCCCAGGGCCCCCAACGCAACCGCGTCAGCCAGAAGGACCAATTGCAATACCTGGTGACGCTCAAGCGAATGAGTTGAATGCTCAAAGAGATTTGACTGTTACTGCCGAATTTCTGGACAACCAGATCGCCCTCGGCAATCAAGCAAGCATAGAATTCGTTGTGCGAAACAACAGCTCCATCGCCGATACCAATGTAAACATGACGTTGCTCGTTCCACCCGGAATCGTGCTAAGCGATGTGCTCGACGACATCGGCAACCAATATGGTGTCGAAGGACGCAGTCCGGACAACACCGAGTTTTATTTGACTCCGCGTCGTGAAATGCGTCCCGGCGACGAAATAAAACTGATTGTACCCGTGCAAGCCGTTTCGCCAGGACAAGCGTTTGTCGAATTACAAGCTACCAGCGACAATTCCGCCGGCACAATCACAGCCAGCGATTCGATTTCCATATCCAGCCGATAGAAAATCGAATCAAAGAACGCGGGTGCGATTGCCCCGCGACTAGTGAAGTGAACACTGCGCCATAGTGAACACCGTTAACGCAACTTTAAACAAGCAACAAACTAACGTTTGTCGCTGCCTTCTGACATTTTGACGTAAGACTTCAGCGACTGCTTTTTGTCGCGACTCTTACCATCAAAGCGTGCGCCTTGTTCAATCCAGTCCTTAAGAATCTGAATTTGATCGTCTTTCAATTTCGGCTTCTTCTTGGGCATCTTGCCAGACTCCACCAAACTGATCAAACGACTGGCGTCGATGTCTTTGGCTGTTACAACCTCACCCTTTCGTGACTTCTTAATAAGCTTGGTGTAGCTCTCTGCGCTGTAACCGCCAAGTTTCTGATCGATATGACACTGACCGCATTGCTCGACGATGATGGGAGCGACTTGACTGACGAAACTAATTTTCTCATCGCCCTTAGTGTCACTGCCTTTTGAACCGCTGCCTTTTGAATCGCTGCCCTTGGAATCGCTGCCTTTTGAATCGCTGCCTTTTGAATCGCTGCCCTTTGAATCGCTGCCCTTTGTACCGCTGC
>CAYONX010000074.1:0-7365 GCA_964405425.1 uncultured Pirellulaceae bacterium | reverse complement strand
CGCTGCCACCAGACATTAAATCCTCAAGTGCCGGAAGATCATCAAATTCTTGATCCTTGGCCGTCAAAAGTTCCTGGGCCTTGGCAATGCGAGCATAGTCTTTTTTCAACGAAGCCATGACATCGTCACCAGACCCACTCAATTTTGACATCATGCGAACGGCTTCGCGAATTTGTCCAGCACTCTTGGCGTACTCTTTCTGTTTGTAAAAAGAGCCGCTCTTGTTGACCGCCTTCGAAATCTTTTCGATCTGACTCTGTTGTTCCTCGGTCTGCGCCCGAGAATCAGTCGCCATTAAAGCAACGAACAGAACCGGCACAAACAAAACCAGCAAATTTCGATTAATCATTTTTCTTTCTCTCAATGGATCGGTAAGCCGTCATGATGCACCATGCCATTGTCAGGGTCAACCAAAAAGCCCAAACTGAAGCATAAGCAACCGAGAATTTTGTATTCTGTTCTACCACTAGCTCACAAATATGTACGAATATGAATATCCACGGCCTGCAGTTGCCGTCGATCTGATCGTGACCCAGAAAAAAGGCGACCAGTCGCAACTGCTGTTGATCCAGCGCAAACACGAACCGCATGCCGGTGCCTGGGCATTGCCAGGCGGGTTCCTTGATGAAAACGAAACGCTCGAACAAGCTGCGGCAAGAGAGTTGTTGGAAGAGACAACGGTGACGGCAATTAGTCTTACACAATTCCGAGCCTACTCGGAAATCGAGCGTGACCCGAGAACGCGAGTCATATCGGTAGTGTTTGCTGCCACGATAAATCCAAGCGACGAGCCCGAAGGCGGCGATGATGCGGCACTGGCCCAGTGGTTCGATTTAGATAAATTGCCCAAGCTCGCATTCGACCACGACCGCGTCCTGGCAGATTTTTTCGCCGACGCATGAATATGAGCTGAGCGATACGAATTTTGTTGCCAAGTCTTATAGCAAGTTTGAATTGCGCTCTTTCGTTGCCAATCGCTTGCTTTGCTACAATGACCCGATGGTTCGACAATTCAAAATCAGCATCGCTCAATTGCTTTGTCTAACCGCCATCGCCGGATCCATTTTTCACTTGGCGACTTACGATCGTAAAGATCCGTTTTGGCGGGATGGCGCGCTGACGTATGTGCAACCAAACGTCCCTCGCCATTTCGAACTGGTGGCTCGCAGACCGATCGCTCATCCGGATCCAAAGCACGGTGCCACCATTACCTACACCGACAGCTCCGACCTGTTTCTGAAAAACCACCGAGCAGGTTGGGAGCGAATCCGCAGACTGTTTTACAATGGGCATCGCTGGCGGGACGAAATCGACTCATTCGATTTCTATGATGATTACGATTACTCGAAACTGAATTTTCGCAATTCTGAAGACTTATTGCAACTTGCTCAGTGGGAGGGGCGCACAGATTGTCGCCAGCAATTACACCAACTACTTCAACGTACCAGCGAAGCCGAGCTTCGAGGCCAAATTGCTTACTCGCTTTATTGGGCCACGGTGCTGCCGCTACTTGTTCTGGCAACCGCCATCCTGGTACTGGCAATCTATTGTCCACTTCGCTGGCGATTGCCTTATTCGCAACAAAACGTTTGATGGACTAACGCGAATTAACAACCGACTTATCATCGGTATCATCATCATCGGTATCATCTTCAGCCTTACTGTCGCCATCAGCTTGCTCTTCCGATTCATCGGAGTCTGATTCTTCATCGGAGTCTGATTCTTCGTCGGGCTTGTCTTTCTTTTCGGCGTCTTTGTCCGAGTCTTCGTCATCGTCCTTGGTGGATTCGTTGCTATCCTCATCCGACTCTTTGTTACTTTCGTCTTCGACATTTTCCGATTCGCGCCAAGCTTCATCTTTCTTGTATTTATCAAGTTCGTCTTGCAAGCCTACTCTCTGTTCGTCGCTTTCAGCCAATTCGACAGCCTTCGCTGCCCACTTGCGCGCTGCCTCGAAATCGCCTGTTTCCGCGTATCCGGCCGCCAAGGTACTCAAAATGAAAGCCGCTTCGAAATCTGTCATTTCCGCAGCTTCGGTTGCCAGCTCAATTGCCCTTTCGCCGTCCCGAACGTCATCGTCAGGGCTGGTCGACAAGACCCATGACAGATTATTCAACAGCCCGGCCCGCATGTCCTTTTCGAGTTCGTCGGACATTCCATCACGATCTGAGCCACTATTTTCGTCGATGATGTCGATTGCCGTTTCATAATCCTCGATCGCACGTTGATGCTCACCTTTGGATAAATAGGCATCTCCCCGGTTACGCAACAATCGGCTTTGTGCAGATTCAGGCAGCCTTTGAATGATTTCATCAAAGAGTGGAATCGCCTTACTCGGTTGATTGTTTGCGTTGTACAAGATCGCCAAATCGAATTTGTAGTCCAAATCTCCCGGCTTGAGCTCCAACAAAGCTTCTACATCCTCAATCGCCTTTTCCATATTCGGCTGCGAACGATAAATCAAACTTCGCAGCGCCAATCCTGTTGGCTCGTTTGGTTTTTGCTGGATGATCTCGTTGGCATCCTTGATCGCCTTTTCATAATCTTCCTTGACCAGATGTACCCGCGCTCTCAAATTTAACGCATCAATATTTTTTCGATCAATCTTGAGAGCCTTGTTTAAATCTTCAAGCGCCTTGTCATCATTCTGGGCTGAAAAATGGCCCTGCCCGCGAAGCAAGTACAAATCCGCATCCTCTGGGTTGGATTCGATAGCAAGGTCAAGAATCTGTATCGATTCATCAATTAAGTTCCGACCGCGAAGCGCCTGAGATATAAGAATGAACCGGTCTGTTTTATCCGACTCGATCGCCAGCACAGCACGAAAGTCGGCCATCGCTTCTTCAGTTTTTTCTTTGCCTAAATAGTAAACGGCACGTTCCATTAAAGCTTCGAAATTTTCAGGATCGATTTTCACCGCTTGGGTCAAGTCCGCGATCCGAGTCGCTTCATCTTCTGCCAGCCGCGCCCGAATGAACAACGATTCGGAAAGTTTCTTCTTGTCATCAGTCAATTGAGCGATCGCTTTTTCAATCGCCTCTAACGCTGCTTCTTTGTCACCGGAATTCAAGCTATGCAATTTTGCAAGCAGTATTAACGCATCGATTTTATTCGGTCGTAACTCGATCGCTTTTTCCAAACGCGAAATTGCCTGGCTGCGCAGCCAGCGCCAACGAGTGCTCAATTTGCCGCGCGGCGCGATGCTTCGGTTTAATTGTTTAGCATGATCAATCAACACGCTTGACCACAATTCTGTTGCCTGCTTCATCGACTCGCTAGGCAATCCTTTCTCAATCGCCGATTCACATAGATCAGCAACCTTGTCCAGGTCACGAATACTCGAAGCGGTAATCTTCAGCTGAAAAGCTTCATCCAAATCCGCCTGACCATTTTCATCCGACTCAGATTCGGAGTCTTCGTTGTCATCTTCAGTGTCAGTGTCAGCCTCAGTGTCCGTGTCTGATTCCTGATCCGATTGTTCCGATTCGACCGGCGGCGCCTGATCCGTTGCCTGCCCATGAACCTGGGTGATGGGAACCACGGCTGAAACACAGATAAAGACGAACAAGCAAAAAAAGAAATTGCCAATCGATGTATGAATTGGGGTGCGACACATAGATGCCATGTTAAATTCCTGGTTGTTTGAATTGAGTGGCCGAACCGGTAAGCCCAGCATCAGAATCGTAACTTTCCCAATTACAGAATCTAACGTGAGACAATTCGACGCAGTCATTTTATTTCATTTTCTCATTATGGAAAATCTCGAATGTCGCTTCGACAGCAATTTCTACCCGGGTTGGTAAAACAGGCGAAACTTATCCAAATTTGGCCAGATCGTTCGCACCTTACGCAAATGCATCTGATCGGCCACGCCAAAGCTGGAACCTGCAGATCATTCCGAATAAAGAGGCCGTAACCGCCGATTTTCTACGGCCAGCTATCGGCGGATCTACCCTTGGGAAAAACGGTTTCAATATATCAAGAAGCATGTTGACATTTTTTTTGATTCGAAGGTAGACTCTCTCGTTTTATGCGTGTTTATTCGGTATTAATTTCAATCTTTTCCGAATTGAGCCGCTTAGCCTGAAACGCCGATAAAAATACATCGGTGGTCTTTTGATCCGCCGTTCATATATGCGATTCGCAAGCCGCGAATTGGGATTTGCAATTTTCAAAGCTGTTTACACATCATTCATATAAGGTAGAAGACAATGTCGCGAATGTTTCGACGACGATCATTTAACTGGTTAGTCATGGGTTTGTTGGCGGCATCTTTTCTGTCCGTCATTAGCGAATCGGCTTTTGCGTTTCAAGATGGTGCTGCGGAAGAAGCAATTGCTGCAACTTCTGAAGCAGAATCAGAAGCCGGCACAGCGGGAACTGCAGCAGCTGGTGCTGGAGCTGGATCCATTCATTGGATCATGTATTTGATCCCCGTTTTGGGCCTTGCCGGTCTGGCCTTTACGTTCTGGAAATCGTCCTGGGTATCCGCTCAAGAGGTTGGCACTGAAAGAATGGCGGGCATCGCCAAGAATATTACTGATGGAGCAATGTCGTTCCTGAAGGCAGAGTACAGTATTTTGTTCTTGTTCGTTCTGGCGGTCGGAGCATTGCTTGGTTACGGTGCCGTGAACCAACAAAATCCAGAGGCATCCTCTCCGTATATCGCGCTCTCATTTGGCTTGGGTGCTGTTTGTTCGGCCTTGGCCGGTTTCATCGGGATGAAGGTTGCCACCAAGGCAAACGTCCGGACAACCCACGCGGCTCGAACGGGCCTGGGGCAAGCTTTGGAAGTTGCCTTTGCTGGTGGAAGCGTTATGGGAATGGGCGTAGTCGGATTGGGTGTGCTTGGACTTAGCGTGCTGTTCATCGTTTACGCAAGCATGTGGGGCTTGGATTCACAAGCCAGTCTGACAAAAGTCATTACCGTTTTGACCGGTTTCTCATTCGGAGCATCTTCAATCGCATTATTCGCGCGTGTGGGTGGTGGTATCTATACCAAGGCCGCCGACGTTGGTGCTGACCTGGTTGGAAAAGTAGAAGCAGGAATTCCTGAAGACCATCCGCTCAACCCAGCCACAATCGCTGATAACGTTGGTGACAATGTTGGTGACGTTGCGGGAATGGGTGCTGATCTGTTTGAGTCTTACGTCGGTTCAATTATTGGAACCATGGTTTTGGGTACGGCACTTTTCGCACTGCCTGAATTTGCAAACGACGGGTTTGGCGGACTTTCTGCGATCTTGTTGCCACTGGTTTTGGCGGGCGTTGGAATTTTGACGTCGATCGCTGGTACGTTTTTCGTACGCGTTAAAGAAGGCGGAAGTCCTCACGCAGCTCTAAACATCGGCGAATTTGGCTCGGCCATTGTTCTGGTTGCTTTGACATATTTCATCATTCAATGGATGCTTCCGACCAGTTGGACCGTTGGCAGTGGATTGGAAGCACAAGTCATC
Organism: uncultured Pirellulaceae bacterium; assembly: GCA_964405425.1. GTDB lineage: Bacteria > Planctomycetota > Planctomycetia > Pirellulales > Pirellulaceae > Mariniblastus. Next base: position 1,909 of record CAYONX010000074.1, on the reverse strand, counting down.
ACCAGCAATGGAGTCTTCTACGCTATCCTGTTCGGCCTTGGAGCCGGTTTGGGGATCGGAAAGATCACCGAGCATTACACGGGTACTGGAACTGGACCTGTCAAATCGATCGTTCGCCAAAGTGTGACCGGTTCTGCCACGAATATTATTTCCGGCTTAGGCGTGGGAATGATGTCTACAGCGATTCCAATTCTGATCATCGCTGCGGCAATCATCGGAGCTTTTTCGTTTGCCGGCCTATACGGTATCGCGATCGCAGCCGTTGGCATGTTGTCCAATACCGGAATCCAATTGGCCGTTGACGCTTACGGACCAATTTCAGACAACGCGGGCGGTATCGCTGAAATGGCCGAACTTCCTCCAGAAGTCCGTGAACGGACCGATAAACTGGATGCCGTTGGTAACACTACCGCTGCTATCGGAAAAGGATTCGCGATTGGTTCGGCTGCTTTGACTGCACTGGCATTGTTTGCCGCCTTCATGACTTCTTACAACGCAACGCACCCTGAAACTCCGATCGATGCGATTGACATTACCAATCCTTTCGTGATGGCTTCCTTGTTCATTGGTGCGATGTTGCCATTCTTGTTCTCAGCTCTTTCCATGAACGCCGTTGGGCGTGCAGCGATGGCGATGATTGAAGAAGTACGACGTCAATTCAAGGACATTCCTGAACTGAAGAAAGCTCTGGATGTCTTGAACAAGAACGATGGAAAAGATTTTGACTCGTGGTCCAAAGAGGACCAAGCGACATTTAACGCCGCCGATGGCAAACCTGAATACGGCAAGTGTGTCGCCATTTCAACTCGAGCTTCGATTCGAGAGATGATTCTACCTGGCTTGATTGCGGTTTCGGTTCCAGTTGCATTTGGTTTCATTCCAAAGCTCCTGGGCGACAATGGTTTCGAAGGCATGGCAGGTAATATCAACGCTTTGATGCTGGGCGGCTTGCTGGCTGGCGTTACCGTCAGTGGCGTTTTGATGGCTCTGTTCCAGTCCAACGCTGGTGGTGCCTGGGACAATGCCAAGAAAATGATCGAAGAGGGATTTGAAGTGAATGGCCAAAAGCTGGCTAAGGGATCTGAAGCACACAAAGCCGCCGTCGTCGGCGATACCGTGGGCGATCCATTCAAAGATACTTCTGGCCCTTCGCTCAATATCTTGCTGAAATTGATGAGCGTTGTCGCCTTGGTGATAGCTTCGCTAATCTAACTCGCTCCCCCATCTGTCTGCCAAATTCTGGACGACATCAGATGGGTACGTTAATACCAATAATCCGGGATGTAAGGTTTCTCTTTGAGAGCTTTGCATCCCGTTTTTTGTGGTGTTAACGTTGTTTCAAGAGAAAAAATTGCTTGGATGGCTTGCCTATTCCGACTATCTTAAAGATAGGGGTGGTAGTTCTGCACACAGACTATAAGAATCACTCGCATCACGATCCGTGTATCAACCGACGCACAGCAAGGACCGTCGGTTATTAATATCAGGGAGTTCTTTCAATGAGAACGAGTTTTGTATCAATGCAAAAGTATCTAGTCGCCATCCTGGCACTGACCATCAGTTCTGCGGCAATGGCCGAAGACGAGGTTCAAAAGACTGACAAGAAAGCCGAACGTCAGACACAGAAACGAATGTCGCGAATCTGGAAGACGCAAACGCCAGTGGAAGGCTTTGAGCCGGTCGAAATGTTCGCTGCAATGGAATCTGGCGAAGTCAAGGTTTTGATCAAATGCAAGAGTGCGTCAGACGCCAACATGATGGTGACCAACAACTCGGATAAGCCATTGGCGATCCAGATACCACCAGCATTCGCAGCCGTACCAGCCCTCGCCCAAATCGGTGGTGGTGGCTTCGGTGGCGGCGGCGGTGGTCGTGGCGGCGGAGGCGGTGGCTTAGGCGGCGGTGGCGG
>CAYONX010000073.1:8002-20683 GCA_964405425.1 uncultured Pirellulaceae bacterium | reverse complement strand
AATGATTCATTAACCATTCCATAGATTGCAATCCCTTCGCCGTCAGCGTCGACCGTTGCCGTCACTCCAAAACCGATGCCTTGGAATGAGTTGGTATCGATGCCGAGGCCACCGTCGATAACATCAGTTCCTCCGCCGCCAGCAAGGATGTCGTCGCCACCTTCACCTCGCAGCACATTGGCAGCTGCTCCAGTGGCGGTAAGGATATCGTCGTTTTCTGACCCGGTCAGATTTTCAATTCCAACGAATGTTTCGTTAACCATTCCATAGACTGCAGTCCCTGCACCGTCAGCGTCGACCGTTGCCGTTACTCCAATACCGATGCCTTGGAATGAGTTGGTGTCGATGCCGAGGCCACCGTCGATAACGTCAGTTCCTCCACCGCCGACCAGAACATCGTCACCCGATCCACCAGTTAAAACGTCGTTGCCTGCGCCGCCAGTAAGTGTCGCTCCGAGACTAATAGCAGAAATATCAATAATGTCGCTTCCAGCTTCGCCGTTGACAAAGAGAGACGAAACACCGGGTAGCGCGGTAACAGTGAAGGTGTCGCTAAGGTCACCAAGATCGGCCAGAAAACTATCAACAATGGAGCTGCTAACGTCGATTTGTAATGTGTCGTCAGCAACAACAAACTGGCTCAATTGAAAATCTGGATTACCAACCGCGTCTCCCTCCAACGTAATTGCTTCACCATTTCCTACCTGGATTTGCAGAATGTCTTCTTGCGGAGAGCTCACACTGACTATGTCAGCGACGCCGGCATCCGCCGCAAACGTCAACAATCCGCTGCCTGAGTCGAACCCAATGGTCGCGAGCATGGTTCTTGCTTCAAGCAATTCCATTCCTTGTCCGTTTATTGGCCGCACCCGTCTTCTTTGTCTACGGGAATTGCGGCGGGCGAGTGAACAGAATGCGTCCTTAAGTGAAATTAACCAGTGGAAAGAATTCATGGTGCGAGTCCTCGCAGAATAGGGTCTGACAATCAAAGTTCACGTTTTGCCTTCAAAGCGGTACTCAGTGCGACGCTGGCAAGCCGGGAAGCTTACGGATGATAGGGCAATTATTTTCGGCGAGCAACTAAATTCTTTGCGAATGCCTTGCCCAACAGCAACTCGAAGCGAATGATTTTAGCACAGAGTGCGCCTCGCTGATGGCCAACGATACAGCCGGACATTCAGCACCCAGATTATTTCGGCAGGGACGGATTTGCCGTTCCGCAGGCCATCGGTGTAATCGTTAATACATTTGGCAACAGGAATGTCCAGTCTTTTATCTCCGTTGCCATACCATCCTGTGAAATTCATGCTTAAATAATTGTTCGCAATAGCAAGGGATTAGTTTTTTTTGAAGAATGAACATGAGTACGACTGTTGACGATCTGAAGTTTCCGGTAGTCACGAAAACGCCATTGTTGGATGGTGATTCGGTGGACGAAGTGCGGCGAAACATTTTGAGTTATTTCCACGACACGTTTTCTTTGTACGAAAGTATCTTTGAATGCCTGGTCGATGACGAAGCGTACTATCGTCGAGCCAATCCGTTGCGACACCCGTTAATTTTTTATTACGGCCATACGTCCGTGTTTTTCATCAACAAACTCAACGTTGCCAATTTGATCGACCAACGAATTGATCCAGTCCTCGAGTCGACTTTGGCAGTCGGAGTTGACGAAATGTCGTGGGACGATTTAAACGAATCGAACTACCAATGGCCGACACCTGCCGAAGTAAAAACCTATCGCGATGCGACCCGTGAACTCGTCGATGAATTTATTCGCTCGACCGATTTCTCATTGCCTGTCAATTGGCAAGATCCGATGTGGATCATCATGATGGGGATCGAACATGAGCGAATTCATCTCGAGACAACTTCGATTCTGATCCGTGAATTGCCACTCGAGAGCGTTAAAGCTCATCCGGTCTGGGGGAACATTTGTCGCGACTCGGGTGTTGCTCCGGAAAACGAATTGATCACGATTGAAGGTGGCAAAGTCGAATTGGGTAAAGCCAAAACCAATCCGATCTATGGATGGGATAACGAATATGGCTACCAGGCGTTTGATGTCGCTTCGTTCAAAGCATCCAAGTTCCTTGTGTCCAATGCTGAATTCCTGGAGTTCATACAGGATGGTGGCTACGAGAATAGTGAATTCTGGACGGAAGAAGGTTGGAGCTGGGTCGATTACAAGAATGCCAGGCATCCTGTTTACTGGCTGAAGGAAGGCGACGAGTACCGATATCGCACGATGCTCGAAGTCATCGACATGCCATGGAATTGGCCAGCGGAAATCAATTACCTGGAAGCAAAAGCTTTTTGCAATTGGAAATCACAACAGACCGGTACGCATTTGCGAATGCCGACCGAAGCGGAGTGGTACCAGATGCGAAACAAGCTCGACACAGACCAACCGTATTGGGAATCGGCACCAGGAAACATCAATCTGGAAGATTGTTTTTCACCTTGTCCAGTCGATCGTCATGAAATCGCCGACGGATTGTTCGATTTGATCGGCAACGTTTGGCAATGGACTGAAACTCCGATCGAAGGCTACAACGGATTCGAAGTGCATCCCGCCTACGATGATTTTTCCGCGCCGACGTTCGACGGCAAGCATAATATTTTCAAAGGTGGATGTTGGATTTCGACTGGCAATTACGCCATCAAAGACTCGCGTTACGCATTCCGCAGACACTTCCTTCAATATTCTGGTTTGCGGTACATTGAAGCAGAACCGTTGCCAGAGCGAGAAATCAACGTCTATGAAACAGACCAGATGGTTTCTCGTTACATCGAGTTTCATTACGGTGAACCTGCTTTGGATCTGCCGAATTTTCCTGTCACTTGTGTTACTGAAATTGTCAAGCATTTGGATGGTCAAGCAACCAATCGGGCTCTCGATGTTGGCTGTGCAGCAGGACGAGCAGCGTTTGAGTTGGCTGGCCATTTTGATCATGTCGATGCGATTGACCTGTCGGTGCGGCTGATCGAAGCTCCCAGCAATTTGCAGAAGACCGGGAAGCAACGGTATCTGCTGACCGATGAAGGTGAATTGCAATCATACCGCGAAGTGCTGCTGAAGGACTTTCCTGGCTACAGCGACGTCAAAGACAAAATCAGCTTCATGCAAGGCGACGCCTGTAATCTGATCGAGAAATTCGACAACTACGACTTGGTCTTCGCAGGCAACTTGATTGACCGGCTCTATGACCCGGCCAAGTTCTTAAACACGATCGGTGATCGCATTAATGCCGGCGGCTTGCTTGTGCTTGCTTCTCCCTACACATGGCTGGAAGAACACACGCCGCGCGACAAATGGCTCGGCGGATTCAAAGCAGCCACGGGTGAGAACTTCTCGACGCTGGAAGGGCTGACCGAATGCCTGCAAGGCAATTTCAAATTGATCAACGAGCCAGTCGAGGTTCCGTTTGTGATTCGCGAAACTCGCCGGACTTTCCACTACGGAGTTTCGCAGCTTACGGTTTGGAAAAAGGAAGTATAGAGCCAGTGCGAGTCGATTCTGCTGCTCAGCAATCGGTGCCAGCTCAGACATTGCTGTCTGAGCTGTATGCCGAGGATGCTCGTGATGCTGTGCTGTTGGCTGAGTATCCTTCTTCCAACAGCGACCAAACCCGATTCAAAAATACGCAGCAGTTCATCATTCACGACCCGTTTCCACCGCCGCCACCAGAGCTGCTGAAGTGCCTGGGGCCGCATCACTTGATGTTCGGTTGGGGCGATCAATTAGCGGTTACTTCTCAATCGCGACCGCCAGAAATTCTGGTTGACCATTGGTGCGACGTGCTCGGTCCGCATGCTCGTCCTCGCTGGATTGAGTTCGACGACTTGCCTGACAATCAAGATTACATCGTGCTCTTTCCACACGAATCGCTCTCAGCAGACCAGCAGCTGCTCGATCCCGCGATCAATTATTTCTTGCACTCCAAGCAAGTTATCGAGCAAATCAATTGTGCCCAGGCGGAAGTCTTCGACTCGGTCCAGTTTCCTTGTATCGCCAAGCTAAGTCATGGTTATGCCGGGCTAAGCAATTACGTTTTGCGCAATCAGGAAGACGAGCGGCAAATGCGTGAGTTGTTGTCAGAGCGTTGGCCAACCGCAGAGCTGGTGTTCAATTCTATCGTCGAGAACATCGTCGAAGATGTTGGCGTCCAGTTTTATCTGAAGCGAGATGGAACGGTCTGCTGGCTTGGGTTCACTGAGCAGAAATTCAATGAATCAGGTAAATGGTGTGGTGGTCTCTATTCGGCCGACAAGCAAATGTCATTGGCCGCAGAAGTTGACTCGTTCGTTTCACCTGTCGCTCAATATCTGACGAGCCAAGGATGTTTTGGCGTGATTGGTATCGACATTATACGCAGCGATACCGGCGATCGGTTTCTTGTCGATGTGAACCCTCGACTAACCGGCATCACACCATTCTTGATGGCGTCACGAGTTTTCTCAACCGATGCTGGTTTAGTCGAAGGGATTTACAAAGCGAGTTGCTGTTTTGCTGGTAGCCTGGAGCAACTGCTTGAGCGTATCCGCCAGATTTCAGCCGCCCGAATCATGGTGCTCAGCGCCTATGACGACCAAGCCAAAGGCCAGACGATCTGCCATCTTTCAGCGACCGCTTCGACGCAACTTGATTGCACATCGGCTTTGAGTCAATTGCTGGGGCAGGACATCACCAGCTAATGCCGACGAAGTCAAAGCAGTCAAGAGAACAATTAACGGTCGGCTCTATTCCACGCCACGTCGCCGACATGGCAATCCCGGCGAGCATCGGGTTGTTTTTCCAAACGATGTACAACGTCGTCGATTCGTTTTATGCCGGTGAAATTTCAACCGGAGCATTGGCAGCCCTTGGCCTCAGCTTTCCGGTCTATTTGCTCGTGATCGCAGCCGGCAGCGGTTTGTCGCGAGCCGCTTCGGCGTTGATCGCCAACGCAATCGGCGCTGAGGATTCAGAAAAACAGAACCAGTTCACATGCCAGGCGATTTCGCTTGGCGTTCTGTTGTCCGTCGTTTTGGCGATTGGAGGTTTTATTGCCGCGCCGTTTTTGTTTGGCATTTTAGGCGCCGAGGGTGAGCTGCTCGATTACGCGCTTTCATATATGAACCCGATCTTTTGCGGTGCTTCGTTTTTCGTGCTGCTGAGTATCTGTAACGCGATCTTGATTGCCAATGGAGATAGTCGAACACTTGGTGGCGTATTGGTCGTTGGCTTTTTTCTGAACCTCGTGCTCGATCCATGGTTTCTATACGGCGGTTTCGGTTTACCAGCGATGGGGATCACCGGCATTGCGGTCGCGACGGTGGTGATTCAGGCGATGAGCAGCTTATTCATGTTGTCAGTAGTTGTACGGCGAGGATTACTGAAGTCGACTGGGCTGAGTCCGTTCATTCCTAATCTGGCAATTTTCAAAGAGATTATCGTGCAAGCGATACCAGCCGGCTTCAACACATTGTCAGTCGCATTGAGTTTCTTCATCGTCAATTTCTTTTTGAAGGAGCATGGCGAGGAGGCGATTGCGGCATTCGGCGTCACGACTCGGATCGAGCAGATCGGTTTAATGCCAACGTTCGGATTGTACGCGGCCATTTTGGCACTTGTTGGTCAGAATAACGGAGCGAAAAAGTTTGATCGCGTACGCGCGACGCTGCGATTTTGCAATTTGGTCGGCGTCGGCTTGAGCATGTTTACTTCAGCCATGATCCTGATATTCCTGGTGCCGTTACTGCGAATCTTCACTGACGACCCAACCGTGATTGAAATCGGAATCGGTTGCGCCTATGTGATAATGTTCATTCAGTGGTCGTACGTGCTGACCTCAACTCATCTAGCGACGCTACAAGCGATCAAGAAACCGTTTTACGGGTTCTTTGAAACGATTCTGCGCAAGATCGCATTGCCGCTGCTGTTTATCGTCTTACTAGACGCCAACACAACTCTTGGCATTCACTCGATCTGGATCGGTCTGGCCGTCGCCAATGTCTTGATGACTGGAATCACAATTTTGTTTGCCTGGAGCAAGCTGAAACAGCTTGGAGCCGTGAGCATTCATTGAACGCTGGAGCCTCCAATGAATCGTTATTGGAGGCTCAATCCAATTGCCCACTCGCATTCATTGGTTATTCAATTGCGAGCAACAATTCACAGAACGGTGGGCCGTCCAAAAGGTTAATGACTCCGTCCATATTGACATCCCCAGTTTGAAAACTTGGACAGTCAGTTCCGAGGGCTCGAAAACAAGCGATGTCGAGTAAATTGAGTAAGCCGTCAACGTTCATGTCCCCCAAAAGATCATCTTGACGGTTGTCGTTTGGTGGGCTGGGGTCAACTACCTGTAAACCTTGTCCATTCAGCAGCGCAATAAACGGTGAGACATCGAGTAGGTTTACATTTCCGTCGCAGTTGGTATCGGCGGCTGGTGCAAATTGAGAGTTGCCAAGTAGATCGACGAAACTGGAAATGTCGAGCAAGTCGACTGACTGGTCGTTGTTGGTATCGCCAAGAATCACGTCACCGATCGTGATCAAAGCACTACCAAAAACTGGATCGAGCAGACTACCTGTATCAAAATTTGAGTTTATCGTGTGAGCGACTCCACCGTCGCCAGGGCCAACATGAATCTGTACGCACTGACCAGGATTTCCGATAACTTCGATATCAACGCGGCCAAACAGGAATGCTTCAGCCTGAAAGTCGTAGCCTGCATCGAGGAACAGATCTGGATCCGTATTGTCTTCTTGCATGCCAGCCCCTGTCAGGGTAAAGGCACCCCACTCACTGATAAAGGAATCGGTGACGGTACCGATCTCCCCGTAACTTACGCAAGGAATGCTATCTTGCCACCGATTTTCTACAATGTAATCACCAACGCTTATTTGGAAGTCAAATGACTCCGCTGCAGTGAACCGAACAACGCCCTCTTGCGAAGTTTCCAGGTCCAACATCGCTCCGATGTCGATAGCCTGCTGGGACGGTCCGCTGGGAGAGTGGTACAAGAATAGCGAAAGCGTGTCACCAGGTTGCGCGGAGACTACGAGCGGACCGTTGACCGCACCAGTGTTGAGGTCATTTAGCGACCAAAAGAAATCAGCCGTTTGCGAGAAAGCAAGCGAGCTGGATAGAACCAAACAACCAAAAACGATCGAGACTTTAACAAAATTTCTGAACATCGCTTTTCTCCAATTTGATCAACGTGAATCGAATCAAGACAAGTGCTAGAGTTGTAAAATAGTCTATAGAGAAGACCTACTTTCTAAATCAATTTTTTGAAGAATTTGTGACACTAAAACAACTTTTCCAAAAAACTAATGTAAAACACCCGGATATTCGAAATCTGTTTTGATATTCATCACAACCTGTGTTGAGTATTACGCACCCGCCACCAGCGTGCAAATTCACAAATCATCAGATTGTTGAAATGCATCACGCCCATTACCAAAACCACAAATCCGATTCGTCCAGCGAGAATTTCGATAGCGTTTTCGATCGTTGTGCCGGTAGCACCGAATCGCAACACCAGTAACACAAACGATGAGTTCAGCAGATAGAACCCGATCAACAGAACCTTGTTTACCGCGTCCGCCAGTCGTTCCTCACCCCAACATTCCATCAGAAATAACCGGCCATTGGTGTAGAGTGATCGGCCGACGTAAACGGTGAACAAAGCGCTGATCAGTAGATAGATCGCATGGCTGACAAATACCATTGAGTCTCCTCAAATTGCAATAACCAAACCAAAGTTCGGAACTCAGTCAGTTTCTGGTGACCCGTTCTGCCAATGGCAAACCGTCTGTCAATTTTGGCTTCGCACCACCGGCAGAAGCAAACGTTCCAAACATTGCCAGATGCAGCAGTCCGATTACGAGCACCATGCCACCAATTTTCGTACTGAGAACTTCGATCGCAGAAGTCGCATCAGTTGCCGTTCCACCAATCTTCAATACGAAGCCGGTTAAACCGAGGGCGAGCAAATAAAATCCGACGACCATCAAATGCGTCTTAGCCTTCGTTAACGGTGACGCATCCGCCTTGCCGGCCATGATCGCCGGCCCATGTTCACGCAATGTTTTTGCGACCAGTGCTGTCACAAGAATACAAGTTGCCAGGTACCCAATATAAACCCAAACCATAGTTGTCATTGAAATCTCCTGTTGGTTGGATGTGAATGCTTCTCTTCACTTTTACAACCGGGATTTCAATCGCCGCCTAACATCTAAAAACTGCGACAAAACGGCACAGTCGCAACTGCTTCACTCAATGCTTGATGGCATCCGAGGAAAAGAAGAACACTGATCTCGACTAATTGACACTGATTTTTGCATGAGCAAGCGTTTGATCGTTTCGACGACATTAGTGCAGATTAGTGACCATTAGTGTTCCTGTTTTTTTACCCAACGAAAACGTTGACTTCATGATTAAATAAACGCTACCTGGTATTGCCAACCGAACGGTACCGACTCTAGTCTTTCCACCGCAATTCCTTAACCAGTTCTTTTTCGCCTACCTTGGTCAAGCGGACAATCTCACGAGAGACCGTTTCATCTTTGGTACCGTAATTCCGGTAGATCGTCAGATACACCTTATTGCTGACTTTCGTTCGATTCTGATTCGCTCGAAAATACTTCGCACTGATCTGATAATTTCCTTTGGCGGCTGATGGCAACACATACATCTCAGGCCCAAAACCGTCGGTCTTGTCAGTCGTAATGTTTCCACCCGAACGAGTTTTCCGATTCTGGTAGTAACACTCCTCACCACTCGGTTCGACGACGTGCAAATCGACATCAGTCTGATCCGTGTTCCACATCATCGAGATGACCAAGTCACTTTTCTCAGGCACTTTGAATTGATGCATTAACTTCAATCTCGCTTCAGCATATTTCTTGAGCTTACTTTCCAGCTCCCCGCGTTGGATCTTATGCAGCAGTGATTGGTAGTGAGTCGCGACGATCTTGTGAAAGTCTGGCCCTTGATTGGCAAAATTCGATCCGATCGCCAGCTCGTAAAAAATGATCGCCATATCCGATTTACCGAGCTGCTGCAGGCATTGCCCTATTGCGGCATAACACGAACCATCAAACGGGCGGCTTTGCACAACCCCTCGCAGCAAATGATACGCGACAGCAGGTCGATCGAGTTCCATCGCTGCAAACGCGACATCACGCGCGATCACCCAGTCGCCTGGATTCGCCTCCACCAGACTGCTTTGAACACGAACCGCGTCGTCACTTGAAATCTTTAAACGCTCCGCCACCTCAGCTTCCACAACATCCGCATCGAGCTTCGCCGTTGACAGCGCCTTTGAGTACTTTTTGGACCAATTCGCAGCGTCAAGTTGCTGGCAATCGAGTCGACAATCGATCGTTTCCACATCGACTTCGTCCAACGCGACTTTCAGCGCCGTCGGCATCTTGAACTCCAGGCCCTGCATCGATTCCAGTCGCTTCAGCCAGCTCAAAAGCTTTGCCTTCGGATCGACCAATTCCAAGTCGAGCTTTTCCAACGCAGCCGCCACCACGCTGGAAGCATCTTTGGAATCGACAACAAAACCGTCTTGTTCCGGCACAATGTTGAAACGCTTGTAATCCGCTTCCGAATCCAGCATCAACAAAGAACATGTCTTCCCGGTAATCCGAAAGTGGCGGGCGTAGGCAGCTGAAATATCGAACGTCGCATCGCCCAGCGATTCCAGTTGCCCGACCGAAACCTGACCGTAGAGCCGCGCTGCCATTTCAGATTCCATTGCCGTTGGTGCGGGAACAGAAACGGTGCGAGTCTGTTCACCTTGTTGCAACTGAAGCTCGATTTCCTCTGACAGTTTCCCGCGGCCCACGACGGTTACCCATTGCCCTGGATAAACCCATTCGATTCGGCCAGCCGTCATTACATCCGACGTATCTGCCGATTGCACTGACAACAGCTTCCACGGCTTGTTCCGGTGCGCCGTCGAAATATTGGCGATCTCTTTTTCCGCCGGCAGACTGAAAACCGCTCCTCCAGTCGACGAAGTCAAAAACCGCAAGTTGGCAATCGCCGTCCCGTTCATCCCAGTCTGGTACGCAAAGATGCTGCCGAGGTCCAATGCCGCATATTCGTTCTGGATAATTCTCAGATCGGTTTCCCCCCAATTCGCTGCGCCATCGCTGAGTAAAAACAGGTCAGGTCGCTGCGAATCTTCGAGTAACCATTTCGCGTCTGACAATTCCAGCATCGCTCCGTGCAAATTCGTTGCACCTTCGAGCCCAATTTGAAAACAATCTTTCATTAACTCAGAAACATTCTCTTCCGTGTTGTTCGTCCAGCTGCTGCGCCAGAATCGACTGTCGACGTCAAAGAACAGGACCGCGAATTCTTCCAAATCGTCACGGTTGTTTCCCAGAGTCGCTTTCATCAAGTCGAGCCAGACATTGAATTTTTCCGGGCGGCTGCTCAATGACGTATCAACCACGAAGACGCCACGCCGGTTCGCCGTCTGTTTTTCCGCCGGCAAATTGGCTTGGAACTGAGTCGCAAAGTACTCTCCTTTTTCGCCTTTTGAACTTTGCAGCACGATCGGCTTTTCGGTCTTCGCCAACAGCTTCAAGGAACTCCATTCCGGATCGGTAAATCGCAGCCGTTTTTGCGAGCGAACGCCGCCTGCGCCTGTGCCAGCTTCCCATCGAGTCGGCTGGCTCTGTTTATCTTCTGGTTGTCCGTCGAGTACCAATTCCCATTTTCCATTTTCGAAATCGGCAACACTTAGATCGACGCGACATTCGCCCATCTGTTGCGGCAAATCAAGTTGGTAACGATAACCCGAATCGGTCGCTGTCAAATTCACATCGTAGCCAATGACAATTCGGTGCAACTGCTTTGGCATCAGCGGAAACACTCGAGCGTTGAAGATACCGGCACCCGACCACTCAACCAGTGCCGGATCGACTCGCCGACGAACGGTCTGGTTATAGGCAAAGGCTGCTTTCTCACGCGGGACCATCCGCGATTCTTTGACGTTTTTCCAGGCGTCCTGTCGGGCCAGTCCAATTTCGGCTGGTCGCAGCGACACATATTGATCGCCATCTTTGCGGAATTCTCCAACTGCCAATGGGCCATCAGGTGAAAAGTCGTAAGCACTTTGGCCAAACGCGAAGTAGTACATCGACGAATCGTCAGGCAAGCGGATCTTGAAATTGCCTTCTAGTTGGCGGTCGCGATCGTTGTAGTAAAAGTAATCGACCAGCACTCGGGCTCGAAACCCATCGACTTGAACTTGAACCTGCATTCCGGTCAGATCGAGTTCATCCTTGTCGCCAACAATCAGCCGCGACGTGTTGTTTACCGCCTTTACCCGCTTCCAACCTCGCCGCTGACGAACTCTTCTGTTGTAGATCGTGACTCGTCGTTGTAACTCTTTGTTGATTGCCGCGATGAAACTTTCCTTCAATGATTTCTTCTCCTCATCGGACGCAATCGATTCAAAATATCCAATCGCTGCCTTTAGCGTTTCGGTCAATTCCACGTCTTTTGCACCGGCAGTCTCCAGGTAGTCTTCCTCCAGCATATCTGGATTCAACTCCAGTTGCTTGAAGTCGATTTCTTGAGTTCCGTTTGGGTTAACTCGTCTCAGCAAGATTGGAATAAGCTCTGCGGCAGCCGTTAACTCGGGTGACCCAATCCGTTCCTTGAATTTCTTCCATGCGGCTAATTGACCCTGTAACGACTTGATCTGAGGATGAGTCGGGAAAAATCTTTGCAGTGCTGTCTCTAGCTGAACTTCTGCTTGAGCAATCCGTCTATCAACATCGAAGCTGGCGCGAAATTGATCGCCGCTGGTCAACTTGCTGTTTTCTGTGTACGGAACCTGTACTGTGTAATTTTGAGCGACCTGTTCTGTGTAAGGAACATTGACGGTGTAAGATTCGACCGTGCCATCTGGCAGATTCCGAGTCCTGGTTTCGATTCGATATTTCGTAACAGGAACATTGCGTGTGCGCGTTTCTAACCGAAATTTCCGAGTTTCATCGCCCAGTAAGTCCTTAAGCAGTTCGCTGTCAGTTGCTCTCTGAGTTGTGGTTGACTCGTCGAATGTGAATGTATCGACAGCATCTGGAATTATCGCCTTTGACAAATCCGCCAGTTGTTTATCCGTGATCGAATTTAAATTCACTTTTTCTGGTGCGACCGCAAAGTCACCAGTCACTGGAATTTCAATCTCGTCTTTACCATCAAATTGTTCTGTCGCTCTGAGTTTAGCCAGCAACTCGCCTCGAAGTGACTGATCTGCCTGCAGCTGGCGTACCAACTCCGCCGCATTGGGCTGCCTTGCAATCTCAATTGGAATCTCGCCACCGGATAAAAACTCGCCAGAGGCTTCCTCTCGACGATCGCCACTAAAACTCTCATTGGAGGCATCCCATGAATCGGTAGTCAATCCACCCCCGATTCCACCCCCGATGTCACCGGGCTCTGATCCAGAGGGTTTCGGTAGATTCAAACCCCCTCCATAAACTAACGCTGGCCCTCTACCATCTTCTGGAGAGGATTCCGTTTCGCTTGCTTCGATTGGCAACATTACTGCTGGTGGCCGATTGGGGAATTTTGATCTTTTCCGCGAGTTCCTTGACCATTCATCAGCATCTGGGAATTCGAAGGAAGGATCAACTTTGCCAGTTGAAGATGGCAACGCC
>CAYONX010000073.1:0-7902 GCA_964405425.1 uncultured Pirellulaceae bacterium | reverse complement strand
CTTGCGCGTCGGGCTTGTATTGCTACTGATCGAATTGCACTTTCAATGTTTTAATCGCCGTATGTAACAACACGCCAACGTTCGATTTCGTTAATCCTGTCACGTCAGCAATTTCCTGATAGCTGAATTCCGATTGAAACCTTAACCTCAACACTTCCTGTTGATTGGCTGACAAAGTCGCGATTTCATCCATCACTGCCGAATGCGTATCTTGCCGTTCGACTAAATCAGCCGGTCCAGCTTGTCGACTTCCGACCACTTCGTTCGTTTCCAATTCAGTTCCAGCCATCCGGCGTTCCTTACGGTAAACGTCAATTGCCCCGTTCCTGGAGACTTTGAATAACCACAGCTTCAATTGTGATGACTCAAGCGGTTGTTGCTGCTCGCACATTTTCATAAATGTGTTTTGAACGATGTCGCGAGCTGTCTCAGCATTCTTAACAAACATCTGAACGTATCTGAGCAACGGTTGTTCGTACTCAGCGATCGCGCACTCCATCCAGTCACGATCTTGTGCGACCGAAGAATTCACCGACAGTTTGGTCAGTCGACCATCAGTCATCAAAACTACCTGGATGATGTGCGTTTACATATACAACGGGCGGGAAGAGACTTTATTAGGAAGATTTCGGATTTATTTCACCCGACGATTTTTCGATGAATCTAGTGCGAAATGTCGTCTGGTTTTGGGGCATTCTGCTTGTCTTTGCTGCGGTGCTGCAAAAATAGATCGTGAAGCTGCTGTACTCGATCTGGCTCACTGGCCGATAGATTAATTTTTTCTTCAGGATCATCAATGAGATTGAAGATCTTCCAATCTTCAAGTTGCGGGTCGCCTTTGCCATACTTGACGATTTTCCAGTCACCGGATCGAACTGCCCAGCGATTGAGCTTGTTGCCCCAAATCCAATAAAAATTCCTGGCTGGAAATTCGTTTGGATGTTCGTCTTCTTGACCCAATAGAAGCAAAGACAAGTCGCGACCGTCTAACTCAATTTCTTGTGGAATCGATTGCTTTGTGATTTTGGCCAGTGTTGGAAGCCAATCGGCAATATGTATTGGCTGGTTGATTTCGCGTCCCGGTTCGATCTTTCCTGGCCAATTCGCAAAACCTGGCACGTGAATTCCACCTTCCCAAACATCGCATTTCGAGCCGCGTAGTTTGTCGGGTTGGTTAAAGTTCTTAAGTTTCAAATCATCGGGATAATTATTTCCGCCCCAATTCACTTGAGGGCCATTGTCAGAAGAAAAGAGTATAAGCGTGTTCTTGCGTTGGGCAGATTCATCCAACGCATCCACTACCTTGCCAATGGCATCATCCAGGTGATGCAATACAGCCAGGTACAAACGCTTCTCTGGATCCGGTTCCTGTTGAATTTTCGAATCAGGATCTTGAAACCATTTAATTTTGGCTTCGTTTAGCCAACGCGATGGATTTTCTGGATCACGTTGAGTCGGTACGTCAACGAATTCACCTCGTTCGTCCAATGGTGTGTGAGGTGCGTGGAATGGCAGATACAGAAAAAACGGCTTGTCGCGTTTCTTTTTGATGAAACGGATTGCGTCTTCAGCGACCAAGTCCGTTGTGTGGGTTCCGTTTTCGTGATCGGGAAAAAATGTGTGATTGCGGTGCCAATTGACTTCGTATTCTCCCTTGCGATAGCGATGGTCGTAATTGCCAACCGCGCCTGTAAACGAGCCGTAGGAGTAGTCGAAGCCATGGTGGTTCGGCCCAAATTCCAGGCTGCTCCCCATGTGCCATTTGCCGATAAGCGCCGTTTCGTATCCGGCAGCTTTCATCATCCGCGCGACGTTGAAAGTATCCTTTGGAAACACTTGTTCATTGGTAGCTTGCAGGCCAGTAGCACCAAACCGGCTTGGATAACGCCCCGTAAAAAAAGCAATGCGTGTCGGCGTACATTGAGGCATCACGTATTGCTGTTTCAATATTGCGCCCTCTCTGGCCAGGCGATCTATGTTCGGCGTGTAGACGGCTGGGTTGTTGTATCCGATATCCGCCCAACCTTGATCGTCTGTAATCACTACGACGACGTTAGGTGGCTGCTCGGTAGCGAGAGCATCAAATGGGTCCGCTGATACGCAAAGCAACAAAACAAGAATTAGAAACAATGGATTCATCAAGTCCCGCCTATAAACAAAGCAAGCCAACAACCGCTAAATCACGTTTCCGGTGGACGCACTGGCGATTATGTTCATCTCACGATCATAACCGATTGCGTTCGGTATTGCCGATCTATTCTAGTGAACAAGGACTGATATTGGGTACGAAAAAAGATGGCAGGAAATCTCCTGACACCTTTGTTTTGTTCGACCACCTAAATCGCTAGTGAAACGACAGGCCTGGGACAAGCCCAGCTAAAACCGCAACCAGGCTTTGCTTCAAGAGTTGACAGGTTGCTGGGCGCAGTCAATTGTTTGCTCCAAAACTATTGCCGGTGGCACAGATTCGGAGACTGGCTGCGAATTAGCCGTCTCCAAGTATCGTTTGGCTCCCAAGGGTGGCAATGGTTCGACTTCCGAGACTGGCGGCTTGCTCCAATTGCCTAGTGCAAGCGCTGCTTTTCCTTTGGCACCCTTGGCCACCGTAACGTTGCCAGTCGCATAGACGCGAGTTGCCCATTTCGATTTGTTCTTGCAAGTAATTCCCATCATGTCGAACAAATGATACTGCGATTGCTGCTGATAGAATTCATGCTGAAAGAACCTCAGCACGTTGCCGGGCGAGTTGCGAGAATGATCGGGATCGAAACTGATTTTATTTGAGTACACGACGCCTTTGGCAACCGGGCAATATTCAAACGCAATCAGCTGACCGTCAAGTTTCAATTGCCACAAATGAAGCATGTCGTTTTGCATCATGATACGAGCTTCTTTGCGGAAGTAGTCCTGCATATCGCTTTTGACAATCGAGGTACCACTTTCACCCTTCCAAGTTCGATCCTCAAGAAGAAAACACGCTTCCAAAATCGAATTGAGTTCTGCTTCTTCGCCACTTCGAAAACACTCGGCTTGTAGATCCCCGATCGACTTGAGTCGTTTGATTCCTTTTTTGACGGCAGCCCGATGGTTTCCAGACCAACTGGCCTGATACGCAGGCCAATCCTGTAAGACATCCGTTAATGCGACAGCGCCTCCGACTGATTCACGCAAGGTATGGCCTTTGGATCGCAGCGCACCGATGAAACTTTGCCATCGTGGCGTTTCCGTTGCAATCGAGTCTAACTTGAGCAGATTCCACGCATCCTTGCCTAATGCGCCAACTAAAGCATCACACAAATCCTCGCTGGGATAATCTGGATCAAGCAGCAAATCACCAGCGTCGGCCCAACAATTGCTAGTCAACGACCAGACCGACATCCCGAATTTACGCTCTCTATCGTACAGCGGCAGCGCAGCAACTAATCGCTTCTGTTCCCAAAGCGTGACCAGTTTCAGTTCACGGCCAACTTCGAATTGCTGCATCCATAGTGCGATGTTTTCGGCGCGTTTTCCCGGATAGGTAACGTCCGATCGCAACCACAGTTCGTTCCACTGGTGTTGGATTTCGACCAGCGCCTGAGTGCCGGTTAAGAGTTTAGATTCCATACAAATTCCAAGTGTTATGTGGTTCAGGATGGTACGAGTGATGTTTTTCGAACTTCTCGATCGAACCAGCGTTTGAGCCGGAGCAGACCAGTGCGGCCACGTGAAGACGGGAAATGAGTGTGCCGACAACCGACATCGACTGACGTCTGCCATGGCAATTTGGCTTTGAGGCAATCGGGCAGAAAGTCGAATGTGTGATCGCCACGTTTCATGCTGTCTTGAATCATCCGGCTCGTTAGTACCGTTCCTACGCCGGGTTTCGAAAATTCCGGATCAAATCCCAAACGCAAACTGCTGAAGTAGCCCTGATAGTGGTAGCCATAGTGATAGGCGACTGCTTTACCGTCGATGGTCAGCAGATTCATATCAATATGTCCTGTCGAGACCGCCCGTTGATGAACCGCCCGCAGAAATGCATCGACATTTGGATGTGCAAAAGTTTGTGTGTTATCCGATTTTCCCTGCCAGCTAAGTTGCGACAATCGGCTGCATTCATCAAACAAATCCCAACGAGGATCCTGTTCACCAGCTGCAGGTCGATAGCGAATATGTTCGACGTCACCCAGTTTTTTTGTCTTGTTTTCAGTGCGACGGATATTTGTCTTCCACGATTTCCGTCGTGAGCTGAGATATTCGTCCCAATTTGTATCTCTTAGATCGATGCGTGCACAATGAAAGGTTGGCTCTTTGACTACATCTGAAAAAACAGTTTGCTGCTGCGTCCCTTCGCTGACAAAGCGGAGCTCAAGGAAATCCCAATCTCGAGGCTGTTGCCCAATCCATTCAAGTCCCACATGTAGTGTTTGACTCGGGTTAGGTCCAACCGCTCCGTAAAACGTCCCCCACCAATCAAGAGGATAAGTCAACACGCGAAATTGCCCCAAACTGCATCGGAACGGCGCGACAACCAAAGGCAAGATCCCTGTCGTGTGCTCGCCTTCGGAGATCACCAAAATCTTCAGATCAATCTCATCGCCGAAGTGCTCCATGTAGGATTCCAGCCAATGTGGCGTCCTGAAGTAATCGGCACCGGGTGTTTGCATTAACAGCGACCACCACGTTTCTTCAATGGAGCGAAGTTCGTCGAGCGTTCGAATTTCGGCAATTCGAATTTCACCTTTCACATTCTCGGCACGTGCTGGAGACGGCGGAAGTGATACCGGGAATTCAAGCAAGCTCGCTGTTGTATCGAATTGTGACGGGCTGGAGTTCATAATGGTGAAAAGTTTGGGCAAAAGTTTGGTTGTTAATTACGGCTTTTAAGGTAGATGTCGATTCACACCCACCAATTACACCCAAACCGTTTCTAAGTTAGCCCTTTGTTTTTTTTGGGGGTATGCTTGCTTATTGTATCGATCGTAGGGTTTCCTTCGATTTTGAAAACAAGAAGCTTAATTCGTCCGTGGCATTGAGAAAACTTAGCATCCACAATCAAGCCTAACGGGCAATGTGCTTGTTGTGGCAAATCATTTTCGCGATGCGTGCTTACTCTATCTCGGTCCAATCGTTACAGCCGGTATCACAAGCAAGCAGACGAACGACCAGTTGCCTCAAAGGTTGGTTTGTTCGCTCGGCGATACCACTCGACTGGGCTACCAGTTGTCTTCTATTTGGCATTGTCGTTGTATTCCAACTTAGGGAATTCCCTTTTTGTTAATTTGCACACCCGATCGCTCAATCGACTGAGCTACTTTTCCCCTACCAAGTAGTTTCCCTGCCAGGTTTTTTCTTCCTCCCAACGCTTTGCGCGTCAAATGCAATATAGGTCCTCACTACTACCGTCGGAATCGTCCGTCATGGACGCCGAAAGACTTGAAACGCAACGATGTCAGCAATCGTGGCGTTATGCCTGCGTCGCCTGGGTGATTTTTGCATTCATGGCTGGGTTTCTCTGGTTGCGCGATTACCACATTGGTGCGGTTATCTGCACAGCCCAAACGTGCGTGTTGCTGACGCTGATGCTGCTATTTCGAAAGAAAGAAGGGCCAGTCGAACGGCGGAAATTTACCAATCTGTTTCTCGGGTTTAGCTGCACTGCAGTTTTTTCAGTTTCAGTTTCCCACCCAAGCGTTTCTGTCGCAATGTTTTTTCTCCCGCTCGCTATCGTAATGGCCTCACAGGTTCGTGGCGTGAAGGGGGCGATTCCGTGGTTGGTTGTGAATCTCGCAGCGTTCGTAGCGTTCCCGTTGTTGACGCATGCCTACGGCACACCATGGACCGCAACCGAACTTGAAACTTTGGTCCTGTCTCTGGGAGTCACGATTGGTACGTTTTTGTGTTGCCACCAATCAGAAAGTCTGTTCGGCAAACGCACGGCAGCACTGGTTGACTTGAGTGCAGGGTTTCATCGGCTAGCTACGACTGATTCTTTGACCGGACTTATGAATCGTCTCAAATTCCAGGATCAATTGGAGGCGTGTTTGCAAGATGCGAAGCGCGACTCGAAGCGATTTGCCTTGTTGTTGATCGACATGGATGGTTTCAAAAAAATCAATGATTCTCTGGGGCACCTGGTTGGTGACGACACCCTGCGTGAGATCGCCAACCGGCTCAGCGACGTGGTTGGAGCTGATTCGGCTTATCGACTGGGTGGCGATGAGTTTTGCGTCATCATGTCAGGGTTGGAAGGTTCGCAATGTGCGAACGATATGGCGGATGCGGTTTGCCAGTCGCTTTGTGAGCGATATTTTCTTGCCGATACTGAGTTTCAATTGGGCACGAGTGTCGGCGTTGCGTTGTATCCGGATCATGCCACGACTTCGGTTGACTTACTCGCATTTGCAGATACCGCGATGTATCACGCCAAAGAAAACAGGCTGGGAGTTTGTGGCTATGACGACGAATTGACTCAACAGCTGGTAGGCGTCGCCAAGATGCAGAATCGACTTGCCGCCGGACTCAAACAAGACGAATTTTTCCTTGTCTTCCAACCGCAGGCGGATTTGGAAACGGGCAAGGTTATCGGTTTCGAAGCTTTGCTACGTTGGAACTGTGATGGAAAGACCGTTTCACCGAACGAGTTTATTCCCTTGCTGGAAAAGAGCCGATTGATTATTCCAGTGGGACGCTGGTTAGTGCGTGAAGCGTGTCGCCAATTGCGCGAGTGGAGCGATGCAGGTTACGATATTCGCATTTCCGTTAACGTTAGCGTGGTTCAGTTTCACGACACAGAATTTACCAGTTCAGTCAGAGAAGCGATTGACGAGTTTGGTATCGCCCCCGGCAGACTCGATTTTGAGGTGACCGAAGGTGTGCTCATTGAGAACTTTTCGGAAGTAGTCCAGCGACTTTCGCAGTTGAAGGAAATGGGCGCGACCATCAGTATTGACGATTTCGGAACTGGCTATTCATCGCTTGCCTACCTGCGTCAGCTACCATTGGACAAGCTGAAAATTGACCGTGCATTCGTCAAGGATATTCCTCATGGAGATGACGGTACGATTGCTTCAAGTATCATTGCACTCGCTCAGGCGCTCGATCTGAAAATCGTTGCCGAAGGTGTTGAGACTAAGGAGCAGTTGGATTTTCTCAAACGGCATGATTGTGATCTGTATCAAGGATTCTTCCACAGCCGCCCAGTCAAAGCGAGCGAAGTGACCCGTCACTTGGTCTCGACAGATATCTCCGAAACGAACGCTGTAACGACTGCTCGTTCGTAGCAGATTGTAAAAACGAATTAGTCAATTGTGACTAGTGGTTAATCAGATCTGAATTGACAAGGTTTGTAGTACCGGCTTCAGCCGGAAATTCCGCCTAAAGACGGTACTACGAACTAACCATCAGCTTTGACAGGCCACTATGCAACGCTACTTCTTGAATTCAGGATTTTTAGCTGTCTTGTTCGTTAACGAACCGTGAATTTGTCGCGATGGGATTCGCAGTGCTTGTGTTCGAGTGGGTCGTGGTCGGCGTCTTGATGCTTGCCAATTACAGCTGCGTACAAGCGAGCGCCGGGGACGGCAGATATGCCATGAGCAATAATGCTGAAGACGACGGTCAATACCGAGACCGTTAGAATCTGCTCACCATGAGGCAGATTGAATTCGCCAATGACCAACAATGCAAACAGCAGCGACGCCAAACCGCGCGGACCGAACCAGCTGAGGAAAAATACGGTGGACACCTTCAGCTTCAATCCAATCAGCGACAACGCTGTCGGTAACATTCGAACGATGGTCAAGCTAAGGCCCGCGTAGATGTAAGAATTTGTATCAGCATTCTCGATCGCAGGAACCAGCACGATCATGCCGAACAACAAAAAGGTTGCCAGGCCAAACATCTGACCTTCCGCTTCGC
>CAYONX010000072.1:16552-21135 GCA_964405425.1 uncultured Pirellulaceae bacterium | reverse complement strand
TCCCGCAGAACAACATCAGAAAAGGCCCGCACGCCAGCGGGCCATTTGTCTTCACTTTCAATCGTCTTCATTTCAATCGCAGCGTGTTTTAGTTGCGATAGGGATCTGGCTCGTTTGGTCCATTAACCGAGGGAACCACAGCGGTCGGACTTTCTGGCAACAATCGGCGATCAAGCATCGGCCACAGCAGTGCCGTCTTCGTCGCGTTTGACGAGAAAAGATGTCAAGTTGTTTTGGTTGCTTTTTTGAGCTCGACCAGCTGCTTGAACTCCGGCATCGACTTGTAAAATTCATCAAGCGGAAAACAGCCGGACACTAAACCGTTCCGCGGAGCAGTCGTGCAGTCACTGAATGTGCGACAGATCTTTTTGCGCGCCAATGGTTTCCCGGCCAATACATCCGCCGGTAGCTCAGGGTAAGACAACACCATCCGGCCGAGTCCGATCGAATCGACCAAACCATCTCGCACGGCTGCTTGCCCGACGTTGGGTAGCCAGTCTTGCAAATACGAGTAACCGGAACCAACCATGACCATGTCCGGAAACGCATTTTTTAATTGGCCAGTAACCTGGATCTGTCTCGCAACACCAGTGAGCGGATCTTCCGGTGGCAAGTACCCGTCGGATGGCGGAAACACCGCTGGCCGTTGAATGTGTGGTACGTAGTAGGGGCTGCCGGCGGTCGTGCATAGCAACTTGATGCCCAGCTCTTGCATTAATTGCAAAAACAATTTTGGTTCTTCAAGATCGACATCGCACCCTGTTTCGTCGCTCCCAAAAACCAGATTGGAGTCGTAAACCATCGGAACTCCTATACGATCGCTGCCCGGTTGAAACGGGACAAAGTCAAACGCGCTGAGCCGCACTCCCATTTCCAGTGATTTCGTTTCCGCGCGAATCCCAGCCACGATCTCTTTTAAAAATCGCGTTCGGTTTTCGAACGTGCCGCCGTATTTGCCCGTGCGGTCGTATCCCGAGAGCAACTCATGTCCTAGATACCCATGGCAATGCTTGATGTCGACCCATTCGAATCCGACCCGTTCCGCATTCACCGCTGCCGCCACGAAGTCTTCGACCAGCGCATCCAATTCATCGTCCGACATAATCGCTGTTGCTGGGACAGAAAATTTTTCGTCCAAAATCGGATGTCGGTAGACGGTCTTTGGTTCCAGCCGAGCTTTGTCGTTAGGTCGCGCAAATCGGCCTGAGTGAGTTAGCTGTAAGCCGACGGACAAGTCGTCAGCCGTTTCATATCGTTGAGTATGTTCTTCGACCAAAGCCAGCCGAAGTTCTTCGATCGCTTTCAAATTGGACTCACCGATCAGTAGCTGGTTTGGATTCGCGCGACCATCGCGGCGCACGGCGACCGCTTCACCGCCCCAAATCAGTTTTGCTCCACTGCCCCCAAACCGGCGCCAGCGACGTGTCGTTAGTTCAGTCGGATTGCCATCGGACGTCCCGTCCCAGCCTTCCATTGGCAAAATGCAAAACCGGTTTCCAAGTCGCTTGCCGTAAACCTGCAATGGCTGGCCGAGCGGTGACTGATCACCCGACTCGACCTTCGCGTCGAACGGTATCTCAATCGGCAGGCCTTGAATGTGATCGCGAAACGAGTCTTCGGTTTTGAGTTTTGCGACGCGAGGATAATCAGCCATCGACTTTTCCTTCTAACCCCAGTTGCTTGAGAATTTCGTTCAGCACAGCAACGTCAGACTCCGGACGAGTTTGCGATTTCGGATGAGTGCTCGACGTCTTGATCCAGTTTCGCAATTTCAAAAACTGCGCGGCGGAATGTTTGTACGCGGACGTCGGATTCCTGAAAGCAAAGAATCCAAGATACTGCAGTTTATCGTTGAGTTCGTAAAAGGCAGGATCACCCTGTTCCCACATCCGATCCCGCTCAGCAAACAGATCGGGAGCAAACGTGCTTAGTCCCAGCAGGTAGTCGCTGCCGTACATTACCATGTCGATTGCGAGATCATTGCCGGTCAACACCTGGAAATCCGGACGCAGTTCATCTCGCAACCGCAAGCGATCCCATTCCGCTTGCCTTCGGAGTGAAGAATGCTTCGCCCCAATACAAGCCGGCATGGCTAACAGTTCGCGGAAGACATCCAATGTGTAGATCTCACCGAATGGAGCAAACATCTTGCCCAATTCAAACGCATAGAACCGATCGCAGTGTTGAGATAGCTTGGCATAGTTTTCAATGACTTGCTGGTCACCTCCAGCAGTCAGGCCGTACGACTGAAAAATGATAGGCGTACCACCGTGGGTCTGGACGTGCTCAATAGCTTTCGCATATCCATTTTCGTTGAAGACGTCTCCAGCGGAATCACCGACATAACACCCACCTACGAATTCGCGACCAGCCCCCACGTCACGCGAAAGTTCGAGGACCTTGGTGCGGGTCTCTTCGTCGATCAGATTTGCATATCCGGTGTCCATGTTGACTGCCGGAGTCAAACCGGCCGCCCAAGTTCGCTCAAGATGATTTCTAATTCCGTCCCAATCAACCACACCCGCTCCATCAAAGGGTAGCAAAATCGCAGACATCCCTTTGATTGAACGTCGAAACTTGATGGGCGGAACTGACTGGTGAATCGCCGCTGCTGGATCATTTGTGTTTTTCATCAATGACAACCTGAAGTCGCTTGCCTTTCTCGTCTGAGACTAACCCATCCTAAAACCAGTTTTGAAAGTTTGTATTACCGCCAATAGGTCACTTTGGATAGTTCGTTGATTGTTGGGTTGATTTATCGTCGTGTAAAACTATCGTTGTGTTGCAACTAGCACTCCCATGGAACCATCATGCCAGAATCCTCGAAAACGTCCAGCGACCGCGAAATCCTGGTTGCCGCGCACGAAAAAGGTCTACTCTCAACTTTTGGAGCATTCTTTCGACTCTCCGGACCAGGTTGGTTGCAAAGTGCGATCACGTTGGGTGGCGGCTCGCTAGGGAGCGCGTTGTACCTGGGAGTATTGTGTGGAACGTCGATGATGTGGTTGCCGCTGTTGGCTATTGTCGTTGGCGTGATCATGTTGACCTCGATCAGCTACGTGGTGCTTTCTTCTGGAGAGCGACCGCTGAAAGCGATCAACGAGCACGTCAATCCTGTACTGGGCGTTGGCTGGGTAACGGCAACCATACTGGCCAATATGATCTGGGTCTTGCCTCAATTCAGTTTGTGCTTTGACATCGGACATAAGATCCTGCTGCCGGACACGATTCAGGATACGGACGTTTTTAAATACGGAATTTCAGTGGGGCTGTTTTTGCTGGCCGCGTTCCTGGTATTCCTTAACTTAAAAGGGGGCTGGGCATCGCGCATTTTTGATATCCTGTTGAAGCTTATCGTGGGAGCGATCGTGCTCAGTTTTGTCGCGGTTGTTGTCAGCTTATATCGCGAAGGTTATCTCGACTTCAATTCAATTCTCGCTGGTTTGATACCTCGTCCTGAGCACTGGTTTTCGCCCGTAAGTTCTGTTTCTGAACTGGTTTCGAAACTGCCGGAATCTTCGCAGGAATATTGGTCCACTGAATTCGTCACCAATCAAAGGAATGTGATGATCAGCACTACGGCGACCGTTGTCGGGATCAACATGACATTCTTGTTGCCCTACTCGATGCTCAACCGAGGTTGGGATCGCCCATTCCGAGGTCTGGCGACATTCGATTTGATCACAGGATTGGCCATTCCATTTGTGATCGTGTTCAGCTGTATCGTGATCGCATCAGGTTTCAACTTCCACGCCAAAGCTGACGAAAATTTCCTCAGTGACGATCCGGCACTCGTTCAGCAAAGCCCGGTTTTCGGAAGTGCGTCCGGGATTCTGCTCAAGAGTTTGGTTGCTGATGACACGAGCATGGATATCAGCGAATTAACTGAAACACAAGTCGCCAATTTAGTATCCCAGGCATCCCAGGAAGATCGCACGCTTGCTGCCATGTTGGTCAAGCCAGACTCCGCGATGCTTGCCAAATCTTTGGAGCCGTTGTTGGGGCCAACCTATGCCAACCTTGTGTTCGGGCTGGGTGCGTTTGGGATGGGATTCTCGACGATAATTATTCTTATGATGATCAATGGTTTTGCAGTCAGTGAACTGTTCGGCATGCCTCGCAATATCACGATCCAAATGTTAGGAGCGGTGTTGGCTGGTCTGATCGGCGTCATGTGGCCGATGTTTTGGGCGGGCGAGTCGAAGACGTGGCTGATAATCCTGGCATCGACGTTCGGAGCGATCTTGCTGCCGATCGCATACATCGCCTTTTTCGCACTGATGAACAATCGCACCTTGTTGAAGGACGACATGTTGACAGGTGCTTGGCGTTGGATTTGGAACGCGTTAATGGCGTTTGGAGTCCTGGCAGCATTGGCTCAGGCAGGTTCCGCGTTGTATACGAAGCTTTTTGATCCGACGACTGGTTCATTAATCGCGCTACAACCAGGCAGCATGATTTTTGGAGGCATTGTTACATTCGCGTTGCTGGCTTTGATTGGGTTTTCAGCGACCAAGGGACGTCAGACAGATTCCCACGAGGAGTAGTGTTCAAGTCTAATTGCCGCTTCGTGCTACTCGCGC
>CAYONX010000072.1:15256-16452 GCA_964405425.1 uncultured Pirellulaceae bacterium | reverse complement strand
TCCGCGGCCTGCAACACGATGATCCTGTTGTCTACCTGATATCAGGCGGTGGTTCAGCCTGTTTGGAATTGCCACGAGACCCACTTGAGCTGCAGGATGTGCGTCAGATTTACGAAGTGCTGGTGAAATGTGGAGCGAGCATTCAGGAAATCAATCGTGTTCGGCGTAGACTTTCGTTAGTCAAAGGTGGCAAGCTGGCGACAGCTTGTAGATCACGCAGGCAACTGGCGCTGATTGTTTCTGACGTCATCGGAGACGATTTACAGTTTGTGTCGTCCGGGCCAACTTGTTTTCAGCCAGACCTAAAATCCAGCACTGATTTGATGGCGATTGTGGAAAAGTACGGACTGTCGAATGAAATGCCTGAAGCGGCGTTGAAAATTCTGGCGGAAACAGATTCCGATGACCACCGCCAGAACAAATGCGATTCGATCTGTATTGGCTCCAATGACGTCGCAGTGGCGGCAGCCGAGCAATTTTTTTCCAGTCAAGGTTGGCAAACCAAGACCGATCGGCGATTCGATGAGGTTTCGGTAGCCGAGGCAGCCCGTGGGCTGGTCCAGTCGCTATCGGAACTGACGCCAAGCGATGGACCATGTTGCATCGTGGCTGGAGGTGAGGTGACTTCAAAAGTGGTCGGGACTGGGCAGGGTGGCCGAAACCAGGCGTTCGTTTTGGAGTGCGTTCCATTGATCCGCGACCAGAACATTGTGGTCATGAGTTTTGGGACCGACGGAATCGATGGTAATTCGGTAGCAGCCGGAGCTATCGCCGACGGCAACACTTTCACCCGCGCTGAAAAGGCTGGGATGTCGCATGAGCAATACGCTGCCGATTCGAACTCGTTTGAATTTTTTTCGCGATTGAACGATACCCTTGAGCCTGGCCCGACTCAGACAAACGTTTGCGACGTGCGTGTGCTATTGAAATTCTAGATGCGCGTCGAGATGTAAAAGTATTCAATAGGCTTGGTTTTCCACGCATGACACGTGGCTCCAGATTATTGCTCGAAGCATCAATTACCACTGCCAATCGATATTGTAGCCGTGGTGCGGTTTAGGATTTGAAATCTCCCACCAGATCCATCGCCCACGCGGGTCTTCTAGTACGAAGTCGTCGACCGGCAAGTCAACTCGATTTCCATGTGAGTCATGAACGAAGCACTCAAATTTGGTGTACGGTTTGTCATCAGGGAA
>CAYONX010000072.1:0-15156 GCA_964405425.1 uncultured Pirellulaceae bacterium | reverse complement strand
AAGACGAAATGCAGGTTGAGCGGAACAAGAATTTGATGCAATCACAAAGCAACTTTTAAATTCCATTGATGGGCGGCGTTATCTCCCAATAGTTCGAGAAATGGCTGGATGTCGAGTAGGTCGACAGACAGGTCTTCTGGCGACACATTGCATTCAAGAAATTTGGCTCCTCCATGGTTGCCTGTGTTAAGACAATCGGGAGGATGCCAAATGTGATTCACGACAAAAGACCATTTAGAAAATTGTGCCTAGAACGCACCGGGGAGATCATCTGGAGGTAGATCTAGCAGCACTCCGTCATCTGAACCAGGAATCGGAGGAAGTCCACCGAATTCAGGAAAGTGAGCTTCCGGAATATCGATCAAGTTTGGTTGTCGATGTTCTGGCTTAAGCAGAGAGTAAAGTGGTTTGCCGCTGTACGTACTGTCGTAGCCTGCGTAGCACCGCCCCCAATACGCTTTTTTGTAAGGGTTGTAGTAGTAGATGTGTTTTGGTTTGTTCTGTGAATAGACTGCGTAATGGTGCTTGTAACCTGAGTAGTTCGGACTGGGTTTGTAGTAGTAGCTGCGATAGTAGTAATCATGTGATGGGTGTTTTTTCCACCCGGAATAATATTGCCTCGGTTGTGCATGACTGCCTTGAGCCGAAGCTTGTTCAGCCATTACGAATGTGCAAGCTGCCATCAGCAAAGCACACACGGCTAGTCTAGAAAACGACATTTCATCTCTCCATAAGTTAAAATTTTCAAATACTTGCTCGTTCATCTCCGAGAAAGCAAAAAGATGGTTCTCTTGCTTTTTGGGAGTTTGAATTTTGCAGTATTCTCCTACCTGAGAAACGAAAGAATCGTCGCCTGGAAAAATCTCCACTTTGTCAAAAAGTTTGTTTACACCTGAATTCGCACGGAATTAATAATCCACGTTGCGATCTGAAAAGATATCAACGGTGATGGTGCGGTCGATAATGCTCGACGTCCATTGTGGTTCAAGCGGCCTCTTCGCCCTTGAATAGTCGTTGTTCTTGTTCTTTTAGGATTCGCCAGCGACTCCACGACTTTTAGCTGTTCCCCAAGTGGATTTGTTGAATTGCTGGCTTTGATTTGGCTGGATTGTCATCCATTGCCAATCTTGTTCGTCGGCATGAACCATACGAGCAACCATCACAATTTGCCCGACGTGATACGAAGTGTGGGTTAACGAGCGCAGAATGGCCTGGGGTACCGAGTGTTTTTCGCCTCGAATCTCGACCACGGCCGATAGGTCTTCGTCACTCAGGTTTTCCAACGTGGAGCGAAAGCAATTCCAGCCGTTGTTGAAAAATTCCAGCAAGGATTCGCGGTCGCCGTCCCAGTCTTCGAATTCGCTGTCACGATTGCGATCCGGCTTCTCACCGTCTTCGGTCAGAAAATTCGTCCATCGGCTTTTCAGGTTACCGCCAAGATGGCGCATGATGTTGGCAACACTATTGAAGCCGGGGCCGGGGCGCTGGAAAAGTTGATCGTCGTTTAATTGGTCGACGCTTGCCATAATGTAACGATGGTAGCCGTCGATTGTGCTTATGCATTGGGGAATCCAATCCGTTGTGGGCATAGGAACTTAATCTCCCAATAGTTCGAGGGATGGCTGGGTATCAAGTAGGTCGACAGAAAGGTCATCTGTCGACGCATTGCTTTCAAGTTAGCCTTTCTAAAATAGCTGATTTGTTCGACTGGCAACAGAACGCAGCCAACGTAAGTCAAAAATCCAGGTCGCCGCCCTGCTCTTTCATGAATTGTTCGAACAGGCTTCCGATGCTTTTTTCTTCGTCGGCAAAGGTTCCCCAAACGTCGCTGTAGTAATTTAAGTTGTTGTAGTTTGGTCCAATTTCTTCACGGAAACATATCAAGCGGGCTTTGACTACTGGTTTGTCTGGATGCTCATCGTTCCAGGTGCGAACTGCATGATCGAGCAATGGTTGCCGAAGAAACTGGTTGACAGGAAGCAACGCATTGCGGTGCAGTTTTCGCCAATGGAAATTTGGAAAAACTTCCAACCCCGATGCTGGCCGTTGTCGATCTATCTTCGCATTCCGCCAGATATCCATCTGATCGCCACCTTTTAATTGGCCTTCGTAAGCGAACCATGGGTTTTGATCCGGGGGTACGCCAAACATTTGGAAATGCTGATCGACGGCCAGCAAATATCCGACCTGTTTCATTAACGGCGGTCGCATTGAATGTGACATGTTGGTCAGGTTCCAAGCCAAAACTAAACCTAGGGCAGCCAGACAAAAGATCTCCGTTGCCATTTTCCAGGCGGGCAACACGTTCCAGTCGAAGGTAGATTCCACCGATTCACTCTTTTCACGCCTCCAAATGAAACTCGGCAACAGCGGTATCCAGGCAACCATGCAAATCCATGGGAAGATGCCGATTCCAAGCGCCAACGCGATTGCGACATGGAACGAAAAAAACACGATCATATTTAGCAGGCGAAGGAGTCCGTTGTTCCAAGTGGAAAACAGAGTCCAGATCAGAACCAGTTCGGCAAACAGTGTTATCCATGAAGCGGCGGCCAGCATCTCAGGATACTCCAAAAGCATTTTCCCGAAGTCTCGGATGTAGATATCCAACCGCATCACGTACGACATGGCTTCGCCGCTGAACCAGGTGCTGTTCCATTTGGCGATTCCAGGAAAAAAATAAACGGTGAACAACTGAATCACATAAGCGACCGACGCAATGGAACAAATTGAATTCGATCCCGTTTGATCAGCTTTCTTCGAGTCAATGGACCAGCGGGCCGACAGCGGCAGAAAGATACTCCAGAACAACATCATCTTGAACAAGAAATCGCCTGACGTAGTGACCAGAGGGTTCCTGACATGCAGCGATGCCAACAAGATCCACGAGACCAGCGTCGCAATACGTGTCCATTTGCCAACAATCAAAAACACAGCTGCAATCGCCGCGACGGCAAAGAGAGCATGAACGAAGACGGGCGAATCGGAAAGCCAGTGCAATGACCAAACGTATCCGTTCCAACCTTGACCGAAGTTTGTCCGATAATATTCGAAAGATAGTTCGCGCGTGAACAGCCCTTCGCTTGTGTACATGTCTATCAACGTTGACCAGCGCACGCAGAGATCGGCAAGGATTAGCAGGCCAAGAAAGATGCGGAAAATTGCCAGCGATCGAAGATCGAGGTAAAAGACTTTTTCGAGATATTGCGTGAACGCTTTCAAAATTGATTCGCTTGATTTGCGCTTGATTGGTTAACGATCAAAAAGATGTGTGCCGTATCTATTATGTACGACTCGGGAAAAGCGCGGGCAAATTAATTGCTAAACGATTGTCGAGTTACAAACGTCATATTCGCTAATTTCGAATCAAGCCGGGCTTGATGTCGATATCAAGGGATTCGAAAAGGCCGGCATGGAAGCGATCCACGGCCATCGCACCCATGACCGCGTTGTCGGTACAGAGTTTTGGAGGAGCGATAATCAATTCGATTTCTTCCTGTTCACATGCTTGTTGCATTTGAGCGCGAAAAACTTTGTTGGCTGCGACGCCACCACCGATGCAAAGTCGCGAAGCTTTGTTCTGTTTGATCGCCTGTATCGCTTTGGAGACTAGACAATCGACAACCGCTGCCTGGAAGCTGGCAGCAAGGTCGGCTTTTTGCTGATAGGAAAGTTCGATGGTCTTCAAATCGACTTTACCTGGACCAGTGATCGCGTAACGGACTGCGGTCTTGAGGCCACTAAAGCTGAAATCGAGACGATCTTCGTGAATGAAGCTGCGAGGAAACTTGTGTGCAGTTGGCGAACCGTCGATCGCAATTTTTGAAACCTCCGGGCCGCCCGGATATGGCAAACCGAGCATGCTGGCGACTTTGTCAAACGCTTCTCCGGCGGCATCGTCGATCGTTCCACCAAGGTATCTGTGCGACAGCGATGATTCGTAGAAATACAAATGGGTGTGCCCGCCGCTGACAATCATTCCAATGCAAGGATAAATGCTTTCCGGGCGATCGATTTGGCAAGCGAAAATGTGGCAATGTAAATGATTGACTGCGATTAGCGGTACGTCGAGCGCCAGACAAAGAGCTTTGGCCGCAGTCAAACCGACCAACAACGATCCGGCCAGACCGGGCGTGGTTGCGACTGCAATGGCATCAAGATCAGCCAGCTTGCAATTGGCATCACTTAGGGCCTTTTGAATCACCGGCAAAATTCTTTGGACGTGAGCCCGGGCTGCGATTTCTGGAACAACTCCGTTGTACAGGACGTGCAATTCGTCCTGAGTGGCCACACAAGTGCCCAAAACCTTGAGATTTTCGCCAATTACGGCTGCAGCGGTCTCATCGCACGTTGATTCGATCGTAAGTAATTTCATTCGTGAATAAGGCCCAATCGCGGTAATTTCCGAAACATTATCGCCATCAATGAGTTTAATGAACCAACAAAGGACAGAATTTCTCGTAAAATCTATTTCGACGCGTGGCAACACGCCCAGAGGTTACAAATTTGGAAATTGTTCGGGTTTTACGGGCCACGGAATGTTTATCTTGCAGTGCATCTCGATGTTGTAGCGTCTAACTCCCGTACATTTGACTAGTATGAAGATTGTTGCGAATCAGCGGCGGTAAAGGAATTTCATGAAGAACATTATTCGAATAGTCTGCTTTTGTGTGGCTTTTTGCTTTGTTTCACAGGCAATGGTTGCACCAGTTTCCGCAGCTCCGTTTGTTCAGGAAAAGGACGAGCTGGAGAAGATGATCTTGAAAAAGATCGAAGAGCGTCGCAAAGAGATGGAAGCTGAAAAGGCCAAGAAAGGTACCTCTTCTTCCTCTTCCAAAGCGCGGCCTACTCGTTCAACACCTTCTGCAAACAGAGCGGTTCCTGGCAGGCCAGTTCGAAGCAAGTCAGCAACCCCGGCACTGAGTCCCAGCATCAAAGCTGCACGAGCAGCCGAAATGTCCGGTTCGTCGCCAAAAGTTACTGCGCCATCTCGAGTCAGGCCGACCGAAAAGGATCCGCAATATACTCAACCGACTGAGATGAATATCCCTGCGCCGTCCGGGATCGACCCCAACGTAAAAATCACTTTCAGTTTCCAGGACGAAGAATGGAAAGAAATTCTTGATTGGTTTGCTGAGGAAATTGGATACGGCTTGTTTTATGGTCAGACCGGTGCACCGGTGGGGACGCATAGCTACGTCGACCCCAACGAGTACACATTGATTGAAGCGCTCGACAAATTGAACAGCTGGCTTTCCTTGATGCAGCCATCCCATGTGTTGGTTCGAAACGGAAATCTGTTGTTTCTAATCAACGAATCAGACGTAATCCCAGACGGCATCCTGGCATTTATCACTCCCAGCAAATTGAAAGATTACAGTGAGTACGAAGTTGTTCGCTGCAAATTTGATTTGGGCGAATTGAATGGCAATGTTCTGACGGTACAACTGAGAGAAAATATATCGGAAGTTCATCTGGATGGTTTTGCTTATATTGAAGCGGCCAACACGCTGGTTATTCGAGAACGAGTTCGCGTGTTGAGAGAAATCGCGGCGATCATCAAAGATGCGACTCCGACTCCAGGTCCAATTGCGACCTATCAATTTGCTCATGCCGATCCAGAAACCGCATTGGTCACGATTCGACAGATGATGGGTATTGAGGAAGGTGCGAACGAGCTGGCTGATGGTTCATTGCGTCTCTCTTTGTCGGCTGGCAATGAAAAGGTTTACCTGATCGGTTCGCCTGACAAAGTCCAGGAATTTATGCAGATTGCAAAGATAATTGACGTTCCCATTGATGCCGTAGAAACGGAAGTACCCTACTTTCAAAAACACAGCGTATCGGGTGACATTGAGGTCGTATTCCAAATCATTCAAACCATCCTTGATGGCGAACCGAACGTCCGGATGGACCAGGATACGGTTACCGGGGATGTGTATATCCTTGGAGTCAAACGGATTCACGACGAAGTCAGCCAGTTGTTGGAATCGATGTCATCAGTTGGCAAGTTTGACATTGTTAAATTGAACAACATTCGTCCCAGCGATGCGGTTGAAACGGTCGAAGAGTTGCTGGGCATCGATACATTTGCCGAAGATACGGGTAACCAACCACGGTTGATTGCGGATGCAGACCATGATGAAGTTTATGTTTATGGTAGCCCGCAGCAAAAAGTCGAGATTCGTGAAATGCTGGAAAAGCTTGACCAGACACGCGAAGTTCAGAGTACCGCACGCAATCGTACACGTATCATTCGGATGTCGGCACGCGATGCGGATAATGTTATCAACTATCTGGAAATCGATGGCATTATGGAATCACTGGGCCGAAAGAATCGACTGATTATTTTGCCTGAAGAGCGCAGAAACCGATCGCAACGTCCAGCGCAACCTGAAGCTCAGCCTGCGACTGAAGGTTCTGGCAACAGAAACGGCACTCGAACCAAAATCAATAATCGGACAACAACAAAAGTTGAGTACGTGCAACCGTCGTATTACGTTTCTACTGTTCAACAATTGCAGGACCCGTTTGATGGTGAAATTGGACAGGTGACTGGAAGCGATGATGAACCAGCCGCCACCAACCAAAACCCAGAGATAAATATTCCTGGATCCGATATTTTTATTCGCCGCATAGACCAGGGCATCGTGATTACGGCTGACGACCTGGATGCCGGTGACGCGATTGAAGATCTAGTCGATGAAATCATTGAAGGAAATAGCTTGCCCGAACTGCCACAATTCATTGGCATTGAATTTCGCGATGCGAACGAGGTCAAAGGATTATTGGATCACATTCTTGGCCTTTCTTCTTCGTCCGGCGGCGGTGGAGGTGGTGGCGGACTGGGGAATCTGATTGGCGGTGCGATGTCCAATGCGATCGGCGGCGGCGCTGGTGATGCGGTAAACAATTTGCTGGGGCTTGGTGGCGACAGCGGTTTTAGCGATTCAACCGAAGGGGCGGTTGAACTGGAAGGCGAAGACGTCAGCATCACCGTCGATGGCCGAGCCAACACATTGATTGTTATTGGTGCAACTACCAATGACCTGGATTTTATTATCGAACTGGTGAATGTGGTTGACGTTGATAGTCCCGCCCATCGACCAAACTTGCTTGGTGAGACTTATGTTATTCACGTCGACCATCGCGACCCAATGGATGTCAAAGAAAAAGTTGAAACGCAACTCGCAAAATATTTTAATACCGGTCCTGCAAACGCTGGTGGCAATGGACAACAAAACCCCGAAGCAGCTATTCAACGTGCCGTCCTACAATCCATTCAAGGCGGAGGTCGCCGTGGTGGCCAGCGAGGGAATAACGCTGCCGGCGGGGGTGCAAACGGAGGTTCTCAAGCTCCCAAGGCAACTTTGGGAATCGACGAAGAAAACAGCAACTTATTGTTGACCGGGCCTGAGTACATATACGACGCGGTTTTCAAACTTGTCAAAGAACTTGATATCGAGAAAACGTTTCACCGATCGATTGTCCGGCCGGAATTCATTTCTTCAGATGCATTAGTAAAAATGATTAAGGATGCTTACGGCGACAAAGTGGATATCATCGACGGAGACGAAGAAGAAGCGACGACTGGCGCCCAAACCGGTGGAGGTAATGGTGCTAATCGCGGGAACGGTGCGAGGAATGCTGGCAGAAATAATGCTGGCAATCCATCTCAGGCCGAATTATCTCGCAGAATCCAGGATGCCGTTCGAAGCCGTGGTGGCGGAACTGGGCGTGGCGGCGGAGGTCGTGGAGGAGCAGCGGGACGAGCAAGAAGGTAGATTCCTTAAAAATTTAAAAAAACGAATACGCACCTGATCGGCGATCATGGTGCGTTTTTTGTTGCTATACGGTCTTTTTTGCGTACAGAATCAATGGACGGTGGAAATTTCGCATGGTGAAATGGCAAATAATTAAAATCATGCGTTTATAGTGTAATGCAGCAGACATTGTTTCGTCCTACACGCATAAAATGCCTTATCCGGCATACTAGATAACAACTTATCTCCTAACACGAGTTCATCATGTCAGATTTTTATTGGTACCTCAAAGACTGCGATCTTTTTTCCTATCTCAGAGACGACGAAATTCGCCTGCTGGAAAGTGAGTCTAAGACCCGTGATTTTCGAAGAGGCGAGCCGATCTACTTGCCAAACGAATCGGCTGATGGCGTTATGCTGGTCACTCGCGGTCGCGTAAAAATTTGTCATGTGACTCCCGAAGGCAAGCAATCGATTTTGAATTTTGTGGATTCGGGCGAATTGTTTGGCGAGCTGTCTTTGTTCGGAAACCTGCCTCGACAGGAGTTCGCAGAAGCGATCGAAAGCTCAACGCTGGTCCTGATTCCTAAATCGGCAATGTTGCGGTTGATGGCTCGGCATCCGCACGTAAACATCGGAATTACAAAACTGATTGGTACTCGACGTCAACGAATTGAGCGACGCTTGAGAAATCTCCTGTTTCATTCGAATCGAGAGCGCGTTGTGCACTTGTTGATTGAGATGGCAGAGAAGTACGGTCAGCGGAATCCAGAAGGAATTGAGTTGTGTGTGAAGCTCTCGCACCAGGAAATGGCCAGCATTATTGGCAGTACACGGGAAACCGTGACGGTCATGTTGGGGCAGCTGCAAAACGAAGGCATTATTCAAGTAAATCGACGTCGGATCACGATTGTTGATTTGAACAAGTTGTCTGCGGAAGTTAGCGAGCCGGTTGAAGGTTTACAGACCAAACTCGATAACGGTAATGGCCAGCGACGCCCACATTCTGTCGTCCCAAATGGAACGGTAAAACAGTAGTATTTGATACACTGGTTGTGTCAAATTGCGATCTGGATTACAGCTTTTGACTGTCTTTCCAAGACTGTCTATTGTTTCAGGTTATTTTGTGTATATATAATTCATAACTTGCCGAAATATACTGTAGAGCCATAGAAAGAAGTACGAGCCTGGTCCTGATGAGAAACCTTAGAAATCAAAACGATTATTGGAAGCAATGTCGGCCTGGATCCATTTTTGGCGTTACCGACTCTAAATTTCGTCGGGAACGCCGAAAGTTCGCTGTCCGGGTGGCTATGGGTGGCGTGGTTGCTGTTGTGACCGCGTTTTCATCTTTGTTTTTGCTTTCTGACCGCAAGGGAAAAACGGATTTCGAGGTTGCTGACCTTTCGACGACCAAACCACATCCTCGACACAGTCGTCCCAAAAGATTGTCTTGTGCGCTGGTTGTTGATTTGATGCCGCAGTACATAAAAGCGATTCGCAAGGAATCGGAATTACGCGACGACAAAGAAAAAGAACTGGTTGCCGGCTATGATCAGCATTTGCAATATTGCGTGAAATGCCGACCAAAGGTTTTGGCGGCGGTCAACAATCAGGCATAGTCTACCAGCTTGGATTTCGGTTTTGCGTGGGTGATCGAAGCCTTTCGTTCGCCCTTGGGTGCTTATTTCTATCGGCGATTGTGTTTTCGCACTGATCGTGTGATATTGATTGGGTACATCTACGCAAGTGCCTGCATTCTGTATCAATGAAGTGCCCATTCTGTCAAATTGACAACGATAAAGTCATCGATTCCCGCAGCGCGGAGGACGGATTTCTGATTCGTCGTCGCCGCCAGTGCCTGAATTGTGACAAGAGATTTAGCACTCTTGAACGCGTCGTTGAAATGGATATTCGGGTCGTCAAAAAAGATGGCGCTCGTGAACCGTTCAAGCCAGAGAAAATCAAACTTGGTCTTGAACGAGCTTGTTGGAAGCGACCCATTAAGACTGACGAATTGGAATCTGTTTTTCTGGAAATCGTCCAGGAAATCTACTTGCACCCTAACTCGGAAATCGCCAGCCAAGCGATCGGCGAGCTGCTGATGGAAAAGCTGATCGATCTGGATGAAGTTGCCTACATACGATTCGCAAGCGTGTATCGGCAATTCAAAGACATTCACGACTTTGTCGATGAAGTTCAGCCGATGTTGGACCGTTCCGGCCGTTCGGCCGCTCGCAAGGGTCCCAAGTAGAATATTGCCGTTGGCTACTGATCAATAAGTTCGCTGCAACACGAACTCGGCCAGGTTAGTAAGTGACTTGGAGTATTGGGAAGTGTCAAGCGATTCAGCGAACTGCAAAGCCATGTTGGCGTGGTTGCGGGCTGCTTGTCGAGCATAGTCGATGCTGCCCGATGACTCTAGAACGCCAAGGACATCTGCCGGTTGCCAGTTTCTTGTTTCCAGTTTTTCGTTCCAGATTTCTTGCTGTTCTGGCGAAGATTGGGAAAGGAAATGGATGATCGGCAGTGTCGCTTTTTTGTTGTGCAAGTCTGTGCCCAGAGTTTTGCCAACTTGTTCCTTTTCGCCAACGACATCCAGCACGTCATCGATAATCTGGAATGCGATTCCAAGATTGGTGCCGAAAGCCTCAAACGCCTGGACCATCGATTCGTCGCATTCAGAAAGCAGTGCGCCCAGCCCACATGCACAACGGCAAAGCTCTGCCGTTTTCAATCGAATGATCTCGAAGTATTGTTCTTCGCTAATGCCAAAATTACCCGCTAACGCGTTTTGGGTGATTTCACCCTGGCAAACATTGCAACTCGCTTGCGCGATCTGTCGCATCGCTTCGAGGCTGCCCGACTGGCAACCGACTTCGAATGCTTTGGAAAACAAAAAATCGCCGGTAAGGATGCTGGTCGTGTTGTCCCAGCGTGAATTTATCGATTCGATGTGCCTTCTTTCTTCTGCCTGATCCAGAACATCATCGTGAACCAGTGTGGCAACATGCACCAGTTCTATCGCCGCAGCGGCCGCGACGTGTGTCTTTTTTAGATCGCCGAAGCAGGCACCGGCCAACAGCAACAATGCTGGTCGCATTCGTTTTCCGCCAGCAAGACCCGATTGTTCGAGCCGGTCTCGCAAGACCGTGTCGCCGGATTGAATCTGGAGCAGTAACATTTCGTCTACCGATTGCAGTGGAGCGGCAACGGGAGTAAGAACACTGGGTAAGCTGATCGGTGCGGTTTGCGAATTGATCTTGCCGTTGGGTAAAATTTGGCTCACTTGCTATTCCTTGGTTGCAAATTCATCACGGGAAAACGTTCCGCTTTTTCCACCCGATTTTTCCATTAGGCAAACGGATCGAATTTCCATTGCCCGATCGATACTCTTACACATGTCATAAACGGTCAAGGCGGTAATCGAGGCACCGGTAAGGGCCTCCATTTCAACTCCGGTTTTGCCTTTAATGGATACCAGGCAGGTGATCTGAAGATCTACGTGGCCCGTTCCGGGTAACCATTCGAATTCGATCATCGACGAGTCGAACGAAATCGGATGGCACATCGGTATCAATTGGGCAGTCTGTTTGGTTCCCATGATTCCAGCGATCCTGGCGACGCCAAGAACGTCCCCTTTACCAATCGATCCTGCGCGGATTTTTTCGGCTGTATCCGGTTTCATTCTGACAATGCAACGGGCTTTGGCTACTCTGCGCGTGACTGTCTTGTCGCCAACATCAACCATTCTCGCGTTTCCTTCTGCGTCGAAGTGGGTCAAGTCGGAGCTCATCGGGAACACCTGTTTCTTAGTAATTGAACCGCCTAATAGGGTACAAGAATAACCGAAAATACGCCCTTTATCAGTACCAGTTTGCTTAAGCCGTAAGTAAACCGCTCTATTACGGGTTATTTCGCGACATTATGTAGCAGTTGTAATTGGAATTGGGGGCAGTTCGAAAGACATCGCAACCAATCCAATAGTAGCTCGACTCTCCGAGTCGTTTTTCTATTTGGATACGACTCGGAGAGTCGAGCTACTTTCCGCATCTTGAAGCGTCGTAAAACCGTCAACATGCGTTTCGCATAAAGGCCGTGAGCATAGCGCAACAAAAAAACCACCTTCGAGTTGGTCAATACTCGAAGGTGGGTTGTGCGAAAGACGGCGAATCTTCGTTCGGTTCAGATCAGTGTGCGGCAATTGATCTGTGCAATGGTTGGGGTCTAAACCAATTCTTTGCGGGAACCGATCAATGTTCGAAGGCGTTCGGCCAGCAAGCTGGCATCGAATGGCTTCTTGAACGTTTCATTAATCGCTGATCGGTCAAAGGAAATTGGATTTCCATCGTCCGGCAGCAGTGCGATAAGAATAGTTTCAGTGAAATCTGTATTCTTTCGCAGATTTTGACAGATCTGTAACGCTTCAATCTTCCCAATTGAGAAGTCTGTAATGAT
This sequence comes from uncultured Pirellulaceae bacterium, assembly GCA_964405425.1. Taxonomy (GTDB): domain Bacteria; phylum Planctomycetota; class Planctomycetia; order Pirellulales; family Pirellulaceae; genus Mariniblastus. The sequence goes on along the minus strand of CAYONX010000072.1, from coordinate 2,935 downwards.
ACAGTCTGGGTGAAAACTTTCAGCTTGAATTCCAGCTTCAAAACCGCTCGCTGCTACGGCAACTTTAAACGACTTTTCTGGTGGAAGTTCGCGTTTGAGATTTTCAATCAATACCTGATCCTGAGCAACGATAAGCACTTTTGCCATCGCCTCATCTTCTAGATCACCCAAAGGCATACCATGCTCTTTGAGGAACTTGATCAGGTATTCACGTGGAATACGACGGTCTTGCGAACCGGGAATTCGGTAACCCTTAAGGCGTCCCGAATCAAACCATTTGCTTACCGTGCGTGGGGCCACTTTACAGATCTTGGCGACCTGTCCTGTTGTGAACACCTTCATCGCGGGCTCTCCATTAATACACTTTGAATCGTCTTTCGCTGTGGAAGTCGGCGGAAGTGTATTCTTCCAACTTTCACAACCATTCATCCTTCATGGCTAACGCCAATTACTGGGTCAGGATGAACAATAATCGCATACAACAAACAAGTGCGTTACGTAGCACATGTCCTATTAACGACTTCGGTATCTGTCAGCGGAAAATTAATTGCAGTCGCCAAAATCATTCGATGGTAAAAACCTTCGAGTAACAATTGGTATGACCGTTTCAATTTGCCATAACAGGCGGCAATCAAGGTCGTCGAACGAGAAAAACAGCGAACTACCTCGAACGGGTTCTTCCGTAGTAGTTCAATTGTGAAACAGGCGTTTCACCAGAGTTTTCCCCCCTCTGGTTGTCGACTTCTTGCAGTCCACCTTTCGAATCCTTTCGAAAGGACTTCCACAAGTCATCTCTACCTGACATGTTATTTCGTTTGTTTCGGGGGTAAGACTTTAGTCAATCGTGTCGGCGGAATGATTTGCGATGCAAAATATCAATGTGTCAGTCGCACACGGTTGTCACACCTGGTCTGTATCGTAGCAAAATTGCGTTTTAAGTGTCTAAATGCTTCATTTCAGAATATCTTGGATGCCAAGTTAATTATGCTATCAACACGTGTATGCTATTCCCCGGTTGAGGGTAGTTTTTCCCTCAATGCCGATTGGCGAAACACTGCCCAATGAAAGGAACCAAGTCAGTAGTATGTCTCCTATTTTAAAGCAAACATTTATCGTCTCGTTTTTCTCGGTTTCGATTCTGTATTCAGGAATCGCTCTTGGGCAAGCGCCAGATTGGCAGCAATACCAGAACGTTGCCACCAGAATCATTCAAACGACGCGCCAGAGTAACGATGCTTACATCAAATTGCAGGAACTTTGTGATGATATCGGGCATCGACTAAGTGGTAGCGAATCTCTGGAACAAGCGATTGATTGGGCGATTGCATCACTCAACAGCGATGGCCATCAAAACGTCCGCAAAGAGAAAGTGATGGTTAACAAATGGGTGCGAGGTAAGGAATTCGTGCAAATGGTGAAGCCTCGCGAAATGAACTTTCCTATGCTGGGGTTGGGCGGATCCATTGGGACTGCTGGCAAAGAGTTGACCGCACCGGTTGTCGTTGTTGATAGCAAAGACAAATTGGACGAGCTAAGTGATGACCAGGTGAAGGGCAAGATCGTCGTGTTCAACTTTCCCATGCCTGCCTATAGTGAAACCGAAGGTTCAGGGTACGGTGCGGCTGTTCGGTACCGAGGCAGCGGTGCGAAGTGGGCGGCAGAACGCGGTGGCATCGCGGCGCTGGTTCGAAGCGTGACAGCATATTCGCTGCAGTCGCCTCATACCGGTGCCATGAGCAAGTACACCGCCGAATTTGAGAAAGTTCCTGCAGCGGCAATTTCGATCGAAGCTGCCACCATGTTGAAACGACTTCAAGATCGTGGGAAGCAGCCTGAAGTCACGCTCTATATGGAAGCCAAGGATCATGGCGAAGTTCCTTCAGCTAACGTCGTTGCCGAGATTGTCGGATCGGAAAAACCTGATGAAATTGTTTTGATCGGTGGCCACATTGATTCATGGGACGTTGGACAGGGTGCACAGGATGATGGCTGCGGCTGTGTGGTTGCTATGGAAGCGCTGAATGTTATTCGTAAACTGGGGCTCAAACCGAAACGAACGATTCGTGTCGTGTTGTGGACCAACGAAGAGAATGGTTTAGCGGGAGCTCGAAGCTACGCAGCTCGACATGTAAACGAAAACCATGTTGCCGCTATCGAATCGGATTCTGGAGGATTCAAGCCACAAGGGCTGTCGATTGAGATGCAAGGTGATGACGAAGAAAGAATTGCCGTTGAACAACTTGGTAAAGTTCTTTCGTTGTTGGGAAAGGTTGGCTCAACTCGCGCTACGACGGGATACTCCGGGGCGGACGTCAATCCGCTTAAAGAAACTGGCACCGCATGTATGGGGTTAAGAGTCGACGGTCGCTTGTATTTCAACACTCACCACACCCATGCGGATACCGTCGACAAGGTGGATCCAGATGAACTGACCGACTGTGTCGCCACACTTGCAACCGCCGCATTTGTGATCGCCGATTTGCCGAAACGCCTTGGCTCGGAGTGATTTGGATTCAGTATGTGGGCCAAGGTACAGAATCCATGCGAAATTTGCTGGTTTTTGCGTAATCAAATGTACCAATGGTCGTCGGCTATTTTGACAATTTTTGCGTTTGCAACGATAATTATGAGTTAAGTTTCCTTCCCTTTCAATAAAAGTGATTTCTGGGAATTTAGTCGCTAAAGCGAGAACGTTGCGTATATAACGCCACAAGAAAACTTTGTCGGTAGATTTTCAAACACTCTTATCGCGAACAAGGAGAATCGCGAATAGCAGGATCGCGCAACAACCGCTTGGACAGTGATGTCCTCAAAGTGGGCGATCGCAGTTAACCGAGACGTGTATGCATCTTGGTTCATCAGAATGTTAGGTATTTTTTCCCCACCAAACTGAGAACAGGAAGTTGGTTATGAAAATAAGATTGTTCGGAGCCTT
>CAYONX010000071.1:18362-21229 GCA_964405425.1 uncultured Pirellulaceae bacterium | reverse complement strand
TTTTCGGCGCGAAGCGCGAGTGATTAGCGAATTAATGCAGTTGATTTAGACCGCCGACAGTGGTTTGGACCGAAGCGCGAAGGTAACCAGTCGGGAAATAAGAACAACAGCAATGCGGCACACATGGACGTTGCCGCTTATGACAGGCCCGGCGCCTGGATGGCGTCGTGAGCGATTGCCATGGATGGCATAAGCGAGGGAGCCGAGCTTGCGAGGTTGGTTCCCGGGAAAGGAAACCCGAGTGCAAAAGACTCTTTGGCGTGACATAATTCGATTTTTGAAAGATCGATCCCACTTAGCAATTGATCACGATCAATTGCTGGCAAACCCTGTGGAGAACGTCGAGAGAATTGCCGATTTCCTCGAACTGAGCCCCACATTGTTTCAACTAAACAGCGCCGTGCAGTCAGTTTTGAACCCCAACCCAACAATCGAGTTTTAGATCATGCTGTTTGCCAACTGGTGAACGAAAAATTGAAGTTCTTACGAACAGAAATCTGGCTCGCTGCGTGATTAACCGACTTTGCCATTTGCTGACTTTGGTCTTTGTGGGCGATCGGGACGCTTGTCCGCGCCGCCGCCACCAAAGCCTCCACCGCTGCCGCTTCGGCCGCGTCGAAACAAAGATGCGATCCCAGTTGTGAATTCCTCTTTTGAAATCCCACCGCTTTCATCCTTATCCAGAGTCTTCAACCGATCAGCCATCGGGCTAGTGCTGTACTCTTCTTCCGTCAAAATCTCGTCCTTGTCGGTATCCATTCGGTCAAACGCTTCTTGCGGATCGAATCTTCGACGACCGCCACCACCTTGGGCTGGTTGCTCTTCTTCGTCTTTGATTTCACCTTGAGCAAATTTCATGTCTTCTTCAGACACCGTTTCCTTTTTGTCCACAACGCAATACAAGTGCTTCGAACTGCGAATGACCATTCTCCCATCGCTGATTGCGGGAGTGCCCCAAAAGACTTCCTTGTCACGTGTCACTTGATTCACCGAAACCTGCGTTACTTCGCCCGACAAATCGAACACATACATCTGGCCGGCACCGTTCATATGGAACAACTTGTCGCCAGCTATGATAGGCGATGGATAATCCAAAGTTCCAAACCGCCCACCCGTTTTCTTGGCGCCCTTCAGTCGAACCTTCTTGATATTTTCGCCATTTTCGGCATCGATGACGCTTAAAATGTTTCTTGCAATTACGTACAAGTGTTTGCCATGACGAACGGGTGAGGCAAAACTGGAATTATCGCGACCAGTCCAAACCGTGTTTGATTCGCTGATATCGCCGCTGCCACTTACATCAACCGCAATACTTCCGCCTCCTCGCCCCGTGATGGCAAAGACTCGATTTTCATCGGTGATCACACTCGTGTACGCATGTTGAGCTCCGGTGGCATCGGCGTACCAACGCAGATCACCGTTTTCCGGATCCAAGCCCCACAACTCTTTTGCAACGCACATCACGATATCGGTTCGTGTGTCGTCGACCTTGACCAATGTCGGCGTACCCCACATTCCATCTAAGCCTTTGGCTTCCTGACGCCAAAGCTCTTTACCGGTTGATTTGTCGAGGCCAACAATCGCCTGGCTCTCAGCAGCGGCGGTTACGATCACTGTGTCTTTGTAGATGATCGGACTTGAGGACGAACCCCATTTTGTTGGGTCCGATTCCTTACCGACATCGGCTTGCCAAACTTCTTTGCCGTCTAAATCAAAAGCATGTACGCCGCTTTTGCCAAAGAACGCATAAACATGCTTACCGTCGGACACTGGCGTATGAGAAGCATATCCATGAGCCGGAACTCCAACGCCGGTGTAAGGGTCTTCTGGTTGAGCAGCTTTAATGTCTTTCTGCCAAAGAATTTTTCCTGTATTGACGTCCGCACAAATCAAATGGCGCTGCAGGTTTTCCAATTCGCCAGGATTCTGTTGGTCAAGGCCGTAACCGCTGTAGCAGGTTACAAACGTTTTGTCGCCAACAATAATTGGGCCAGAAGCGCCGGGCCCCGGTAACTCTGTCTTCCAACCAAGATTAGTGTTGGGTGACCAGGTCGTTGGAATTTGTGTCGAATCCGATGCGACTCCCGAACCACCAGGACCTCTGAACCTTGGCCAATCCTTGGCATCAACGGCAGAACAAACCAGTGATGCAAGAGTCAAAAACGAGATGCAGACAAACGATAACTGTAAACGAGAATTGCGGCGGCACGACATAATATTTCTTTGTAAGGGTTATGGGTTTTTAATCAGCCTATCATATTTGAATCTCAGACGCATTTTGATAACCCCGCCTCGTATAAAAAGCCACAAACTAAGGCAAATGCGTTGAAATTGATCAGCTTTTCACCCGTCGGCGTCTATCAAGTCGGCGATTTTCAGGACGGCAGAATGGCAACAGACATCTGAAATTGCAGTCAAATTCGCGGCTCTAGTTCTCGGTAAACGCCTGACCAGATACTCCAAAGAATGCTCGAAAGTTATTGGGGCCGCCCGATCGCTCAAACGAGATCGATTCGATTCCAATGCACTCAGTGTGGTCAACCGGCACATCAAAAACGATGCGGCCAGCGGCCTGATTGCCGGCTCCGTTTGCATTCGGGTCAGTAACGAATTCGGCACCATTACGAGTAACGGTGGTTAAAAGCTCTCGGTCGGTATTGAAGGTGCTGAATTCGCCAAAACTACTGTTAGGGTTGATGTTGTCCTGAATCACACTAAAGCTGGCATTGTTGATCACCGTTCCGTCCGAAAGAGTTACCGTGAAATCCCCCAACAAATTTTCCGGATCGTTGGCCGTGCGGTTAGTCAGATTCGTCACAAAAAATTCAACGTTGGTAAGTGGTCCGTCGAAATCGATTTGGATTCGA
>CAYONX010000071.1:16223-18262 GCA_964405425.1 uncultured Pirellulaceae bacterium | reverse complement strand
CGTCACAAAAAATTCAACGTTGGTAAGTGGTCCGTCGAAATCGATTTGGATTCGACCATCGGTGTTGGAAGATTCCTGAAAAGCAATCAGGTTGTTGACCGAGCCAAGTAGATTTGCATTTCCAGATGTAGAGATAGAAAAGTTAGTGTCAACAATCCCATCACCCAAAGTACCCGTCGCCGTGTTGCCTCCGGTCGCAATATTATCAAACGAAGAAACAGCCGAAAGAATCACTTCTTTTGGTGGATCGCTGAGCCCACCTGGCAATGCTTCGCCTTCATCAATCGGTGGAGTATTGGTGAACCACTCATCTTCAGGCAAACCACCAGCCACGCCTCGGGGTCAATAAATTCAGATCCAGGAATACTGCTGAGAGCAGATGAAAACGGTGCGATAGAAAAACTTTGATCAAACCCGTCAATTGCCATCGCCGTATCTGACATTTCGGCAATCACCGCATCTCGAAGCGCAGCCAATCCCGTTAGCAACCCAAACACGACTATCACGGCGAGCAACACGAACTCGGTCGAAAGGATCGAACCTTGAACGTCTGACCAGAATTGGCGCAACAGGCTTCAATGCGTTATCCATCAGCAATCGTGCCGCGATAATCGGGATCAAGGACAGGCTTTATTTAACCGTCATCGCTTGCAAATACTTCCCGACAAAACTAACCCGACTTGGGAAGCATGATTTACTTTTGATCTCGGTTGCCGCAGTTTTTTTCTACCTATTTGTGATCGAGGCGCGAGAAAATATTTTACGGAGCGCTAATTTACTGAACGTTAAGGATGGCATCGATAAAAGGGCCGATGTCTAGAAGGTCCGCACGATTATCAGCATTCATATCGGCGGTTATATCATAGATGCCATCGGTCAATACTTCTATGAACGGTTGGATGTCGAGCAGATTAACTAGCCGATCTCGATTGATGTCGCCCATGAGCACCAATTCTGTGCGAATTTTATCTTCGAGATAAAGGAATTCGTTTTCGGAGTTACCGGGAAATAATTCTCTTGGAAACAGTGGCTGGCGCACCGCGTATCGCAACGCGTTGTGCATCAGATAACGTCCAGTCTGTAAATCCATGTGAATGAAATCACGATAGATATCCGAAAATTCATCGAACGGCAATTCGATCTCAGCTTCTGCATGCTGAATTTCGAATGGCCATTCGATGGGTTCATGGTTTGTACCGAAATTCCTGAAAAGAACATCTCGAATGCCGGGTGCGTTGGCTTGCTGTACGTCTAGCCAAACAGAGAACAACAAATCATTTGCGTGTGTTTGAACGATCGGTCGGTTTGGGAAAATCAGTTTCAATTGGGCAATCAAATCATTTACGTACTCCGGCGAAGGACGCATCGTGTTGTCGGGATTGCCAGCGAGATAGTCTTCAGGAAATGTGGAAGACTGTGTCCAGCCCGAATGGATCACAAACGTTGCCTCTGGTTGCAATTGCATCCAAGCCGATATGATGTTGGCGTCTTGAATCAGCGTCGTGCCGTCAAACGGCTGAACAACCACATACTCGAAATTGAAATCCTGGAACGCTTCTGGCCAAGGCGTGGAAGTTTGAACGCAATTGCCATCCGGGTTGTTGAAAATGAAGTCCAGATTCTTGCTACAAAAGACATGCCATTGCGATTGGTCCAGCAGCTGAGGACGCATGTCATTGGTCAGTGAGTTCCCGATCGTATAAGCCCTTTGCTGGGCGTGCAGGCTTTGAAAACCGTTTGTTGCCAAAATCAATATCAACAACACAATGAATCGCATTTGCATGATGTAAAACTCGCCGTCAAGAATCGCCCGTCAACCCTTATATTAGCCTAAGCGTCAATCGAATTCCAACAAAGAAGCGTCCGTATCGCGCTGCATTTCTAAACGTGGCCGTCAATGCAAATCTCTAAACGACAAACATCCATTGAATCAACAAATCAGTTCAAAATACGACTCCAGATTGGCAAAACGGCCTGCGGGCGAGCTCCGCTTAGGCTAGTAGCATGAACCAGGCACCTTGTCTTCGAATCGTGATTTA
>CAYONX010000071.1:0-16123 GCA_964405425.1 uncultured Pirellulaceae bacterium | reverse complement strand
GCTCCGCTTAGGCTAGTAGCATGAACCAGGCACCTTGTCTTCGAATCGTGATTTATTTAACACTTAACATCCAAAAGCCTGTTCGTACATTCTCTGCTCGAATCCGACGACCAACTTTTTGCCGACGACCAACGTTGGAGCTCGCAAGTTGCCCGTCGGTCCGAGTACTAGTTTCAAAATCTCGTCTTCGGTGGGTTTATCTTTCTTCAGATCAAGATGGACTACCTTTTTGCCTTTGGCAACGAAAAGCTCATTGGCATCGGCAATAAATCTTAGTGCTTCGCTTTTCTGATACTTTTCTTTCTTTGCGTTGATTTCAGTCGCCGCTGAAATCTCATGATTGGCAAGAAACTCTTGCGTTTTTATACAGGTCTTTCATCCCGGTCGGTGGTAGCTCAAGTTCAATTTTGCCATGGCTTAAATCCTTATTGAATCGAATGCAAATCACATGATTCTCCAGCCGAATCGAGTTCGGACGGACAACCCAAGTGATGTTTATTTCACAATACACGTTGTCATTGGGAAACCATGATGTTGTTTTTGGGGAACATTTCAACTTGAAAACACGTGTTTTCCCGCGTGGTCTGTCATTTGCCTAAGTACGGTCTAACCACAAATCTTATTCAAGGAGCTGACCATGAGTCCAATGACACTTAAATCTGAGAAGTATCTGAATCAAAAATGGAAATCAGAGATCAAGATGTACGAGAAAATCCAGACGAGGGAATCCCTAACGTCATTTTTCCAGTTTTTGATGGCAGTTGGCGTTATTTTGCTTATTGTGAATTTTCCTGAGTCGTTCAAGGACGTTGTTCTATTTGCTCAGACTTGGGTACAGCAATTGATTGGCTGAAATTAGAAAAATCGTTTGGGAATGGAGTCCATTAATATCAACTTCACCAACGACCCACATCGCCATGCTTCGAAACGCCAAACAACTACTTTTCATCGCATTCGTACAGTCATTCGTCCTTACCAATTTAGCCGTCGCCGCTCCGGATTCCGGCATTAGCCTGCTCGATAGCTACCAATCGTATTGCCAGGCGCAGGTTGAAGTAGCTCGATGCGAGAATGATCTGCTCCAGCACAGACTTGATGGCGTTCAAGATCTGTACAAGCAAGGAAGCGCATCCTGGATAGAGTTAGAGCGAGTTCGGTTGGCGAAACAAGCTGCTGAATTTCAAGAGAAAAGCCTTGTCAACTTCGATGATTTTGTACAGCAGGTAGCGAAACTGTCTGGCCAACATTCATCTGACAATGATCACATGAATGCGATGCGATTCTTTTTGCCCGGGTCCAATAGAATGGTTGGTTGGCTTGAAGGCATCCATATGCCGCAACTCAAACCGAACCAGCTTAAGGACGCTGAGTACGAGATGGCGTTAAGGAAAACTATCCTTTCAAAACGCAAAAAGGACTTTGCTGCAACCGAAGACACGTTTTGGAACCACAAACAACAACTCAACATTAGCTTGGCATCTGCAAAGCTGGACCTGGCCAAAGCCAAGTTCAATTACTTGAAAACCCTTGATCTCAAATTGAAGGCGTTGCCAAAGTCCGAAACGACTTATAACCGAAAAACAATTCGCCCAGAAAATCACAAAGATTTTGAATTGGCGGTTAAACAAGTCGCTGTTCTGGAAGCCAATGCCGACAGTAACATTCGCCGGATACTCATGCATCTGGAGAAAGAGAACCGCCGCCTGGATTCACTCAAGGAGCTTTTCAACGACGGCCATGCCAGTAAAAATGAAATCAGCCAGGTTGAAGAACAAATTGCCATTCTCAATCAGGCACTGGATACCGCCGAAGCCAACCAGGACGATTTGTTGGTGACGATGGAGTCTTTGGCAACCAACAGCAAAATCAGCCCGTGCAAAGACGCATCTTATGGCGATGTTGCCCAATGGCCCAGTCAAGTGTTCGACAGTAGCAATCAAATTCAATACTTGATCGAACAACGCCGAGCCTGCTACATCCAAAAAGCCAAAGCCGCGACAGCCAAAGCAAGTCTGAATCTAAATCAATCGGTTTTGAAAAAACTGATCGCCGCATCCAAAGATTTTGAGGCCCGAACGAAACTAAACGCCAATGATCGATTTGGAAAACTGCTCAGCGAAGGACAGCAAAAAGAAATCGCTGAATACCGTTGGAAAATCGATGCCCTGAAATTAGACATCGAAGCCGCTGAAGACAAAATCAATGTATTGATGCTCGAAGAAGATCGGTTCCTGCAACAAGTCGTGTTGATGGCCGATGCACCCGAAGTAGCCGACGATGACTCAGACGGTGCAGTAAGTCTGGATTTAGATCCGACTTGGCTGAATTCGATGCTCGCTTACCATCCATCAAAAAACAAAACCGACACCGCCAAGCGGACTGTCCGCTTCGGATACATTGAATCAAATATCTTTGACACACTGGGTTCAAAGCACGGTTTGGTGCTGCTTCAATCGGCGGGCTTTCCGCTCGGACGATTCGAAGCCGATGACAGTTTGCTGCGACCTGTGCAGTTGATTGATTATTCACGACGCATGAGCTACAGCCCCAGTCGTTCATACCGCATGCGAATTGGCTCTTCTTATGGTGGCTCCATTTACGCGAACCAATTCCGATATGGATATTCTGTAATTGCAAACCAGAATCTAGTAGCACCCTCGCTGTACAATTCACCGTACGCGACCAACACCTATCGCCGAAATCAATTCAAATCACCACGGCATTTTGATCGGGCCTATCCATTTGGAATTCTTCGAAACGATCTTCGTCGCTTTGCCAACCCGAGCCAACCACCATGGTATTTGCCCGGTTCACCAAACAACTTGCGATACAATCAACTTCGAACAAACTTGATTAGCCCCAGCGGCCGAACCGGCTATCAAATCCTTAACAGCAGAAACTTTACCGACCTGTCACCGCCGTATTATCGAGGCTGGTAAGTAAGCCATAGAAAGTGCCCAGTTGGAACATCTGTGGGATCGCCTTGGAGGTAGGCGATGTTGCAAGCTGTTCAAGATCGCAGCGAGTTACGCATCGTACTCGTTGCGATTTTCTTTTGTAGGTAATCCCGCACGATTGATGATCTCATCATCTTCATCGTCCTCGGATTCGCTGCGAATGCCAGCAATCACCAAGCTCATGGATTGCCAACCGATAAAGAGCAATGACAGTATGGAACCGCCGGCTCCGCCCCAGAAAAGATAGGTACCAAGTGAGGTTTGCGAATCTGGATAGCCAGAATAAATCAGGATGCTGCGATTAAAGTCCAGGCTGGAATATTTTTCAGCCAACCGATTGTAGCTCCGGGTGTCCAGGGTTTGTGATGTAAACCAGTATTCTGAATCAATCTTTTTGCTGGTAAGTTTCTTATGCAGTGATTCCTTGTCAGGTGTGTCTACAAAACTAACAATCACAGCTCGATAGTTGCGGTTAAGTTTTTTCAATGAAGCCGGAAACATCGGAACCCAAACCTGTTCCCATTGACCGTTTTCGTCGTCATCGTAGCTGACAAAGTGTTTACCGGGTTGGAATTCAGTAAGCGAGAACTTACTCAGGTCATTGGGGATTTCGTTCAACAACTCTTCGCAGGAGTGAGAAGGAAATTCAACGGCAATTTGTTGATCGCTTTGATCCTGTTTGTAGCCCACATACGCCAGGAATGCGCATACCACCGCCCCGCAAAGGCAAAGCAATATTGAAAAGACGCGATTCATAGGGACGTTTTGAATTTCAAGACAATGTAATTGACCTGAAAATGTAGGTTTTAGTAGGAAATCCGAGGGGAATGCTACCGAAATTTGGAACTTGTTTTAGACAGTCGTAGCGATTACGACGGATAAAGGATTTTTAGGGCCGGCCAAAGTGGCTATTTCGCCTGTTGAATCGCGGCTTGTATTTTCTCTTCGATACCTGCTCGCATGTTCTTGTTGACCAAACCATTGAGTCGTTGAAACATCCCTGTGATTCGCGAAAGCTCGCGTTTGTTAGTCGTCGAGTTCTTCAACCGTGTTTCTTCGTCCACCAAACGAGTTTTTAGATTCTGTGGCGATTCGAGTTTTTGAAACTGCGCCAGATACTCAGTGGCTTGTTCGACTTGTTTCTTTTCAGCAGCAGACAGCGCTTCAGCTTGTAATAGTTCTCGCTGGGCTACGAGGTTCAAAATCTCAATCTGGAAACCCTGCATAATGCCTTCAGCATTGAGTCTCGCTTCATCGTCCGGGACCGGCGTTACGACTTCGTTGTACAGACCCGGGATAATCGGCAATTTGATCAAAGGCCGTGACCCACGTTTCACATAAATCAATCGCAAGCCTTCATCATGAGGAGGAACTTCGATGGTCCCTCTCCAATCCGTCAAACCCAGGAATTCAGATTCTTCTTCTTTTGTCGCATCCGGCCGCCGAGAAAAAATTTCATAGCCCGCCAAAGGCTGAGCATCTTCAGCACGCGAAACAAGTTTCAGCTGCGTCGATGATTCCGGAGGTCGAATCACGAGTGCGAGTTTTTGCGCCCGTTTACTGCTTCGACCACCAAGAGCGGCACGTTGACGGGAATGAACTTTACAAACCAAGCGCGATCCTTCCTGCGAATCGACGGTCAGGTAAGTAAATGGAATCGGGTTTAATTCGGCCAGATCGCCATTTTTGTCAACTCGCCGAATGATTGGTAAAAATCGATCTTCAGGTTTTACCCAAACAGGAGAGTTTTCAATCGCCTCAACGGTCCCATCCAAAACATCACTCTGCAAACACGCATTGATGGCTCGCGCCCGCACAAAAACTTCATTGTCGTCGACATTAACTCTTTCGATTCGTGTCAGCGGCATAAATACTCGTTCAATCGCCGCATACAGATCATGAGCCAGATCGCGACTTTGCGGACAAAAGCGTTGTAACAGCGCCCCCCACTGACCCGTCTGCAAATCCAACTCTCTGACCTGATATTGAATTAAACCGTCGGTTTGAGTCAGTCGAACAGCTATCAGTTTGTCAAGTTTTTCCAGTTCCGTTGTCGTCGCCAGTTCGTTGGATGGTGTCGGCTGACTGATGGTTTCCATCAAACGCACGCGCCAATGATCGGGAGCCGTACCAACCAGAACATTCCATGCGCTGGGGTCCGCGATTTCCGCTCGACGCATTACCTGAGTCGTGATTTTAGACAACACTGCTGAAATCTGCGGCGAGTTATCGCTGCAAATCCAAACCTGCACCTGGTAGGGACGCGATTCCCAAGGTCGTATGAAATCGTCACCATTTTTGGCAACCGCCAATCCCCAATCGCAACAGCACACCATGGCAGCAAACGTGATCCAGAATCGAACCATACAAAGACCTGGCCGGATAAAGATTTCGAATTGGGAACTTGCAATGTTCATCGATTACTGCTGCACGATTCCTGTTTCAATTTTCCATTGTTCAACTTGTTGATACAGATGAACGGGAGTTTTTCCGATCCCTTTTAAATGGTCTCGGTAAGCAAAATGTTCTTTAATTTGCCAGAGGGGAATGATCGCGACATCGTTAACCACTTGCCGGTGAATACGACGGAGTGCGTTGCCCGCTTCACGCCAACTCGAACTGTAACCTAGTTTCTGCATGTTTTGTTCGATCGTCGCACCGACGCTTTTGACGATTCCACGCCGACCAAACAAACGATCCGCATTGACCAACGGTTCTTCCATCATGATTTGGTAATACAAAAAATCCCAATCATCGTCTGGTGGAAGCACATTCCCTGACTCCAACGGTCTCAAGACCACCTTCAAACCCATAGATTCCCACATCTGCTGAATGTTGGTACATGCTATTTCGGGAATCGATTCATCAGGATACGCCAAAACCAGAGTCGGAAATTCGACCTGCGGATTTTCAACTCCCTGGCGCAGTTGCAAGCTAATTTGGGCTTCATAGATAACACGCGCCAAAACCATACCTAGTCGGTCGTTAAACGATTGCGGAATGACGTTCAAGTTGTATCCGTAGGAAAGCTGATCGTTTTCCTCAGTCCCAATCGGAAACGGACCGCTGATAATCTCACAGCCGCTGACTTCATTGCCGCCACAGATGACGTCGCTAAGAATAATCTCGCGATTGATACCTTGTTTCAGCCCATTTCGGAAGCTTCGATCTTCCGTAAACGGGTTTCGAACATTCGGGACAAGCATGTGCACCGTCGGCACAATATACGAATCAACTTCAATGCCAGCCGTTTCCTGCAAGCGGCTTAAGTCCGCCGGATTCACTCTATCGATCGCATCAATTTCACCTGCGATCAAAGCCGTTGCGGCTTCCGATTCAGAGCGATACTTCCATTCAATGATCTGCGGATGCTGAAAACCTTCAATGTCGTTGTAAGCGGGATTCTTTTCGAAAATGGCGACCTGGCTATCGACGTCGGTGACAACATAAGGCCCGTTATTCTGTCCAACCGTGGAATCGATCGGCTCGTAAAGGAACTGAAATAGCGACTCGGGTTTCACGAACGCCCGATTCAATTGAACGACCACGTTGTATTCGTCTTCAATTTCAATCGACGCAACCGTCTTGGCGAAAGGGATGTTGTATTCTTCTGATCGCACCGAACCGCGAGCCAGCATTTTTCGAGATAGAGAATATGCATTAATCGGAGGCGTCGCGAATTGATAAGAATCCGGATCGATCGTAAGCCTGAAATAGAATCCGTCGTCATCCATGGGGGTGATGCTACCGTTTAGAAACTCGTATTTCCCACCTTCATCACCAGGACCGGCAAATTCGACGACGCTGCGTCGCGTCAATTTGCCAATTCGGCGTTCTCCCCAATTATCCAGGCTGAGCGGGTTGCCTGATTCCGATCGCTGGCTCACGCCGACAAACACGATTGGGAATTTCTGCAAAATTTCCTGTAGCAATTTAGAAGCTGCCGGGTTGTCTGGCACGATACTGCTGGCGCGGCGGACCATCAAATGAGCCCCTTTGCCGTCTCCACTGGCAGCCAAACGCCTTGCTTCTGACAACAGATCGTCGCTGAGCTTCAGCAATTCCTGCTCCCACTTTTCAACAATCTTTCCCGCTGGATCCTTGTACTGCAGTTCCAATTCAAGAATTGCTGCCCGCACCTGGTTGTAAGACCCAGCTTCAAAAATAGTTGCAATGTTTTTGTCTCGACAATCAAGAATCAAATCCAGTGGCTGGCGGCTCACACCAGGGACTTTGAAGTCTTTGTCGCGATCGTATATATCCTGGAATATTGCCAAAGCTAATTCGTAATTACCCGCCAGATAATTCTTGGCTCCGTCACGAAACAATAGATTCTGAATCGTTCGATTGATGGACGGATCCTTTTTGCCGCCATGGTCATAAATGTAAATCAAATTCCGAAACGCCTTGCCATAATCTTCGTTGCGAATGTGTTTATTGGCTTCAGCCTGCAACATGTCGTTGAATGATGCGTAGGCAACGATATTGTTGTATGGGACTTGAA
This sequence comes from uncultured Pirellulaceae bacterium, assembly GCA_964405425.1. Lineage (GTDB taxonomy): Bacteria > Planctomycetota > Planctomycetia > Pirellulales > Pirellulaceae > Mariniblastus. Next base: position 8,662 of record CAYONX010000071.1, on the reverse strand, counting down.
GACGGTCGTCACTCAGCTTTGCCGCCTCGAAAATCAAAAAACCCTGCGTTGGAAGATCCTTGGGGAGTGGATTCTTAAGCGGCTTGATTTCAATCTCGACATTTCCGTTAACGTCATCCAATTGAATCAAATCAAACGGCTCTCGTTCAATTAACGGAATCTTGTCCTTGACCTGAGCAAATCCCGGCGCTGAAAACCCAAGCATCAACCAGGCAATGCAAATCGTGATCGGCCAGTATCGACGATTGTTCAATGAGTCAGTGAAATACAACATTCCTGAAGATTAGCCTCTATTGTGACGCTGGGACGCTGTGCAAAGTGCCATCGAGTCCGGCAAATACTGCTCGTCCGTTAATGAACACTGGTTGGTGAGCGATCGGCTGACCAAGATTAAACTCAGATTCAACTTCACCGCTTTCGCTATTGACCGTCAACAATCTCCCATCATTGAAATACAACTGAATCGTCGAATTTTCGAATTGAGGTTTTGCGGCCAATGAACCGGTGCCAATGTCGGCCGCCCATTTCTGATTCAATTGACGGTCGAAACCAAGGACCTGATTGTTGTCCATTCGAACCAGTACAGTGTCTCCGGCTGTCCACGGACCAGCAGCTGCCAGGCTGGTCAAATCCATCGACTCGACTTCTTCAAGCTTGTTGCTCCCGGCATTAATTGCGATCAGTTTCTCTTTGCTGGTACCGGTGTTGTTGTAGACTCCGTATACAATTTCGCCGATGGCGACCAGCGGAAGCTTTAGATCGCCCTGGACCTTCAATTCACCCGCTCGGGAAAGAACACGTCGATTGGACGCGTCGATCAAGTATAAATCACTGCCCGCACCAACGACGAATTGACTATTGCCAATGCTCGCCGGCTGACGCCAGCTAACGTTGTCGCCTGGATTAACAGCTGGCAAGAATGGCGTGCCAACAATTTTTCCGTTCGTCGGATCGACCCTCATTATGCTGCCCTGTTTCGATGGCACTACTAAATCGCCATCAACCACAATCGTGCGGCACGCAGCATCTTTGGCGGGTCCCGGCAATCGAATCAGTTTGCTGGTTCCGTTGGCAGCGTCCACGTACAAAATTTGCGGTCGGCCCGGTGGTCCCAGACAAACACTGGCAGATTCCGAAAGTGAAATCGTTTCGTCGAACAGTAAATCCTCCAGGATATTACTCGACTTAACTTCATCACCGGCAACTTGATCGTCGGCTCCGTTCGCAAACGCAAACAGATCGCCTTGCGATGAAATGGCCATGATCTGATTACCCAGTACAATCGGCGGTCCGGCCAGCGGACCACCTAAATCCGTGCGCCAGATTGGTTTTAAGGTTTCCGAGTCCACAGCGGAAATACTGGTTAACGCCGATCCAGATCGTTTGCGAATGTGTACGATCGAATTGCCATATTTTCGGATCGGTCCGATAAAATAATCATCCGGATTGGAAATGACCTGACGGTCAAACGTTCCCAGTGAACGGCTGACTTTGTATCGCATGATTCCACGTGAGCCGATCCAAAGTTGGCTGCCAGCTGTCGCAACATGAGTGCGACGCCCGTCTCGATTCTCAAACTTTTCTTCTTCCAGGATTCGAACCGGATTGTCTTCGTTGGCTTTATTCAATTCCAGGATCTTTAAGTCACCAGACTCGGAATTAATCAGCATGAATCGGCCGAATCGAATCAACGGATTGGTGACGATGCCGCGTGTGACTCGATTAATTCGTTGAGCAAGCACCAATCTTCCCGTTTCTTCATCGGGCTTGAGAATATGCAGATCACAAACCCCTGATTTGTTGACGGCGACCAGCACATAGCCGTTCCAAATTACCGGCTCCACAGCAATGCTGCCCCGATAATGGCCCAAATAGTAGACATCCTCACAGGTGAAATCCTGCGAAGACAAAACATACAAATTCGAGTAGAAGCCGGGTTGGTAGATCTTTCCATTACGACCAGATTTTGACATCGTAACGTTGGCTGTTTGCGGGATCTTTACGCCAACGATCGCCTCACCCGATTCTGGATTGATTCGGTACAAGTTGCCCGAATCGCAAGTCAACAAAATGCCGGTTTCATCGATTTGCGGCTGCAGAAAAGACTCGCCGATTTCAGTTCGCCAAATCAAATTCCCATTGGCCGCATTGACCATCAACAAATCGTGATTGAATTGATCGCCAATCAAAACATTCTGTGCGCCAACGTTTTCAGGCTGTACGCTTGTCTGGTAGCCAACAAACCGACGCCATAAAACTCCTCCGCTGCCCAAGTCGATTCCATAGACGCTTCCATCAGCGAGCACAGGCAACACTTCGCCCGTCAGCGAACCAATCGGCGTTCCGGTTTTGGACGCCAGAATTACACTGGATTCAATTGGAGAAGGCCGCGACGAATTTGCGATCCCCGGCTGTGCCTCAACAGGTTTAACAAGCTGCGATTCCATTTGGCTGACCTGCCGCATTTCATCTTGCAGTTGTGGGTCTACCCGCAAATCTCCATAAGAACGAATCAGTTCGTTGAAGATTGAATGCGCCTTTTCGGTTTGGCCACCTTCGCGGGCAACTTTAATCTCCGAGATAGCATTGTCTTTATCGCCCTGCTTGCGAATCAACCCTTCACCCTTGGCAATCTCTTCGTCAACCTGATCCAACAGCTTCGCAATGTTAGCCTGCTTTCTCTTACTGTTGGGAATGTAAACCGGATTGTCGACCAGAGTTTTTGCATCCTTTGCAATTTCCAATTGTTTGATCAGTTCAGGTGTTGCTTCCTGCTTGGTCGCCCGCTTGGCGAGATTCAAAACGGAGGTCGGCAACATCACGGCCAGATCAGGACGGATTTCATCCAGATCAATGTCGTCGTCTTCGACCAGCGGTGGCAACTGATTCTCGGATCGGACAATCGTTTCTTCCCAAAGCTTGCGCTTGTAACTGTCGGCGATCATCGCGTGGGCCAATTTTACTTTCGCCAATGGTGCTTTTTCATGCGAGCGATGTTTATCAAGAAAGTCTTCAAACTTCTTGATCGCATCCCCATAGGTTCCATTTTCAAAACTCTGGTTGGCCGCTTCGAAACGATCTTCTGCCGAAATCAGGGACAGCACCGCAAACAACAAAAAGCCGGCAACCAGCAATAACCCCAAAGTTCCAAAGCCAATATAAACCCATCTGGTTGCCCATTGATCCTTCGAATCAATCTTGCCGTCAAAGCTAAACCGGCGTTGTCCAGTATTGTCCGGGAATTCATCTTCCCATGTCGCCATCGGTTGAGCCAATGTTGGATCAGGGGTCGCCGTGGGCATTAGTTGCTCAGGATCAGCGATGATCGTTGCCTGGTCGTCCTGGTCGAATTCTGGCACATCAAAATTTACTGGGGAAATATTACCGGAATCGGCCTGCGGTTCGTCAAACTCCGCGACTTCTGAATGCGCCATGCTGGACCCGCGGACGCCGGCCATCAATTCACCGGTTGCACTACTACTGGGTTTAGATTTACGAAGTTCTTCGACTTCTTCTTTGGTGAGCATATCGTGCTTCACCAGAAAGTTCAGGATCTTTTTGACCGTGACGTTCTTTTCAGGATTGGCAAGTTGTCGTCGCAACTTACCAATGATCTTGGCGTCGATCTTTTCGATCAATTCAAGTTTGTCGAGTAGGGACTCAGGCGTCATAGGTCAATATTTTCTTTCTAATAATCCAAATCGGTAACGACTGTTTCTATTCGTTCCATTCCTACCAGGTTTCCGGTATCCAGAACCTTTACCACTTTGCTGTGCAGCGCATCGACATGGGCACGAATGATCAATCGTTTCGCGTTAGCAATTTCCTTGGCCTCACGCAACACATCTCGCATCTCGCGATCGCTGGGCGCTTCAATTTCTTCGGTATCACGTGTGCGAATGTAAAACGTATTGGTTTGATCGATGATTACTTCGACATAATCATCATCGTCCTGTTCTTCGACGACGTTCTGGCTTGGGTCATCGATTTGAGCGTGTGCTTGCTCGAACGATTTTCTTAACGTGAACGAGGCCGTGACCATGAAAAAGATCAGCAACAGGAACGTCACGTCGACCATCGGAGTCATGTCCAATTCGTCTTCGGGAATTTTTTTGCCCGCACCAAAATTAACGCCCGGATCCGGATCTTCTTCCTCTTCTTCAAACCCTTTCCATGCTCCGCCTCCGCCAGTTCCGTCACGGTCTCTCACGTCGTCATCGGCACCACCACCGCGAGCCTTTGCTGGTGAGGGTGAATCCGGATTGGAAATGGCAAGTCGGGTTGAAGCATCGTGGCCGAAATCACCAGGCGATTGAAGACCAAATTCAGCTTGCGAATCGTCGCTATTGTTTTCAATGTTGCTCATTGGTCGTCTTCCACCCCATAATAGACTTTTCGATCCAAAGCCAAAGGCGAGCCCGCGATTCCGCGCCGAATGGATTCGATGTCTCCAGTGCGCGCGTTGCCAGCGCCTTTCACCAGAATGGCTTCAATGGACGGAGAATCGGAGATCTCATTTTCGACATACTCGGAAATCTGTTCTTCAATTTCTGATGGAACATCGGTCTTTATTAGCGCTGAATCATCCGTCGTCGATTGGCCCTTGAAAATCTTGGATACGCCGCCGGGACTTTCCGTGGTGACGACGATTATCACACAATTTTCTTCGGCGACGCTTGTTCCACTTTTGGCTTTCGGCATCGATACAGGAACTTGAGCATCCATCTTGGAAACGACTACGAAAAAAGCGAGCAACAAAAATGTAATATCGATCATTGGAGTGATATCCAGATCCGCGCTTTCAGTTTTGGTTTTGCGCGGACGAATATCAACATCGATATCTTCGGTGCTACTCATGTCAAACGGTCCTTAAAGAGATCAGGATCCAACCGGATGTCGAATGGTGGCCTCTTTGAAAATTTCAAGGAATTGATTCAATCCGTATGAAACCAGGTCTTCCATTTTTCTAATTTGGACATTGATGTAAGCCGTCGCCAATACCAGCGGAATCGCAATCGCCAATCCACAAGCCGTCGTAATCAAGGCAAACATAATGTCGTTGGCCAATACCGCTGGTTCGACGTTGTCGCTGCCGGCCAGATTGGAAAACGCACCCATCATACCCAACACTGTTCCCAGCAGCCCGATCATCGGTGCGGCTTTGATGACGGTGTAAACCCAGCTGAGCCGGTATTCAAGATCCTGTAATACATCACGCTGAAATCGATCGGCGACCAATTTCTTGACTTTCGTGAAACCCAACCGGCGGTTCAACAAAGCCAATTGAGAAAGTTGGCAAGTCGCCCGTCGGTCTCCATCGCAAACTGCATTCGCTTTATCGTAATCTCCACGACTCAGCGGTTCTTCAATCGCTTCGAGGAACTGAGTTTGTTGCTCCTCGGTAATGAATTGTTTCTGACGAACGCGAGTAATGACCATCGTTACACAATACATACCCCAGAGCGCGACCAGCCCAAGGACGATGTAAATGACAATGCCTGCGACCCAAAAAATAATGTCCATTAAGTTTCCTGCTTCTTGTTGGTTTATGTGAACGGTGGGGCCGAACACAGAATCTTCTATTATGATTACCCGCACCGCGTTTCAACACCGGTGCCACGAATCGTCCCGCAATTAACACGTTTTTTACTGCCGCTTTGGCCAGGAGCATTTCATCCGCGTTATTGGTATTCGACGGTGGATATTTTGAACGAAAAACCCTCATCTTCTACAATGACCTTGTATCGGGTCCTGCGCACATCGGCCAGTTCTTTTCCGTCTTTTTGCAAATACTGGGCTTCCAGCTGTCTCAAGGCTTGCCGAATTGGCTGCGGATAAAACTGAACGGTGAATGCATCGTTAAGGGAAATATTCTGTTTTTTTACCAGCGATTCATCCCAGCGCCTCAATCGTTGTTTCTCATGAATGAAAAAGAGTGCCTTATTTTCATTCTCGCGCGTGGAATCCAGCACTTGATCTTGAACCCCCGGTTTCTGCAACCGAAAGACTTTGTTGTTGGCATTGGAAATCACGCCAATGTCGATATTAAAAAAGCTCAACTGGCGAGCATATTCGTCTATGTTGGACGCACGGTATTCAATCTTCCATCTCTTGTATTCTGGCACGCCCTTGAAATTTCCCGTACCAGGGCCGCCATCACGCGCCCCAAAACCGCTGCCTTTGCCCATTTCGGCGGCATCACCATCACGGGCTTCAAGATTTGCCTGAACACTGGAGATCGCTTCAGAAACCGCTTCAAGCGCGTCGGCAAGTTGAGGCGTTTCGACTTCTGGAAATTCTTCCACGCCTGGTTCATGGACGTCGTCAGCAAATCCTTCTGGTTTCTCCAGGCCGAACGATTGGTCAACCACATAGCCGGGACCGTTGTCGGTTCGGTTGTTGGCAATCATCGTTAGCCAAATCAAAAACATGATTGCGACCAGAGTTCCCACGACCAGGATCGACGAAATCAAAAACGCATTGACTGCGTCGTAGCCCGACACCGAGGTTTCTGTGAAATTATTATCAAGGTTGCGCATGATTCGTTAATCCAAAAGCTCCGCACCCGGTCGAATCCGCAGGAACCAATCCGTCCACTGACGTTTTACATTTTGATAATCAGCAAAACCTGCATCCGTCGGGACCGTGATCGAATCCAGCTTGCGACTTATCAGGCGTAAACCGTTGTGCGCTTCTGCACAGATTCGCAAATCAGGGTCGCCCAGAGCATAAATTAAAGCGGGCACGTTGTTCATGTCTTGCTGGCGCGACAACAGTTTTACAGCAATCAAACGCTTGTAGTAATTTCGATCGGAAACGAAGCCACGCAAATAGGCTAATTGTTCTCGTCGGCTGCGTTTGTTGCTGCTGCCCAATTGACTGATCGACTTAGCCAGCGAATCCTGAATCAGTTCGAATTGTTGATCATCGACTTCACCGGAATCGAGTAGTTGGAGAACATCGCTCAACCCATTGATTACATCGAAAGATTTGATTTTGCCATCAACCAAATCCAGTCGGACATTGGATCTAAGGCCGAGTCCGCCGTTTAAATTTCCTGAAGCCGATGGCTGAACCAGAATTTCGCTCGCTCGCACCAGAAACAAAACCGCAAAACAGGTACGCGTTATCGCATTCTGCTCGCGGTTTTTTCCAAGCTTTGCAAACGATCCGTCTTCTTCCTGTAGGCTTTTTAGTAGATCGACGCCCTGATCATACCAATCGGGAACTTCACGAAAGCTGCCTTCTGTTTTTTCGCGAAAATGTGCGTACCTTTCCAGAGCATACAGATAGTAGTAGCCCCATTGGTCATAGGCGATCTCAAAATTCTCTTTCAGATATTGGTTTCCGGCTCGTTTGACTGCTGACAGCTTGGTCATATTGGCACGAACCAGCGGGCCAGTTTTATTACGAGATTGATCGAATTCTACGCCACTTTTGGGAGGTACATAAACCGTGACCGACGGTGGAAGGCCGGTTCCTTCTTCGATAGCTTTGGCGATGTCGTTTTTGGCACCCTTCTTGCGTCGTGACGAACGCGGGCTCAGCTGCAAAAAATCCGCCAACAAATAAACCGAACCAATCGAAGCGGTGTGAATCGAAAGGCGGATATCGGTGTCGACGGTGGGACCTCCATTGGGCAGGTAAGTATAGTACCAGCTGCCATTGGCCAGGTTGGATTCCAGGTAAAATTCCAGCATCTTATTGACACTGTCCAGCGGCGTATAAAATCCACGGTTATGAGCTACCCACAACGCCAGGGCTGCATACTGAGTTTGCGAAGTATCGCCATAGCCGCTGCCTCGGTCTCTCAGATACGCAATACCTCCTTGTGGTTCCTGCCGGGAGACAATCAAATCAATGATCGCTTTGATTTCATCGGGGTACTTGGTGTCGCCAACTTCACACAGCAGAATCAATGCAATCGCGGGGTAATAGATTTCGCTTTCGCGTTCCATTCTGCGCTGATTAACGTCGTTAACAACCTCCTTGACGGCTGAAACGATCAACGGGTCATCGACAGGATTTGTGTTGTCGTAGCGTTTAGCACATTCGACGATCGTCAATGCTGCGAGCACTCGCCGCTGGATTCCGTTAGGTACATTTGCCCGAACGCCTTCGAGACCTTTGCGAACCATTTCTTCGACTTCAGGATGATCAGGCGTAAATCGTTGCTGTGCCGGCGCAGCCACAGCCAGCAACTGCATGGCAAAGGCAGTTAATATTAGAACAACACAGCTATATCTGCAGCTTCCTCGCATGCTTTTGACTTCAAGAGTGAAAATGTCGAATAAATTGTACGGGCGAACCGTCGCAGATGCCCGAAATTTGGAAGTGTGAGCGAGGACAACGCTGTTATTAATCGTAAATTCGGCAAGATCGCATGTCAACGTACTCGTTTTGATCATTTCGTTGTCATTAAGCGTATCGCACGGCAATTAAATTGGATAATCTGAAGTTGTCGATTGACAGTTTCGACTGCGATAAATTACATTTTTTCGTTGCACCGACAAAATAAGCAAAGAATCGGTCATGAAAATTCGTTGCTTATATACAATGTGCCCTTCGAAAGAAGTCAGCCATCAATGGTCAGGTAGCTCAGTTGGTAGAGCAATGGACTGAAAATCCATGTGTCGGCGGTTCGAACCCGCCCCTGACCACT